>CAMEFI010000018.1 GCA_945915475.1 uncultured Clostridium sp. | reverse complement strand
CTTGCCGCGCTTGAGTTTATAGGAGGCATGCGTAATCAAAGCCGCCAGCCGCAAAGCAGTAGAATTTCTTAGAGGGCGAAAACAGCGCAGAAAAAATATAGAAACATCGTCCTGTAGCATTTTAAGAAATCCAATGTGTTTTAAAAAGTATACATTTCACAATAAAGAGTTTCGCAATCCCCTATGAGTGCATAGGGAGAAAGGAGAGATGGCACATGGAGTGGATTCTTCAGTGGGTAAAGAGTGGCCTTCTGTTTGGGATTGTATCATCGGTTATATTGATGCTTTGTCCCAACAAGTCTTATGCCAAGCATATCGGGTTGGTTGTGGGTCTGCTGTTCATTCTGGTGATGCTGCATCCGGTGATGGAACTCATGCAGATTGATGAGGATACCTATATATCTTATATCAGGGATTTCTTTGCTGTGTCAGGATCTCCGGATGAAATAAGTGGAGATAACCTGCAGCTATATGAGGAGGCAGTGGCAATGCAGGTAAAAGCTGCATTATCAGCAAGCGGATATCCTGTTGATAAAATAGAAGTTCAGGTGGAAGAGGATGGAAGTGTCAGTAAGGTTTCCATATCTTTTTCGGATGCGGTGAACAATGTAGAGGTACCAGAACAATATATCAGAGAAATGTTTGGAGAGGAGGTTTGTGTTCAATATGAAGGAAACTGGTAAGGATGTAGAAAAAGACGAAGAGAAAATAGAAAAAGAACAGACAATATTTGAGGGTATCATACAAATGATAAAGGATGTAAAAATAAGCGAAGACAAAAGGGAGAAAGTTCTGATTTGTTTTTTGCTGGGCATATTTCTTCTATTGATTGCAACACCGGTGTCTACATTTTCCGGGGAAAAAGGGACAGATAAGAAACAAACCACGTCTGATGAAAAAGAACAGGAGATGAAAAACACAGAAAAAGATGCATATATTACATGGTTAGAGAATAAGCTAGAACAAACCATTGAAGGTATGGAGGGCGCAGGGGAAGTTGATGTGATGATTACTCTTAAGGATAACGGAGAGAAGATATTAGACAAGAATCAGCCCTATGAGAGTGAGAAAGAAACAAGTAAGGAGGAGAAGAAAGAGATAACAAAAGAGCAGATAGCCAATCATCAGGAGACCGTATTAGTAGAAAAAGAGGGGGATACGGAGCCCATAATCATTCGGGAGATGTATCCGGATATTGAAGGTGTGGTGGTGGTATGTGAAGGAGGCGGAGACTCTGGGCTTTCTCTTCAGATCAAGGAGGCGGTTCAGGCATTATTTTCCATTGATGCCCATAAAATAGTGGTATGTAAATCCAAATAAGTATAAGAGAGGGATTCTATGAAGAAAATTTTGAAAAAAAATCAGGTGATTATTACGGCGCTTGCTATTATGATTGCAGTGGCGGGATATCTGAACTTTACAAGTGATAAACAGGTACTTAACACATCTGTCGAAGATATGGAAAATGAGGGTGCAACCGGTAATCAGGATGATGCGGCAGTGAGTGCAGAAGTAGAAGACTCTGTTACCGGTGAGGAATATGCGATTGATACAGAAGAAAATGGAGAAACTATAAGCAGTGAAACAGAAGAAGGAAATGTAAAAGAGACTGCAGGAGAAACGGTAGATGAAGATGAAAATGTGGTTGACACAACGGATGCAAAGGAATCGGATGATACCGGTGAAGATACAGCGGATGCCAGTGTAGATAAAAATGGGGATCCCATTGATTCAGATTCGGTGGGAGAAGCGGTATTAACAAGTGGATCTGTTACGTTATCCCAGGCAAAATTGAATAGGGAGCAGACACGCTCGAAGGCAAAGGAGATGTTATTAGAGATTGTCAATAACGAAAGTCTTTCTGAAGATGCCAAAAAAGATGCAATTTCGCAGATGTTGTCCATGACGGAACGTATGGAAAAGGAAAATGCTGCGGAAACACAGCTTGCAGCAAAAGGCTTTGCTAATTCCATTGTCAGCATTTCGGATGACAGTGTAGATGTTACCGTATCAGCAGAAAAATTATCAGATAAGGAAAGGACACAGATTGAAGATATTATTACCCGGAAAACAGGCTGTTCCCTAAAGCAGATAGTGATCACAACAACTGCTTCATAAAATATGCGAAAAACATTGCAAAAAGTATGGAATGTTTGGTATACTATATTACATATGAGTAGAAGTTTGGCAAAGGAGGAATCAGTATGGCAGCAGAATCACAGAATGGAAGCTACAGCTTCAAAGAAGCAGGCGTTCTTGGAGATATTCAGATTGCAGATGATGTCATTGCAATCATTGCAGGACTTGCAGCAACGGAGGTAGAAGGTGTCGCAAAGATGTATGGCAATATTACCAATGAGTTAGTTAGCAAGTTAGGAATGAAGAATCTTTCAAAGGGAGTTAAGGTTTCCGTTTCTCCGGAGGATGTCAAAGTCGATTTATCCATTGAGTTAAAATATGGTTATAGTGTCATTGATGTATCTTCAAAGGTTCAGGAGAAAGTGAAGCAGGCAATCGAGACAATGACCGGTCTGACCGTGTCACAGGTTAGAGTTCGGATTGCCGGTGTTGCAATTGCAAAAGAGGAAAAAGCATAATAAGGCATGAACAAAGGGCTGTTTCGTAGACCTTGCAAGAGGCTTTCGAGGCAGCCTTTCGAATGTTAGATGAACAATTGTGTAATAATAGTATTTATAAGAGGATTGAATATGTTAAGAAGTCAGATACGGGAAGAACTGTTTAAAATTATTTTTCGCATTCCTTTTGCAGGAGAAGAAGGAATGGAAGAACAGATTTCCTATGCATTAGAGGAATTACAGGGAAAAAGTGAAGATAATATACAATATATACATGATAAAGCACAGTCAATTATAGAACATGTGGCAGAGCTTGATGAGAAGATTGCAGCAAATTGTGAAGGATGGAATCTATCCAGAATAGGTAAAGCTGAGATTGCGATTATGCGAATTGCGATATATGAGATGATCTATGAAGAGGATGTTCCGAATAAGGTTGCAATCAATGAGGCAGTGGAACTGAGCAAGCAATATTGTGATGAGGAAGCAAAAGGATTTGTGAATGCTGTGCTTGGTAAAGCAGAGAAAAGCTTGGAGTAGGAAATGGGAACAATTTATTCGGTTTCGCAGGTAAATAAATATATTAGGACAATGTTTGACAACGATCTTTTTCTGCGTAAGATAGAAGTACGGGGGGAGATATCCAATGTGAAGTATCATACTTCCGGACATATCTATTTTACATTGAAGGAAGAAGGAAGCAGTATTGCGGCAGTGATGTTTCGCTCTGCAAGAATGAGTGGTCTTGATTTTACGTTGGAGAATGGGCAAAGTGTTGTGGTAACAGGTAGTATATCTTCTTATGAAAGAGATGGAAGATATCAGGTTTATGCGAAACAGATTGTGTTAGATGGACAAGGTAATCTATATGAGGCATATGAGCTTTTGAAGCAAAAGCTTTATGAGGAAGGTCTGTTTGATTTTGAGCACAAGAAAGAGATTCCGCAATTTCCTCAAAAAGTAGGGATTGTTACAGCCAGCACAGGGGCAGCTATTCAGGATATCCGGAATGTGGCAAGACGAAGGAATCCTTATGTGCAGTTATATCTCTATCCGGCGAAGGTACAGGGAGATGGTGCTGCAGCAACGATCGTCAAAGGAATTCAGACATTAGATGCTATGGGTATGGATACAATCATTATTGGCCGTGGTGGTGGTTCTATTGAGGATTTATGGCCGTTTAATGAGGAGATAGTAGCCCGAGCCATCTATGATGCAAAGACACCAATCATATCAGGAACCGGACATGAGATTGATAATACCATTGCAGACTATGCAGCGGATTTGCGGGCACCGACGCCGAGTGCAGCATGTGAACTGGCGATTCCGGATATTATGGTGAGAGTCAGTCAGGTAAGACAGTATGCGGATGTTCTGCAGCAATTGATGGATAGTAAGATACAAAGAGTGCATTTGTATTTACAGAAGTTAGAGGCCAAGTTAGACACGGCTTCTCCAAGGATGCGTCTGCGCAACCAGAATATCTACATGGATTCGTTGGCAGACCGGATGTCAGCAGTCCTTACGAAGCGTTATCAGGAGGCGTTACATCGGTATGACCGGATGATTGACCGGATGCCGTCGGCATTTATCAGGCAATATAATGCCAGACAGCATAAGTTTGAAGTGTTGTTGGCAAAATTAGACGGTCTTAGTCCCACAGCAAAGTTAACAGGTGGTTATGGGTATATTGAGAATGAGGAAGGCAGTCCGGTAGCAAGTATACAGACGGTGAGGCCTAAGGACAAGATTTCCGTTATCCTGCAGGATGGCAGAATCCATGCAACAGTAACGAAGATTACAGATAAGAGTGAGGAATAGAGATGGCAGCTAAGAAAGAAGAGTTTGAATTAGAAAAAGCATTTGAAGAGTTAGAGGAGATCATAGCAAAGTTAGAAAAGGAAGATACTCCGCTTCAGGAATCCATACAGTTGTATGGGAAAGGTGCCAAGTTATTAGCATCCTGCAAGAAAGAACTCAATGGAATTGAAAAGGAAATGATCGTGATCGGCGATTCATTATCGGAAGAAGAAGGAGAATAGAATGGGCTTTGATGAGGAACTTAGAAAGAAAACAGAAGAGATTGAGCAGATTATTATGCAGTATATGCCCAAGGAAGCAACTTTTCAAAAAACAGTAACAGATGCCATGGAATATACCATGTCTGCCGGGGGAAAGCGCATTCGTCCAATGTTAATGGAAGAAACTTACCGATTGTTTGGGGGAAACGGTAAAGTGATTGAACCGTTTATGGCAGCAATGGAAATGATACACACATATTCGCTGATTCATGATGATCTTCCGGCATTGGATAATGATGATTACCGGAGAGGGCGCAAGACAGCACATGTGGTGTATGGTGAGGCAATGGCAATTCTTGCAGGAGACAGTCTTCTTAATTATGCTTATGAGACTGCATCTAAGGCATATAATGAGGTGGAAGTGGCTGAGAACATGGAAGATGCTGAGGCTGTAAAGAAAGAATTGCAGGAACGAAGGGTTGTGGATCGCGCATTAGCAGTACTTGCATTGAAGCCCGGCATTTATGGTATGATTGGTGGACAGGTCGCAGATGTGGAACTTACGGGGACGAGACTCACAAAAGAACAGCTTGTATATATATATGAGAATAAGACAGGTGCTTTGATTGAAGCATCCATGACGATAGGAGCTATTTTGGCAGGTGCAGATGAGGAACAGATTACGAAGATTGCAGAAGTGGCCTATAACATCGGTATGGCATTTCAGATTCAGGATGATATCCTGGATGAGATAGCGACCTTTGAAGAGCTGGGGAAACCAATTCACAGTGATGAAGAGAGTGGGAAAATAACCTATGTGACGATTCATGGAATTGAGGAGGCAAAGAGAGAGGTGGAGTTGCTCTCTAATCAGGCAATTCATATTTTGGAGCAGATGGATGGGGATTGCACATTTCTAAAAGAACTTACCACTTATTTAATTCATAGAAAGAATTAGAGGCAGCGGGAGACAAAAGAGGTAGTGTTATGGGATTGTTAGAAAATATTAAGGAGCCAAATGATATCAAACAATATGATATAGAAGACTGGGAACCTTTAGCACAGGAGATTCGTACATTTTTATTGGAACATTTATCAAAGACGGGTGGGCATCTTGCGTCCAACCTGGGATGTGTGGAGCTTACGATGGCACTCCATCTTGTATTGAATCTACCGGAGGATAAGATTATCTGGGATGTGGGTCATCAGAGTTATACCCATAAGATTCTGACCGGAAGACAGGAAGGGTTTGATCATTTAAGGCAGTTAGGCGGAATGAGTGGTTTCCCGAAGCGTAAAGAGAGTGAGACGGATGTGTTTGAGACGGGGCATAGTTCGACTTCCATTTCTGCTGCAATTGGCATGGCAAAGGCAAGTGAGCTCAAGGGGATTCGGAATACCATTGTAGCAGTAATCGGAGATGGTTCTTTTACCGGTGGTCTCACATATGAAGCTCTGAATAATCTGGCCAGGCTTAAGAGCAGTTGTATGATTGTATTAAATGATAACGAGATGTCAATTGATGAAAATGTGGGCGGTATGTCTAATTATCTGAATAAGATTCGTGTGGGACAGACGTACAATGATGTGAAGACCGGTGTGGAAAAGGGACTTATGAATATTCCGGGAATTGGTGAGGGACTTGCGAAGGTAGTGAAACGAGGAAAGGACAGTATCAAGGAATTATTAGTACCGGGGATGTTTTTTGAAGATTTAGGCATAACTTATATCGGTCCCATTGACGGACATAATATTGGGCAAATGGTAGATACTTTTGAGTCAGCCATTAAGCTTCGTAAGCCTGTAGTCGTCCATGTCAAGACAGTGAAGGGAAAGGGATATCATTTTGCGGAAAAATATCCGAGACATTTTCATGGAGTAAAGCCATTTGATCTGGCAACGGGTAAATCATTGGAGAAGAAAACAAAGATGAGCAATACGGATGTTTTTGCCAGAAAGATGTTAGAACTTGGTGAGACATACCCAAATCTGGTTGCAATTACAGCGGCAATGGCATCCGGTACGGGACTTATCAAGTTTGGCAATGTGTATCCGAAACGATTTTTTGACGTGGGAATTGCAGAACAGCATGCTGTCACGTTTGCGGCAGGACTGGCCAGTGAGGGTATGATACCAGTTGTAGCAGTCTACTCTTCTTTCCTGCAAAGGGCATATGATCAGATTCTGCATGATGTATGTTTGCAAAATCTGCATGTCATTTTTGCGATTGACCGTTCTGGTCTCGTAGGGGAGGATGGCGAGACACATCAGGGAATTTTTGATATTGCGTATTTAAGCCAGATTCCCAATATGATTGTGGTGGCACCGAAAAACCGGTATGAACTTACGAAAGCAATGGAATTTGCAGTGGAATATGATGGACCGATTGCTATAAAATATAGCAAGGGGGACGCATATTATGGATTGAAGGATCATTTAGCGCCGATGGAACTTGGGAAAAGTGAAGTGTTGTTTTCAGGGGGCAAAGTTGCTTTAGTTGCAGTGGGAAACTTAGTGGAAGAAGCAGGGAAAGCATACAATATGTTGAAAGAAGAGGGCAGAGAAATAACCCTTGTGAATGCAAGATTTGTTAAGCCTTTGGATGAAGAGCTTTTGCTGCAACTGGCAAACGATCATGATACCATCATTACATTAGAAGAAAATGAGTTAAATGGTGGATATGGTCAGGCGGTTGATGCATTTTATATGAATGCAAATATAGAAGGCATTCATGTGCATAATATCGCAATCTCAGATATGTATGTGGAGCATGGTTCTGTGAGAGAATTGCGTAAGATGTTAGGACTAGACGCAGACAGTGTGGCAGAAGTAGTTCGTTCGTATTGGGACAGATGACAGATTGGAAATGAGGATAACATGAAAGAACGATTGGATGTATTATTGGTAAACAGAGGACTGGCAGCATCAAGGGAGAAGGCAAAGGCTATTATCATGTCGGGAATTGTATTTGTGGATGGACAGCGGGAGGATAAGGCAGGTTCCACCTTCGACGACCGGATTCCCATTGAGATTAAAGGCTCCACGCTTAAATATGTGAGCCGTGGTGGATTGAAACTGGAGAAAGCCATGCAGCATTTTGATGTGACCCTGGAAGGTAAGGTATGTATGGATGTAGGTTCTTCCACTGGTGGATTTACAGACTGTATGTTGCAAAATGGGGCTGTTAAAGTCTATGCAGTGGATGTGGGACATGGACAGCTTGATTGGAGACTTCGGAATGACCCACGGGTGGTGTGCATGGAGAAGACGAATATTCGTTATGTGACACCGGATCAGATTGAGGATAGAATCGCATTTGCTTCCATTGATGTTTCCTTTATCTCTCTAACGAAGGTGTTAGGCCCGGTAAAGGAATTGCTGACGGAGGATGGAGAGGTTGTCTGCCTGATCAAGCCGCAGTTTGAAGCAGGCAGGGAAAAGGTTGGAAAGAAGGGCGTTGTCAGAGATAAGAACGTCCACAGGGAAGTCATTCATATGGTAATGGAATATGCACAATCCATTGGTTTTTTGTTGTGCAATCTGGAGTTTTCTCCCATTAAGGGACCAGAGGGTAATATTGAATATCTGTTACATATTAGTAAGAGTGCAGACCATACAGTCAGTGAACTTGACGTGGATGCGATTGTGGAAGCTTCTCATGGTACATTGGATAAATAGCGAGGATATAATATGAAGCATTTTTTGATTGCAACTAATTTCATAAAAGATGAGAATTTATTGTTAACATCAAAGGTGGAGAAGTATCTTGCAGAACATGGGGGAAGTTCCAAACGGATTACCGGACAGGATGGAAATTATGCGGCGGATATAGACAATGGAGAAGCCTTTGACTGTGTCATTGCCCTTGGTGGCGATGGTACCATTCTGAAAGTAGGAAGAGATTTACGACATCTGAATATTCCCATTGTGGGTGTGAATCTCGGAACACTTGGTTTCTTAGCAGAGATTGAACCGGAACAGATTTATCCGGTGTTAGACAGGCTTCTTTCATCCGATTATGAATTGGAAGAACGTATGAATATATGCGGTAGTGTATATAAGCATGGAAATGAAAAACCACTTCTTGAGGATGTGGCGTTAAATGATATTGTTGTATCCCGTGCCGGATTTTCCCGTGTTATTGGGCTGCGTGTCTACGTGAATGGAAGAGTGATGGATATCTATGAGGCAGATGGTGTCATCGTCAGTACACCTACCGGTTCTACTGGATATAATCTGTCTGCAGGCGGACCCATTGTATCACCGAGAACGAATGTCATGATTATTACACCCATCTCGCCCCATTCATTGACATCAAAAAGCATTGTTCTTGGCGATGCAGATGAGATTGTAATAGAAGTGCTTAAGATGCGGAAAGCACAGGAAGAGGAAGCTATTGTGAATTTTGATGGACAGCCGGGTACACAGTTGTCAGCAGGAGACAGAGTTGTTATTCGAAAAGCGGATCAGACCACAAAGATGGTGAAACTTTTCGATGTAAGCTTTTATGAGGTGCTTCGGGAGAAGATGACGCATCATTTATAACAGAAAAGGTGATTCCATGAAAGAAAACAGACAGAATAAAATTAAAGAAATCATTGAAACGCAAGCGATTGAGACGCAGGATGAATTGCTGAATCAATTGTTAAAACAGGGATTTTCTACCACTCAGGCAACGATTTCGAGAGATATCCGGGAGATGCATCTGACAAAGGTGCCGGATGGAACGGGAAAGCAAAAGTATGCCTTAATTCAGAATGCAGATACCGATGTGATGAAGAAGTATCACCAGGTATTGAGTGCAGGCATTCTGAGTATGGACTATGCTGAGAATATTATTGTGGTACGTACTGTATCCGGAATGGCAATGGCAGTTGCTGCTGCCTTAGACAACATGGAGTTACAGGGATTTTTAGGTTGTATTGCAGGTGATGATACAATTTTTGCTGTGGCAAGAAGCAAAGGATTTTGTAAAGAAATTATTGAGGAAGTCAAAAAAGTGGCATCTGACGATTGAGTTGGAGGTATAATATGCTATTAAATCTACATATTAAGAATATGGCGTTGATTGACGAGATTGAGATTGATTTTTCGGATCATTTGAACATCTTAACGGGAGAAACAGGTGCAGGAAAATCCATTATCATCGGTTCTGTCATGTTGGCGCTAGGTGGTAAGGTACCTAAGGATTTTGTGAGAAGAGATGCAGCTTATGGGCTTGTGGAACTGCTGTTTTCTGTGGAGGATGCAGAAACAATAGAAAAGCTTAAGCAGTTAGAGGTGCCGGATATTGAGGATGGGGAACTGATCCTTTCCAGAAAAGTGATTGGCAATCGGAGTGTCAGCAAGGTAAATGGTGAGACAGTTACTCTTACAAAAGTCAGAGAGATTGCAGGGTTGTTGCTGGATTTGCACGCACAGCATGAGCATCAGTCATTGCTGATTCCCGCCAATCATTTGAAATTATTAGACCGCTATGGCATGGAGCAGCTTGCGCAGGATAAAGAAAATGTGAATAATTGTTATAAAGAATATGCAGCACTGCGCAAGGAGTTAGCTGATAATTCCATGGATGAAGAAGAGAAGAAGCGGCAGATGGATCTGATTGCCTTTGAACTAAAAGAGATTACGGATGCGAATCTCAAAGAGGGTGAAGATGAGAGCCTGGAAGAGGATTACAGGATGGCTGCAAATGGAAAAAATATTGTAGAAAGTGTAGGTAATGCCCATTCCCTGACAGAAGATGCAGCACAGGAAGCTGTTGACCGGGCACTTAGAGAGATGATGAGTGTGTCGGAATATGACACGGAACTGGCATCTCTTACGGATTCTTTAGCGACAATATCAGATCTGATTACGGATTTTTCCAGAGAAAGCCGGGAATATTTAGAAGAACATACTTTTTCAGAAGAGGAATTCCGGATGATGGAAGACCGGATGAATACCATCAACCATTTGAAGGCAAAATATGGGAAGACAATACCGGATATTTTTGCATATCAGAGAGACTTAGAAGAACGGTTAGAGAAGTTAGAACATCAGGAAGTTTATTTATCAGATATTAAAAATCGTCTAGCTAAGATAGAAGCTCAGCTTTCCAAAGTCTGTGAACAGTTAAGCAATAAGCGTAAGAAGACTGCAAAGACACTTTGTGACAATATTAGAAGGGCATTGGTGGATCTCAATTTTTTAGATGTACGGTTTGATATGGTGTTTGAACCGTTGGAATCCTACACGGCATCCGGAATCGATCATGCATACTTCATTATTTCAACGAATGTGGGTGAAGATATGAAACCGTTATGGCAGGTAGCATCTGGTGGTGAACTTTCGCGGATTATGCTTGCAATGAAGTCCTGTCTTGCTGATGTGGACCGGATCGAAACATTGATCTTTGATGAGATTGATGTGGGAATCAGCGGTCGAACGGCACAGATGGTGGCAGAGAAGATTCATGGAATTGCAAAGAATCATCAGGTTATCTGCATTACGCATCTGCCACAGATAGCAGCCATGGCATCGCAGCATTATTTAATTGAAAAACAGGTAATAGATGGTAAAACAGTTACCGAGATATACCAGTTAGAGGAAGAAGAACAGATTAAAGAGCTTGCACGGCTGATCGGTGGAGTTAAGATTACGGATACAGTATTACAGAGTGCAAAAGAAATGAAAGAATTGGCAATCAAGGCAAAGGTTAACTGATTGATTGTTGCAAGGAGAACTCATACTAAAAGTAACATTTAGTATGGGTTCTTTTTTGCTTTATATTGTTTTATTTTTATGAAATAAAATATTAGAACAAGCTGGAAGAAATATGGAATATAAAAGGAGAAACGGGATGAAAACATATAAGAAAATGTTGAGAATTATGTTAGTGGCAAATGTATTATTTGTCCTGGCGGTTGCAGCAATGGGATACTGGCAGGAACATCATTCCAAGGAGATTATGAAGACCAATGCCACTTTCCATGCAGATACGTCTAATAAGAGAAAGAGGACAGATATATCCGGTAAAAAAGTAATACCGGTGGGAAAGACGGTTGGTATTTATATCAATACAAAAGGAATTCTTGTGATTGATACGGGTGAAGTGACAGACATAGATGGCAAGAAGAGTAATCCGGCTAAAAACCGTCTTATAAAAGGG
Source organism: uncultured Clostridium sp. (assembly GCA_945915475.1). Taxonomy (GTDB): domain Bacteria; phylum Bacillota; class Clostridia; order Lachnospirales; family Lachnospiraceae; genus CAG-590. The sequence continues at coordinate 54,483 of CAMEFI010000018.1, read as the reverse complement.
GATTATATTGAGACTCTTAACGGGAAAATGATGCAGACGAAGAAGCAGCTTATTGATGCAATCGTTCATTGTGGTGGGGAGACACTTGTATTTGGCGTGTGTCGAAATGGGGAGGATGTGGAAGTTAAGGTGGAACCCGTTGAAACAGGGGTAGATATGTACAAAGTTGGAATTTGGGTTCGGGACGATTTACAGGGACTTGGAACGATTACTTATGCAGATGGGGAATCATTTGGTGCTTTAGGACACAGCATTACAGATGTGGATACCGGGGAGTTGCTTGAGGTGTCGGGTGGAGAGTTGTACTCTGCAGATATCTTCGGCGTAGAGAAGGGAATTGCCGGAACACCGGGGGAGATTGAGGGGATGATTACGTATCAGACAGAAAATGTGGTAGGTTATATTGATAAAAACAAAGTGTATGGGATTTTTGGTACGACTACAAAGCAGCTTAGACAGGAACTTTCCAACATAGAGCCAATACCGGTGGCAGCAACGTCTGAAGTGAAAGAAGGAAAAGCATATATACAATCTTATGTCAGCGGAACAAGGCAATTATATGAGATAGAAATTGTTAATATTCATAAAAATGACCGAGGAGACAGTGAGATGGAAATTCAGGTAACAGATGACAAGCTTCTTACTCTTACGGGAGGGATTGTGCAGGGAATGAGTGGTTCTCCTATTATTCAGAATAATAAAATAGCAGGGGCAGTAACTCATGTGTTTGTGAACGATCCCACGAAGGGATATGGGATTTTTATGGAAAGTATGATGGAATAAAATATGAAATATTTTTCATACTATGTCGATATGTGTCACATAATGTATATATTATGATGTCGACTGATAAAAGATGTCTTGACGTATAACAAAAAAAGAAAAATTCTTTTTTTAGAATTTGTTTTGTGACATCTTATCATTCTAAATAATATCTGATATAGTCATATATGGTCGATGTTGCTATGTTTCTGTCAGTGAGTTGCATAGTTTATGACGAATATCATATATTAGGAGGGAAATATGATTCGTATAATAATAGGAAATCATGACGAGACAATGCGAAAGAAAATGGAGGATGTCGTTCGCAAACAGACACAATGTCGTTTGATAGGGACATATGAAGAGGGGAATCTATTACTGGCTGGCATTCGGGAAAATGAGCCGGATCTGGTATTACTGAATCCGGTTTTGCCTGTGCTGGATGGTATTGGTGTAATCGAAAAGATACGTTCTGAGATACAGTATGACAGTATACGGTTCATACTGGTAGCTAATTCCAAACAGACAAAAGTGTTGGAAATACTGAAAAACAGGAAAAATGTCAAATTCTTTCCATGGGAGAATAATATGGATACATTGGAAAAATGTATTATTGAGAATCCGAAACAGGCAGGAATGCAGGGACGTGCATTGCAGGTGGAGGACATTGTGGTAAAGCGCGGTACATACAAGAAGGATCTCAATATGCTTGTTACACAGATGATTCATGAGATAGGGGTTCCGGCACATATTAAAGGATATTTATATCTTCGGACTGCAATTTTAATGGCAGTTGAGAATGTAGATGTATTAAATGCCGTTACGAAGCAATTATATCCGGATATTGCCAAAGAACATGGAACGACAGATACAAGAGTAGAGAGAGCAATACGTCATGCAATTGAAGTTGCATGGGAACGAGGCAACATTGATATGATCCATGATCTGTTTGGATATACCATTCAGGCAGATAAAGGAAAACCAACCAATTCTGAGTTTATTGCATTGATGGCGGACCGTATCCGCTTAGAGCAGATGCAAGCATAAAAAAGACTTGAGGCAGAAGTCTTTGACAGCAACTTGTTAACCGCATGTGATAGGGAGGGAATAATGCGAGATAGTATGAAAATATTGATTGTCTCTGAATGTAACAGAGATATTTACAGCCAGATATTTGAATATATGAAACAGTTTGAGTATGTGGTAAGAGAAACGACAGAAACGTATAAGGAAGTAATGGAACAGATAAAACAAATGTGCCCGGATATGATTATTTCCGATATATGTCTTGTAGATGGAGATGGCATCAGTCTGTTGCAGGCATGTCGTAAAGAAAAGAGTCTTCAGGATACCAAGTTTGTATTTCTGACGGCAGGTACATCACAAAAGATCATTGATTTAGCATATGAAGTAGGAGCAGATTATTATCTGATGCTTAACCAGGATACAAGGTTCATAGCAAGAATTCTGGAAAGAATTTTGGAAGTGCAGTATGGTGCCAGGATGCAGAAGAAACAAGAGGAAAATATGACAAATGAGCAGAAGAAGTTTTTGGTGGATTCTACTTTAGAAAGTGATGTTACGAAGATGATACGTAGCATTGGAATTCCGGCACATATCAAAGGGTATCAGTATATAAGGGAAGGAATCATCCTTTCTATCAAAGATCCGGAAAGCCTTAACTATATTACAAAGTATCTCTATCCGGCTATTGCGAAAAAATACCATACAACAACAAGCAGTGTAGAGCGTGCTATCCGACATGCCATTGAAGTAGCGTGGAATCGGGGAAAATTAGACACAATGGAAGAACTGTTTGGATATAGTGTGAATTCTGGAAAAGGGAAACCGACCAATTCAGAATTTATTGCCCTGATCGCTGATAAGTTCCGGTTAGAATACCGGATGAAAGGTTTTCCACTTGGAAAATATTCAGCTTAAGAAAAGAATCAATGAATATTTCAGAGCCGCTTGAATAAAATGCAGAATAATTTAGGCATTTTGTTCAGGTCCGGCTCTGAATTTGTATGGTGCCTTTGCACAAATTATCTTTCTTTGTAAAAAGCTTTGTGCTATAATGAAAACAATTTCACAAACAAACATCTATTTGTGCTAAGGAGAAGGGAAGAATGAAGAAAATAGCTTATATTGCATCAGAATGTGTACCATTTATTAAGACCGGAGGATTGGCTGATGTTGTAGGGACACTGCCTAAGATTTTTGATAAGTCTAAGTACGATGTGCGAATTATCATTCCGAATTATATGTGTATTCCATCAAAATACAAGGAAAAAATGCGTTTTATTACAAATTTTCAGCTGGATATCGGGAATCGCTCACAGTATGTTGGAATCATGTATATGGAATACGAAGGTGTTCCTGTGTATTTTATAGATAATGAATATTATTTCAATGGTATTGTACCTTATGGGGATGATAAGTGGGACATTGAAAAGTTCTGTTACTTTTCTAAAGCAGCACTGGCGATTCTGCCGGTAATTGGTTTTCGTCCGGATATTGTACATTGTCATGATTGGCAGGCTGGTATGGTTCCGGTGTATTTGAAGACATTGTTTGCAGGTAATCCATTCTTTAGTGGAATCAAGTCCATCATGACCATTCACAATCTGCAGTTCCAGGGCAAATGGAACATTGAACATGTGAGATATTGCAGCGGTTTGCCGGATTATCTGTTCACTGCGGATAAACTGGAACTCAATAAAGATGCATCCATGTTAAAGGGCGGTCTTGTATATGCAGATGTTATTACAACGGTAAGTAATACATATGCGTATGAGATTCAGACACCTTATTATGGAGTAGGATTGGATGGATTGCTCCGTGCAAGGAATCAATCCCTTGTAGGTATTGTGAACGGAATTGATTATGATATCTATAATCCGGAAAAGGATAAGAATCTATATAAGAATTATAATACGAAGAATTTCAAAAAGAATAAAGCAATGAATAAGACTGCATTGCAGAAGGAGTTAGGACTTCCTGTAGATAAGAATCAGTTTGTGATTGGTATCATTTCAAGGTTGACCGATCAGAAAGGTTTAGATCTGGTGGATGCGGTAATGAATGATATCTGTCAGGATGGAGTGCAGTTTGTCATATTAGGAACAGGGGATCGTCGCTATGAAGATATGTTCCGGTATTATCAGAATATTCATCCGGCAAAGGTAAGTGCTAATATTTATTTCTCTGACGCACTGTCCCATAAGATGTATGGAGGGTGTGATGCCTTATTGGTTCCGTCAAGGTTTGAGCCTTGCGGTCTGACACAGTTAATGGCACTTCGGTATGGTTCTCTTCCAATTGTACGGGAGACGGGAGGCCTGAAGGATACGGTCATTCCATATAATGAGTATGACCAGACAGGTACAGGATTCTCTTTTGCCAATTATAATGCACATGAGTTATTGAATACAATTAATTATGCAAAGGAAGTATACTATAATCAGAAGAAGAGCTGGGAAAACATGCAGGTTCGTGCCATGAATCAGGATTATTCCTGGACAAACTCAGCAAAACAGTATGAGGAGTTATATCGCTAATGGTGATTCTGTGAAGGAATCACATGGAATGATGACAGTAAGAGTATCTTGAAAGAATAGAGGATGAGACAACATGGCTTTTGACGGAGTAGTGATATCGAATATTGTACATGATATGAAAGAACGTCTGGTGGGGGGCAGAATATATAAGATATACCAGCCGGAACCGGATGAAATTAACTTAGTGGTTAAGAATCAGAAGACAACATTTCGTTTGATGTTGAATGCCAGTGCAACACTTCCGCTTGTATATTTTCTAGAGGAGAATAAAGCAAATCCGGCTCAGGCACCGAATTTTTGTATGTTGTTGAGAAAACATATCGGGAATGCAAGGATTGTGTCGGTGACACAGCCGGGATTGGAACGAATCATTGTCATGGAATTAGAGCATCTTGATGAGATGGGAGATTTGCGGCATAAGAAACTGATCATTGAACTGATGGGGAAGTACAGCAATATCATTTTTACAGACGATCAGGATGTAATTATTGATTCCGTCAAGCGGATAGGTGCGCATATTAGTTCTGTGAGGGAAGTATTGCCGGGTTATGATTATGTGTCACCACCGAATGAGAAATATAACCCGATGGAATTAGGGAAGGATACATTTTGTTCCGTAATCCTTGGAAAACCGATTAGTATTGAGAAAGCCATCTATACATCTATTACCGGATTTTCGAAACTTATGGCTGATGAGATTTGCTATGAGGCAGGTGTGGATGGTGATTTTAGTACGGACAGTCTTGCGGATGTGAATAAAGAATGTCTGTGGGAAGCATTTTGCAGTGTAATGGAACGAATCACAACAGGTAATTACGCCCCGGTGATTGTATATGATAAGGATGAGCCGGTTGCGTTTGCTTCCGTACCGCTTCTGATGTATGAAGATTTGACAGTACAGACATTTAATGATATTTCCGTATTGCTTCGTGAATATTATGCAAAGAAGGACACATATTCAAGAATCCATCAGAAATCGACGGATTTGAGGAAACTTTTGTCCACGGCAATTGAACGGACATCCAGAAAATATGATATTCAGCGCAAGCAGTTGAAGGATACAGAAAAAAGGGATAAGTACCGTATCTATGGTGAATTACTACAGACTTATGGCTATGAGATCAGCCCGGAGGATAAGAGCATTACGGTTACGAATTATTATGATAATAAGGAAGTGACGATTCCACTGGATCCGACTCTTACACCGGTTGAGAATGCCAATAAGTATTTCAACAAATATAACAAATTGAAACGTACCTATGAAGCATCCCTGCAACTGGTGGAAGAAAGCAGACAGACATTAGATCAGTTGCTTTCGTTACAACAGAGCATTGAGATGGCAACGACGGAAGCCGATCTTTCCGAAATACGGGAGGAGATGGTTCTTGCAGGCTTTATGAAAGCGAAGCCTGTGAAACGGAATGGTGTAAAACAAGAACAGAGTAAGCCTCTCCATTACATTTCATCAGATGGATTTCACATGTATGTAGGTAAGAATAATTTACAAAATGATCGTTTGACCTTCAAATTGGCAAATTCAAAAGATTTGTGGTTTCATGCGAAAGAGATGCCTGGTTCCCATGTCATTGTGAAATTAGAAGGTGCAGAAGATGTTCCGGATGCGACTTATGAAGAAGCAGCAAGACTGGCTGCATATTATTCATCCGGCAAGACCAGTCCAAAGGTAGAGATTGATTATACCAGACGTGGTAATCTGAAGAAACCGCCGCAGGCCAATCCGGGATATGTCATTTACCATACAAATTATTCCATGGTGGCACTGCCGGACATTCGCGGTATTGAAGAAGTGAATGCATAGAATCGAGACTCGCCAGCAGGAATGTACGCATGCCGAATTTAAATAAGTTTCGGAATGCTTGCATTTTGCCGGTGCCTTTGTTATAATAACTTGTATTGTTTAAATTGAAGCAAAGCAGGTGAAACTAGTGATAAAGAGTATGACGGGCTTCGGACGTAGTGAGAGCATTACGAAAGAACGCAAGATTGTAATTGAGATGAAGTCGGTGAATCACAGGTATTGTGATCTGAATATTAAGATGCCGAAGAAGTTCAATTTTTTTGAGGCGGCTATCCGTAGTCATTTGAAACAGTATATTGGTAGAGGCAAGGTTGATATTTTCATTACCTATGAAGATTATACAGAGAGTAATGTCTGCGTGAAATACAATGCGGAGTTAGCAGCAGAGTATGTAAAGTATTTGAATCAGATTTCAGAGGATTTTGGCTTAAGGAATGATTTATCACCGGTTGCACTTTCCAGATTCCCGGAAGTATTTACTTTAGAAGAACAGTCCATCAACGAAGAGGAATTATGGAAGGATATTGTTACCTGCTTAGATGAAGCTGCTACACAGTTTGTGGAGTCAAGAATGAAGGAAGGCGAGACATTGAGGCAGGATCTCATTCAGAAATTAGATGGAATGCTTCTTATGGTTGATTATATTGAATCCGTGTCCCCTTCATTAGTGGAGTCTTACCGGCAGAGGTTAGAAGATAAGGTTAAGGATCTGCTAGATGGAATGGCGATGGATGAAAGCAGAATTGCTACGGAAGTTACCATTTATGCAGATAAGATATGTGTGGATGAGGAGACTGTAAGACTACGCAGTCATATTGAGAATACAAAGGCGATTCTGTTAGAAGGTGGTAATGTTGGACGCAAGTTGGATTTCATTGCACAAGAGATGAACCGTGAAGCCAATACCATTTTGTCAAAAGCAGATAGCTTAGATGTGTCCAATAAAGCAATTGATCTTAAGACAGAGATTGAGAAAGTGAGAGAGCAGATACAGAATATAGAGTAGAGGGTGAGACATATGAGCAGAAAAGGCGAACTGATCGTCATTTCCGGGTTTTCCGGAGTTGGCAAAGGAACCGTTGTGAAGAAGCTGATAGAGAAATATCATTATAGTCTTTCTGTTTCAGCCACCACAAGAGCACCAAGACCGGGCGAGGTGGATGGTAAGGATTATCATTTTAAGACAGTAGCCGAATTTCAGAATTTAATTGATTACAATGGATTTATTGAGTGGGCTCAATATGTGGATAATTATTATGGAACCCCACGAAAATATGTTGAAGATGAGTTGGAAAAGGGCAACGATGTCATCTTAGAGATTGAGGTACAGGGTGCGATGCATATTAAGGAACAGTATCCGGATGCGGTACTGATCTTCCTTACAGCACCGGATGCGGCAACATTGCAGCAGAGATTAGAGGGCCGTGGAACGGAAGAAAAGAAAGTCATTGCAAAACGGCTTAAACGTGCATATGAGGAGACAGATGATATGTCACAGTATGATTACCTTGTTGTCAATGATGATTTAGATACCTGCGTGGATGATGTGCATGCTGTCATCCGGGCAGAGAGTTTTAAGACGAAGAAACATAATGATTATATTAATAATATGAAAGAAGAATTATTTGAGATTCGAAAGGAGATTTTATCATGATTCATCCATCGTATACGGATTTAATGGAAGTTGTTAACAGTGAGGTTGAGCCGGGAGAACAGCCGGTGGTTAATAGTAGATATTCTATTGTACTTGCTACCGCTAAGAGGGCAAGACAGATTATTGCAGGTGATGAGCCACTTGTAAAGGCAGAGTCAGGTAAGAAGCCTTTGTCAATTGCGGTGCAGGAATTATATGAAGGCAAGATTAAGATTATGGGCGAAGATGAAGAAGGCGATGCGGAGGAATTAGAGTTAGAGATTTCCGAATTAGAAGATAAAGTTGATGTTGTCGATGAGGCAGAACTCGATATGGAGACAGAAGAGGAAGAGCCAGAAGAATAATAGGAATGGTTGCTTGTAGGCAGCTTTCCTTACATACAAGAGCATTAGGAGGCTGTTACACGGAAATAAGTGCAACAGCCTTTGTAATTTCAAGTAGTTGGAGGTATAGGAATGATATTAAGGGAATTAGTGAAGAATTTAGATTGTGAACTGGTACAGGGAAGTTTGGATACAGAGGTTGTAACAGTTGAGAATGATTCAAGAAGGGTGATTCCGGGTGCCTTATTCTTCTGTGTGACCGGTGCGGTATTTGATGGACATCAGTATGTGGCAGATGTGGCAGACAAGGGTGCAAGTGTGGTTGTTGTTGAGAAAGATGTGGACTTGCAGGGACACGATACACTTACCATAATAAAGGTGAAGAGTACCCGATATGCAATGGGTATGATCTGTTCAGCATATTATGGTGAACCATCCCAAAAATTAACTGTAGTTGGAATTACAGGAACAAAAGGTAAGACAACTACAACTTATATGATCAAATCAATGTTAGAAGCGTCAGGACATAAGACAGGATTGATTGGAACGATTGAAAGCATTGTGGGAGGTAAAGTAACTCCGGCAAGTAATACTACACCAGAATCTATCGTGATACAGAGAACTTTATATGAGATGGTGGAAGCAGGGCTTGACAGTGTTGTTATGGAAGTATCCTCTCAGGGATTGATGCTTGACAGGGTGGCTGGAATTGATTTTGATTACGGTATTTTTACGAATCTCTCGGAGGATCATATCGGACCAAATGAACATAAGGATTTTGAAGAATATCTTGGCTGGAAAGCAAAGTTGTTCACTCTTTGTAAAACCGGTATCTTCAATATAGATGATATGTATTGTAAGGATATCCTGAAAAATCATACATGTGATGTTATTACATATGGTGAGAAAGATGGTGCTGATTACCAGGCAGAGAATCTTAACTTATATAAAAAAGATGGAGAACTTGGTATTACCTATCATTTAGAGGGTAAATACAAGGCAGATGTCAGAGTTAGTCTTCCGGGAGAATTTTCTGTTCACAATTCTTTAGCAGCCATTGCTGTTGCAAAAGAAATGGGTGTACCTATGGATAAGATATTAGATATTCTTACACATATTCACGTAAAGGGACGTGTGGAGCTGATTCCAATCTCAGATGCATTTACAATCCTGATCGATTATGCACATAATGCCATGAGTTTAGAGAGCATCCTGACCACATTGCGTGCTTATCACCCAAAACGGTTGATTTCTTTATTTGGCTGTGGTGGTAACCGCTCGAAGGTTCGCAGATATGAAATGGGAGAGGTTTCTGGTAAGCTGGCTGATTTTACGATTATTACATCAGATAATCCAAGAGATGAGGAGCCACAGGCAATTGTGGATGATATTAAGATTGGAATCGGTAAGACAAAGGGAGAATACGTTGAGATCATCGACAGGAAAGAAGCCATCCGATATGCTATTATGAATGCAAAGGAAGGCGATGTTATCGTCTTGGCAGGTAAGGGACATGAGGATTATCAGGAGATTAAAGGAAAGAAGTATCATATGGATGAACGAGATTTGATCAAAGAAGTGTTGGAGGAAGAGGATGTTACACAAATATGCGGATATAATAATCGATATTTCGCATGAAGCCATTGACCGGACATTTCAGTATATTGTTCCGGAAATGCTTGCAGGGCAGATTGGGATAGGCACAAAAGTGTCTATCCCTTTTGGTCGTGGCAATCATTTACGGACAGGATATGTCATATCGTTTTCGCAGGAGCCGCACTTCGAAGAAAGTAAGCTGAAGGAGATTGATAGTGTCTGTGAAAATGGAGTTGCTATTGAGAGAGAATTGATTGAACTTGCAGCGTATATGAAGGAACAGTATGGATCTACTATGATCAATGCCTTAAAGACGGTAATGCCCATCAAAGAAAAAGTCAGAGGATTAACACATAAGGAAGTCTGTCTTTTAGTCGGTTTTGAACAATGTCAGGAATGTCTGGCTCTGTATCAGAAGAAAAATGCAAAAGCAAAACGTCGGCTGTTACAGGAGTTGATGCAGGAAAAGGTGATTCCATATGAGTTGGTGACAGGAAAGCTTAACATATCTGCACCTACCTTAAGGGCAATGGAGAATGAAGGCATTATTTCTGTTGCTGAGGAGGGATATTACCGCACAATATTTAAAGAAGAAGAAAATGCTGCTGAGAGCAAAAACATGATACCGGGTCATGGGGATACGGAAAGGGAAATCCCAAATACACGGCAGCAGGCAGTCATTCATCGGATGCTTAAGGATTACGAAGAGGGAAAGAAAAATACCTATCTGTTGAAAGGGGTAACCGGAAGCGGCAAGACACTGGTGTATTTGGAGGTGATCGAAAAGATGGTAGCAATGGGAAAGCAGGCCATTGTGTTGATTCCGGAGATCGCCCTTACTTACCAGACAGTGAAACGCTTCCGAAAACGATTTGGTAATAAGGTTACGATTATGAATTCCCGTTTGAGCAAAGGGGAACGATATGATCAGTTTGAACGGGCTAAGAATGGGGATGTATCAGTTATGATCGGACCACGATCAGCGTTGTTTGCACCGTTCCCGAATCTGGGCATCATTGTCATAGATGAGGAACATGAGACAAGTTATAAGAGTGAATATCCACCGAAGTATCACGCCAGGGAGATTGCTATTGAACGGGCAAGGATGGCAGGAGCATTTGTATTACTTGGCTCGGCAACTCCTTCTGTGGAATCCTATTATCATGCCGTGAAAGGGGAGTATACGTTACTGACCCTTTCAGAACGGGCAAATGAGAAAGCAACTTTGCCAGAGGTTTCTGTAGTGGATCTGAGGGAGGAATTGAAACAGGGGAATCGTAGTATTTTTAGCAGGCATTTACAAAAATTGATGGCGGAACGGCTGCAAAAGAGAGAACAGATTATGCTGTTTATTAATCGGAGAGGATTTGCAGGTTTTGTATCCTGCAGAAGTTGTGGATATGTTTTTGAATGTCCGCATTGTGATGTATCCTTGACGGAACATTTTCCGGGAACGACAAAGACGAAGCTGGTATGTCACTATTGTGGGTATGAGATACCCAAACCGAAAGTATGTCCGAAGTGTTCCTCTCCGTATATTGCAGGATTTGGTATTGGGACCCAGAAAGTGGAAGAACAGGTGAGGGTGCAGTTTCCGGAGGCAAAAGTGCTTCGCATGGATGCAGATACTACACGAAATAAGAACTCCCATGAACAAATTCTTTCCAAGTTTGCCAATGGCGAAGCAGACATATTGGTTGGAACCCAGATGATCGTTAAGGGGCATGATTTTTCCAATGTTACTTTAGTAGGTATGATCGCGGCAGATACGACTATGTTTGACAACGATTTTCGGTCAGCCGAGAGGACTTTTGATCTGCTGACTCAGGCGGCAGGACGGGCAGGACGGGGAGAACTTCCCGGAGAGGTGGTTATCCAGACATATGCACCGGACCACTATTGTATTGAGACAGCGGCCAGACAGGATTATGAGGCCTTTTATGAAGAGGAGAAGGCATATCGGAGTCTTATGTCTTACCCGCCTTTTGGGCATATGTTGGCAGTATTTATGGAAGCAGAGCGTTATGAAATGGCAATGCAGTTATCGGTATCGTTGAAAGAGTTATCAGAAAAAGTTCCCGATGAATATAAGGTTTCTGTAGTTGGTCCCTGTGATGCAACAATTGCCCGGATCAATGACCGGTATCGGAGGGTTTTGTATTTAAAACATGCCGACAAACAGAGACTGGTGTGGATGAAGGATCAGATGGAAGGATATCTGGAGGAGAATCCTGTTGGAAAGGAATGCTATGTGACATTTGATTTTGACCCGTTAACGGCATACTAATCAACGTGACATTATAATCAGTATATGATATACTTATAATATCTGTGTGAGTAAAGGAGAGTTATTATGGCAATTAGACAGATCCGCTTTGACGGGGATGATATTTTACGAAAGAAATGCAAAGAAGTGAAGGAAATGACAGATCGGACCCGTACATTGATTGATGATATGTTTGATACAATGTACGAGGCGAATGGAGTGGGACTTGCAGCCCCTCAGGTAGGAATCCTTAAGCGGATTGTAGTTATTGACGTTGATTATGAGAATCCGTATGTTCTTATCAATCCGGTAATTGTGGAAAGAGATGGTGAACAGACGGGAGATGAGGGCTGTTTGAGTCTGCCGGGGAAAGTGGCAACTGTTACCAGACCGAATCATGTAATCTGCAAATGTCTGAACGAAGATATGGAAGAGATTGAGATTGAAGGAGAAGGGCTTCTTGCCAGAGCAATCTGTCATGAGTTAGATCATTTAGAGGGCGTTCTCTATAAGGATGTGGCAGATGGACCGATTCGTGATGTGGAGTGTAATGAGCCGGATGAAGGCTAGATAGGTTGGTGATAACATGAAAATAGTATATATGGGAACACCGGATTTTGCGGTGAATACATTGGAGGCTATTGTGAATGCCGGACATGATGTTGCATTAGTTGTAACACAGCCGGATAAAGCCAAAGGCAGAGGAAAAAAAATATGTTATACACCGGTGAAAGAGAAGGCGTTGGAATATAATCTGGAGGTTGCCCAGCCGGAGAAGGTGAGAGAGGAATCTTTTGTGGAGAAACTGAAAGCCATTGCTCCGGACATAATCGTAGTAGTTGCTTTTGGGCAGATTTTGCCGGAATCTATTTTGAATATTCCTAAGTATGGATGTATCAATGTACATGCATCTCTGCTTCCTGCATACCGTGGTGCGGCACCAATTCAGTGGGCTGTCATTGACGGAATTGCTGAGACGGGAGTGACAACCATGTATATGGAAAAGGGATTAGATACAGGGGATATTATCTGTCAGAGTAAGATAACATTGGCACCGGATGAAACGGGGGGTTCCCTGTTTGATAAACTTGCAAAGGAAGGTGCCGGTTTATTAGTGCAGACACTTACGATGTTAGAGAATGGAACAGCAACCAGAACAAAGCAGGATGACAATCAATCAAGTTATGCCAAGATGCTTTCAAAGGATATGGGATGTCTTGATTTTACAAAGGATGCAGTGGAATTAGAGCGTTTGATCCGAGGTCTCAATCCATGGCCGAGTGCTTATACAAGAATTCAGAATAAGACATTGAAGATCTATGTTGCTGAGATTGTTGCAGAGGACAACGTGAAGATGGATTCGGCACCGGGTGTGGTGATAGCGGTAGATAAGAAGAGCTTTACGATACGGTGTGGCAAAGGGGCACTCCGTATTCTCAATTTACAATTAGAAGGAAAGAAACGTATGGACACAGCTGCATTTCTGTTAGGCTATAAGATAGAACCCGGAATGTGTCTCGGCTGATAGAAGGGAAGGCAGAAAGTTCGAACATTTCATATAGAATAGGGATAGAAAATGGCAGATACAGAGAATACCAGATTACTCGCCTTAGAGGTACTGGTAGAAGTAGAAAAAAAGAATATTTTCGCAAAGGATGCACTTCACAAAACCTTGTATCAGAAGCAGTTTTTGAGCAAACAGGATCGCGCTTTTATAACAAGGCTGGTAGAGGGAACCACAGAATATCAGACAAGGCTGGATTATGTGATCAATTTGTACAGTAAGACGAAGGTCAATAAATGCAAACCTTTTATCCGTTGTCTGTTACGGATGGGAGTCTATCAGATGCTATATATGGAAAGTGTGCCAAATGGTGTAGCCTGTAATGAATGTGTGAAACTTGCCAAGAAGAAGGGATTCCAGAATCTTGCAGGTTTTGTGAATGGTGTATTGAGATCCGTGGAACGCAATATAGATAGGATTCCATATCCAACACAAGAAGATGGAATGATTCCATATCTGTCAGTTCGATATTCGATTCCCCAGTGGTTAGTAGAACATTTTTTACAATGGTATGATGAGGCGCAGGTGAAACAGATTTTAGAAGCCTCCCTGCAGACAACCGGTATTACCATTCGGATTAATGAGAATAAGACAACAAAACAGGAATTGACAGCAAAGTTGACGGAACATGAAATTGAGGTTATAGAGGGATATTATTCGGAGGATGCACTTCATTTATCCAAAATTAACTATGTGAACCGGATTCCGGGATTTAAACAGGGAGAATTTTTTATACAGGATGAAAGCTCCATGCTGTTGTATCCCATTGCAGATATCGAGAAAGCGTGGAAACCGGGTGAAAAATTGCAGATTCTGGATTTGTGTGCTGCACCGGGCGGTAAATGTACGCATTTTGCCCAGAAGCTGGGTGGCAAAGCTATTGTAGAGGCCAGAGATGTATCAGAGCGCAAGACGGCATTGATTAAGGAGAATAGGGAACGATTAGGTCTCACTAATATAGAAGAGACAATATGGGATGCTCTGATTTTAGATGAATCGAGGAAAGAATGGGCGGATTTGGTGATTGCAGATTTGCCTTGTTCCGGATTGGGAATACTATCCCATAAAAATGATATTAAATATCACATTAGTGAACAACAGTTGTTGGAATTGTCTAATTTGCAAAAGACTATTTTAACCAATGCGGTATCCTATGTGAAACCGGGCGGTGTCCTGCTGTTTTCTACCTGTACGATCAATCCGGCGGAGAATCGGGATAATGTGGAATGGGCACTATCACATCTTCCCCTGGAAGCAGAATCGGTTAAAGAGTTTGTACCGGAATCCCTGGAGCAATTTGTGGAAGACAATATGTTACAATTATTACCGGGAAGTTGCCAGTGTGACGGATTTTTTATTGCAAAGTTTAGAAAGAAAGTTGAGTAGAGATGGATATCAAGTCAATGACATTATCGGAGTTATCAGAGTATATAACGCAAAAGGGATATCCGAAGTTCCGGGCGAAGCAGATCTATGACTGGATGCATGTGAAGCTGGTGCGGAATGTGGAAGAGATGAAAAATGTTCCAAAGGAGATACAGCAATGGATTGCGGAGGATTTTATCTCTTTGGAGATTGTGGATCGTTATGAATCAAAGATTGATGGCACGAATAAGTTTGTATTTCGTTTACAGGATGGGAATGTGATCGAGAGTGTATTTATGCCATATTCTTATGGTAATTCTGTATGTATCTCTTCTCAGGCGGGATGTAGAATGGGCTGCCGTTTTTGTGCGTCTACCTTGATGGGGCTTGCAAGAAATCTGAAAGCTTCAGAAATGCTTGACCAGATATATGCCATAACAAGAGTAATGGGACAACGTATATCGAATGTTGTAGTGATGGGAACGGGTGAGCCGTTAGATAATTATGATAATCTATGTCGTTTTATCCGACTGCTTACAAATGAAGACGGATTGCATATCAGTCAGCGTAATATCACAGTATCAAGTTGTGGAATTGTCCCTAAGATATATGAATTAGCTGATGAGGAATTTGCAATCACATTTGCCTTATCCTTACATGCAGCAACAGATGAGAAACGTCGGGAATTAATGCCTATTGCAAATAAGTACAGTATTGCAGAAGTATTAGAGGCATGTCGATATTATTTTGAAAAGACCGGACGGCGGGTGACTTTTGAATATTCTTTAGTAGCCGGAGAAAATGATTCCAGACAGGATGCCAGACAACTTTCAGATTTGTTAAAAGGAATGTCCTGTCATGTGAATCTGATTCCGGTTAACCCCATCAAGGAGAGGAATTTTAAGCGGGCAGATGAAAAATCTATTCAAAAATTTAAAGTTATGCTTGAAAACAACGGCATACATGTTACAATTAGAAAGGGTATGGGCAAAGATATTGATGCCGCCTGCGGGCAGCTCCGAAAAGCCTATATGGAATCAGAATAGGATAGGAGGGTTTTGATGATATCCTACGGACAAACAGATATTGGAATGGTTAGAAGCATCAATCAGGATAGCATCTATTTTTCAGACAAGAAAGTCGGAAACCTTCCGAATCTATATATAGTGGCAGATGGAATGGGCGGTCATAAGGCTGGTGATTATGCATCTGCACATGCAGTATCCTGGTTTGTGGATTATGTAAGGGAATGTACATATGTGAATCCTATAACAATCATGAAAACAGGAATTGCAAAAGTAAACAATATGCTCCTTGAAATGTCCTCTGCACATAGTGAATTACGTGGTATGGGTACCACTTTTGTTGCGGCTGTGATTGTGGAGAATAAGATGTATGTGGCGAATATTGGAGACAGCAGATTGTATGTCATACGTCAGGGAGAAACGAAACAGATTACGTTGGATCATTCATTGGTGGAAGAACTGATTCGGACAGGTCAGTTAGACAGGAGAAAGGTTCGTTTCCATCCGGAGAAGAATATTATTACCAGAGCTCTGGGAACCAGTAAAGAAGCCATACCGGATTTCTTTGAGGTAGAATTGCAGTCTGGCGAGAAAGTATTACTTTGTTCAGATGGTCTGACCAATATGGTAGAAGATGATGAGATTGGAAACATTATCATGGGACAACAGTTTGTAGACAGAATTTGTGAACAGTTGATTGATCGAGCCAATTATTATGGTGGCAAGGATAATATAGGTGTAGTAGTAATAGAACAAGCTTTGAATGAGGTGTAGAATATGTTTGAACCAGGAACAATCATCCAGAATCGATATGAGATCATAGAAGAAGTTGGAACTGGCGGAATGTCAGTTGTATATAAAGCAAAATGTCATGTGCTGAATCGTTATGTGGCAATTAAAGTTTTGAAACCGGAATTTGCAGATGATAAGAGTTTTGTCAGTAAGTTCCGGATTGAAGCGCAGTCTGCAGCAGGACTTTCCCATCCTAACATTGTGAATGTATATGATGTTGGAGAAGAGAATGGATACTATTATATTGTAATGGAATTAGTAGAAGGGATAACTTTGAAGGAGTATATCCAGCAGAATGGTCGCTTACCATATTCCACAGCACTTAACTTCATTACCCAGATATGTTCTGGTATTGAAGCAGCACATGAGCATCATACGATTCATCGGGATATCAAACCACAGAATATCATTGTTTCTAAAAATGGAACATTGAAAGTAACAGACTTTGGTATTGCAAAAGCCGCAACCTCCAATACGATTGCATCCAGTGCAATGGGAAGTGTACATTATATTTCCCCAGAGCAGGCAAGAGGTGGATATTCAGACGAACGTTCAGACATTTATTCATTGGGTATCACGCTTTATGAGATGTTAACTGGCAGAGTACCATTTGAGGGAGAGAATAATGTCACGGTTGCATTGATGCATATTCAGAGTGAGATTATTCCGCCAAGAGAGTATTATCCGGATATTCCGGTTGGAATTGAGAGAGTGGTATTGAAAGCCACCCAGAAGAAACCAGAACGTAGATATTTGACAACAAGCGCAATGCTTACAGATTTGAAAAAATTAGCCTTAGATCCCAATGCCAATGTTGGTATTGTAAATGCAATAGATTCCACAAGTGCACCAACGATTCAGATTTCGGAAGATGAGCTATCTGCAATTAATACAGCAGCGGGCAGGCAGAGTGGCATATCTATGTTTCCGATAGATAACCAGAGACGGAATCAGAAATTAGAAGAAGCCAATAGTGCATTAGAGAGTCTGTATCATGATTCCCATTACGAAGATGATGAGGAATATGATGAGGATGATGAGGAGGAAGATGAAGAATTATTTGATGAGCAATCCGATAAAGATTCATTAGATCCGAAGATGGAAAAAATCATTACAATTGGTGCGATTGCGGCAACAGTGTTGATTGCTATTATTTTGATTGTAGTGGTGGTATCCATTAGTGGTATTGGCAAAAAGAAAACAAGTACAACAGAGATGGCTTCTTCCACAGAGAGTGTAGTGGATACTATGATCTCCGTTGTCAATATGGATGAAGAGGAAGCAATTGAAGCTTTGAATAATGCGGGAATTGCTTATGAGATTGAGAGAGAATATAACGATACTTTTGAAGAGGGCCGGGTTATCAGTCAGAGTATTGATGAAGGAACAAAATTGAATGAAGGTGATCGGGTAAAATTGATCATCAGTAAAGGACAGGAAATGGTGGATGTGCCAGATGTTACAGGTAAGACATCCAATGAAGCACAGACAACATTGACGGCGGCAGGCTTCCAGGTAGATGTGGATGAAGAATATGACGAAGAAGTTGAGAAGGATATCGTTATCAGTCAGAATCCGGGAGGTAATACGAAGGCTGCCAAGAGATCCAAGATTACCATTGTGGTAAGTAAAGGAGAAGAAGTAAAGGTTACAAAGGTTCCGGATCTTAGTAAGATGACAATAAAAGAAGCAGAGAAAGCATTATCCGATGTGAATTTGAAGCTTGGCAATGTTACGCAGGAATATAGTGATTCGATCAAAGAAGGAAAAGTAATTTCACAGAGCGTGGAAGCCGGAACTGAGGTGAAAGAAGAGGCAGAGGTGTCTATTACCATCAGTAAGGGTAAGAAACCGGCTACCACACAGGCAGCAGCGGCATCTTCTTATACGGCATCATTTTCCGGAACAATTAATAACAATAGTTATTCCTTCCCGGAAGGCACTCAGGTTCGCATCATTGTAAAATTACAGGCGGGTGGAACAACCTATACGGTAGCAGATGATTATTATGATGAAGCATCATTACCGTTAGATGGATCTTCTTTCAGTAGTATTTCCGGTATTACAGATAAGACCAATGTATCATTGGTATATAGTGTTTTAGATGCAAATGGTAATGATGTAACAGGAAACTTTTCGTCAAGTCTGCAGGCAAGTTTGAAAACGGAGTAGTAAATGAAGGGAAAGATAATCAAAGGAATTGCTGGATTTTATTACGTATATGCAAACGGAAATACCTATGAGTGCAAGGCAAAAGGAAAGTTCCGTAATCAGAAAGTGAAACCATTGGTTGGGGATGATGTTGACATCACGGTTTTGAATGAAGAGGAACATTTAGGAAATATAGAACGTATTTTGCCGAGACACTCTGAACTGATTCGTCCGGCGGTAGCAAATGTAGATCAGACACTTGTTGTTTTTGCAGCGGCGTCGCCTAATCCGAACTTTAATCTCCTGGACCGCTTTCTGATCATGATGGAACAGCAGAAAGTACCAACGGTCATATGTTTTAATAAGATGGATTTGATTACGCAGGATGTTATGAAGGAATATTGGAAGATATATTGTAACAGTGGTTGTCGTGTATTAGAAGCAAGTACTTACGAAGAACATGGAATGGATGTAATTAGAGAAGTACTTGCAGGAAAGACAACTGCCCTGGCAGGTCCTTCGGGTGTAGGTAAGTCTTCTATCATGAATATGCTGAATCCGGATGCGAATATGGATACCGGGGCTATCAGTACAAAGATTCAAAGAGGAAAGCACACAACCAGACATTCAGAGATATTACCAATTGGCGAAGAAACATATCTTATGGATACACCGGGTTTCAGTTCCATTTATTTTTATGATGTGGAAGCAGAGGATTTAAAAAAGTATTATCGAGAGTTTGATGCATATGAGCCATATTGCAGATTTGCCGGTTGTAATCATATTGGAGAAAAGGAATGTGGTGTGAAACAGGCAGTTGAAGATGGGAGAATTGCAAGATCGAGATATGATAATTATTGTTTGTTTTTTAAGGAAATGAAGGACAAAAGGAAATATTGATTGAGAGGTATTGATATGAATTATTTAGCACCATCCGTATTGTCAGCGGATTTTTCAACATTGGGTAAAGATATTGCTGTAGTTGCAGCAGCAGGGGCACAGATGATTCATTTAGATGTAATGGATGGCAGCTTTGTACCGAATATTTCTTTTGGGGCACCGGTTATTGCATCTGTTCGTAAAGTGACAAATGCTATTTTTGATGTACATTTAATGATTGATGAACCTATCCGTTATTTGGATGATTTTGTAAAAGCGGGAGCAGATATCATTACTGTGCATTATGAGGCCTGTAAGAATGTGCAGGAGACACTTTCTGCGATTCATAAAAAGGGAGTGAAAGCAGGATTGGCCATTAGTCCGGATACACCGGTGGATGTGCTGGTGCCCTATGTTGAAATGGTGGATATGGTATTGGTTATGAGTGTATATCCTGGATTTGGTGGACAAAGTTTTATAGAGACAAGTATGGATAAGATTGTTGCGGCACAGAAGTTACTTGCAGATTCCGGAAGAGATGATGTCTGGCTTGAGGTAGATGGCGGAATCGGGGCTGGTAATATAGTGAAAGTAAGAGATGCCGGAGCCAATGTATTTGTTGCGGGTTCTGCTGTATTTAAAGGAGATATGGCAGCGAATACAAGGCGATTATTAGAGAGTGTAAATGCATAGGAGAGAATAGAATGAAACATATATTGATTCTAACAGGTGGATATCTGAATGCAACATTTGCCAGGGAGTATATAAGGAGCCTATCCTATGATAGGCTCTTTGTTGTTGATAAGGGATTAGAATATGCACAGGAGCTGGGCCTGATACCGGATTATGTTGTGGGAGATTTTGATACTGTAAATATGAATGTGCTGGCTCAATATGAGAAGCAGGAAAGACAGGGAAAGCCAATTGTAATTGAACGGCATCCTGCAAAAAAGAATGCTACAGATACAGAAATAGCAGTATGGGAAGCCATGGAAGAAAATGCTACGGTAATTACATTATTGGGTGCAACCGGAAGTCGGCTTGATCATGTACTTGCTAATGTTGGATTACTGAAACAGACGGTTGAACACAACATTTTTATGCAGGTTGTGGATGAGACAAACAGGATACAGATTGTAGATGGAAAATTTCATTCAGAGTGCCGGATTCGAAGGGAAGAGCAGTTTGGAACGTATATATCCTTATTGTCCCTGACGGATACCACAGAGGGTGTAACTTTACAGGGGGCCTGTTATCCGTTAACGAATGCGACGATATATCGTGGGAGCAGCCGGACGATAAGTAATGAGATTGCAGAGGATGAGATTATTATTACGATCAGAAAAGGTCAGGCACTTGTGATTGAGAGTCAAGATACATGGAGATAATAACACATGGAAATCAAATGGGCTGACTGCATTACGTGTGATATGCGGTCAGCCCATTTAATAGAATAGAAAACAGTGTATAATGTTCAGGATTTCTTGTGTTTATCAGATAATTTCTTTGGATGGTTTTTGCTATATTTCTTGGAAGATTCATTTTTGCCCTGCTTTTTCTTTGTAGTATAGACTTTATTAGCTTTTGAATTCTTACCACCGGATTTTTTTGCCTCCCCATTATCATTTTCGGAGAACTTAGATTCTGCAATAGACAAAGGCTCTTCTATAGCAGATTTTTCCAAAACCGGGCTAATATACTGGGATTCATAATAATGATATAAGGCTTTGTATTCTTCACTAAAACTATCGTTGGCATGTCCATGCATTTCATCAAAATTACGGTCGTTACCAACACGTTTGACAATATGCAGGGAAATGTTTGCACAGTGAGAAGAAATACGTTCAAAGCTGGTTACAAGGTCTACTAATGCAATGCCACCTGCAATGCCACATTCCCCGGATTGTAAACGGTCAACATGATGTGATTTGATAACTTCTTTTAATTTATCAATAATCTCTGACAATGGCTCGATTCGGATAGCGGCACTGGCATTATCATGCTTGAAAGCTTCAAAGGTTGTCTTCATAGTGTTGTCTACAGCATGAATAATGGTTTCTACTTCCTGATGTCCGGCAGGAGAGAAATGGATGTTTTGAGCATTCTTATTCTGGGCTACATAAAAAATATTAATACAGTGATCTCCCATACGTTCAAAGTCACTGACGGAATTCAGAATCTCGGATACCACAAGACGGTCATCCTTTGAAAGCCGCTTTGAATTAATCTTAACGATATAAGAAGAAAGAGCACTTTCGCATTTGTCAATGAAAGATTCATTTTCATCGAGAATCGCCTGTTTGGAAGGGTCGTAGTTGTAGATCAGATCGGTAGCAATCTTATAGTTTTCATAAATGGCATCTGCCATGGAACAGATAACATGCTTACATTGTTCTAAGGCGATAGTAGGAGTGTTTAATAACATATCATCTAAAGTTGCAAGTTCTTTATCTGTCTTGGATATTTCATCATCACCAATTAATTTACCGGTGAGGTCGCCCACTTTCTGACTAAATGGAAGTAAAATGATACTTGTTAAAAAGTTAAAGAGGAAATGCACATTTGCAATATCACCACGATTGACGGTATCATTCCAAAAGCCAATGCCAATGGTATAATAAATGCCATAAATAACAACGGTGAATAAAATAGCTCCTAAAATATTAAACAAAAGATAACTCAAGGATACCCGTTTTGCCTTTTTGTTTGCACCGATACCTCCAAGGATAATGGTCATACATTTACCCAGGTTCTGACCGATAATAATTGGAACAGCAGTTGCATAGCTGACACTTCCCGTTGCTGATAATGCCTGCAAAATACCAACAGATGCAGAGGAACTCTGGATAATTGCTGTAATGACAAGACCAATCAGAATACCTAATATTGGATTTTCAAAAGAAGTAAAGGCCTGTTTAAAAGCAGGAGAATCTTTCAGCGGTGCAAAAACGCTCTCCATGGTAGTCATACCATAGAATAAAACACCTAAGCCTACCATGATTCCTGCTATATCTTTTGCCTTTTTCTTTTTTGTAAACAAAAGAATAAATGCACCAATACCCACTAGCATAGGGGCAAATGCAGAAGGCTTTAAGAGTTTGAGAATCAGGTTATCGGAACCTAAATCTCCTAAACGAAGAATCTGCGCTGTTATGGTACTACCAACGTTAGCACCCATAACAACAGGGATAGCCTGGGCTAATTTCATAATACCGGCATTTACGAAGCCAATTAACATGATGGTAGTAGCGGCAGAACTTTGAATAATTGCAGTAACTCCCGCACCCAGCCCCCAACCTTTGACGTAACCGACACCTTTGTGTTTGCTGGTGGTAAGCTTCTCTAAAATACGTTCCAATCCGGATCCTGCTAATTTCTCTAAGGAAGCCCCCATGAGGTTCATACCATATAGAAATAATCCTACACCACCTAAAAGCTGTAATACTGATAATATGTCCATTTTTTTCCTCCTGAGTTTACTTAGATTTAACAAAAATAAGTAAATGGTAATATTATGTGAATTTAAGTTAATTCTATGTTATATCTGTGTAAAAACATATACTCAGATATTATAAATTCTTTTTGATGGTTTGTCACTACGAAATTTATTTATTCTTAAAAAATTTGAAAGTTCTATCAAATTGTGATAGAATAGAAAATATTTTTGTGTTAAGGAGAAAACGAGTATGACAGATTCACTAGTATGGATTTTGCTTGCATTTATAGCTTATATAGCTGTAATGATTGTAATTGGAGTAAAATATGCAGGGAAAACCAAAAATTCAGAGGACTATTTCCTCGGAGGAAGAAATTTAAACGGATGGGTAGCTGCGCTTTCTGCACAGGCGTCTGATATGAGCGGATGGCTGTTAATGGGACTTCCGGGAAGCGTATATGCGTTTGGTACCGGCCAGGCATGGATAGCAGTAGGATTGTTTATTGGTACTGTATGTAACTGGTTGTTTGTTTCATCCAGATTGAGACGCTATACAATTTGTGCGAATAACGCACTCACATTTCCGGCTTATTTAGAAAATCGGTTCCATGACCGGAAACAGATTCTGTTAGTAGCTTCATCTGCTGTAATTGTAATTTTCTTTTTGGTATATACAGCATCCGCTTTGACAGCAGGTGGCAAATTATTCTCATCGGTATTTGGCATTGATTACAAGGTTGCACTGACGATTGGTGCAACGGTTATTTTGATCTATACATTCCTAGGTGGTTTTATGGCGGTTTGTGTGACTGACTTTATTCAGGGTATGTTGATGTTGATTGGAATTCTTTGTGTACCGATTATTACTTATATATTGGTGGGACCACAGAATGTGATTTCTTTAATAGGGGAAAGTGGAGTAGCAGGAGGAGCAAGTTCATTCCTTAATATAATGGAAGATTCCGGCTCTACGGTTTCTCCGGTTTATATTATTTCCCAGTTGGCATGGGGACTTGGATATTTTGGTATGCCACATATTCTCGTGCGTTTTATGGCTGTTTCTAGTGAGAAAGAGCTTAAGAAGTCTAAGATGATTGCAATCATATGGGTAGCGATTTCCCTAAGCTTTGCTGTAATAATTGGTATTTTGGGACGTGCATATCTGTATCCTACTGTTTTAGGAGTAACTACTGATATAACGGCAGAGAACGTATTTATTGAGATGATTAAGAAGGTGTTTACAAGTGATCTGCACCTTGCTTTTATTGGGGGATTATTCCTTTGTGGAATCCTGGCAGCTATCATGTCAACTGCAGATTCCCAGTTACTTGTAACAGCATCTTCTGTAGCGGAAGATCTGTTTAAGGGAGTATTTCGAAAGAACGCATCGGATAAGACGGTGCTTCGGGTAAGTCGTGTAACGGTTGTGATCGTAGCAGTTTTGGCATATATTATCGCATTGAATCCTAATAGTTCTGTCATGGGTCTTGTATCAAATGCATGGGCTGGGTTCGGTGCTGCATTTGGACCGATTATATTACTCTCTTTGTATTGGAAAAGAGTGAATCTTCCTGGTGCAATTGCAGGAATTGTTTCTGGTGCAGCAACTGTGTTGGTATGGGATTATATTCCGATGTTTGCAACGGGAACCATGGACGAAACGGGTAAAGAGATTGTGAATACATTGGCGACACAGACAGGTTTGTATTCTTTAGTAGCGGGATTTGCAGTTAGTATGGTATTGATTGTTATTGTTTCTTTACTTACGAAAAAGCCATCAGACGAGATGATCAAAGAATTTGAACAAATGCAGACAATGGATATCTAAATAGCTTGCACAAAATAGATTGTTCGCATTCCATTGCGCTAACCGGTCCAATGAGCCTCTAAGCGCAAAAATCGTGTTCAGCAAAGGCTTATTCAAGTTTTTGGAAATGAGCTTTTGACACCTTAATATTCATAAAAAAAAGCTTGCTATATCGGCAAGCTCTTTTTATAGTATAAGGGAGAATTAATGAAAAAATTATGAAAAAGTTACTATGCTTATACTATAATCTATAAATATGAACAAATTATGACATTGAAAAAAACAATTTGAAAACATTTACATAATACAGGTGAAAATTAGTATGAATTATAGAATTTTATGTGTGGGAAAAGTGAAAGATGGTTTTTTTCGGGATGAAATTGCTGATTTGCAGGATGAGATTCGGAGAAAAGGACAACGGCTGGAGATTATGGAGTTTCCGGATTCCCGGATTCCGGACAATTTAAAGGATGAGAACAAAGAAAGTTTTCTGGAAAAAGAATGTGCTAAGATGAAAGAAAAGATCGCGAATAGAGATTATGTGATTGCATTATGTATCGAGGGAAAGGAATTGACGACGAAGAAACATGCTATGCACATTCAAAAGGCATTGGATGAAGAATATAGTAGTGTGACTTATGTGATTGGAGGATCTCTTGGATTGCCGAAATGGATAAAACAACGGGCGAACCTGTGCATGAGTTTTTCGAAAATGACATTTCCTCATCAGATGATGCGCATGGTGCTTTGTGAGGAAATTGCAAATGTAATTGGCGAGGTAAAACAAAACAGATACTAATGCCTATTTGTGATAAGTTTTCCCTTGCAATATCGTATAAGCACGATATAGTTGTTCGTGAAAGAGCAGGCAAACTGTGTCGCTAGGCAAATGGAATCCGGTTATTGAAAGGAAAAACAGAGGGTCGTTTTTGTGGATGGCTTCATAGACTGTACTCAGCACATCGGAAGGATACCCGATTAAAATGTGTACGATGGATTGACCATGTTGTTGCAGATTGTGAATATATCCGGCAAATTCTTCAGAGTTATAAGTAGAAGGACCAGACTGCACCCAGATTACTAATTGTTCCCGTTTATAAGAAGAGAGGAAGTCTGTGAGATTGGAAGATATGTTCAGAGTGGTGTTGCAGTAAGAGGATAATCGTTTTGCAAATTCCTGAATAGCCTCTCCGTAATGTGGAGAAATTGTTTTGCAATTACAATGGATATGATATGTCATAAAGCTGTCTCCTTTTTAACATTTTTTGAAAAAAGGGTATAGAAAATGCACCAGAGAGGAATCGAACCTCCGCACATGGCTCCGGAGGCCATTGCTCTATCCACTGAGCTACTGGTGCAATCACAAATAGTATAATACTACAAATCTTTCAAAATAGCAAACGAAACTTGCATTTTAATTTCTGTTTTGTTAGAATGATGCTGTATGACGTGTAAAACGTAGAATAAATTCGTCGTTTTGTATGAGATGAAATAAGGAGATTACGATGAAAAAAAATATATTTGATAAAATGTCAGACTCTTATGAGCGGTTTCATTTGAAAGAGTCAGAGATACACATGGGCAGTGATACGATTTCTGTAAGCCCTAAGTTAAAATTAGCACTTGGATGGAGTATATTTATATTATGTTGTGTATTCGCTTACATCTTTGTCGGATTTCCATTTGTGAATGCGGGAAAAGCAAAGAAAACGGATAAAGATGAAGTGTTGCAGAAAGAAATCGATGTGAATGAGGAACATGATACCATGGTTCCATATGAAAAAGATGCAGATAAAGATTTGAACGCATTTATTAAGGAATATTTCACAGCCATAACGGATTGTGATAATGAGAAGCTTAAGGACATGGTGACGGACGCATCTGAGTTTGCAGATAACGAGAATCTAAAGCGAAAAGCAGAGTTTATCACAGAATATAATAACATTACAGTATATACGAAGGAAGGATTAGATGAGGGAAGTTATGTTGCCTTTGTAGTATCAAATCTTACAATTGCAGGGGTGAATTCATCCCCGTATGATATCAGTACATTATATATTGTAATGGGTTCCCAGGGATTCCGTATTCAGAATGGTACGCTTTCCGAGGAAATCAGCAAGTATATTGAGAAGGTAAAAGGAGATAAGGATATTCAGAAAGTCTATAAGTCTGTTGAGAAAAAGAATGCTGCTATGAAAGAGAAAGATGCATCTTTACAGGAATTCTATGATATTATCAGCAGAAGAAATGTTGAAACACAGTCAGCAGCAGACCAGACAACAGAACAGGCAGAAGATGGGGCAGCTTCGCAAAGTGATACTTCTGCAGAGGATGCACAGCTAAGTGAGACAGCTTCTGAAACAGAGACAAGTGAGGCAACGGAAACTCCAGTGACTGAAACTCAGGAAATTCAGACACCTGCAGAGGAAACTGCACAGTAAATAAAAGAGACTATCATTATGAGGTGATAGTCTCTTTTTACATTTGTTATGCATTTTCATCTGATTCCATATCTTCTGGGGAGCCGGTTGCATAGACGTCGATACCACGTGGTTTTACCGGTGTGGAGAAGACAATCTGCGTCTCTGTTTTTCCATATTTCTGAAGTTGCCCAATGAAAGAGTCTAATTCCATTGTACTTGGAAAAGCGACCTTAATGAGCATAGAGTAGGCTCCGGTTACACAATTACATTCCAATACATTGGGACAGGATTCAATATATGGGTAGAAGATCGGTTTTTGTTTTGGGTCCAGGGACATATTAATAAATGCCGTCACATGGTAATCCAACATAACAGGGTCTACAGTTGCATGATATCCGGTGATGATTTCTGCCTTTTCCAAGCGATCAATGCGGGCAGAAACGGCAGGAGAAGATAAAAAGACTTTGCTTGCCAGATATTTTAATGGATAACGGGCATTTTCCTGCAATAAATGTAGTATTTTCTTATCAATACTATCCATGAGATCACTTCCTTTGAGAAAATTTGTAAATTATTGATACCGATAGGTATGCAATATGTTTTTACATAAAAAAGCGAGATGCTCTTAATAAAGTAAGAACACCTCGTTGTATTCAATATGCATTATAGTCGCTTTTCTTAATTTTTTCAAGTGGAAAATGTAATTTTTTACAATTTTTATATGAAATAATATGGGAGGGGTAGGAAAAAAACGTTTTTCATAGAAAAAATTGAAAAAGCGAAATGACCGTGTTATGATAAGGTAGATATTGAATACAAATGAGGTTATACAGCTATGGGTGATAAGATTCGTTTGAATAAATATTTAAGTGAAGCAGGAGTCTGTTCCAGAAGAAAAGCAGATGAATGGATTGCTGCTGGCAGAGTGCTTGTGAATGGTGAAAAAGCACAGATGGGAATGCATGTATCCGAAGAAGATATCGTTATAGCAGGGGGGCAACGTGTATACAGACAGCAGAATTTTAAAATGATTGCATTTTATAAACCCAAGGGTTATGCCTGTACGGCATATCGTGGAGATGAGTCTGGTATTTTCCGTAATTTTGATTTGGAAGATGGACTCAAATATGTAGGAAGATTAGACAAAGATTCTGAGGGATTATTATTGCTTACAAATGATGGAGATTTGTGTAATGCGATTGCCAAGGCCAGAAATCAGCACGAAAAGGAATATGTTGTGACGGTGAATCGTTCTTTGACAGATGAGTTTTTGAAAGAAATGGCGACAGGCGTCAGGATTCATGATTCGAATAAAGAGGAGTGGGTTGTTACACGGCCGTGTAAAGTGCATAAGGAAAATGATAAGACATTCTCTATTATATTGACCCAGGGACTGAATCGTCAGATTCGTAAAATGTGTGAACATTTTGGATATAAAGTTGTGAAATTGCGAAGAATCAGAGTAATGAATATTTTAATTGGTGACATGAAACCGGGAGATATTCGTCCGGTAACAGAGGATGAATTGAAAGAATTGCGGGCACGGATTAAGAATTCCTAGAAGATGGTAATGTGTCATGCAGAATAGAACATAATGATTAATTGTATAGATTATAGAAATCGAGGATGAATATGAAAAAACAAGACAGATTGAAAGAATTAGTATCTATCTTAAATGAGGCATCAAAAGCCTATTATCAGAAAGATACAGAGATAATGTCAAATCTTGAATATGATAAATTATATGATGAATTAGTGGCACTTGAGCAAGAAACAGGAATTGTACTTGCTAATAGTCCCACGGTGCATGTCGGTTATGAGGTACTTAGTGAGTTGGAAAAACAGGAGCATCCATCTCCAATGTTATCCCTTGATAAGACAAAGGATGTTGGTACATTGGTAAGCTGGTTAGGCAGTCATGAAGGGGTGCTTTCCTGGAAATTAGATGGACTTACGGTGGTGCTTATCTATGAGAATGGAGAACTTAAGAATGCGGTGACAAGAGGAAATGGGGAGATCGGAGAGGTTATTACCAATAATGCAAGGACTTTTGTGAATGTTCCAAAGAAGATCCCATATATGGGCAAGCTGGTGTTGCGCGGGGAAGCGGTTATCAAATATTCCGATTTTAACCGGATGAATGGAGAGATTGCGGAGGCAGAAGACAGATATAAGAATCCAAGAAATCTATGTTCCGGATCCGTCAGACAGCTTAATAATGAGATTACAGCCAAGCGACATGTGTATTTTTATGCATTTGCATTAGTGGCGGATGTATTAGATGAGACTCAGATAAAAGAAGCAGGATTTGACAATACCATGACCGGACGATTTGCGTGGCTTAAAGACCAGGGTTTTGATGTGGTAGAACATTTTGTTGTAAGGAAAGATACATTAGAGCAGAGAGTTATGGATTTTGCGGCAAGGATTCCGGATAATGATATTCCGTCGGATGGGCTGGTGCTTTCCTATAATGATATAGTTTATGGAAAAAGCCTTGGAACTACGGCAAAGTTTCCAAGAGATTCTATTGCATTTAAATGGGCAGATGAACAGGCAGAGACGACACTTACCGAGGTGGAATGGTCTCCATCCAGAACCGGGCTTATCAATCCGGTTGCCGTGTTTGAACCAGTAGAATTAGAGGGAACTACCGTGACGAGAGCCAGTCTTCATAATGTAAGTATTCTTCGGGCACTTGAGTTGGGACTTGGAGATAAAATTACAGTATATAAAGCAAACATGATTATACCGCAGGTGGCTGATAATCTCACAAGAAGTAGTAATCTTACAATTCCGGCACGGTGTCCTGCCTGTGGGAAGCCAACAACATTGCAGGATGTAAATGGTGTGCAGTCATTATACTGCATGAATCCCTTGTGCAGTGCGAAACAGATTAAGGGATTTTCACATTTCGTATCAAGAAATGCCATGAATATAGATGGACTTTCTGATGCTACATTGGAAAAGTTTATTTCCATGGGATTTTTAAAAGATTTAGCGGATATCTTTCATCTTGACCGCCATGAAGAAGCCATTGTGAACATGGAGGGTTTTGGAAGAAAATCTTATGATAATCTCATGAAGTCAATTGACGCGGCTCGCAGGGTTGCCATGGCTAAGTTTATTTACAGCCTTGGAATCAGTGGAATCGGACTTGCCAATGCGAAAGTGATTGTTGCACATTTTGGACAGGATTTTCATAAAATTATGGAGGCAGACGAGGAAGAACTGATAGCCATTGATGGAATTGGTGAGGTGCTTGCAAAAGCATTTTGTGATTTCTTTGCGGACCCGGAACGAATGCGGATTGTAAAAGAACTTCTTGAGGAGATTACTTTTGAACAGGAAGATAATGATTCCGAACAGACATTAGAGGGTAAGGTGTTTGTGATTACCGGCAGTGTAGAGCAATTTGCTAATCGCAATGCATTAAAAGATTATATTGAAAAATTAGGCGGCAAAGTAACAGGTTCAGTATCAAAGAATACAGATTATCTCATCAATAATGATGTGATGTCCAATTCGACAAAGAATAAGAGGGCAAGGGAACTGGATATTCCGATTCTTTCAGAGACGGATTTCATGAAGCTTGCAGATTATAGATAGAAAAGAGGAAAGGTTATGCCAATCAGAATAGACAACGATTTACCAGTAAAGAAAATATTAGAAGAAGAGAATATATTTGTCATGGATGCAGAACGGGCAATGAGTCAGGATATTCGTCCACTTGAGGTCGTAATTCTTAACTTAATGCCGCTTAAGGAGGATACGGAGCTTCAGTTGCTTCGGAGCCTTGCCAACACTCCATTACAGGTTAATATTTCATTTATCCGGACAGGCACATATGAACCCAAAAATGTTGCCAGAAAGCATTTAGAGCGTTTCTATACCACATTTGAAGAGATTAAGAATCGCAGATTTGATGGAATGATCATAACAGGAGCACCAGTTGAAAAGATGGATTTTGAAGAAGTGGAGTACTGGGATGAACTTACGAAGATTATGGACTGGTCGGAGAAGAATGTCACCTCTACACTTCATATATGCTGGGGTGCCCAGGCGGGATTGTATTACCGTTATGGGGTTAGAAAATATATGCTTCCAAAGAAATTTTCAGGCATTTATAAACATTACACATTTCATAAGCGGACACCGCTAGTGCGTGGGTTTGACGACTCATTCCTGGTGCCGCAGTCCCGCTATACAGGCGTCAGAAAGGAAGATATTGTGGCAAATGACAAGTTAGAGATTGTGTCAGAAAGTGATGTGACCGGTCCTTATCTGATCATTGCGGAGGGTGGTAAGAATATATTTGTAACAGGGCATCCGGAGTATGATACGATGACGTTGGATCAGGAGTATAAGCGAGATGTTGCAAAGGGATTGAATCCTGATATTCCATGTAATTATTATCCGGAGGATAATCCGGATAATAAACCGATCAAATCATGGAGATGTCATGCCAACACATTGTATTTTAACTGGCTGAATTATTACGTGTATCAGGTAACTCCGTATGTCTTATAGTGTCTTTGTATGATTAGAGGCGATTGTGAAACTTGAAAAAGTGAATATGGGAAAAGGGGTAATCTGATGAAGAACAAATGGAATGTGATTTTAATTTGTGCATTATGTTTTGCTATGATATTTGGTATGGAAGTAAGGGCAGATTCTTCTGCTATGATACCAATTGCTGATGGAACAGAGATTGGGCAAAGTCTGCAGAATAACAGTATGACAAAAGAAGAATATAATGCATTTTTTCAGGCACAGGAGGAGACAAATCATACAAGGGTCAGGGCGGCAACAGATAGTATGACTTCAGATACTTCGTGTTATGATCCGAGATTGGAGGAAATGGTTACTAGCGTTAAGAATCAGAATCCATATGGAACCTGTTGGATCTATGCGGCTCTTGCAGCGGCAGAATCGTCGCTGATACAGCAGGGACTTGCAGATGCTTCGGTTGATTTGGCTGAGTTGCAGTATGCATATTATTATTGGAAGGATCCTTACTCAAAAGCGTCTGGAGAAGAAAATGAAACGTATGAGTATTCCTTTGGCAAAGGAGCGCGATTGACTCAGGCGTGGGAGTATATGATTCAGGGAATCGGACCGGCAGATGAATCTGATTTTGGGTCTATACAGGATTATAAGGGGCAGCAGTTATCAGATGAAACCGTATACTCCAATTTATATGATTTAAGTTCACTGACCTATGTCACCTACAGTGGAACAAATAGTTCTGCTATTAAGAATCTGATTGCAAAGTATGGAGGAGCAACTATCGCATATTACGTTGATGAAGATGTAGATGCAGACACATATAATACATTTTATTTAAGTGATCCGGCAAGTGCTGAGGATGATGCTTATAATAACACAGGGGATGCCACCTATTATAATTCCTGTTATGATGGAGAATCTGTCAGTCACATGGTGGAAATTGTTGGTTGGGATGACAACTATCCTGCCGAGAATTTTCTAGATACCCCGGATGGTGATGGAGCATGGCTTGTTAAGAATAGTTGGGGAGAAAAATATTATAATCAATATGATGATAATCTGAGGACTTATTTGCGTGAGACAGGAGAGAAACAGGCGGAAGCAACGGGATACCTATGGATATCCTATTATGAAGAATCCATGAAGAATGTGAATGCGGTAGCTGTTGCTTTTGATGAAAAAGATACGAGAGCACGGGAGATAACAGTAAGCTGTTCTGCAAACGATATCTATGTTGGAGATACCTGTCAGATTACAACAACATTTATTCCGGAGACAACCGTGAACAAGAACCTTACATACACATCCTCTGATAATAAGATTGTCATGGTGGATGAAAATGGAAAGGTAACTGCAACGGGTACCGGATATGCATATATCGATGTTGTGAGTGAAGATATTGTGAATTACAGAAAGGACGTTAATAATAAGTTTAATTCAAGAAGTATTGGAAAACGAATCTGGATTCATGTGACTGCACCTGTTGTCCATACATCTGGGAATGGAGTGACAGGGAATACAATATTGACTGCTACAATAGATCATGAGAGTACAATGCAGTCTGAGAAAAGTACAATGGAACAAACACTTTCTAATGATGTTCAAAGCATAAATTTAGACCAAAAGATTAAAATAAAGAAAGTCAGTCGTGTGGGCAATAACCGGATAAAATTGATATGGAAGAAATGGAATGGTGTTTCGGGTTACCGGATACAGTATGCTACAAACAGTAAATTCAGAAAAGCAAAAACAATATATGTGAAAACAGACAAAGTCAGTAAACAGTGGAAAATGACATCCCGCAAAAAATGTTATATCAGGATTCAGGCTTACATAGATAGGAAAGGAACCCGCTATTACTCGAAATGGACAAAGAAATCCATACGTTAAATGGTATGAGAACATGTTTCCTCACATACAATAAAAAGAAATTTAACAAAATATACACAATTATTTTCAAATTAGGGGTTGATTTTTTGAAAAAATAGGGTACAATAATAACTATGTTAGCACTCAACATTAGTGAGTGCTAACGATTGAAAGAGCAAGTATGCAGCTTTTGTGCTGAATAAAAAGGAGGAAACAATAATGAAGTTAGTACCATTAGGTGACAGAGTTGTATTAAAAGAGTGTGTAGCAGAAGAGACTACTAAGTCTGGTATTGTATTACCAACTTCTTCTCAGGAGAAGCCACAGTATGCTGAGGTTGTTGCTGTAGGACCTGGAACAGTTGTAGACGGTGAGAAGATTGAGATGCAGGTTAAGGAAGGTGACAAGGTCATATATTCCAGATATGCAGGTAATGATGTGGAATTAGATGGCGAGAAGTACATTATCGTAAAACAGAATGATATTCATGCTGTTGTAGAAGCTTAATTCAATAAAAGCAGAACATAAGTTGGTAAGAGGATTACCGGAATATAGAAAACGGAGGTTTTGAATCATGGCAAAAGAGATTAAATATGGCGTGGAAGCGCGTAAAGCATTAGAGTCTGGTGTGAATCAGTTGGCAGATACTGTAAGAGTAACGTTAGGACCGAAAGGAAGAAATGTTGTATTAGCAAAATCATTTGGAGCACCATTGATTACAAATGATGGTGTTACAATTGCAAAAGATATTGAGTTAGAAGATTCATTTGAGAACATGGGTGCGCAGATTGTCAAGGAAGTTGCTACTAAGACAAATGATGTTGCAGGTGATGGTACAACAACAGCTACTGTGTTGGCACAGGCAATGATTAATGCAGGCATGAAGAACTTAGCAGCAGGTGCGAATCCAATCATTCTTCGTAAAGGTATGAAAAAGGCATGTGATAAGGCGGTTGAGGCTATTACCGATATGAGTCAGACGATTTCCGGCAAGGATCAGATTGCCAGAGTTGCATCTATTTCTGCAGGTGATGAGAGTGTAGGAACCATGGTAGCAGATGCAATGGAGAAGGTTTCTAACAATGGTGTTATCACAATTGAGGAATCTAAGACTATGAAGACAGAACTCGACCTGGTAGAAGGTATGCAGTTTGACCGTGGTTATATTTCAGCATATATGTCAACGGATATGGAGAAGATGGTTGCAGAACTTGATAATCCATATATTTTGATTACAGATAAGAAGATTTCTAATATTCAGGATATCCTTCCAATCTTAGAGCAGATTGTACAGGGTGGACAGAAATTATTAATCATTGCTGAGGATGTAGAGGGTGAAGCATTAACAACCTTAATTCTTAACAAGTTACGTGGTACATTCCAGGTGGTAGCTGTTAAGGCTCCTGGTTATGGAGATAGAAGAAAAGCAATGCTTGAAGATATTGCAATTTTGACAGGTGGTAAGGTAATCACAGATGAATTAGGTCTTGATTTGAAAGAGACTACATTAGATGACTTAGGCCGTGCAAAGAGTGTTCGTGTCGAGAAAGAAAATACCATCATCGTAGATGGTGCAGGATCTGCTGATGCGATTGAGGGCAGAGTGAACTTGATCAAGTCTCAGATTGAGGAGACAACATCAGAGTTTGATAAGGAGAAATTGCAGGAGCGTCTTGCAAAATTGGCAGGCGGTGTGGCTGTTGTTCGTGTTGGAGCTGCAACAGAGACGGAGATGAAAGAAGCGAAACTCCGTATGGAAGATGCTTTAGCTGCCACAAGAGCTGCTGTAGAAGAAGGAATTATTGCAGGTGGTGGATCTGCTTATATTCATGCAAGCAAAGAAGTTGCTAAGTTGACAGAAGAGTTATCCGGTGATGAGAAGACTGGTGCCGAGATTATCCTGAAAGCTTTGGAAGCTCCATTGTTCCATATTGCAGGTAATGCAGGTCTGGAAGGTGCCGTTATTATCAATAACGTAAGAGAATCTAAGCCTGGCATTGGATTTGATGCATTAAATGAGAAATATGTAGATATGGTGGATGCAGGAATTATTGATCCGGTTAAGGTAACACGCTCTGCATTACAGAACGCAACTTCAGTTGCTTCTACATTGTTGACAACAGAATCAGTTGTTGCTGATATCAAAGATGATAATGCTGCCATGGCCAATGCTGCAGCAATGCAGGGTGGCATGGGCGGAATGATGTGATCATAATCTAACGTGCAACCACAAAAAAAAGAAGTGTTCATGTAAGCTTGCTTACATATGAACACTTCTTTTTTTGTGGTTATAGGTTGGATGCACAACATCGAGACGAGCAAAGCGAAGTTGAGATGATGTACATCTAACCGCCTTATGAAGTAAGGGAGCACGTTAGAAGGATACGGATGCACAACATCGAGACGAGCAAAGCGAAGTTGAGATGATGTACATCACCACCACTTATATATTGCTTTGGGTTCATCAAAAATTTTCCAGCGAATCCAGTCATCTGCAAAGATACAGATCAGGGATAATACAAACCATATTGCAGAATAAGCAGCACAGACCTGCCCGTAAAGATTATATGGCATACCGGAATAATCCCATACATTCCAATGTAATCGGATATTCACAATATATCCGGTGATAAATTCCAGTCCGGTTATAATGAGAGTAGATAGAAACATCTGGCTAATCACAGGAATCTGGAAATGCATCATCTGATTGATAGCACCACATAATATAAAGGCAAGACCACCACAGATAATCATGGAAAAATGGGAATAGCCTCGAAATAATATCTCCATATAAAAATAGGTAAATCCACCTATTAGAAAGAGAAAAAGATATTTATATGCATTTGTGATTATTGCTTGTCTGTTTCGTTGGAAATTCATATGAAACCTCATTTCATGTAGGAAAAAGAGTAGTGTAGTTAGAAATAGTATTTGAAATGAGAGAAATAATATTCTGGAATAGATTGTAAATTAAAAAGAACTGTTATAGGGGAGAAATGATTCCCGAAATAACAGTTCTTAATATCATTTTTCAAGCTATGTAATATAATTAAGGCTCTAATGGAGTCATCTTAAGTCCTTTGTACATCTTGGTATAGAAACTCATCTCATCCTGATAAAGTACATATCCTCTTGCGCCATCTTTAACAATATAAGCATACTTATTCTTCTGTACATTCATGTATAAAACTTCTTCGACATTCAACTCTTTTGCTTTTGCCTTGGCTGTATATACATTAAGTGGTTCTAACTTATATTTCTTAACTGCTTGTTCGACTGTCATATGAGACACCTCCTGCTTAAAAATAATTTGACAAATCGTCAAAATCTATTCATAATTATATACGTTCTTTTAATAATAGTATATTGTTTATTGTACACAAAGTCAACTAGTAATAATGTACAAAAATGTAGCAATAAATATAATAAACGTCAATTTGATGTTGGTAAATTTGAATAATATGGAGAAAAAAATGCAGGGAAATATAAACTTTCAGCTGAAATTAAATGAAATTCTTCTTAGAGTTGAAGAAGCCACAAGGGAGTCCGGATACGTTCCGACTTTGTTATTACACAGTTGCTGTGCACCATGTTCTAGCTATGTGTTAGAATACCTTAGCCAATATTTTTACATTACTGTTTATTATTATAATCCCAATATATCAGAAGAAAATGAATATCTGAAACGCGTTGCAGAACAAAAGCGTCTGATTGGAGAAATACC
The DNA here is from genome assembly GCA_945915475.1 of uncultured Clostridium sp. Lineage (GTDB taxonomy): Bacteria > Bacillota > Clostridia > Lachnospirales > Lachnospiraceae > CAG-590. The sequence continues at coordinate 16,959 of CAMEFI010000018.1, read as the reverse complement.
GACAAAATACCCGGTATCTTTTATGGAAGGGAATTATTGTATTCTGGAGTTTAAGGAAGCAATCAAGGGATTAGAAACCCTAGGAGAGCGAAGTAAACGTTGTTATGCCTGTTATCAGCTTAGACTTGCGCATACTGCCGAAGTGGCAAAAACGGAAGGCTTTGATTATTTCACCACAACATTATCCATTAGTCCCTATAAGAATGCAAAATGGCTGAATGAGATTGGAGAACAACTGATGCATCAGATGGATATTCCATATCTGTATGCGGATTTCAAAAAGAAGAATGGTTATAAGCGTTCGATAGAATTATCAGAGCAATATCATTTATATCGACAGGATTTTTGCGGCTGCAAGTATAGTAAGCAGGAAGAAATTGCACGAAAACAAAAACACATGACAAATTAAAAAAAAGGGTTGCAAAAGAGGGGGAAGTATGTTAAACTTTTAACAATTTGAGAACATATAGATATGAAAAAAGCCCGCCTATCGGATATGTATAGGTTTTATTAGTGGTTTTTTTTTTGGGCAAAAATCGGAAAGGAAGGTACGTATGAAAGCATTTCTAATCTTAGAAGACGGCCATGTTTTTGAAGGGAAAAGCGTTGGTTGTACACAAGAGATTATCAGTGAGATTGTATTTAACACGTCGATGACGGGCTATCTGGAGGTCTTAACCGATCCGTCTTATGCAGGTCAGGCAGTATGTATGACATATCCGTTGATCGGTAATTATGGAATCTGTTTTGAGGATATGGAGGCAGATAAACCATGGCAGTCAGGGTTCATTACAAGAGAGATTGCTAAACTTCCGAGCAATTTCAGAAATCAGGAGAAATTGGAGAAATTCCTTGAAGATAATAAGATTACAGGAATTGAGGGTGTCGATACCAGAGCAATTACAAAGATTCTTCGTGAAAAAGGAACTATGCGTGGAATGATTACAACAGATGAGAATTATAATTTGGACGCAATTATTCCCAAACTCAAGGAATATGAGATAGGTGATGTGGTTCGCTTAACTACCTGTAAAGAAATTCAACATTTTGACGGAGACGGATTCAAAGTTGCGGTAATCGATCTTGGAGCCAAGAAGAATATTATTCGTGAACTCACTAAGAGAGGTTGCGATGTTACTGTATATCCTTCCTATACAAAGGCAGAGACCATTTTGGAAGCGAAACCAGATGGTATTATGTTAACAAACGGCCCTGGGGATCCGAAGACAAATGTAGAAGTGATTGAAGAGATTAAGAAATTATTTGCTACGAAAGTACCGATTTTTGCAATATGTTTAGGACACCAGTTGTTGGCTTTGGCAAATGGTGCGGATACAGAAAAGATGAAATATGGACATCGTGGTGCCAATCATCCGGTAAAGGATCTAAAGACTGGAAAGGTATATATTTCTACACAGAACCATGGATATATGGTAAAAGAGTCCACAATTGACCGTGACATTGCGGAAGTTAGTTTTGTGAATGTGAATGACGGAACCGTAGAGGGTGTCCATTATCTTGGGAAGAATGTGCAGACTGTTCAGTTCCATCCGGAAGCTTGTGCCGGTCCCCTTGATACCAACTATTTGTTTGATGAGTTTATGAATATGATGGAGGTGTCTAAATAATGCCAAAGAATCCGAATATTAAAAAAGTTATCGTAATAGGTTCCGGTCCCATCGTTATTGGACAGGCAGCAGAGTTTGATTACGCAGGTACACAGGCATGTCGTGCACTTCGTGAGGAAGGAATTTTTGTTATACTGATTAATTCCAATCCTGCAACCATCATGACAGATAAGAATATTGCAGATGAGGTATATATTGAACCTTTGACACCGGAAATTGTTAAAAAGGTTATTATCAAAGAAAAGCCGGATAGTATTTTGCCTACATTAGGAGGTCAGGCAGCTCTGAATATTGCAATGGAATTAGAGGAGTCGGGATTTCTTCGTCAGCATAATGTACGTCTGATCGGTACATCTGCTAAGACAATTAAGAAGGCAGAAGACCGTGATGAGTTCAAGAAAACAATGGAGAAGATTGGTGAGCCGATTGCACCTTCTAAAGTTGTAACAAATGTAGAAGATGGTCTTGATTTTGTTAAGGTAATTGGTTATCCGGCAGTTCTTCGTCCGGCTTATACATTAGGTGGTTCCGGTGGCGGTATCGCTGCCAATGAAGAGGAATTTATCGAAATACTGGAAAATGGTCTCCGTTTATCACGTGTAGGACAGGTGTTGGTGGAACGTTGTATCGCAGGATGGAAAGAAATTGAGTACGAGGTAATGCGCGATGCAAATGGTACCGGTATCTGTGTATGTAACATGGAGAATCTGGATCCGGTGGGAGTTCATACAGGTGATTCTATTGTTGTGGCACCTTCTCAGACATTAGCGGATAAAGAGTATCAGATGCTTCGCAGCTCAGCTCTTAATATCATTTCTGAATTGAAGATTACTGGTGGCTGTAACGTGCAGTTTGCGTTGAATCCGGATTCTTTTGAATATTGTGTTATTGAGGTTAACCCTCGTGTAAGCCGTTCTTCTGCGTTGGCATCCAAGGCAACCGGGTATCCCATCGCAAAAGTATCTGCTAAGATTGCATTAGGATATCATTTGGACGAGATTAAAAATGCGATTACCGGTAAGACCTATGCAAGTTTTGAGCCGGCATTGGATTACTGTGTAGTGAAGATTCCAAGACTTCCGTTTGATAAATTCATCAAGGCAAGCCGTAAGCTGACAACACAGATGAAAGCAACCGGTGAGGTTATGAGCATCTGCACGAATTTTGAGGGAGCTCTTATGAAGGCACTTCGTTCGCTGGAACAGCATGTGAACAGCTTAATCTATGAAGATTTGAGTGACCGATCGATTGAAGAGATTCATGAGGAATTACATCGCGTGGATGACCGACGTATCTTTGTTGTTGCGGAGGCGATTCGTCGTGGTATTTCTTTAGAAGAGATTCAGAATATTACCAAGATTGATTTATGGTTCCTTGATAAGATTCACAATATTGTAAATATGGAAAAACGTCTTGCAACGGAAGAGTTAACAAAAGAGTTAATGTACGAGGCAAAAAGGATTGAGTTCCCGGATGAGGTTATTGCACAGATTACAGGTAAGACCAGGGAAGAGATTCATGACTTGCGGTTTTCTTATGATATTCACCCGGCTTACAAGATGGTTGATACCTGTGCGGCTGAGTTTGAGGCAAGTACACCGTATTATTATTCCTGCTATGATGGTGATTGTGAAGTGGATGCAACCCGTACCAGGAAGAAAGTACTGGTGTTAGGTTCCGGACCAATCCGTATCGGCCAGGGTATTGAGTTCGATTTCTGTTCAGTTCATAGTACATGGGCACTTTCAGAAAGCGGATATGAGACCATTATCATTAACAATAATCCGGAGACCGTTAGTACGGATTTTGATATTGCAGATAAATTATACTTTGAACCTTTGACAGCGGAAGATGTAGAGGCGATTGTGAACTTAGAAAAGCCGGATGGTGCAGTTGTTCAATTTGGTGGTCAGACTGCTATTAAACTGACAGAAGATTTACTGAAAATGGGTGTTCCGATTCTTGGTACTTCTGCGGAGAATGTGGATGCTGCCGAGGACAGAGAGTTATTTGATGAGATTCTTGAAAAATGCTGCATTCCAAGACCTGCAGGAAAGACGGTATTTACTTGCAAGGAAGCATTAGAGGCTGCAAATGAGTTAGGATATCCGGTACTTGTAAGACCATCTTATGTATTAGGTGGACAGGGCATGCAGATTGCAATCTGTGATGAAGATATCGTAGAATTTATGGATATTATCAACCGTACAGTTCAGGAACATCCAATCCTGGTAGATAAATACCTCATGGGTAAAGAGGTTGAAGTCGATGCAGTATGTGATGGAGAAGACATCCTGATTCCGGGTATTATGGAGCATGTGGAACGTGCAGGTATCCATTCCGGTGATAGTATTTCTGTATATCCGGCCAGAAGTCTTTCTGATAAGGTGAAGAGAGTTCTGGAAGATTATACAAGAAAGCTTGCAACCAGTTTGCATGTAATTGGTTTGATCAATATTCAATTTATTGTATACCAGGATGAGGTGTATGTAATTGAGGTGAATCCACGTTCTTCCAGAACGGTTCCATATATTAGTAAGGTAACAGGCATTCCGATTGTTGATCTTGCGTCTAAGGTTATTATCGGAGAGAAGATTCGTAATCTTGGTTATGAGCCGGGCTTGCAACCGGAGAGTGAATATTATGCAGTAAAGATGCCGGTATTCTCATTTGAAAAATTACGTGGTGCTGAGATCAGCCTTGGACCAGAGATGAAATCAACTGGTGAGTGTTTAGGTATTGCTAAGGACTTTAATGAAGCGTTGTATAAGGCATTCCTTGGCAATGGAGTTGATTTACCAAAACATAAGAAAATGGTTCTTACTGTTCGAGATGCAGATAAGCTGGATGCGGTTGAGATTGGTAAACGTTTCGCTGCATTAGGTTATGAAATCTACTCTACCAGAAGTACATGTCGTGTCTTAAATGAGAATGGAATTCCGGCAAAGCCAATTAATAAGGTAGAGCAGCCATCACCAAATCTTTTAGACTTGATCTTAAGCCATGAGATTGATTTGGTTATCGATACACCGGCACAGGGTATTGAGAGAAGTAAGGATGGATTTATTATCCGCCGCCATGCGATTGAGACAGGTGTTACTGTTCTTACAAGCTTAGATACGGCAGATGCATTGTTGACATCCTTAGAGAAAGCAAACAAAGAGCATTTGACATTGGTAGATATCTGTAAATTATAATAGAAAAGAGATTTGGATATGATTGTAGAACCAAAAGTAAAAGGATTTATCTGTACAACGGCACATCCGGTTGGATGTCAGAAGAATGTAGAGCGTCAGATTGCATATGTGAAAGAGCAGGGAACAATCAATGGGGCAAAGAAAGTATTAGTGATCGGAGCTTCCACGGGATATGGATTAGCTTCCAGGATTACAGCCGCATTTGGAATGAATGCGGCAACTATTGGCGTGTATTTTGATAAGCCGGCAAGTGGAAAGAGAACGGCAACACCAGGATTTTATAATACGAAGGCTTTTGATGAAGAAGCACAGAAGACAGGTCTTTACACAAGATCATTTAATGGTGATGCATTTTCCGCTGATATGAAAAGTCAGGTCATTGATTGTATTAAGAAAGATTTGGGTAAGGTGGATTTGGTTGTATATTCCCTTGCTTCCCCAAGAAGAACGACACCGGATGGGACAACTTATGTATCTACTTTGAAAACGGTAGGAGAGCCATTTACGCAAAAGAACTGGAATCTTCGTGATAATACAATTAATGAAGCAACTATTTCCTGTGCAAACGAGGAAGAGATTGCGGCAACTGTCAAGGTAATGGGTGGAGAAGACTGGATGGATTGGATTCAGGCATTAGTTGATGCCGATGTATTGGAAGATCATGCAAAGACATTAGCATATTCTTATATTGGTCCGGTTCTGACATATCCAATCTATCATGAAGGAACAATTGGACAGGCAAAGAAACATCTTACGGAAAGTGCAAAAGTCATTACAGATGCGTATAAGGAAAAAGGTATTGAAGCGTATGTATCTGTTAATAAGGCTTTGGTAACACAGGCCAGTGCTGCGATACCGGTGGTACCATTATATTTATCTGTTCTCTATAAGGTAATGAAAGAAAAGAATTTGCATGAAGGATGCATTGAACAGATGTATCGTTTGTACAAAGACCGTGTATATGGTGCAGATGGGATTATCAGCGAAAATGATGGTATGATTCATGTTGATGATTATGAAATGCAGGAAGACGTTCAAAAGGAAGTTATGGATATATGGAAAAGAATTGATTCCGATAACCTGCTGCAGTTAGCCGATACAGAAGGATATTGGGATGACTTCTACCAGATGTTTGGTTTCCGGGTTGCCGATGTTGATTATACAAAGGATGTTATGGTTTGATTTCAAAAAATTATGGAATATGAATTTTAAAAAAGTCCAAGCTATGTTCAGGGGAATATAGCTTGGACTTTTTCGTTAGGCCATAAAAGGGTGAATCCGACATGTTATCGGTAGGCTATAGATACCTCAAAGTCATCATTAAATTCGAAGGAAATAAGGTCTAGTATTTCACAAGCGGCTTCTATTAATTCTTCTGTCTTTTTTCGAGACTGTCCGGTGTAGCTTAAGATAAGTGCAGTGTGTGTGTTGGCGATTTCTTTTATGGATGTATCCTTGTGTTCATAAAGGTACTGCATCATTTGCTGTTTGATTCCTATGTTCATATGGGCAAGAAGATCCAATTGCGATTCTGGTAATTGAGCGATTTTTCTGCTGATCTGTTGTAACTCCTGTTTCTCGTTTTCGATATGAAAAAGGGTATTCCCGGCATCTTTTAAGACTTGGACACAAAAACGGGAAAAAGAAGGAATTTTTGACAGATGATAAAATGTCATCAAATGTAACATTCCTACAAAATCAGAAGAAAACTGTTCCATATCTAGAATATTATCCAATAATGAGAAAGCATCCTGAAGGATTTCCTGGTAGACAGCAGACCCTAAGACGGATTTGTTCTTGAAATGATAAGGAATTAAGGCTCGGTTAACACCAGCCTCATTGCTGATATCTGTATAAGTTGTTGCAATGTATCCCTTTTGGAAAAATAGTCTTTTGCTGGTTAGTAGAATGTTAGCTTTTGTAGCATCTCCGGTTTGATATGTATTTGCCATTATGATTCTCCTTGGTAAATTATTCATTATTTATCCAGTATAATATATTTAATTGAACCTTGCAACACAATGCAAAATATAGTAAAATATATCAAAGAAATATTACTACGGAAAAGTGGAGGAGTTAGTATGCAGGGTTCGTATGTTAACCGTATTAATAAGATTATTATGCGGATAATAAGTTGGTTATTATTAGGATTAGGGGTAATTACAATCGTTATTACTCTTTTCTATGCAACACAGATTGGTAATTATTCAATGAAAGAGAATAATACAAATTATGCAACGGAAGTTGATCGGCAATTTAGTGATAAGCAGGTACAGCTTAACAGTCTAGTTAAGATGATGGAGACGGAGCAGGTGAGAGGCTATAATAGCACATTGCAATATGTAGATACTGTAGTTGAAGCGAATACGAATCTTTCTGCAGTGTATGTAGCATATTCCAATAAGGATCTTGTTATGAGTGGAGGATGGCAGCCGCCGGAGGATTTTGACTTCCGTGATAGAAGCTGGTATACAGGAGCAAAGGATATAGAGGATATGTATGTATCAACTCCTTATATTGATGAGCAATCCGGACAATACTGTATCACACTTTCTAAGCGGATTATGCGGGATGGGGAATTTGTAGGTGTATGTGGCATGGATATGTATATGGATGATATCATATCTCTGATGAAGGAAAGCTACAAAGGGAAATCATATGCATTTCTTGTTTCAGCGGATGGCACCATTGTTACGAATCCGGATAAGAGCCTTTCTTTAAGTGAAGAGAAAAGCTATACATTAGATAATGCGAAGAATGGTAAATACAAGAAGCTTAAGACAACAGGAAAAGTATGTTATATTAAGGATCATACATTTGGAATGAAGACAGCAATGTCCTGTGATATTCCATCAGTAGGATGGAAGGTTGTCTATGTTACGCCGGCAAGCCAGAATCTGAATGTGACAATCTTTATTGTAATCTTTTTGATTGTGAATTTATTTGGAGTTCGAATTGTGATTCGCCGCTATTGCGAGAAGGAGATGAATCACTGGTTCCGTCCTCTTACTTCAATCAGTGAGAAGGTAACAGAGATCGCCCAGGGTAATCTGGATATCGTATTTAATGAAGAACCAATTGCAGAAGAGATTGCCATGCTGACAGTTTCTTTGAATGACACAGTAGAGCAGCTTAAGAAGTACATAGGGGATATTACTTTTGTTGTCAATAATATTTCTAATAATAATTTAGCCGTTGAATCCAACGTAGAATATCAGGGTGCATTTATTGCCATCAAGAATGGTTTGAATACGATTATTGATAAGTTAAATCATGCATTTGGTCAGGTGAATGAACAGTCTGAGATTGTAGTTAATTATTCCGGACAGGTGCAGGAGAGTACCATGCAGGTTGCAAATGGTGCAACAGAACAGAATTTAGCAGTACAGGGACTTGTTAGCAATATTGGTGTGTTATCTGAGCAGATTCAGCATATTACAGAGAATGCTGAGACAGCCAGTGAAGTATCAAAATTAACGAATAAGCAATTGGCTCTTGGTAACGAGGAGATGCAGTCTTTATTACAGGCTATGGAATCTATTGAGGAGACCTCTAAAGAGATTGGTGTTATTATTACGACTATCAATAATATTTCCGAAGAGACCAATCTGCTGGCGTTGAATGCTTCTATTGAAGCAGCAAGAGCGGGAGAAGCGGGCAAAGGCTTTGCTGTTGTTGCTGATGAGATCAGTAAACTTGCAGCAGCTTCTGCAGAAGCAACAGATACCATAACGAAATTGATTGAGAATTCCATGAGAGCTGTAGATGTGGGTAAGGATTTAGCAGATAAGACATCCGTAACGTTGCAGACGGGAATTAATAACTCATTGAAATCCAATGAAGATATTATGCAGATTACAGAGTTTGTTAAGAGTCAGGTAGGTGCAGTGGAGGCAATTGAAAAGAGCGTACATGATATTGCGGCTATTATTGATGCGAATGCAGCGACAAGCCAGGAGAATGCAGCAATCAGCGATGAATTGATCAATTGTGCGAATGCTTTGAAGACTACAGTGGATGAGTACAATTTAAGAGACAATACAGAGGATTCTTTGGAAGAATAAGTGGCAAGTATAGCATTTCCTGAACAGGTGGGCTTGACTTGCAGTAGCAGGATTTGTATGATAATACCGGACTTTGTAATCGGGGATTACAGAGATCCGGTATTTTTATCTCAAAAATGTAGAGATATTCTTAATTTGTATGGAGATAATGGTGATGGAATTCTATTCGTTGAATGCATATCTTAAGGATACATTTGGACATAAAGTATATAAGTTGGCGCTAGACGGAGGATTTACCTGCCCAAACCGGGATGGAACATTGGGTACAAGAGGGTGTATTTTTTGTTCGGGAGCAGGCTCCGGTGAATTTGCTGGAAAACGGCAGGAATCTATAACGATGCAGATCGAACATGGCAAGCAGCAATTAGCTGGCAAGATACAGAATGGAAAATATATTGCATATTTTCAGGCATTTACCAATACTTATGCTCCGGTGGAGCGATTAAAAGAGCTGTATCAGGAAGCATTAGCACATGAGGATATCGTTGCATTATCTATCGCCACAAGGCCGGATTGTTTGTCTGATGAAGTTATAGAGCTTTTGGTGGAATGTAATGAGATTAAGCCTGTATGGGTAGAATTAGGATTGCAAACAATTCATGAACACAGTGCAAGATATATACGAAGAGGGTATTCCCTGTCTGTCTATGATGATGCGGTTAAGAGATTGAAAGGGACAGGTATAGCGATTGTTGTACATGTAATTCTCGGTTTACCGGGGGAGAGCAGGAGGGATATGTTACAGACAGTGTCCTATGTGGGAAACAGTGGTGCAGATGGAATTAAATTACAGTTATTGCATGTGATCAAAGGAACGGATCTGGAAAAAGAATATGCAAAAGGAGTATTTCAATTACTGAGCATGGAGGAATATGTTTCGTTAGTTGCAGATTGTATTGCAATCTTGCCGGAGCATATGGTAATTCATCGTATGACCGGAGATGGTGATAAGAAGACACTGATTGCTCCCCTGTGGAGTTGTGACAAGAAGAGGGTACTGAATCTGCTTAACAAAACAATTCGAGAGCGTTCGAGGGAAGAGACAAGACAGAAGTTAAAGAAAATGATTGGATAAAGTAAAGGAGAAGCCTATGGTAAAAGCGGTTATATTTGACATGTTTGAAACGTTGATTTCCCATTATGTGTGTCCTTTATATTTTGGGAAGGAGATGGCTGTGGATGCGGGAATAGATGCGGAAACATTTATTCCAATGTGGAGAGCGCTGGAGATAGAACGAAGTGTTGGAAAGATAACATTTGAAGATACTATTCGGGATATTTTGAAAAAAAACCATTGCTTTTCAGAGGACATTTTACGTAGAATCGTCAGAAAAAGAGTTGCAACAAAAGAAGAGTGTTTTCGGCAGATAAACCCGCAGATTCGACAAATGTTAGAAGGATTGCGGTGCAGAGGCATTAAGGTGGGGCTCATTAGTAACTGCTTTTCCGAAGAGGCCATGGTGATTCGAAGGAGTGTGTTATTTCCGTATTTTGATGCTGTATGTCTATCCTATGAGGAAGGTGTGGCAAAGCCGGATAAAGAGATATATTATCGATGCATGGATAAATTATCTGTAAAGCCGGAAGAATGTGTGTATGTTGGGGATGGAGGCAGTAATGAGCTTGTAGTGGCGAAAAAGCTTGGTATGCATGCTATACAGGCAGCCTGGTATCTGAAAGAGGGAACAATGCAGCCGGTTGGTCGATTAGAAGAGTATGAGCCGTTGGATGAACCTCTGGAGCTGTTATCCAGGGTCAGTGGAATTCCAGCTTCTGTCTATATTGCACCAAGTGCAGATGTTATCGGTAACGTGTCCATAGGGGAGAACTCCAGTATCTGGTATCATGCAACTGTGCGGGGGGATGCAGATTCCATACAGATAGGAAAGGGCACGAATATACAGGATAATTGTGTGATTCATGTGGATGAGGGATATCCGGTTCGAATTGGAGATAATGTTATTATCGGACATGGAGCAATTGTACATGGCTGTACCATAGGAGATGGCTCGTTGATTGGCATGGGTGCTATTTTGCTAAATCATTGTAAAATTGGAAAAGATTGTATAATTGGAGCGGGAACACTTGTGACAGGTGGAACGGAAATCCCGGATGGTTCCGTTGTCATTGGCAATCCGGGCAAAGTTCAAAGACAGATCCGGCCAGATGAAATCAGCCACAATCAGGCAAACGCAAGGTATTATGTTGAAGAAGCAAAAAAAATGATTGATAAATAATACTATGCGTGGTACAATAACTCTTGTGTGAAAAGGCAGAGACGGAAAAAGTACTGTATGAGAACCATTCAGAGAGAACAACGTATGCTGAAAGTTGTTTATGGGAAGCATATAGGAAGACCATTCCTGAGCCGTGCGTAGAAGAGAAGTGGTTCTTGAAGCGTTACCGTGTAGCTACGTTATAGGCATTGAGTAAAAGATAAGGTGGAACCGTGTATTTTGCACCCTTAGGTATGGATTCATATCTAAGTTTTTTTTATTTTATAGGAATCTTCTCGTTTCCTATAAAGCAAAAACGCTCCGCTATGGATGCGCACTAAGGCTCGCAAGGGAGTCCTGAATAATGAAAAAGGAGAAACAAAATGGTTAATTTCAAAGAAAATGAAGAATTGAAAACATTGAATCACTCTTGCGCTCATTTAATGGCACAGGCAATCAAACATTTATATCCACAGGCAAAGTTCTGGGTCGGACCGGTTGTTGCGGAAGGTTTTTACTATGATGTGGATCTTGGCGATGAGTCTGTAAATGATGAAGCAATTGCTGCAATTGAGAAAGAAATGAAAAAGGTTGCCAAAAGTGGTAAAAGAATTGTTCGGAAGGAGATTTCAAAGGAAGAAGCCTTAGAAATGTTCAAGGATGATGAATATAAGCTTGATCTGATCTCTAATCTGGAAGATGGAACCATTTCCTGCTATGAGCAGGGAGACTTTACGGATCTTTGTAGAGGACCTCATGTTGATAACGTGAAGTTATGCCGCAATTTTAAGTTAATTCGCCATTCCGGAGCCTATTGGAAAGGTGATAGCAAGAATAAAGTATTACAAAGAATATATGGTGTATGTTTCCCGACAAAGGAAGAGTTGGAAGAACATTTAAGATTATTAGAGGAAGCAAAGGAAAGAGACCATAGAAAGATTGGTAAGGATATGGGACTTTTTATGACAGACGATCTGATTGGACGCGGTTTGCCAATGTTTCTTCCAAAGGGTTATGTAATCTGGCAGGAGTTAGAGAATTATATTAAGGAAAAGGAAAGAAAACTTGGATATCTCCATGTTATGACTCCTTGCGTTGGCACGGTGAATCTGTATAAGACATCCGGACACTGGGATCATTATAAAGAGAATATGTTCCCGGCTATGGAAGTTGAAGGCGAATCGTTTGTATTAAGACCGATGAACTGTCCACATCATATGATGATATATGCAAACAGAATGCATTCCTACAAGGATCTTCCAATCCGCATTGGTGAGATTGCACACGACTTCCGATTTGAAGCCAGTGGTACATTGAAAGGTATAGAAAGAGGAAGACATTTCTGTCAGAATGATGCCCATTTGTTTGTTACACCTGAACAGATTAAGGAAGAATTTACCAGTGTTGTGAATCTGATTTTTGACACTTACAAAGACTTTGGAATCACAGATTACCGTTGTGTGTTATCTTTGAGAGATCCGGAAAACAAAGAGAAGTATCATGATGATGATGAGATGTGGAATAAGGCAGAGGACGCATTAAGAGAAGTTATGGACAGCATTGGAATTGAATATACAGAGGAGATTGGTGAGGCAGCATTTTACGGACCAAAACTGGATGTGAATGTAAAGCCGGCAGTGGGTAATGAGTATACATTATCTACCTGTCAGTTAGATTTCTGTCTGCCAGCAAAATTCCAGCTGACTTATGTGGACACAGACGGAGAGAAGAAGACACCGGTTGTGCTTCACAGAGCAATTCTTGGTTCCCTAGACCGTTTTATGGCATACATTTTGGAAGAAACAAAGGGAAATCTTCCAACATGGCTTGCACCGGTTCAGGTTAAGGTAATGCCGGTTAAGACAGATAATGATGAACTGATGGCATATGCAAATGAAGTATGTGATATGTTAGATGATAACAATGTCAGAGTAGAGTTAGATGACCGTGCAGAGAAACTGGGCTATCGTATGAGAGAAGGACAGATTCAGAAGGTTCCATATCTCCTTGTGATTGGTTTCAATGAGAAGGAAGGCAGAACGGTTTCGTTCCGCCTGCATGGGCATGAGGAGACAACGGTACTTCCATTAGAGGAATTTGTTGAGAAGATTAAAGAAGAGATTAAAAATAAATCTGTTGTGCGGATGAGTTAAAGATGAAGGGAGTTGCTGCATGGAGTGAAATCCATGCACAGCTCCTTTTTTCGCCTTCTTGTTCCAAAAATGATTGACATATGATACAGATATGTTATAATTCTTTGTTATAGAGTTTGGAAACAAACTAATTTTGCGAGGGGTGTCACACTAAGATAACGTCTTTCAGGCATTTTCAATCTAATTTTGGTGTGATTACCCATATATTTTTACAATTGGATTAGCACTCAATAAATGAGAGTGCTAACAATGGATTGGAAGATTGGAAAGAAATAATATTGGAAGGAGTAGAGCCATGGAAGAAAAAGCAGATATCATTAAATTGACCAATGAATTGATTTATCAAAGGCATTTATTTAACCGGGAACATGTGAAAGATGTTTTTATGAAAGTGAGTATTCCGGAATATATTGCATTGCAGTATATTGCAATGGAGGAAGCATCTAGCATTTATTCCGGACGAACATATTTGAGAGATTTGTCTGTAAAGTTGCAGATGACAATGCGCCAGATTTCCAAAATGATAGAAAAACTGAGAGATGCCGGCTATGTGGTATGGTCTCATGATGGAAATGGCAGTGAAGGAACCTATGTGACGATTACAGAAAGTGGGCGTAATATGCTGAAGGAACAGGAAAATATGTTAAAGCAGTATTACGGATGTGTTTTTGAAAAATTTGGAAGAGATAATTTAATGGAACTTCTTCAGTTAATGAAACAGTTAGAGACGATTATGAGTAGTGAACTTGAAAATCTGGAGGTGGATAAGGATGATGATGGAGCAGATGAATGATTATGTGGGAACACTTGAAAATATTTGTTTGAAAAATGATAGTATTGCTCCGTGTTTGTTTGAAGAATATGGAGTGAATCAAGGTCTTCGGGATGAAAATGGAAAAGGCGTGCTCACCGGTCTTACCAATATTTCTAAGATTGTTTCTTCAAAAATTGTAAATAACCAGAAAATTTCCTGTGATGGAGAATTATGGTATCGAGGTTACAGAGTAGAGGAATTGATTCATGCCTTAGGGGAAAATGAATTTGGATTTGAAAAGATTGCTTATCTTCTTTTGATGGGAGATTTGCCGACAAAGGAAGAAGAGCTGGAATTTAAAAGGGTGATAGGAGAGTGTAGAACACTGCCCACTAATTTTACCCGTGATGTGATTATGAAAGCTCCTTCGGAGGATATTATGAATTCTATGACAAGGAGTATCCTGACATTGGCTTCTTATGATCCTCGTGCAAAGGATACCAGTATCAGTAATTCTCTGCGGCAATGTATTCAACTCATTAGTGAATTCCCATTGCTGGCCGTGTATGGATATAATGCATATAATCATTATGAAAATAATGAAAGTATGTTTATTCATCATCCGGATAAACAACTTTCTACAGCGGAGAATTTGTTGATGCTTCTACGACCGGATCAGAAATATACTAAGACAGAGGCAAAAGTGTTGGATACGGCTCTTATTTTGCATATGGAACATGGTGGAGGGAATAACTCCACATTTACAACAAGAGTAGTGACGTCTTCCGGTTCTGACACATATTCAACCATGGCAGCTGCAATGTGCTCTTTAAAAGGTCCGAAACATGGTGGTGCCAATATCAAGGTTATGGATATGATGGAAGATATTCGAAGTCATGTTGCAGATTATTCCGATAAAGAAGAGATAGATACATATCTAAGAAAAATAGTAGATAAAGAAGCCTTTGACCGAAAGGGATTGATCTATGGAATGGGACATGCAGTGTATTCTATTTCTGATCCAAGGGAGAGAGTATTTAAGGAATATGTGAAGCAATTAGCGGAAGAAAAGGGCAGACAGAAGGATTTACAGTTATATGAGAATATAGAGGAGCTGGCACCACAGATTATAGCTGAAAAAAGGCATATATACAAAGGAGTCAGTCCAAATGTTGATTTCTATAGTGGGTTTGTATATGATATGTTAGGAATACCGGTAGAATTATATACGGCAATGTTTGCAGTAGCCCGGATCGTGGGTTGGAGTGCCCATAGGATGGAAGAACTTATCTGTACGGATAAGATTATTCGACCGGCATATATGAGTGTAATGGAAGAAAAAAATTTATAAGAAAAAGTCCATGATTGGAATGCTTTGAAAGACACATTGACAAATATCTATGTGTGTGATATATGTATATATAGATTTTGATCTATATAAGGAGAAGGAAATGACTAGAGAAGAAGTTGCAATTATCTGTAAAGCAATGTCAGATGCAAACAGACTGAGAATTATAGAGATGCTTACACAAGGAGAAAAGTGTGGATGTCACCTCTTAGAAGAGTTGCAGGTAACGCAGCCTACCTTGTCTCATCATATGAAGGTGCTTTCAGACTGCGGTCTGGTAAGTTCCTATAAAGATGGAAAGTGGCAACATTATTCAATTAATTGTGAGAAGTTCAAAGAGTACAAAGATTATATTGCAGCAATCACCTGTTGTGGCGATTTTTCAAAAGATAATAATTCAGAAAGCTGTTGTGGAACAAAATAGAAAGTGAAACGGAATAAGATCTATGAAATGCTGGTGCAAATTGCACCAGCAAAAAATAAAAGAAATATATAGATGTGTGTCTATATAGATGGAGGTAGATGTATGTGGACATTTATACAAGACCAGATTCTTGGGATGAAATGGTTAAGTGTCTTAATTGGAAAATTACTAACTACATTAGGATTAGATACAACAGGAAGGCTTGGGGGAAGTATTCAATTTTTTATCTATGATGTGATAAAGATTGCGGTTTTGCTTTGTGCTCTGATCTTTATCATAAGTTACATTCAAAGTCACTTTCCACCGGAAAGAGCAAAGAAGATACTTGGAAGATTTCATGGAATCGGTGCAAATGTTATGGCAGCACTTCTTGGAACCGTAACACCATTTTGTTCCTGTTCGTCTATTCCGCTCTTTATTGGTTTTACAAGTGCCGGACTTTCAATTGGAGTGACATTCTCTTTCCTTATTTCTTCTCCTATGGTGGACCTTGGTTCATTGGTACTTTTAATGAGTATCTTTGGTGCTAAAGTAGCAATTGTATATGTTGTTCTTGGTCTTGTGATAGCGGTAGCAGGTGGAACATTAATTGAAAAACTGCATTTTGAAAATCAGGTGGAGGAATTTATCAGGAATGCAAGGCAGATTGATGTGCCGCAGGAAGAACTTACAGTAAAGGATCGCTTGCAATATGCTGCAGAACAGGTGGTAGAGACATTTAAGAAAGTATTTCCGTATATTCTTGTGGGGGTAGGAATTGGTGCCGTTATTCATAACTGGATTCCAGAAGATTTGATTGTAAGATTTCTTGGTAATGGAAATCCATTCGGCGTCATCATTGCAACCATCGCAGGTGTGCCTATGTATGCAGATATCTTTGGATGTATTCCCATTGCAGAAGCACTTTTGATAAAAGGAGCAAAGCTTGGAGTTGTTCTTTCCTTTATGATGGGAGTTACAACACTTAGTCTGCCCTCCATGATTATGCTGAAAAAAGCCATAAAACCAAAGCTGTTAGGTGTATTTATAGCAATCTGTACGCTTGGAATTATCGTTGTGGGATATTTCTTTAATGCAATACAGTATCTGATTATCTAAAGAAAAAAATATCACATATTATATAGGCGTTTGCGAAACGCCTGTTTCTTCTATAAACGTTGTGCAATTTGACAATA
>CAMEFI010000017.1 GCA_945915475.1 uncultured Clostridium sp. | reverse complement strand
TTTTTGTGCAAGGTGCCAAATCTCAAATTTGAAATGGGCTTTTGACACCCTAATCTTATATAGAAAAAAATCAACTCATCCCAAGGGACGAATTGACTCGCGTTACCACCCAAATTCCAGAGCATAGTATGCTATCCTCTGACACTCACTATGTTATAACGTACATAAACCGTTGGAACCTACTATCACACAACCTATACATGTCTTCTTCAGTCCCAAAACTCCGGTGTGAAATTCAAATTCTATGTGAACTTAAGGAAGCTTCCAGCCAATGACTTCCTCTCTCTGCCAGAACATAAAATTCTTTTGCACCATCATCGTTCCTTCATTCTATTCATCATTTCCTGCAAAATGACTTACGCACTCTATTTTAACATCTTTTTCACCCGTGTCAAGTATCCTTCCGATAATAAATAATTAATTACAGCACCAATAAAGATAGAATACATACAGAAATAAAGCCAAAGCATCGCAATTACAATCCCCGCTAGTGAGCCATACATAACAGACAGATTCGGAAAATAATCAATATAAATGACAACAATACGCGATATCACTAACCATGCTACAGAAGAAAATGCAGCTCCCGGCATCTGTTGCCGAATCCTGGCACCTAAGTTTACTTTCTCTTCCTTTCCAATTGGCAACCCGAAACCACCCGGCAATATAACATACATCATCAAAATGAAGCCATAGAACAATAACCAGCCCATTACATACCGTATCAGCAAAAGTACCGTCCGGGCAACTGATTCAATTTCAAATGCTCCCTTAATATACTCCTGATAATAATGACTTACTGCAACATAGCCACACATTACAATCACAAACATAATAATTAAGAGTATTGTATAGACAATTGCTATCAGTCTCGAAATCACAAAATTACTCTCCTGTCGTATCTGATACATGGAATTGAATCCATCCATCAAAGCTGCAATCCCCTTTGATGCAGACCAGAGCATGGCAATAGCAGACAAAGAGATAACCGTCTTTCCGGCTCTTGCATATAAATCTGCAATAATATCTGCGACATATCCCACCAGATCATCCGGAATAATCCTCATCATCAGATTCAGAACATCCTGCTGTGAAAAGGGCAGATACGTTGTTACCGCTAAAATTAATGAAATGATCGGCACGATTGATAATAAAATGAAGAATGCTGCCTGTGCAGCACAAGCTGCTGTATAATTGTCACTAATCTTAACACAAAATTTATATATGAAGCCAAGCAGAAGCTTTAACCGTTCCCTCTTTCCCTTCTTTGCAGATTCTTTCATAGTTCTCTCCTGTTTATTTTCCCATCAACTCATACATATCTTTCAATTCTACCGCCGTATAATAATGCAAGATAATATCACTTGCTGTATAGCCAAGGATAGCCATATCATTTGCACCATTCTGGCTCATTCCAACACCATGCCCAAATCCACCGCCATGGATAGTGAATCCATTGGTATCCTCCACATAAAAATAGGCACTTGGCAATGTCGTCCATCCATTCACCGTAGAACCATCCTGTTTTCGGATTGTAACATTCTCCGGACACAGGATTGCTCTGGCATTCGATTGACCTTTCACTAAAATTGTCTCTGCTGTTCCCGTAATGACCATTTCTTCTATAATTCCACTTGGTCCCCGCTTGGTTACTTCAATACTCACTAAGTCACCAATGGTATTAATGGATTTCTGTTCATACTTTCCATTTGCGTTCATGGCCAGAATATTCTCCGGCATTGCCTTGATCCTCTCAAGCAAATGACTGTTAATCGCTTTCGTCAACTTCTCCTTGGTAAATCCAACACTCCAACGGAAAAATGGTTCCTCCTGTTCAATAAATCCGGTTCCCAATTCCCCATCAATAAATTTCCGGAAGCTGTCTTCATTCTCTAAATTGGCCATATCATTTAACTCGGTCTCCATGGTATCTAAAAGATATGGTTCCTGATTGCCACCCCATACAACACTGTTATTACTGGTTGTTCCACAGGATGTGGAAAAGAAAAATGCCTCGATTACCTGCCCGTCATAACATGGCACTACTCCATATGTATCATCTACGGCAAAAATAGCACGTTCATCCTCTTCCACATTGTTATACACCTGACTGGCAATACTGTCATCTAAATGTGCACCGTACTGCGCATATGTATCACTTTCCATCTGCCGGTACGCATATGCTCTTGCACAGATTGCCTGTGCTTTTAATGCCTCTTTCTCATAACTAACCGGCATCTCGCTTGGTACCACGCCATACAGATACTCCTCCACCGGCAGCTCATTCACAACTAAGACTCCCTTGTCATCCCTCGTTAATTCAATGGTTCCCCGATAAGCCGGATTCCCACTTTGCCGTTTAATGGACGTCAAGGTAATTTTCCCATCCTCTTCTTTGGAAACAATCTTTGCATTTCCATTTTTCAATTGGTCGCTTCCATTTCTGAAAGAAACCTTGTCCCCGGCTACATGTTCTTCTACCTGATCCCCATAGGTTATTGTAAAATCTGTATCAGAAGTCACAATTACCTCTCTATGATAATAATCTGTATACTCTGTATTGCTAATGAGCACCCGGATATCCTTTGCATAAATATCCTCCGTAATCAATGCCGCCTCTAACATATTATCTTTTACATACATGGATATCTTGTCATATCCGATCAAAGTACCTGCTGACTGGGTTGCTTTGAAAGTACCATTCACCTTATACACATTGAATGTTTCTGATAAATATAATGGGTCTTCTCTTCCCTCTACCGTAATCACACCATCTGCACATGCAGTCACCTTAGCTTCCACAAGTTCACCCGTATGATCTGTAACTGCTTCTACCCCTTTATTGGACAGAGTGAGATCACATAAAAAATTCTCGCCGGAAATGGTCTTTACTAAAGCCTTATCAACATCAAACTTTCTTGCCGCACTATTCACATAGGCCAATATAACATTCTTACCATCTTCTTCCGTTACCTTGGAAAAATACGCATTCTTAATTGTAACAGTATCATCACTTTCACCCTGACAGAGTATGATCTCGTTATTTGACACATAGACCCGAACTACCTTTTTAACATAATCATTGTCTAATCCATAGTCCTTCTCCATGTAGTAATCTCCATTATTCGTACTGACTACCTCATAGGCGACTCCGTCAATTACTTTATTCACAGCATTATCAATATCATATATGTAAAGATTCTCACTCATCAACCGGTCTAACTGCAGTTGCTCTATCAGTGCATCATATATCTTTTCAAATTGTTTCGCTGTAAGAGGAAGAAAACCCGGACGATGTTCTAAGGATACATCCACCTTATCATAAGATACTTCTGCCTGTTTCAACAATTTTTTAGCCTGTGCCACTGTGAATCGGGACCCTAAACGATCCGTATATTCATAATCATTGATCCCTAAATAACTGATTAGCCGGTTCGCTTCTCTGTTTGACATAAATTGATCCATTGTCTTCTGATAAAATCCAAGCTTGATCAACACGCCACCGACAATCCCTATTATCACAAGAATGGAGACAAATATCCACAATCCCGTTCTTTTCTTTGTCCTGTTTGCCTTCTTCATTACAACTATCCTTCCTGCCCAAAATATCTGCTTTCAAACATACAAGAAGCAGCACTTAGACGTATGCTAATGCTATCCGTCGAACAATGCTGCTTCATTCTCTTTCGTGCCTATGTAAACTCCTTCGTGCCTATATAAACTCTTTGGTATATGCTATCTTTTGTGATAACTATCTTTTGTAATAGCTATCCTATGTAATCATCATCTTATGTATATCATGGATTTATCATAAAGTAGAACAACCGGGAATGTCGTTTCCTGCATTTTGAGTCCTAGCCAAGCTAGGTGGGCTACCTCACATAGACTTCTGCCGTCCCGTCAAAGCAGGCTTGACATCCATCTATAAATATCAGTGTCCCATAAAAATAAATGTAGGTTCAAAATAGCAGGAGTTGTCGTGCACCCCAGAAGTTCTACAATATTACTATTTCTTAAATCTAGGTAAATTATACACCACTTATGAAAAAAACACAAGAAAATATTCCTTGAATTTTATCAGGGTATCAAGTATCATAGACTAGGAAATCAAATAGACCAACAAGAAAAAGGAGATTGTTATGTCTAAGAAAAATGTTTTCGTTGCACAGTCCGGCGGACCTACTGTTGCAATCAATGCTTCACTTGCAGGTGTATTACATGCTGTAATTGATAATCAGGAGTATGATACTGTATATGGTTCCCAATATGGAATTCTTGGAATATTGAAGGATCAGTTGCTCAATTTAACTGAGCAGGCAAATACATTTCCTCATTTTATTGATACCTTGAAGATTAGTCCGGCAATGTACTTAGGTTCCTGCCGGTACAAATTACCAGATTACAATGAGAACTCATCGGATTACGAATGTATCTTCAAACAATTTGAAACTTATAATATTGGTGCTTTTTTCTACATTGGTGGTAATGACTCCATGGATACCGTATTGAAATTAAGTGCTTACGGTAAGGCTCACGGAAGTGATGTACGAATTATCGGTATTCCCAAAACAATCGATAATGATTTATGTATTACCGACCATACTCCAGGATATGGATCTGCTGCCAAATTTGTAGCATCTTCTCTATTGGAGATTGCACATGACACTTTCATATATAGTGTAAAAAGTGTTACGATTGTTGAGATTATGGGAAGAGATGCCGGATGGCTGACTGCCGCTGCCGCCCTTGCCCGCAATGAATATAACTCGGCACCACATCTAATCTATTTTCCGGAAGTAGCATTTGACACTGAACAGTTTGTTGCTGATGTAGCCAGGGAACTTGAGCATCGCAATAATGTCATTGTTGCTGTATCAGAAGGCATTAAAGATAAAGACGGCAATTATATCAGCGCGACTACCGCTGCCAATGATCAATTTGGACACTCCCAGTTAAGTGGAACAGGAAAATGTTTAGAACATTTCATCAAGGACCGCTTAGGTGTTAAAGTTCGTTCCATTGAATTGAATGTATTACAACGCTGTGCCGCACATATCTCTTCTCTCACAGATATTGAAGAGGCTTTTTCCTTAGGCGAACAGGCAGTTTCCTATGCAACAGAAGGTCTTTCTGAATGTATGTTAACAATGCAGCGTACATCGAATGATCCTTATACCATAACCATCCAAACCGCAGATATTAACGGCATTGCCAACGAAGCCAAATCGATTCCCCGGGAATGGATCAATGAAGCCGGTAACGATATTATGCCAGCTTTGTACGAGTATATGGCTCCTCTTATTATTGGCGAACCAACTATCGAATACAAGAACGGATTACCTGTTTACTTACCGGTATACCATCTTAATGTTGCAAATTCCTCGAAGAATTAATTTCCCCTATATACTCTGCAAAAGACCGGAACAGGCAACTATTATCATATCTCCTGTATCCGGTCTCTTAACTTCATCATATTCTGATCCATATCCGCAATCACTTCTGCATAATGTTTCAATTCCATTGAAATCTCATCCGCCTTACTGACCTCCTTTTTATAGATCAACTGATAATCTAATACCGACCAGAAATCCATGGCAACGGTTCGTAACTGAATCTCCACCTTCACCCACTGTGCTTTCTTTGTCAGATAGATAGGAACTTCCACAATCAGATGCAAACTTTGATATCCGGTCTCCTTCGGCTCTTTAATGTAATCCTTTATCTTTATAATGCGAATATCTCCCTGCATACTAAGGCATCTTACAATCTCATACACGTCATCCTGAAACAGACAGGTTACCCGGACACCAATGATATCATTTAACCGTCGCTTCGCTTCTTTCAGATTGATCTTAAGGCCTTTCCGTCTTAGCTTTCGATAAATGCTCTCCGCTGACTTAATCCGATGCGTCACCTGAGTCACAACGCCCCGGTCCTTATTCCCCTTCAATTCCTGATCAATCATGGAAATCTTGGATTCAATAACCTGAATTGCCCACATACACTTCAACTGGTATTCCTGATCTGACAGGGAAGCCTGAAAGTCAGCTATGATCTTCTTCTCCAGTTTCTTATCCTTATCCATCCAATACCACTCCTATACTGTCATTTCCGTTCAGCATAACATGGTATATACATGACATCTATCCTCTTTTGATACAATCTGCGTTAAATATAAGTTAATTATTCTATCATCTGTCCCACTTGTCACAAAGACTATTGATCTGATCTGTAAAGCGAACCAAATCTTTATTGGCACCGCCTTTGTTATGCGCAATAACCGTAAGCAAACGATTACCTGCTGCAACAAGACGATCAAAGATTGCCTGTGCCCGAAATGCCTTCTGGCTAACCTTAACTTTCTTCGTAGAGACTCCTTCAAAGATCAATTGATCCATACCTAGATCAAATTCTGCACCAGAAAATGGAGCAACTGCCTCATATCCCTCTTCCTGTATCATATTTTTAAAATGCTCGCATACCAGATCTTCTCCATGTACAACAAATACTTTTGGTTTTGGATCAAAGGAATGCAGCCATTTCAATAATCCCTGCTGATCCGCATGCCCACTGATTCCTTCTAGTTTCTCAATTCTTGCACGAACCTCAATCAGCTCACCAAATAACTTAACGGTGGTGGCTCCCTCCAGGATACTTCGTCCGAGAGTTCCATGAGCCTGATATCCAACAAAAAGAATCGTACACTCTTTTCTCCACAGATTATGTTTTAAATGATGCCGGATTCGACCTGCCTCACACATACCGGATGCAGAAATGATAACCTTCGGTTTCTGATCGAAGTTGATTGCTTTGGAATCATCACTGGTAACCGAAGTCTTCAATCCAGGAAAAGCAATGGGATTAATTCCCTGTTTAATAAGTTCCATTGCTTCCTCATCAAAACAGTTGTCTACGTTCTGATGAAAAATATTCGTTGCTTCTACTGCCAATGGACTATCCACATATACATCGAAATTCTCATATTCCGGAAGCAGATGATCATACTTAATCTTTCGGATAAAATACAATAACTCCTGGGTTCTGCCAACTGCAAAAGATGGAATCACCACATTACCACCCTTGTCAAAAGTCTCCTTGATAATCTGTGTAAGTTCCTTCACATAATCCGGTGTTCCACCATGATTCCGATCACCATATGTAGACTCCATAACAACATAATCTGCCTCTTTCAAATACTGTGGATCCTTAATAATCGGCTGGTTAATATTACCAATGTCACCGGAAAATACAATCTTCTTAGAGATATCACCCTCTGTCAGCCAGATTTCAATACTCGCAGAGCCTAACAAATGTCCCACATCTGAAAAACGGATTTTGATTCCATCTGCTATCTCAATAATATCCTCATACTGGCACGGAACGAAAAATGATAAAACACCATTAGCATCATTCATTGTATATAATGGAACATATTCCTCCTCACCGGCACGTTTTGCTTTCCGGTTGCGCCATTCTGCCTCAAACTCCTGGATATGTGCACTATCACGCAACATAATCTGACAAAGATCTGTCGTTGCCTTTGTCGTAAATACCTGCCCCCGGAATCCTCTTGCATACATAAGCGGTAAAAGTCCCGAATGATCAATATGTGCATGAGTTAGCAATATGTAATCCACATCCGAAGGATTCATCGGAAGCTCCTGATTCTCATACACATCCGGTCCCTGCTCCATACCACAGTCAATCAAAATATTCTTTCCACATGCCTGCAGGCAATGACAACTCCCTGTCACCTCATGATCTGCTCCAATAAATGTTAATTTCATAACAATCGCCCCTTTCCATACATTATGCTTCTACCCGTGTGTGTTATCGAATTAAATGCAGCCTGCGCGCCATTTTCACCAACATCGCCCCCTTCGGAAACGCAAGCAACATCTCTTCTGTATAACCTCCTACTTTCAACATCACTGCAAAATACGTCATTGCTGCAATAACAATGGCAACTATTACAGCTACTGCATTGCTCAAGAACACACCCATAAACAATTTTGATAATTCATTTATTCCTGCATATACCACAATTGCAATCGCACCCATAATCACTGCAGATAGCACCGGTACCCCTACCGTTTGTTTCCATTCCACCTTAAATTGCAATTCTTTCTTAACAAAATATAAATTCATGGCCACAACAATGATTGCATAAAGAATAGTGGCAAAAATGAGAGAATAAATCTCTAACTTTGCGACTCCAATCAACGGAATCAATAACAGTAAATGACCAATCAGTGCCGTAATGGAACTAATAACCGGAATATTCACTTTACCAATTCCCTGCAGCACTCCATTCAGCACACTGGAAATACCATATAATACAATGGAAGCTCCACCAATCAATAGCAGATTAGCCACCATTGTCACATCATTATCTGACAAACTGTAATACACTAACCGCACAATTGGCTTACCCAGTACCGCAAAACCAACTGCACACGGTATTGTAAGCACAACCGCTAACTGTAATGATTGCTGAATCTTTCGGTTACAGCCTGCTTTATCCCCTACAGCATGTGCACTGGACACACTTGGAATGACAGCAGAACCAATGGCAGATGCCATGGCAATGGGTACATTGGCAAGGACTAAATACATTCTGCTATACAAACCATATTGCCCATCAATTAAATCTTTGCCTGCTCCCATATATTTCAACATCTTCTGATAGATATTCATATCTAAAATTACATTCACGTTATAAATGGCAGAACTAAGTATAATTGGTGTTGCCACCATTAATAATAATTTAATTACCTCCCGATAAGAAAGTAACTCACTTGTAGAATCTGTTGCAATCTTCTCTTGCAATACCGGCCGATGCCTGTGAAACAAAAATGCAATATAGATTAAACTGGCAACCGCTGCGACACCGGTTCCCAAGGTTCCGCCTGCCGCACCATACTTATCCGACATATCCCCATATCCATGAGATACTGCCCACTTAATAAACAATAATGCTGCCGTAATACTAACAATGGCATTAATTACCTGCTCGATAATCTGGGAAATTGAAGTGGGCACCATATTCCCATACGCCTGAAAATATCCTCTATATACACTGGCGAATCCTGAAATAAACACAGTTGGCGCTAAAATACGCAACGATAAAACAGTATTCTCTGTTACTAAATATGGTGCAAAGATATACGTTAATAATGAAGCAATTCCCCCCACAAAAAAAATATATAGCATTGCGCCTTTATAAATCTGTCTCACATTCCGGTATTCACCCTTCTGAACCCGTTCTGCTATAATCTTAGATAAAGCCGCAGGAATACTAAACACCGCTATTGTCCATATATACCCATAGACAGTCTGAGCGGCTCCATAATATCCATTACCTGCCTTTCCAAGTATATTTGCAAATGGTATATTATATACCATTCCAATAACTTTGGAGATTACGCTGGCTACTGCCAATATGGTCGCCTGCATCGCAAAACTGCCTGATATTGTTCGTTTCTTCTTATTACCCATAAATACTTATTCTATCTTTCTATAAAATCGGTCTCATTCCAATAATATACCAACAAATCATGAAAATTCCTACATATAACCTTTATATCGTATTATAGCATAATATGCCCATATTTGAAAGAACTATATCAAGGAAAAGGACAGTAGAAAACAGGTTCTCCTGTTACCACTGCCCTTATTATCTTCCTTATACTAATACGTACATTATCTTTGATTCCTAATGTACAAAATATCATTCTTAGCCACGATTATAATTAATCAGACATCCTTTCAGAATAATCTCACGCTCATGATCAGTCAGATCTCCAAGATGGAACGTAAGCTCTTTCATATCCTTATTCACTACATAAGCTTTGATATCATCATTCTTCTCTCTAACTGATTTCGCAATATTCGGAATAAAGATATAATCATCAATTTCAAAATCATAGTCCTCTGGCATTAAGAATGGTAACATTCCCCAGTTGATCAGGTTCGAGCGATATCTCTTCGTTGCGTATTCCTTTGCCACATTTGCCCATCCACCAAGTACTTTCTGGCAGGATGCTGCCTGCTCACGGGCAGAACCATCGCCCGGCTTCACAGCAAAGATAGTAGAACCAACTCCCGTGTTATCCCGACATGCATCCGGGAACTGTTCCTTCACCTTATGCATAATCTCTTTCATCTCAGGAAAAGCTTCACCCATACACTTTCCTTCTTCTCTTACCTTTTCTACAGCCTGAATTGTCTTTGCACGGCCAACATATTCCGGATCCTTACGAGATAACGTAAACTCAGCAAGTCCTAATGGGTTAGAACGATAGGAAGAAGTCTCTCCAGATGGGATCAATTCATCTGTTGTTGTAACCGGATCATGAATAACAGAAGCAACCTTAAGAAGTAGATTATCTGTTAAAGCAACCATTTCCGGCCAGTCCTTGATATTAGGGCCAAACTTGATCTCAACATTCGGATCCGCCTTACCAACACCATTATATACACGATGTTCATAGATATTCTTATCAAAGAAGTACTTTGGATTCGTGAAATGTGCATCCACATCTGTTGCTGCTGTTAAATATCCCTTATTGGCTGCAGTAGCTGCAATGGAACGTGCATCCATTAAAGCAACAGATGAAATCTGTCCATTCTGTACCTTAGAACCTTCTCTGTTCGGGAAGTTTCTTGTAGAATGCCGAATAGAGAATGCATTATTTGCCGGTGTATCACCTGCACCAAAACATGGTCCACAAAATGCCGTCTTCACAATTGCACCTGTCTCCATCAAATCTGCCAGTCTGCCATTCTTTGCAAGTTCCATATAAATCGGTGTAGATGCCGGATATACACTTAATGTAAATTCGTCTGCACCAATATAAGAACCCTTCAGGATATCTGCCGCTGCACAAATATTCTCAAATCCACCGCCTGCACAACCTGCGATAATACCCTGATCTACATATAATCTGCCATCTCTTACTTTATCCTTCAAAGTGAAGTCTACCTTACCGTCCAGACTTACCAATGCTCTCTTCTCACAGTCATCCAGGATATCCATAAGATTGGCATTCAGCTCTTCAATCGTATAGGTATTGCTTGGATGGAACGGCATTGCAATCATAGGTTTCACCTTAGAGAGATCCACATAAACCACACCATCATAGTAAGCTACAGCACCCGGATTCAATTCCTTATAATCGCCACTTCTTCCATGAATATCATAGAAGTCTTTTACCTTATCATCTGTCTTCCAGATAGAAGAAAGACAGGTTGTCTCTGTAGTCATAACATCAATACCGATTCTGTAATCTGCACTCAGGTTATCCACACCAGGTCCAACGAACTCCATTACTTTATTCTTCACATATCCATTGGCAAATACTGCACCAATAATGGCAAGCGCTACGTCCTGTGGTCCAACGCCCTCTTCCGGCTTACCATCTAAATAGATTGCAACAACCCCTGGCATCTTCACATCATAGGTCTGGCAAAGAAGCTGCTTTACAAGCTCTCCACCACCTTCACCGATTGCCATGGTACCTAATGCTCCATAACGGGTATGGGAATCGGAACCTAAAATCATCGCTCCGCACTCTGCCAACATCTCTCTTGCAAACTGGTGTATAACTGCCTGATGAGGAGGTACATATATACCGCCATATTTCTTAGCACAGGTAAGCCCAAACATATGATCATCTTCATTGATGGTACCGCCTACTGCACAAAGTGAATTGTGGCAATTCGTCAATACATATGGAATCGGAAACTTCTCTAATCCCGATGCTCTCGCTGTCTGGATAATTCCAACAAATGTTATATCATGGGATGTTAATTTATCAAATTTGATCTGAAGATTATCCATGTTGTCTGATGTATTATGTGCTTTCAAAATACTGTAAGCAATTGTATTCTTAGCTGCTTCCTCCTTTGAAACCACACTTCCTGTCTTACTTTGTAATTCCTGTTCCTGATTTGCTCCATCCGGAATGATATCTATACCATTCACAAGATAAGCTCCACCTTCATATAACTTAACCACGCATGTATCCTCCTTTATCTTGTAAAATAGAGAACGAATCTCAATCGGGACATATTGTAACATAACATTCATGATATTTCAAATAATTTGGCTATTCAACGAAAAATATATGCTCTCTTAGCCATCCTGCGTTTTTTTATAAAGCCATACCGAAGGATTTCATGTCCTTTAAAGTCTTTCTCTCCTTTCAAAAAGTACGAATAGTCTCCCTGCACATCATCCCATGTTACATCCACGCTATACCATTTTCCATCCAGTTCCACCATATTCCATGCATGATCATTCCCACTCACATAAATGCAGGGCACATCCAGTTCCTGTAACAGCCGGACATACGCATATGCATATGCCATACAATTCCCCCGTCCTTGTCTAAATGCATCATAAGCCGTATGATACCGCTGATCATACTGCATATGCTGTACCAGATAATCTCTGGCCCACTTTGCTTTGTATGCATCGGATCGTTTCTTCACCTTTTTCGTAATGTTCCTAACTTTATGGTTAACATAACGTTCCATCCGTGCTGTTGTACGATACTGAATCAGAAACATGACAGATGTATCTTCTCTCCTAAAATAACGTATCCGGATAGATTCAATGCATCCTGCTGTATAACAATCCTCCTCCGCTAATCGTTCAAAAAACTCTTCATAATAATCTTCCTGATAACGTGAAATATCTGTATATAAGCCCGGATAGGAAAAGCAAACCTCCTTCTCCCTTCTTCGCATGCTCTGTACAAGCTGACTATACATCATGGCTTCATCTTTCACCTCCTGCACCGTACCAGGCTCCTTTGCATGCAGCTTTCCATCCAATGCCAATATCAAAATACCAAATAATAATAAAAATGCCCCTAATGGTTTCCTCTTCTCAAACATAAGCACACCCTCCTTTCACTGTGTGCTAAGTCTAACAAAACTTCTATCCAATAAACGGGATATTACCTCTTCAATCCACATTTTTCTATAGAAAAACAAGGATCTTTATTGAATTTCCGAAGAATATCCCATATAATGAAACAAAACATGGAGAAGGATGGTTATGGGAATGAATCAGCATAATGAGGAAGAAGCAATCCTGTCCCTTTTAGAATTGCTCCCAAGTTATTTTCAATATTTTAATAATTTTACGGAACTGAAAGAAATTCAGATCACTAAGACCCAGCTTCGGATCTTAATCATTCTGTCAACAACGCAAAGTCTTTCAATGAGCCAATTGGCAGAGAAACTTTGCATTTCCCGCGAACAGGCAACCAGAGCAGTTGCTCCGTTAGCCAGACGGCAGCTTATTTTCCGCAACACACATGATACCAATCGTCGCCAATTAGATGTCAGCCTGTCGAATTCCGGAATACAACTTCTATCCGAATTAAAACAGGCATATCACAAACAATTTACAACATCTCTTTCCTGTCTTTCTGAAGAAGAAAAACAGACATTTATCGATTCTTTACACAATATCATACGGCTTATGCAGAAAATGACACCATCCGATTCCTAATGGTGTCATTTTCCATTTCTCTATTTTCTTAACATTACTCTTGTCATCTGGATACAAAGTGTCGGAATCACTGCCAATAGGACAATATATCCCAACTGAACCCAGGTAAGTACTGCCACCTCAAGCATTCCCTGCAATACCGGAATGCCAATAACTGCAGCGAGCAATATCACACCTGTACAAAATGCTGCCACACTCCATTTATTACTGAACATCCCCGTCTTTGCAAGAGATTTCTTACCTCTACAGTTAAAGCCATGGAACAATCTTGCAAGGGTCAACGTTGCAAATGCCATTGTACTTGCCACCATTTCGTTTTCTTCTAATCCAATATAAAATGCCGCCATTGTTACAATGGATATCATGAATCCATAACCAAGCAAATGAAATACGAAACTCTTTGTCATAATACCCTCTTTGGTATCTCTTGGCTTATCCTTTAATAAGCTCTTATCCGCCTGTTCCATACCAATGGCAAGGGCCGGAAGTGAATCCGTGAGCAAATTGATAAACAGCAGATGTACCGGTGCAAACGGAGCCGGCAGTCCCATCAGACAACAGTACAATACGGTAAGAATTCCCGCCATATTACCAGATAAGAGAAACTGAATTGCATTCTGAATATTGCGGTATACATTTCGTCCGTTACTTACTGCCTTGATAATCGTGGCAAAATTATCATCCGACAAAATCATGGCTGCTGCATCTTTAGAGACCTCCGTTCCTGTAATTCCCATTGCCACACCAATGTCAGCTTTTTTCAAGGCCGGAGCGTCATTTACTCCATCACCGGTCATCGCAACAACAGACCCTTGTCGCTGCCATGCATCCACAATCCTTATCTTATTCTCCGGGGATACTCTCGCGTAAACAGAGATTCTTGAAAGCTTCTCGTCTAACTCTTCCTCCGTCATACCATCTAATTCCTGCCCGGTCACCGCAATGTCGTCATCTTCAAAAATTCCAATCTGTTTTGCAATGGCTGACGCTGTCACTTTATGATCACCGGTAATCATAACCGTACGAATACCTGCGTCCTTCGCATCCGCAACTGCCTGAATGGATTCCGGTCTAGGGGGATCCATCATCGCCGTAAGGCCAATGAATACATAATCATCTTCTGCTTCTGTACATAACCGGTCATCCTCCGGTACTTCTTTATATACAAAAGCGAGAACCCGCAGACCATTTTCCGAAAAATGCTGATTCACATTAAGAATCCTTTTACGCTCCTCATTTGTAAATGCACATACTCCATCTTCTGTCAGAATCCTTGTGATTCTTGGAAGTAAGACATCCAATGCGCCTTTTGTAAACACTGTCTGTATACCATGTACGTTATATTTGCTGCTCATCAGTTTTCGGTCAGAATCAAATGGAATCTCCTCTAATCTTGGCATCATCTGCCGAATATCTTCCTCCTGTAATTCTACCGGAGACTTGCTAAATGCAGTTCTGGCCATGGTTAGCAGACAGGATTCTGTTGGATCACCAATCCCTTTATCCCCCTGGAGTGCAGAATCATTATTAAGAATTGCATTGTATAACAGATAGCGATGGGTGCACTTATGCAAATCCAGTTCTTCCGGTTTGATGATCCTTCCCTCTATATAAAGATCCGTTACCGTCATCTTATTCTGAGTTAAGGTTCCAGTCTTATCGGAACAGATTACCGACACACATCCAAGACTTTCTACCGCTTTCAATTCTTTCATAATAGCACCTTCTGCTGCCATTTTTTGAGTGCCCATTGCCTGCACGATTGTAATGATGGAACTTAAGGCCTCCGGTATCGCCGCAACTGCCAGTGCAACTGCAAACATCAAGGCATCCAGAACCGGTGTCTTTTGGTATAACTGCAAAGCAAATACGACAACACAAATGATCATAATAACAGTTGCTAACTTCCTGCTGAAATCATCCATACTCAGCTGCAGCGGCGTCTTCTTTTCCCTGGCTTCATTCATAAGACCTGCTATCTTTCCCATCTCAGTATTCATTCCAGTCTCTGTTACAATCACTTCTGCCCGACCGTAGGTGACAAGTGTTCCTGAATATACCATATTCAGTCGGTCTGCCAACGGAAGTTCTTCATCCAATCTGTAATCTACTTTATTGACATTCGTGGACTCTCCCGTCAATGCACTCTCATTTACCTGCAAAGAATAGTTATTAAAGATTCGCCCATCTGAAACAATCATGTCCCCTGCTTCTAAGATTACAACATCACCAGGCACAACATCTTTTGACGGAATTTCCATCTTCAAGCCATCCCGAATTACTTTTGCACAAGGAGAGGATAAAGCCTTCAGGGAATCTAATGACTTTTCCGCCTTAATATATTGAACCGTTCCCAAAATCGCATTGAGTATGATAACAACAAATATAACAATGGTACTCTCTACGTTCCCTGACAACATGGAAATCACTGCCGCAATCATTAGTATCATAACAAGGAGATCCAAAAATTGCTCAAAAAATACAGCGACTGCTGTCTTACGTTTTCCCTCTTCGAGAACATTCTCTCCTTTTTCTTCCCGTATCTGTTCTGCCTTTTGTATTGTGAGGCCCTTCTCATCCGTTTCCAGCTGTTCCAACAACTCATCCAGTTCCATTTGATATGCCTGCTTCATTGCATGTTCCTCCCTTTCAAAAAATTTGATTGCAAAAAAGAAAAGACCTTTTGTGTACACATAAAATGTACACAAAAAGTCTTGTTAAACAATAACTGTTTCACAGGTTCCGGGCTGTTACACCGTACTGACGAAATCCTGCAACACACTATAACCAGTGTGCAACTACTCCCTTTTTGCCAGATACAATAGCTATCTCGTTGCAATATTTATAACACAATTCTCACTGTCTTGTAAACCCTTAATTAGCATTTTTATATTTTTTCAGAATAAGACCATCATTCCTCACCAAGTTCTGCACTTGTTACCCGTTCAATATGCATTGCAAGATAGCCAATCTCCGTTTCATTAAGCTGACACCGCAGATCATGGCTCACCTGATCACATACGATCTTCGCCATGGAAAAAGACTGCGGAAACTTCAATTCCATATAATCATTCATACTTACTTTCAGTTCCTCGCCTTTCAATGCCCTGACCACCATATACCGGATATGATTCATCAACCGATTATAAGACAAGGATAATACATCGATAGGCTTACCAATCTGTTCTTCTACTAATGCCACACATTTACGGACAGCCTGTGCCATCTGCATCGCCTGGGATACTTTTTCATCTTCAATTGCCGAATGAATATGCAGTGCTATATACCCCACCTCATCTTCATTCATATCAATACCTAAACGTTCTCTTAGTATATCCTGAATACACATTGCCGTCTTATATTCCACATGAAACAACACCCGAATATCATTTGTCAGCGGATTACGCACTGTTTCATGATTCTGAATTCGTTTAATTGCATACTCGATATGATCCGCCATAGGAAATAGCATATTACGATCGACATCGCCAAAAGTCTCTTCTGCTTTCTGCAACACTTCATCCGCTATTTCTAAGCAAATCGGGGATATCGTTTTTGCAAGAGTGCGCGAATCACCCCTTTCGCCCGTCTCCTGCAACGAATACACCGTATCCGTATCTCTCGCCTCTATGCGTTCATTTATCTTTTTCCCAAAACCTATTCCCTTTCCCATAATCAGATATTCACCATGATTCTCATCATGAATTCCAATTACAGAATTATGGTTTAGTACTTTCTCTACTCGGTACATTCTTACCCCCTGCTTATCTATAAACACTCTATTCGTAGAAGTCTACTGCAAACAATGTCTCTCCTGCCTGAATATCACCTGTCTTCAGCACACGAACTTTCTGGTTATCCTCCATCTCCGAACAGATAACCGGTGACGCTATCGATGGTGCATGAGCCTTCAGATAGTCAATGTCAAGTTTCATCATCGGCTCACCTTTCTTCACCTTCTGTCCATTCTCTACAAATACCTCAAAGCCCTGTCCATCTAACTTAACAGTATCGATTCCCACATGAATCAGCAAGCTGATTCCACTATCTGTCATGAATCCAATCGCATGCTTTGTATCAAACACAAATGCAACCTCTCCATCTTCCGGTGCTCTCACAATATTGTCAGCCGGTGTTACAGCCGCACCGTCTCCTAACATCTTATTCGAGAATACCTCGTCCGGTGTCTCAGAAAGGTTTACTGCCACTCCAGTAATAGGACTGGAAATTGTAACAGTTTTTACAACTTTACTCTCTGCTTTATCTTCTTCTGATTCATTCTCAAAAGACCCATTGTCTACACGATTATCACTTACATATTCTTCATCCGGAGCCTTCTCTAAATAATCCTCCAGATTTGACTTAATCACAGTCACCTTTGGACCGTAAATGATCTGCACTCCATTACCCTTATGAACCACACCAGATGCTCCGGTTGATTTTAACAAGGTATCGCTTACCAATTCCTGTTTATATACGGTACAACGCAATCTGGTGGCACAACAGTCTACATCAGAAATATTTTTCTTGCCACCAAGACCATTACAGATATCCATGGAAATTGCATCTTCTGCAGACATTGCAATATCTGTCTTTTCTTCACCATTCTTCTTTGCCTCCACATCACTTCTGCGGTAAAGTTTCACTTCCTCATCTTCTTCTCCACGTCCAGGTGTCTTCAGATCCATCTTGCGGATTAAGAAACTAAACAGAAAATAATATACCACAAAGTAAACAACTCCGACAATCACGATCCAGATCCAGTTCGTTTTCGCATTTCCCTGCATTATACCAAATAAGGTCATGTCAATCAAGCCACCGGAAAATGTCATACCAACCCCCACATTGAACACATGCATCAACATGTAAGCAAGTCCTGCAAATACACAGTGAATTCCATAAAGAAGCGGTGCAACGAATAAAAAGGTAAACTCAAGAGGCTCTGTAATACCGGTTAACATGGAAGTAAGTGCTGCTGATAATAACAAACCACCTACTTCTTTCTTCTTATCAGACTTTGCCGTCTTATACATAGCAAGTGCTGCTCCAGGCAAACCAAAGATCATAAGTGGGAACTTACCAGACATAAAACGGGTCGCAGACACCGCAAAATGCTCCACACTTGGATCCGCCAACTGTGCAAAGAAGATATTCTGTGCACCTTCTACCATCTGTCCTGCAACCTCCAGTGTTCCACCAACACCAGTCTGCCAGAACGGAAGATAGAATACGTGATGAAGACCAAATGGAATTAACAAACGCTCCATAAATCCGTATACCCAGGTTCCTGCATATCCGGAATTCAATACAACATCACCCACTGCATAGATTCCACTCTGAACAACCGGCCATACAAAATACATCAAAATACCAACAAAGGTATAAACCAATGCACTGATAATCGGAACAAATCTGGTTCCACCAAAGAAGGATAATACCTGTGGCAATTCAATCTTATAAAACTTATTATGCAAGGCTGCAACACCCAGGCCGACGATAATACCTCCGAACACACCCATCTGCAAAGATGTAATTCCACAGACCGAAGTAGTAGCACCATCCAACATCGCTTCTGCTCCACCATTAATATTGATCATCGCACTAATGGATGCATGCATAATGAAAAATGCAATGGCAGCCGCTAATGCAGCAACTTCTTTCTCCTTCTTTGCCATACCAATGGCAACACCCATGGCAAAGATGATCGGCAGGTTGGCAAACACGATATTACCCGCATCACTCATTACCTGAAAAATAGCATTTAATATGGTTCCTTCCCCCATAATGCTCGTGAGATTATAAGTCTCCAATGTCGTAGTATTCGTAAACGAACTACCTAATCCAAGTAACAGACCTGCCACCGGAAGAATTGCAATAGGAAGCATAAAGGATCTTCCAACTCTTTGTAACACACCAAAAATTTTGTCTTTCATAAGCATTCTCCTTTTCTTTTGATTATTGTGTACAGGGATATTCTGTGTTATTCGGGTGAACCCTCAAGATCATCTGATTCTTTTAGAAAATATCAGAGAAGAATAAAAAGGGCATTAACACACATAAATATCCTAGTAAATATTCATGTACAGTTAATGCCTCATCCGTTCAAATAAGTTACATACCATATCACTGCTATTAAATTACCATATCAGAGCGCTTGTGTCAACACATTATTGGCAACTTTTCAGTTTTCTTTATAATGGACGCTTCGGTGTGTCTCTCTCCGAAGCTGATTATTAACACAAACGCACGATGGAAAAAACTTCTTCTTATATATAATTAATATATCTGTTTCTATGCTTATTATACCAACAAATCACAAAAAAGCAATAATCAGAGTTTTCAGAATGCACGAAAAAGCAAGTTTGAATCTTCTTTTTTTACACAAAAAAGCAAATCAGAATGCACTTTTTGTAGCAGTCAAGAAACATTATATGGATACCGGATAATCCCTGTCATCCCCTTTCAAGGTATAACCTATATTCATTCCCCGTTCATATGCTAACAGCATAACAAAACATAAAATACTTACCAGCGTTACTGCAAAACCCAGATAATATCCCGGTGCAACATACCGGATCATAACGGTATGCTTTCCTGCTGCAATAGGAAATCCCACAAAAGCAGTATTTACCTTCAGGGCAGTTATCTTCTTACCATCTATCGTAATCTCATACCCCTTCCGGAACGGATACGATGTAATGAAATATCCTCTCTGATTCATATCTATCTTTCCGGCAAACACGGTACTCCCATCCCTTACATCCCGATTTACCTCCGGCAGGATTACAGAATCATGCACAATGGCGTCCTTCTCTATCAGATCCACGTGAACATTTTCTATGGAATAATTTCCTTTCTCTGCCTGCATGGAAAGAGTCCTGGTTCCATCTTTGACCGGAAGCACATAGACAAAATGGTTATTACCGTTTGGATATGGTGCAGACTTTGCCGATAACTTATTTAATACCCCATTGATAGCAATGCTTACTGCCTTACCATCGGTTCTCTTCACATCAAAGCTCAGAACGAGTATCTGCCCTGTTATGGCTTTCTTAAGCTTAAGCTCAATGTCACCACCATGCTTTTCAACAGAATGCAATGCTTTTTGCGAACTTTTATTGAAAAAGTCAGATGGGCTCACTGTTGTCACAGTCTCTTTTGCCTTTTGATAAGCCTCTGCTTCTCTTTGATTCGATGTGTTGCTGATTCTTCCTGCCACAGCACTTTGACATAATGCTACCATATTGGCCGGAAAATCCAGTTGTCCATAGGTGTTCTCCGTCATCACACTGGTAGTCCCATAGCACGTGGGGAGAACAGCATCATTTTGTGCGATTACATAATCACCATCTTCTAACACTGTCTGATACCCGTCCGGTATGTGATTCTTCTGTGTAATCACATATTTCATTCCCATGAAATAAGCAAAGCAGGGATTCGGTCCCGGTGTTAACGCCACTTTATTATTTGCTCCGATGGGATTCTTCATGGTATGATAAAAGAAGTCTGCATAAGCTGCATTGGTAACAGATGAGTACATGGATGTTCTGCCACACAGACTTCCATACAACAGATTACTGTTTACATAATTATTACTGAGCACATCTAACCGGTATCTGGAATCTGTCACAACCTTTGTAATGTCTTTTTTCTGAATATGTTCCTGCCTTTTATCTGCATTTTTCAAGTATACCGCATAAGTTTTCATCCCCAGCGTTTCACATGCTTTTTTCAGATAGGAGCCGCTCATGTTAACACCAAAACAAAGTAACAAAGGCATAACCATTACCACCCAGAATAAGCTTCTTTGTACTCTTTTATTCATAGGAAGAGTCTGAATTCCATACCAGAACAGTAACAGCATCGCATCCAACGCGGCAAGCACAATATACTTGTTCGCTATTACAAAACCTATACATCCAAGCAAGGGCAACAGACAATGATCCCGTTCACCTCTGTAGATATCCTGCATGGTCTGTGCACATAGCAGCACAATCAACGCCGTAAAAGGAATCAGTATCTTGGTTCTCGCATACAGAAAACCATTTAATGCGTAAGCTACCACCGGGCATAGCAAAATGAGTAAAAGACTTACAGATAGGAATCTGTACCCCTTTTTCAACAGTCCTCGGAGAATTCCAAATAATGCAATCATGGTCATACCACATCCATATGGAGAATACAGCAAACCATCCAGTTCCCAGTCTAACAGCTTTACCGTCTCATTTACAAACCTTCCGCCGTCTTTTTGCGTGGAAAGAATATCCAATCCCATGGGAAGCAATAACACCATAGCCATACCAATACTAATCATGACACAGAGTATCGCTTTTCCAACCGGTTCTGTCATGTATAGAAATGCCTGTTTATATTTTTTTCTTGCAAGCTGTATCTGTAACCGCTTCTGCTTTCCCATTTTATAGAGAAAATATATACCCACTACAAACAGACAGGTTATGGAAAAATAGAAACTGTGGATATATATCAGGAATAACGCAACGGTCAATAAACCACACCGTTTCTCTTCCAGTAACCGGTCAACTCCTATCAATGCCATCATCAAAAATGGCATATAATTCACGAACATAATCTGATGATGTGCATGAAAGAAACAGGTTGCAGCTCCTAACAAAATGGCACCAGCCATGGCAAATTTCTTTTCTATGTGCTGCTTTCTTAACCATATATAACACAGGTCCACACTGGCTATTACACCGAAAATGGCATACCCTGCAATAAAATACCGCATTTCCACTTTGGGGAACAGACAGGAAATCAAAACATCCGGTCGAAGTAAGCCATAATATGCAAAATCATAAATACTGCTTCCTCCTCCTAATGAGATAACCTGTGGAATGATACTTCTGTTTTGCAACATTGTCTGACGCAAACTATCTGCAATGGCAATGTGCTGACTGTACCAGTCACCATCGGTTCCAAAAAACTGCCCTTGCTGTAATGGCAAAAGCAATACTAGTAATGTGATACTATTCAAGAGCACAAATGTCATGATTTCTCTGTTTCGTCTTCTTTGCATGATGCCATCCCTTCTTCTGGAATCGGAAATGCCAGTTTTGCTTTAAACTGGTCACAATCAATGTCAATGTCAAACATTCCACCTAGTGCACTGGCATATGTACTTACGATTGCAAGCCCCAATCCATTCCCCTCCGTGGTTCTGGATTTATCTGCCCTGGCAAACCGTTCAATAATATCTTCTTTTTGAAAATCCATATGATAGCCCGCTGTATTCGTAACTTCCATGCATAACTGATTCCCGGTTAATCCCGATTTGTAAAATGTCTTCACAAAGACCCTGGTTCCCCTGGCCGAATACTTTAATGCATTCTCTATCAGATTCTGACAGATTCGGTACATATACAGATTATCGGTTGTGATTTTCGTCTCCTCATCGGTCAGTATGGTCACAATTTCCAACCCGCTTTCCGTAAT
Source organism: uncultured Clostridium sp. (assembly GCA_945915475.1). Classification (GTDB taxonomy): domain Bacteria; phylum Bacillota; class Clostridia; order Lachnospirales; family Lachnospiraceae; genus CAG-590. The sequence goes on along the minus strand of CAMEFI010000017.1, from coordinate 47,054 downwards.
CTTATCTTCCATATCTGCATAGATTTGTTCAATCAATCGGTTCATCTCAATGGTCTCCATGTGAAACTCCACGTTCCCGCTGCTGGCTTTCGCAAGAGAGAACAGACTCTCTATCATCTCCTTGAGTTTTGCTGCCTTATCTGTAATGACATCTAAATAATCCCTTACTGTATCACTTAACTCTTCCTTCCTCATCAATTCCATATATCCCACCATGGATGTAAGCGGTGTCTTCAGGTCGTGGGATACATTGGTAATGAGATCAATCCTTAACTGATCACTACGCGAGACTTTTTCTAAACTCTTCCGCTCAATTTCCATGGCTTTTTTCAAACTTTCCTTCTCAATCTCCAAAGCTTCTTTCAATCGTTTTCGGCTAAATTCTGTCATGTGTTCCATCAGCAGCTCTAACTTGTCCTGCATGATATGGGATATTACAGACCTGCACGCCATAGACTGAATGAATACGGTAATAATCATAGCATAACCTGAAGCATAGTTTGTTCTTGAGCATCCATAATTCCATTCGAATGTTAAGAATAGCAAATACATACAAACACATAACAATCCCACACCTGTTACAGCTACTAATCTCTGTAAATATCTTCTGCGTTTTTCCTTCCATTCCTCATAAAAGCCATCATTTTCCGGCACCCACTTTTCAAGTTTTCTAACCAGAATAGAATGAAAGAATAAAACCTCACCCGGTGTAAATAATATATTGGCAACAATTGCCAGACACCAGGCATCCTCGGTTACATAAAATTGATGATACGCTATTAATCCATAAAAGAAGACTACACCGACAATCATAAGTAGGATTCCCAGGATCGCCCTGCCATTATTTTTCATTTTTACAAAAATTTTATGCATTCTGTTTTTCCATTTTGTATCCAATGCCCCACACCACCTTTACATATCTTGGATTCTTAGTGTCAATCTCTATCTTTTCCCGGATGTGCCGGATATGTACCATCACCGTATTCTCCACCGCATAATCTGCCGTTGCTTCCCACACTCTTTCGTATATCTGCTCTGCGGAAAACACCTGTCCGATATGCTCCATTAATAATTCCATAATGCTATATTCCTTAGCTGTTAATTTCACCTGCGTCCCTTCCACAATCACGGTTCTCTGTTTGCGATCCAGAACCAGACCCCCATTTACAATCAAGTCTTCATCTTCCTTTGGTGCCCCACCACTCCACATCTTATATCGCCGAAGCTGTGCCTTCACCCTTGCAAGTAACTCTCCCGGATTGTAGGGTTTGCTAATGTAATCATCCGCTCCCATGATCAATCCGGACACTTTATCACTTTCTTCTGTCTTGGCAGACAAAATGATTACCGGAATCTGTTTCGTCTCGCGAATCTTCATCAGAGTGGACAGACCATTTAACCTGGGCATCATTACATCCAGCAAGATTAAATCCACCTGTTTCTGTTCCAATATTTCCAAAGCCTGCATACCATCATAAGCCTTTAAAATGGCATATCCCTCATACTTAAGCAATTCACTTAAGGAAAACACTATCTCTTTGTTATCATCTACAACTAATATGGTTTCCATCTTACTATCCTTCCTCCTTTCCCACTGCCACGGTCTACTATAGGCCCAAAACATTAAAAAAACCACAAGAAAAATCTTAAATTTTCCTTAACTTTCTATGAGGAATCCCTTCCTGATGCTATTTCTTTCCCCCATTATTAGAAAAGGCAGGATTTGCAAAATGCAAATCCTGCCCGGTTCATCGGAATGTCATTGTTCTGTTTTGTCAGTTTCCCGTTTATCTTTCTTAAAACCTCCATTTTCACTGATAAAACCACCTACACCAACAGCCACCGCAATCACTCCCATAATAATTACAAGAATATCCATCTTTCCTACCTCCTTATATTAATCATATAAAGACGCATGAAAGCGAACTTTACGGTATATCTTATATGCAATCATTACAATCAAAGAAACTATCATGTAAAGACATATAATAAGACTAAACCCTCCACCTAAAATAACAACAAGCCATCCTAATATATTACTCATATTTCATTACTCCTTTTCCATGTATTCTTTCTATTTCAAAAGAGCCAATGAAAGATGACCGTTTCTTCTTTTATTCTATTCTAATCTAACACCAGTCCCTCTTTCACTGGCTGTTAGAAACACGTTTCCTTCCATCTATATTATGTATATACCGGATAATTTGCATCTGATAATCTATGGCACATCGGGCATGTTTCATACAAAACGGATGTAGCAACCGATATATACCGGCAAACACCACTAATATCAGCAATAGTAACAAACTGTTTCGTTCCGACGTTCCTGAAGAACGATTCTTCATTCCACGAATGGTGGAAAGTGAAACCGTGTTGTCCCGAAGTTCCAACGTATGTAAATCATTACTGACCGTAAAAATCTGCTTTGAAAGAGTGCTTTCGCATTGCCTGTTACAAGACAAAAAGACCTGACGTTTCTCATCTAAGCCAAGTCCACTTGCTGTCACCATAAAGACTAACAGCAATAAATATATGATAGATTGTCTCAAGCTTATCCACCACTTCATATTACATACCTATTCTTCCTGCTCCCTCAAAACTTCCTCTTGCTCCTCTCATTATAAATGATTCTTTCCCTTTTTTCAAGCGCATATCCAGCCAACATTCGACAAGCTATAACAATTCCGCCTCCATCCTATTACTGATAGAAGCAACAGGGCAAAGGCGGAAACTGTTACGACAAATCCTCTCCATTTGTGGCGATGACTTTCTTATACCAATAGAAGGAATCTTTACGATATCTCTTCATGTCTTTCAGGTCAAACTCATCCCGATTTACATAGATGAATCCATATCTCTTTACAACGCCTTCATGTGTGGATACCAAATCAATTGCAGACCATGGACAGTAACCCATCATCTCTTCTCCTTCCGATACTGCAATCTTAATCTGTTCAATATGCCGACGCAGATATTCGATCCGATAATCATCATGAACCTTGCCGTCCTCTGTGAGCTTGTCATAAGCACCAAGACCATTTTCCGTAATAATCATCGGCAAATGATAACGGCTGTAAATCTCACGAATGGTTGCCCGGAAGCCCTCCGGATCAATCTCCCAGCCAAACTCTGTACGCAGAAGATTCGGATTCGCATAATTCCGATATACTCCCGGTTCCGAGCCACCGCTTTGCTGATCACCGGAATCCGGTCCTCCATTGCCATCATCCCATTCTACTGTTGCCGTAGAATAATAATTGAATCCAATGAAATCCGGATGTCCTTCCTTCATAATATCCATGTCATCCTCTTCCATCTGTGGGATGGCATCATGTTCTTCTAAAAATTTCCACACCAGATTATTATATCTTCCATAGACCGCCATATCGAGATATAACCAGTTGCGAATGGCATTAAAATTCTGTGCCGCCAGAATATCCTTTGGCTTACAGCTTGCCGGATATACCAGAGAAATATTAGGTGCCGGACCAATCTTACCCCCTGGAACCATGTCATGACAAAGTTTCATAACCTTGGCCTGTGCAAGCAACATATGATGATTCTCCTGGTATAACTTCCTGTATTTATTCGTTACACCTTCCATATTACATGTTCCAATGACATCACCAACTAATGTAAGCATATTCTGTTCGTTAATGGTAAGCCAGTATTTCACACGGTCACCATAGTTCTCAAAAAGAATTTTTGCAAAATAAACAAACTCATCGACACTTTCTCTTCTAGACCAGCCGCCTTTCTTCTCTAATGCTGCCGGCAGGTCGAAATGAAACATGGTGACTAATGGCTCAATATTATGCTTCAGACACTCATCGATTACATTACTGTAAAAGTCAATTCCCTCCTGGTTGACTTCACCGGTTCCTTCCGGAAGAATACGTGTCCATGCGATAGAGAAACGGAACGTCTTAAATCCCATCTCTGCCATCAATGCAATATCTTCTTTGTAATGATGATAAAAATCTGCACATACATCTAACTCACTGGTTCCCTCCGGAACTTTCTTAATATCCTGTACACTTGGTCCTTTTCCATGGGATAAATTGGCCCCCTCTACCTGATAAGCACTTGTGGACGCCCCCCATAAAAAATTCTCCGGCAATGGTTTGTTCTTTGTAATTAACATAGTGAAATCCTCCTTTTCTTCTTATACTTCTTCATACATTTGTTTAAAATGATACAATGCGCCGAGCAAATTCGAATCATTTCGAAATTTGCAGACATCTATTTTTATTTCATCATAAACTAATGAAATCTTCTTTAGCTGATCCACATATCTTTGAATCCCTTCCAGAAAAGCCGGCTCCGCACTAATTCCTCCACCGATGAGAATGACTTCGGGATCAAATGCCACATATAGATTACAGCATCCTTTGGCAATACTAAAATACATGTCCTCCAGGGCATTCTCTGCCTCTTTATCTCCCTGCCTTGCCCATTGATATATCTTCTCTCCCGTCACCTCAGTGGACAATAATCCTTTTTTCCTTGCCAGATTATGACATACCGAACCGGTGGCCGTAACAGCCGACCAGGTATACGGCATCTTCTCAATGGCATCTGTTACACTTAATCCCTCCATCTGCTGAATATTAGAGATGTCCTGTCTCTTCATATTCTCAAACATGAAGGATATCTCCCCTGCTAACAGATGCTTGCCGCGATGAATTCTTCGATCCTTCACCATGGCTCCACCAATTCCTGTCCCAAACACAAGAACATACGCATCCTTCACATCCTTTGCATTACCAAGCCACACTTCAGCAAGAGCCGCACATTTCCCATCATTTTCAAGAGAAACGGAAATTCCGTCACATCGGCTGCTAATTCGCTCCATCAGCGATACATTATGCATATACCGGATACCTCCACCGCCATATACAACGCCCTTTACAACATCTACCTGTCCCGGAAGCCCCATAGCAATTCCCTGAATCTCACCTTTCTTTTTATAACAATCATATATTTTCCCAATTTCTTCCACAAAATCATCAATGGTTTTGCCCTCCTGGATTGGCGTTGCAAATTTATCCTTTTCTTCTATCCCACCTTCTCCATTCATCCATGCATATTTAATTGTTGTCCCACCTACATCAAATACCAGATACATATTCCTTCTCCTTTCCGATTCGTTCTCCTGTTTCATTTATCCATATGCAGAAAACTTTTTGTACCTTGGATTCTTATTTCATATTATATTCCACATAAAGGCTTCTGTATATCAATATCATTGTTATTCCTATAACAATCTTATATCAAAAAGGAGCAGACCCAATATACAACAAATGGATCTGCCCCATATAAGATAAAAAATGGATATATTTACGAACCGGTTCCGTTATAAGACATTGCCCCTTTCATCCACACTTTATAGCTGATGTAAAAGAATAGTGCCCCAAAAAACGGAACAAAAACTGTTATAAACGAAATCTCCTCCGGTCTTAGAAAAATGATACCGGGATAAAATGCCATGCAGGCAATGGATAACACAAATGTAAACACAAGCCGAAGTGCCGGTCCAAATATCGTAACCGGATAATGGGCGAAATCCCGTAATGTATTGGATAATTGCAATACAAAAAAGGAGTTCATAATCCAGAAACAGGAGGATGCTGCCAGATTTAATATGGCAATTACAAATAAAGATGCAGCAAGCACCTCAACTACAAACAACAACGGTGTATACAGATGAAAGGGAAGACTCAGCTTTCTCCAGGAATAGATCACAGCTGCCATACCAAACACAAATTGTCCCAGTCCCTTCACATCAAACACCTCTGTCATATAGTAAAAAAACAGATTCACCGGTCGAAAACAATACTTGATAAAATCACCGGAATATACTGCATATCTTAAATTCCAGTTATTATCAAACAGACATTGTGCCGGAGTTGCTGCAACCAGCGAAAATCCATATAGAAAGATCATTTCATAATAATTCCAGCCTGCAATGGAAGGAAAACGTTGAAAAATTTAATAAAAGCTAACAGCCCCTGCTATATTGGTTGCCAGCATACCAATCATGGAAATGATAAAGTCTGCACGATAGCTCATCTTACTCTTAATATCCTGTGCTACGATCTTCCAATATATTTTCCAATAGAATGCAATGTTTCTTTTTGCCATCTCTCATTCATAAATCTTTTTAATCACACTTTCCGTTGAAATCTCCAATATGTGCATATCATAAATGTGATACTGCTCCTGTATGAGATTCAAAATATGCATCATATCATTTTTGTGCTCGTCCACTAAAATCTCAATCTGGTCTTCTCTTGCACTTATAACAATCCCATCCGTATCCGTAAGATTCTCATCTAAAATCTTCGTCACCTGACAAACCATTTTCTGCATTCGTTCCTCCGTTATCCCTTCATCCTTATGTAACAGGGACAGACACAATGTACGATATGCACCAAAAATCTCCGTCAGGTTATGAATATCATTATCATATAGCATAATTCCTTTATCGATAATGACAATTCTCTTGCAAAGGGCATCCACATCTCCCATATCATGCGTTGTCAGAATAATCGTCGTGTTCTTTTCGCGATTCAACGTCTGAATCAGCTCTCTGATCTTAGCTTTCATGGCAACATCTAAACCGATTGTAGGCTCATCTAAAAATACCACCCTAGGATTGTGCAAAAGGGATGCCAGAATATCGCAAAGTGTCCGCTGCCCTAACGACATCTGCCTTACCGGTTTATGCATAAGGTAATCCATATCCACCATTGTACCATATAACTCCATCATATCCCGGTAAGTTCCATCATCCACCTGATAAATGTCTTTCAGAATCTTAAAGGATTCAATTGCAGGCAACGCCCACCATAACTGAGAACGCTGTCCAAATACGACTCCGATATTTTCCGCATTTTGATTTCGTTTCTTATATGGAATCAGACCATTACAATATATTTCCCCACTACTAGGCTCTAACACACCCGTCATCATCTTGATCGTGGTAGATTTTCCTGCACCATTTGGTCCTAAATATCCCACAATCTCTCCCGGCATAATGTTCATAGAAAGATCACTCACTGCTTTCACAATTTTATAATCCTGTGAGAACAGATCCCGAATACTTCCCCGCAAACCTTCATGTCGGTTTAACACCTTAAATTCTTTTGTTACATGTTCCACCCGAATAATTGGTTCCATATATCCCTACCTTTCTTTTGTGATTAAATCTCTAAATATAGCATCTTTATCATATTCTCCGCTAATAAATCCCGGAATTTCTTTTATTGCCTTACACATACTGATACTAAATCCACTTAATATATCTCCGATTTCTTTATCCGGGTACGGACAGCCGCTGGTTACAATCAGTGTCGCTAAGCTATGTACCACTAACCACATATCACGAAAATAACGATCCGCCTCTTCTTCTCCGATGCGATAAATCTGTTTCAGGGAATCTCTCACAAGTTTCTGAGAATGATACATCTCCTCCAATGCACCATGTTTTTCATCCCTTTTTTCCAGAAACAACATCCTGTATAACTCCGGTTCCTCCCTTGCAAACCGGATATACTGCATACCAAATTCAAGAAAAGGTATTTTTTCCTGTATACCCTTTAATGTGTATTCATGAAATAATTTCTCGGCTGCTTTGTAAACTTCCTCTTCCGCTTCCTCCATTGTATGGAAGCATGTAAAAATCGGTTGTGTTGACACACCTAATTCCTCTGCAATTGCCCGGGCAGTTAATGCTGTCTTCCCTTTCTTCTTTTTTATTATTTTTATCATTCTTTACACATTGATGGTTGACAGTCCTTTTAGAATGTGATAAGGTTAACTCACTTGGAATTTACATATGGATTCATAAATACTGTGACAAGGAATAGTAGAATTTTGGAAGTATACAGAGAGTTGCTGGGTGGTGCGAAGCAGTTGCGGAAGGAATTTGAACTCGCCTTTGAGTAGCTCACTGAACCCCATTCAATCTAGTAGGTGAAGCCGGAACCCAACCGTTATATTAGGGAGGATATACGACAGTCAATGTCCGTATCTGCAATGAGTGCATACAATGATGTATGAATTAGAGTGGTACCGCGGAGGTAATAGCCTTACGTCTCTTATATGGAGACGTAGGGCTTTTTGTATGATGCGAAATATATCCAACAATCATAGCATATTATGAAAAGAAAGGAAGGTATTATAATTATGATGGATGCAACCAAGTACAAGAGAAATTATTTTATGCCACCGGTAGAATGTTTAGACTGGACCAAAAAGGAATATATTGATAATGCTCCTGCATGGTGTTCCGTTGATTTACGTGACGGCAACCAGGCTTTAATTGTACCAATGAGCTTGCAGCAGAAAGTAGAGTTCTTTAAAATGTTAGTAAAAGTCGGTTTCAAGGAAATTGAAGTTGGTTTTCCTGCTGCCTCTGAAACCGAATACGAGTTCTTACGGACTTTAATCGATCAGGATTTAATTCCGGATGATGTTACTGTTCAGGTATTAACACAGGCAAGACCTCATATTATCAAGAAAACCTTTGAAGCTGTAAAAGGATGTAAACACGCAGTCATTCATTTATACAATTCTACTTCTTTGGCACAGCGTGAACAGGTATTCCGGAAATCCAAAGAAGAGATTAAGCAGATTGCCATTGATGGCGCAAAGTTATTGTTAGATCTCACAAAGCAGGATGGCGGTAATTACCAGTTTGAGTATTCACCGGAATCCTTTACCGGAACCGAAGTAGACTATGCATTGGAAGTATGTAATGCCGTTATCAATGTATGGCAGCCAACAGCTGATAATAAAGTCATCATTAATTTACCTGCTACCGTGGAGATGTCTCTGCCTCATGTATACGCAAGCCAGATTGAATACATGAGCAAGAATCTTGCAATGAGAGAAAATGTCATTCTTTCCTTACATCCACACAATGACAGAGGCTGCGGTGTTGCAGACGCTGAACTTGGTGTATTAGCCGGAGCAGACCGAATCGAAGGAACCTTATTCGGCAACGGCGAACGTACCGGTAATGTGGATATTATTACTTTAGCAATGAATATGTATACACATGGTGTTGACCCGAAATTAGATTTCAGCAATTTGCCGGAAATCACCGAATTATACGAAGATGTAACCGGTATGCATGTTTATGAGCGTTCACCATATACCGGTAAGCTTGTATTTGCTGCATTTTCCGGTTCCCATCAGGATGCCATTGCCAAGGGTATGAAGTGGCGTGAAGAAAAGAATTTGAAAGACTGGACCGTTCCGTATCTTCCATTGGATCCTCACGACGTGGGAAGAGAATACGAAGGAGATGTTATCCGCATCAATTCGCAGTCTGGCAAAGGGGGAATCGGCTACATTTTAGAGCAGCGTTACGGATTTAATCTGCCTGCTAAGATGCGTGAAGATCTTGGTTATGCAGTTAAAAATGTATCCGATCATTTACACAAAGAATTAACACCGGAAGAGATTCTTGGTATCTTCAATAAGCAATACGTAAACATTAAGACAGCCATCAAGTTAGACGAGTGCCATTTCGTACAGGAAGGAAATGGAATAATCTCTACAGAACTTACCATTAAGCGTAATAATATACCAAAGATCTATCACGGCTCAGGTAATGGTCGTCTGGATGCGGTGGCAAATGCGATTAAAAAACATTTTGCCATCGACTTCAAGCTCACAACCTACGAAGAGCACGCATTAGAACACGGTTCTAATTCCCAGGCATGTTCCTATGTGGGCATTGAAACCAAGAATGGTGTAACAACATGGGGCTGCGGCATCAAAAACGATATCATTGACGCATCTGTATGTGCATTATTATCTGCCGTAAACAAAGTCCTTGACAGCGAAGACATACAATAGTCTGGACACCTCATCTACTAACTCCATGACATACATTTGCCGGGTACAGATCTTCATAACCAGCATGAATCTGTACCCGGCTTATTATATATGGAATGTCTTCAAATATTGTTCGATTGTACGATGGGCACGGTCATATTCCTCCTGTAAATGAGGGTGGTTAGCAATCGCATCATCAATTCGACCCTCTTTGCAGGCAAATTCCTGTGCCTGTGCAACCACTGCTAATTCTTCAACACCAAGACTTCTCATACCTCCTTTCAAGGCATGAACTCGTATTGTATATTCTTCCCAATCCTGTTGATCAAAAGCTTCCTGAATCTCATTCCAACGGTCCTGTTCTAATTCTATACAATACTCCAATAATTCCTTAAACAGATCCCGTTGACCTCCCATATTATCCTTAATAACATCTTCATTGATATGCATTGGAATAAATGCAGGTTCCTGTTTTCCCGTCTCTTCAAAATTCGGCACTTGCTTTCTTTCCGATTCATTAACGAATTCTATCTTTGTTCCCGGAAGCCATTTTCGCAGTACTCCTTCAATGGACTTGAAACTGACCGGCTTCGATAAGAAATCCTGAAATCCACTCTCTAAAAACATCTTCTTGGCATCATTTACCACATTGGCAGTAAGTGCAATAATCGGAAGGTTTTTCCAGTATTCCCCTCCAATTCTTCTGATGATCTCCGTGGTCTCCACACCATCCATCTCCGGCATCATATGATCCATAAAAACAATATCAATATCCTGATCCTTTAATAGTTCAATCGCTTCTTTTCCGCTATGTGCAAGAATCGCATTGATATCAAACAATTTGAGAATGCCTTCTGTCACTCGTAAATTAATGTCATTATCATCTACTACTAATACTCGTGCATATGGCGCTTTGAACTTCACTGTAATCTCTTTAGTGTCTATCAACTGATTATAGAATGCCTCTCCATTCAATGCAGATACTACATTGATGGAGTAAAACGGCAAATGAATTCCATTCATATCCGGACCTAAACGAACCGGGTATTGCGGATCATACATAACGTACACATTAATCTGCTTTGCAATCTGATCAAAATAATTTCTCTGATCTGTATATTCCCCAATTCCCACAAATAAATGTGTCATTTCCTTATGCTCTACAGCCTGCATCAGTTCTACAAAGTTTGTTATGTTCTCAAATGGAACCCCTAATGATTTCCATATATGCTCATTGGCTAGTTGATAATACAAATCACCTGCACTACGGTATTGCTCTCTGTCACCATAAAGAACAATTTTCATATTCGGAGATCGCTTCAAAGTAAGAAATGGACTCGCATCTGTAATCTTTTGTGGAATCTCAACCGTTATTGTCGTACCTACCCTATATTCGCTGTCTACAAATATTTTTCCATGCATTGCCTGCACTAAATGCTTGCAGATGGGTAATCCTAAGCCGGTTCCCTCAATCGTACGATTCTTTTTGGTATCTAAACGGTTAAAGGTCTCAAACAAATGTGCCTGATCTTCCTTCTTAATTCCTATACCCGAATCCTTTACCACCATCTTAAGCCAGTTTTCCCCATTATTGTCATAACAGGATAATTCCACAAAAATATATCCATGATCTGTAAATTTCACTGCATTGGTTACCAAATTCAGTAGGATCTGACGATTGCGCAATTCATCACCAACTAATTGTTTGGGCATATCCGGACTACAATCGATAATAATGGCAATATCTTTAAATCCCCGCCGAAACATGGCCGTATTCACAACATCCTGTACAACAGAAGCAATGGAATATGGTTCATATACGATATCCATCTTCCCTGACTCAATCTTGGAAAAATCGAGGATATCATTGATAATGCCAAGCAGGTTCTCTCCCGAAGTCTGAATATTGTAACAATACTCTTTCACTTTATCATTGTCACTTTCCCTCATGATCAGTTCACTCATGCCAACAATTGCATTCATTGGTGTTCGAATCTCATGAGACATATTGGCCAGAAATTCATCCTTGCTTTTCTGTGCAACATTCAATAAAGCATTCTGTGTCTCTACCTCCTCAACCTTTTGCTGATATAACATTACCATAAAATTCTCGGTAAGCAAAAAAGCTTCACAAAAGATAATCAGCATCACATAATATTGGATAGATACCATGCTCGTAATCACATCATATTCTGTAATCAGTCCAAAAAAGATAGCAAGATTGACTGCAATAATATAATACATATTCAAATGCATATCTCCAAATATGGAAATGAGGGCACCCGTCACCATATAGATACATATTCCCCCTGCCAATGTACCAATTTCCCGGCCAATCAAATGGGTTGCCATCATCACACATACAATAAATGCCACCTGTGCCCATACAGGATTCCTAACCACCTTCAGACAGAGTATAGATAGAATGGAAAGCGTTATTCCGTATGCCAGCACAACATATGTTACCTGCGCTCCCAAATTCAGGCCCGAATAGACAATGTGTAATGTCACAAACAGTACAAACTCGACCATTTCAATCTGATTCATTCTCTTTCTGCTAACCATATTCTGTTCTCCTCCACCACAAAACTCTCTTCCTCTATTCTACATGATTCGACATTATTTTTCCATAAAAAAGAGATTACTGACCAATATTTTTTTATAATATATATTAGGGTGCCGGATTACAAATTTGAAATGGGCTTTTGGCACCTTAATCTAATAAAGAAAAAAACTGCCTGTGGAATGAATCTTCCAACAGGCAGTTAATTAACATTTATAAAAAAATTTAAGCGTATAACGGGTACTTGGATGTGATAGATTTCACAAGCTGCATTGCCTTTTCCTCATCTTTGTCTATAACAGCCGCTTTGATTGCATCAGCAATTATAATCATATCCTCTTCCTTTGCACCACGGGTTGTAATAGCAGGTGTTCCAAGGCGAATACCACTGGTTACAAATGGTGACTTCGGATCATTTGGAACTGTATTCTTGTTTGCTGTGATATGTACGCTGTCAAGAAGCTTCTCCACTTCTTTACCTGTCATATCCAGATTCTGCAAATCCACCAACATTAAATGGTTATCTGTACCGCCGGATACAATGTTAAAGCCTCTTTGTATTAAAGCATCTGCCAATGTTGCTGCATTCTTAACAACCTGCTGCTGATATAATTTGTAATCATCGGATAATGCTTCTTTCAAGCATACAGCTTTACCTGCAATGACGTGCATCAAAGGACCACCCTGAATACCTGGGAATACTGCTTTGTTAAAGTTATATTTCTCATTTACCTCATTGCTAGACAGAATCATACCACCACGAGGTCCTCTTAGCGTCTTATGTGTTGTGGTTGTTGTTACATGTGCATATGGAATTGGTGACATATGAAGTCCCGCTGCAACCAGACCTGCAATGTGTGCCATATCTACCATAAGAACAGCACCAACCTCATCTGCAATCTCACGGAAACGCTTGAAATCAATTGCTCTTGCATATGCAGAAGCCCCTGCAACAATCATCTTAGGCTTGCATTCTTTGGCAATTCTTAACACTTCATCATAATCAATATATCCATCATCATTCACACCATATGGAACAACATTGAAATACTTTCCTGACATATTCACCGGTGAACCATGTGTCAAATGTCCTCCATGTGCAAGGTTCATTCCCATAAATGTATCACCCGGCTCCATAATAGCAAAGAATACCGCCATGTTCGCCTGTGCGCCAGAGTGTGGCTGAACATTGACATACTCACATCCGAATAATTCTTTGGCTCTGTCTCTTGCCAGATCTTCTACCACATCTACATACTGACATCCACCATAATATCTCTTTCCCGGATACCCCTCTGCATACTTATTGGTAAGTGGACTTCCCATTGCAGCCATAACTGCCTTACTTACAATATTCTCAGATGCAATTAACTCGATATTCTCATTCTGCCGGTTAATCTCATCCGTCATTGCCTTTGCCACTTCAGGATCCATTGTGTTAATTTCATCAAAACTATACATATTGCACCTCCGTAAATAATTAGAATTAAGTGTATACACAAAATGACGGCGTTATGAGCGCGCCGCCATTGTCACACAATTGTTATGCCGTTATAGTACACCGAATTGATTAATTTTGCAAGTCTTCTTTGTATGGTTCCGGTAACGGCATCCAGGCTATAATTCCCCGATCCATTACTTCTCTGCCATTGGACTCATGAACAAATCCTCTCATTCGATAACTATAGGTTCTCACAAAACTACTAAGTCCATCCGAACAGATGAACTGATTATTATTCCTTACTTCATCTACCGTTGGTCCACGGTCACTCCACAAAATCCAATCACTCATATATACATTCCTTCCCATAAAAATAACGATTACGTAACCTTAGACTATTGTACAATGATTTCTATTTTTGTGCAAGAATATTTTCTTCTAATATTCTTTCACCATCTCTTTCATTGCCTTCAATACCGTATCATATGTCTTTGATGTCCAATGTAATCCATCTGACGCCACGTACTCCGGCTTCAGATACCCGTCCTCTCCAGCCAGTTCTAAACATAAATCATAATAGTACACATTTTTCAGTGGAACAATCTGCCTCTCCATCTTACGATTATAATAATTGATGGTGTTCAGATTCACGGTTGAGTTCTTGCCAACCGGACTCACCCCTAAGACAAATATCTCCATATCAGGATTCTTCTTCACACAGGATTTCAGAATTGCCCTATAATACTGAATCATCTGATCCATCTGTTTTTCAGAAGGATTGCCTGCAATATCATTTACGCCCAGCATGATAAACAAACGATCCGGATTATAATCCAGCAGCTGGGTAAGCAGATCACTTTCATAATAAGCAGATGTAGAGATACCCACCTTAGCAAATACTTTCTGCTTATGATTATCTGTTATCTTACCATAATTGAGCAGACCAACCATCAAAGAATCCCCTGCATAAGCAGTTGTTTTCACAATCTTACGCATTTTCTTTTTCATGGTAATGCTATACGGACTATATTCTGTCTTTCCGGTAGCCGGATTTGTCCGGACTGCCCGAATCTTATAATAGTATGTAGTAAGGGGTGTTCCTTTCTTATCTACAAATGAAGTCTTCTTCGTGGTCCCAATGCATTCAAAACCTTTTTTCTTCCTGGTAGAACGATAGATCTCGTACTTCTGCGC
The DNA here is from genome assembly GCA_945915475.1 of uncultured Clostridium sp. GTDB lineage: Bacteria > Bacillota > Clostridia > Lachnospirales > Lachnospiraceae > CAG-590. The sequence continues at coordinate 32,007 of CAMEFI010000017.1, read as the reverse complement.
ATTCTTTGTCGGAATCCAGATGAGCCTAATGGTCGCCTTAGAAGTTGCAAACACACTTCCAATAGCCGGCTTATTCAAAGCATCTGACGAAGTATCTTTCGCCGCCATTACCACTGTCTGAAAGGATAACACCAATATAAGTACTGCCAACCATATACGTATCTTCTTCATAATATCCAACCCCTTTGCACATTATACGCAAAACATCCATTAATAATCCTGATAGTCCACTGTTCCATCTGACCAGGTGATAATATAGTATCCATGTCCGGAGCCGTCACAATCTTCTACTTTCTGCTTTGACAGAATCCGTCTGCGCTGCTTCGTACCCTGGGTCACCACCTGTGATACCGGCTTCTTTAGTACCTTTTCACTAAGTGCTTTACGGCTGTCTTCTTTTCCATCCACATATGTAATCTGATATGTTACTTCCTTTTCTCCTTCAACGCCAGGTGTCTTTTCCACCTTCTCATCCGAATACATACTATTCGAATATTCCACCTCCGTCTCAAAAGGTATCTTTTCTTTCTCAACTACTTCTTTGACCGAAACTCTCTCAACGGTCACCTTCATTCCTTCCGACAGTTCAAAGTCCCGTCCCGGTTTCACAATATCTTTTTTATCCACGGAAATATTCTGTTCTTCCAACAAATCTGCAACATTCGTAGTCTTTGTAAGACATGCTTCCTGTTTACCATCCACCTGAATAGTAACCGCTAACCGATGTGTCACTTCTATCTCCATGCCATTATATAGATATGCCTCCGGACTGTGATTCAGATAATCATGCTCTGCCAAAGAAACCCCTTCTTTGTCCAACACGTCCTGCACCCGCTTGCCGGTCAGCTCTACTTCAGAGGTATTCTTATCTTCTGCAAATGTTACTTTCGCATACCGTTCAATCTGAATCTCATCCTGGTTTTTTACAACGGTATCTAATGCCGGAGTAACGACATCCTTATCCTGTACTACGATCTCCGCTTCTTCTAATACCTCACTTACCGTTGCGCCACTATGTATCTCAACTTCTGTTTTTGTTAATCCATCCATAATGTGAACCTGTGTATCCTTCGCTCCACATCCGGTCAGCATTCCCACCACAAGCAGACCGAATAACATGGATATAGGTCTTTTTCTATCTTTTGTTCTCATTGTTCATCCTCTACTTTTCTTTGCCAGCCTGTGAAAATGTTCCTTCCTGCTTTACAATAACTGCAGCCGGTATTTCTGACATATCCGTATATCCGGCTTTCTCCATTTCTTTCTTACTTAAATATAGCTGATATCCATAATCGGATTCATCCGTTGTGGTTGTAAATGCTTCATACGTTTTAGCATCTTCTGCCTCACCTATACGTATATAGATCGTGGCATCCTCTGCTATGGCATCTGCTATGATTTCGCCGGAAACAAGATAATAATCCGTATCATCCATGGATTCTTCGATCTGAATCGTTGCTGATATTCCATCTGTCTCCGTCATTTTATCCTCAATCGTGATTTCCGGTCCCTGCATAATCGGTGGCATAGTCATGAACTCATCCATATTACGTTCTACCTTTTCTGCAATCACAACATCCGGCTCACAGGTACGGATATACTCTGCAATCCGATACGGAACACTCTTAGAAAATGTTGCCTTGTTATACTTTTGTGCCATAAAAGGTAATAATGTATTACCAAAAGAATCCCGAAACATCAGTAATGTCTGGTCTCCATCCTTGCACTCTGTTTCAATATAAGCCGCTTCAACATCTTTATCCTCACTTACATACTTCCATGTGGAATCATACTCATATTGATAATTCCATTCCGGTATCGCAGTAAGGGGATATAACATTTTATTCAGATCACCATATTCATTTTTCTGACGCAATGCAGGCACATCCTCATAGGTCAGATGTTGGCATTCCAATGCATCCATCAACGTATTATATGCTAAAACAGCACCTTTGTTATTCCAATGGGAATCTCTTTTCAAATATAAAGTCTCATCCTGTTGTTCAAATGGTTCAAACAAATTAACATACGATATTCCTGCCTCCTCGATGGGAGCTGTCAGCATATCCATATTCTTCTTTGTTCCCGCCTTATTATTAAGATAATACGGCATATGACCGCCATATAACGAATTCTTATTCGGTGCAACGGTAAATAAAAATTCCACTCCCTGGTCCTTCACATACTGTTGCAGCACAGAAAGATTATGGACTGTATTAAACACCTGACGTTCATTCATGGTATCCTGTGCCAGATAATCATTAACAGTATCTGTGTAATACAACCATCCATCGGTACCTACCAATACCGTATCCACATTCGATACCCCGAACACTTTACTCTGGATTTCTGCATCAGCCGTCACCAACTGTTGCCGAAATGCAAAATGATCCTCAAAATAGGCAGATAATTCATCCGGAAGATCCAGATTAATTTTTCCCTCCTTTTCCCATTTTGGAAAAGCGGCTAATGTCTTATTCTCTGTAGTAGTCGTTGTCTCATAACAGGTCATTCCAGCAAATGGAAGCACACAGATCACAAGACAAATTACAATATAAATGATATTTCCTGTCTTCTTCATGTCTGCTCCTCCCTAGAATCTGAAATAAATGAATGGATTATATGTACTTCCGGATAACCGGATCATACACCATACCAACAAGAGTCCGGACAATACATAAAGAAGAACATGTACTGCTTTCCACTTACCACTTACATCTTCTGCCTTGGTATTGTCCCGAATGCTATTCACCAGGCCACGAATCGGAGCCGCCCCAATAAAGGCAGCTGCCAGCATAACAAGAAACCATGGTGTCAACTGCTGCATTGCAAAACTCATACTTGCCGCATTTATAGAGAATCCGGTAAACATCTGACCAATCATAAATAATCCGTCAGACAATGTGTCGGCACGGAACATTACAAATCCCACACATACAACCAGCAATGTATAGATTCTTGTAAGGAACTTCGGCGCTTTTTTGACGATAGGGCAATAAGCCTCGAACAACAGGAACAATCCATGCCATAATCCCCAAATGACAAATGTCCAATTCGCACCATGCCATAAACCGGTAAAGAAGAACACAATCATTCGGTTCAGACATGTCCTTGCTGTCCCCTTTCGGTTACCACCTAACGGAATATAGAGATATTCCTTGAACCATGTAGAAAGGGAAATATGCCATCTGCGCCAGAACTCCTGCACACTGTCTGAACCATACGGATACTGAAAATTCTCCTTAAAATGAAATCCAAACATATGACCAAGTCCAATGGCCATGTCACTATATCCGCTAAAATCATAATAGATCTGCATGAGATAAGCAATGGCACCAATCCATGCCACAAGGAAATTCACCTTGGAATGTGCAGCGGTAAATATATGGTCAGCAGCCAATCCCATGGTATTGGCAATCAAAACCTTTTTACCCAGACCGCAGATAAAACGTCTCAATCCTCTTGCAATCTCATCTGCATTCATAGTCCGGTTCTCAATTGCTTCGTTAATATCTCTGTATTTGACAATGGGACCTGCGATCAACTGTGGGAAGAAAGAAATATACAGTAAAATATTGAAGAAATTCTTCTGTACTTCCACCCTGCCCCAATACACATCAATCACATAAGACAGTGCCTGAAAGGTAAAAAATGAAATGCCGATCGGTAATGTAATTCCCGGTTGTGGTATTTTCAAAGAAAAAATTGTATTTACCGTATCCACTGCAAAATCTGCATACTTAAACACTGCCAGCATTCCCAGATTCAAAAAAACTGCAACAATCAGAAATACCTTTTTCCCTTTGTTATTACCGGCAATCAATCTTGCCATTATGTAATTCATCAGCGAACTGACTATCATCAGTATAATATAAACCGGTTCTCCATAGGCATAAAATAATAAACTTGCCAAAATCAGTATAGCATTTTTCGCCTTAATGGATGGAATTATGCAATACAGCACAAATACAACCGGTAAGAACACACATAAAAATTCCAGTGAACTAAAAATCATTGGATTCTCCCTCGTCTTTCTAAATGATTCTTAATTATCCTATCTTCAACTTATTAACACGGACCAGCTTTGATGCCTTATAAGTGGAATTGAAATACTTATTATACCCTTTTGTCTCTGCAAATAAGGTGTCATATACCTTGCCATTAATCTCAACCCATGCATGACTTGTATCATCGCAAAGATATACTTTGGTATATCCACATTCTTTGGCCAGATAAGCGAATGCACTGCTTTCCGATACACAGCATCCCTTTCCCTTTTTGAAAATATCATTCGCATAATCTACTTCCCAGTTCTTCTCTGTTCTCACCTTCGCAATAATACGATACCGCTTATATGGATGTTTCATCACCCAGTCAAACACTTTTTTCAGCTTCTGAGACTTACTGTCCGTCGCCTTTGTCTGTTCTTTGACAATCTTCTTTGCCTCAATCATCATCTCAATCTTTTTCTTAGAATCTTTGTTTACGGTAGCTGTTCCGTCTTTCTTGAGCTTAATACCATCTACCGTACCTTTCTTTTTCCAGACACCTGTATTACGGTCAAAGAAATAATATTTCTTTCCCTGCTTCACCCAGCCTTTCTCCATTGTACCTTTTTTCCCAAAATAGTAAGTCTTCTTACCAATGGTTACAAACTGGGATTTTACAATCTTACCATCTGCATTCTTATAATAGGATTCTCCATCTTCCTTAACAATCTTTCCTGTTGTATCCTGTGCTGCCTCTGTTGCGGCTACTGTTGTGTCGCCTGCCGGCTGTACACTGCTTGCATGTACACTACTTCCTGTCAAGACAACTCCCGCACCTAATGTAAATAAACATACTGCTTTTTTTACATCACACATGATACCTTTCCATACCTGATAACTTTCTTCTTTCTTGTACATCCTTTTAATCCCTTCATTCGTAATATTTTTCATGTAGAGTATAGCATGTAAACCCTTATAATTCAACATGTTCACACAGATAATCTTTCTGAATTATTCTTAAGAGTATCGTCCCGGGATAGATCAGATTGACTCTTAACCTGTATGCGTTTCCATTTCTTCTTAAGGGTATCCTTCACTGTACTCTTTTCTAATTTCTGAATCTGTTTTTTCGCTTTCGCATAGTCTTCCGGATTTTTTGTACGTGCCGCCTTCTTTACTGCCAGTTTTGCCTTCTTCTCGCAAAGAAGGAGATTATCCACATATGTTGTTACATTCTTCATCCACAGTGCATATGCCGAACCCGTCAAATGTACATACCCATCACTGGAATACTGCGGTTTCAGTCCACCATTTTTATCATACATACCTTTTGCAACATCCACATAATAGACATCCTTTTTTCGCTCACAGTACTTTTGCATCTCACTATTCAATGTACGAATAGCAGAATTATTCAGATAACCCCTGCATCTGGCACTGCACATAGGTGTTGTACTTTCAATAAATACTACGATTCCAGGATTGCGTTTCCGAATTCCTTCTACATAAGCAATATAATCCTTACTTGTACTCTTAGCATCCTTCCACAAATCATTGGTTCCCATGCTGATAAAAATGCGTTTTACCCTGGCAGCAGCAACTGCGTCTTTGGCCTTATACACATTTCCCTGATAATGAATTCTGTATTGAGCACTACCCCTTTCATCATTTGCAAAAGAATAACATCCCTGAACAAGCATTACCGGATTGCCTAAATACCCTTTACCCTGGGAATGCATATAATTCTTCAGCCCTACTCCAATCGAACTGCCAATAAATGCCGATTTGGAAAAATATTGGTTTCGTTCCGCATTTTTAGAGGCAGCTTCTGCATGCAGACATAGGAACAGACTAAGTACAAAAAGCGCTATCACTCCGGCTTTCCTTTTCCACATATTCCTCTCCTCATCTATTAAAATTTTCTTTTCTGATTATATTCTCATTTCTTTCCTTTGTAAATATTTTCATGTCAGATTTTGTCGAATTATATCTTAACGGATCAAAGAAAAGGGCTGCTACACCGAGATTATACGATATAGGAATATCCGTACGCAAATCTCAATATGGCAACCCACAAAATAGAAAACAAACTATATTATAATGCAATCAACTGGTTATCTTGCACATCAATGGTAATCACATCCTGTGCTCCCATATTTCCCTGCAGGATCAGTTTTGCAACCAATGTATCCACATTCTTCTGGATATAACGTTTCAATGGACGTGCACCATAGATTGGATCGTAACCATGCTCCATAATGTAGCTCTTCGCCACATCTGTAATCTTAAGTGTCAATTCCTTATCTGCCAAACGCTTATTCAGATCCGTTACTAACAGATCAATAATATTACCAATATTATCCTTGGTTAATGGTTTGAACATGATGGTCTCATCTAATCGATTCAAAAATTCCGGGCGGAAATGCATACGCAAATCTTCCATTACTTTATTCCGGGCATCTTCCTTAATCTCACCATTCTCTCCAATACCATCTAACAGATAAGAAGAACCAATATTAGAGGTCATGATCAAAATGGTGTTCTTAAAGTCAACAGTCTTGCCTTTTGAATCTGTAATACGTCCATCATCCAATACCTGAAGTAATACATTAAATACATCCGGATGTGCTTTTTCAATCTCATCGAACAAAACAACAGAATATGGTTTTCTTCTCACCGCTTCTGTAAGCTGCCCTCCTTCATCATATCCAACATATCCCGGAGGCGCTCCGATGAGACGTGCCACAGAATGTTTCTCCATATATTCACTCATATCAATACGAACCATATTCGCTTCATTGTCAAACAATGCCTGGGCAAGTGTCTTGGCAAGCTCTGTCTTACCAACACCGGTGGGACCTAAGAACAGGAAGGAACCAATTGGTTTTGTCGGATCTTTAATACCTGCCTTGGAACGGATAATGGAATCCGATACCAGTTCCACTGCTTCATCCTGTCCAACTACCCTCTTATGAAGGGCATCCGCCAGATGCAGGGTCTTATTCCGTTCGCTCTCTGTCAGTTTAGAAACAGGAATTCCCGTCCATTTTGAAACAATAGCTGCAATCTCTTCCTCTGATACACTCTCGTGTACCATTGCCTTCTCTTTGTCGCTCTCCTTTGTCTCTAATTCAGACAGTTCTTTCTGTAACTGCGGCAGTTTTCCGTACTGCAATTCTGCTGCTTTGTTCAGATCATAATTTCTCTGGGCAATCTGAATCTCGTTGTTAATCTGTTCAATCTCCTCTTTCAGGGCACGAATCTTGTCAACACCTTTCTTCTCATTGTCCCAATCTGCCTTCATACTTGCAAACTTCTCGCGCAATTCACGCAATTCCTCCTGCAGCTTCTCCAACCGTTCCTTACTCAGACGGTCTTCCTCATTTTTAAGAGCTGCTTCCTCAATCTCTAACTGCATCATACGCCGCTGAATCTCATCTAACTCCACCGGCATGGAATCTAACTCCGTCTTGATCATGGCACATGCCTCATCCACTAAATCAATGGCTTTGTCCGGAAGGAACCGATCCGTGATATAACGGTTTGAAAGCGTTGCCGCTGCAACAATGGCGCCATCTGTAATCTTAACACCATGATATACTTCATACCGGTTCTTCAAACCACGGAGAATTGAAATCGTATCCTCCACTGTGGGCTCATTCACTGTAACCGGCTGGAAACGACGCTCTAATGCAGCATCCGTTTCAATGTATTTCCGGTACTCATCCAATGTGGTTGCACCAATACAGTGAAGTTCTCCTCTGGCAAGCATCGGTTTTAACATATTACCTGCATCCATGGCACCATCTGTCTTACCTGCACCAACAATGGTATGCAGCTCATCAATGAATAAAATAATCTCGCCATCTGACTTTCGGATCTCATCAAGAACGGCTTTCAAACGTTCCTCAAACTCACCACGATACTTGGCACCGGCAATCAAGGCTCCCATATCCAGGGCAAATATCTTCTTATCCTTTAACCCTTCCGGTACATCACCACGGACAATACGCTGTGCCAGTCCCTCTACGGCTGCCGTCTTACCAACACCAGGTTCTCCGATCAGAACCGGATTGTTCTTGGTCTTTCGTGAAAGAATCCGGATAATATTCCGGATCTCAGAATCCCTGCCAATCACCGGATCTAATTTCTGTTCTCTTGCACGCTGCACCAGATCATATCCGTATTTCTCCAGACTGTCATAGGTAGCTTCCGGATTATCACTGTCCACACGCTGTCCACCTCTGACATCCGCTAACACTTTAAGGAAACGATCCTCCGTGATTCCATACTCACCAAACAAACCCTTCAACGCTTTATTCGGATGTTTCAATAAAGCAAGAAAGATATGCTCCACGGAGATATATTCATCTCCCATCTGTTTTGCTTCCTTCTCCGCATTCACAAATGTCTTCTGAAAATCAGAGCTTGTAAACAGATTACCACCGGATACTTTGGGCCGATATGCAACCAATTTCTCTGCTTCCTTTGAAAACTGCTCCAAATCTATGTCCATCTTCTCGATCAGTTTCGCAATCAGACTTTCCTCCACGGTCAACAGGCTCAATAAAACATGCTCCTGATCAATCTCCTGATTATTGTATTCATAGGCAAGCTTTTCGCAATTTTCTACTACTTCTAATGATTTCTTCGTAAATTTCTCTGCGTTCATAATAAGTCCCACCTTTCTTTTTTTCTACTTACAGCGTAAGAATAGCACAGACTGTTAGCACTGTCAATAGGTGAGTGCTAAAATTGTCAGAAAATTATAATTTCTTTATTTTCTTCTGTTTTTTCTTCCGTCTTATTTTCTTTGCAATTGCCGGAGTAATGGCTGTTCAGTACACTTACTTTGCCGCTATTGCAGCTTCTAATGCGGCAACCGGTACCGTATTACAATATACATACCCCATACTCATGTTAATATACACTGCATTTTGTACAAAAAAATGCCATCTTTCCTGGAGATTCTGGCAATCCTGTTTGCATTTCTTGGAATTGTATCGATCTCCACTCACGGAAACCTTCATTCCCTGAGCATTTCCAGGGCTGCACTATGCTGGGGGTTATCTTCTGCCGTTGCATTTGTTATATATACCGTTTCCCCACAGAAACTGCATGAAAAATACAGTATTTTCCCTGTTACGGGATAGGGATTTCTCCTTGCCGGAATCATAATGTGTATCATTACAAAAAGTTATTCTGTGAATGTAGCCTTCACTCCAAAATCTGTCATCTTAGTCACCGGTATTACCATACTTGGAACATTGGTTCCTTTTCTCCTCTATGGCTTCGGAGTCCGTTTACTTGGAAATGTAAAGGCAAGCCTGTTCGCCACGGTGGAACCCGTTGTAAGCGCCATTCTTGCCTTTTTCATCGCTGATGTCACCTTTACAGCAATTGATTTATTCGGTTTTGTCTGTATCTTAGGAGCCATTCAGGTAGTGGCTTTCCATTCCTTGAAAAAAGCTGAGTAATAAATGTTTTTTGCCAAAAAACACCCTCCTATACATTCTGATACCCGCCACAATAGGGACATCTTGCAGAGTATCCGGCAGTCGCCTGAAAACTTGCTCCACAATTGGGACAGTTCACGGCAATCAGTTTCACTTGATCCGGACTAACCGGCTTGTCATCCATAAGTTCCGCTTCTCCTTCTAAGATCTCATTCCGGACAGAATCCGGATCATATCCGAATTTACCATGATATGCAAAAATATCTATGGTCATTCCGATTGGATACATTCCGGAACCTTTTTCAAAAGCCGTTGGAATAACAGCCTCTCTTTCCACATGCTTCTCATCAAAATAATGTACCTTAACATTGACTGTATAACTTCCATTTACCACATATGCCGTATTATCCACATAACTATATATCTTTGCTGCATATTTGCGACCATGTGTCACGATTTTTTTCTTTTGTGCCATGCTTACGAGCACAGCAACAACAAAGACGATTCCTAACACACAAAAAAATAATGGTATTGCAACAAATGCTCCGGCACCCGCAAAACAAATGGTAAGCACCCCTCCGATTGCAATATACGCAACGCCCATTATCATGATTATTTTCTGAAATAGATTCATAATCTCTCTTCCTCCCTTACACACTCCTCCGTGCCCTATAGTATTTTCTTACAGACATTGGCAAGACAACAATGCTCACAGTCCGGTGTTGTCCTTGCCGTACAGACCGCCCGTCCATGATAAACCAGTCGATGGCAGAAGTCGCTTCCCTCCTCCGGTGGAATCAGCTTCCACAAAGCCATCTCCACCTTCTTAGGCTCTTTGATTCCATCTACCAGTCCCATCCGGTTCACAAGCCGGATACAATGGGTATCTGTTACAATGGCAGGCTTGCCAAACACATCACCCATGATGAGATTGGCACTTTTTCTGCCAACACCGGGAAGCTCTAATAATGCATCAAAGTTGTCCGGAACTTTCCCATCGTACCGATCCCGCAGCATCTTCATGCATGCACTGATATCTCTTGCCTTACTCTTACCCAGTCCGCAAGGCTTTACAATTGCCTCAATCTCGCCAACCGGGGCATCCGCTAATGCCTCCACTGTTGGATACTTTGCAAACAATCCCTCCACCACAATATTCACTCTGGCATCGGTACATTGTGCTGCCAGCCGGACACTCACCAGCAACTTCCACGCATCATCATAATCTAATGTGCAATCCGCATCCGGATACTCCTTCTTCAACATCTCAATAATATCTAACGCTCTCTGTTTCTTTGTGTATCGTTTCTTCTGTTCTGCCATTTATTCTTCCTCATTTTCTATATGATAACAGGTAATTATGCTGTAGCGGACCACGACCATTTCCCAGATTCAAATTGGCTGCAATGGCACCTGCCACATATTCTTTGGCCCTACGAACACTTTCTTCCATTCCATTTCCTTTTGCTAAGAAGGTTGCAATGGCAGAAGATAAGGTGCAACCGGTTCCATGAGTATTTTCATTGTCATAACGTTTGCCGGAAATCCAAGTAATCCTATTATTCAGATACAACAAATCATCCGCTGTCTCCGTCAAATGTCCACCTTTAATTAAAACGGCTCCCGTACAATATTCCGAAATCCGCTTAGCAGCTTCCTCCATATCCTCTTTACCGGAAATGGAAATCCCACTTAATACTTCTGCTTCGCTGATATTCGGTGTAATGATGTCCGCCATGGGAATCAAACGTTCTTTCAGTGTACGCACGGTACGATTCTCCATCAGATTACTCCCACTGGTTGCCACCATAACGGGATCTACTACAATATGTTCCGCCTGGTATTCCTTTAACTTACCACAAATCGCCTCCATAATATCCGGTGTGGCAATCATCCCAAGTTTTACTGCCTCCGGCTGAATATCCTGAAATACCGAATCCATCTGTGCTTTGACCATCTGCACAGAAACAGCTTCCACACTTTGTACACCGGTTGTATTCTGTGCTGTAAGTGCGGTAATCACTGTCATGCCATATTCTCCTAAACAGGTAATTGTCTTCAAATCTGCTTGAATCCCGGCACCCCCACTGGAATCGGAACCTGCAATGCTCAATACTGTATGCATAAATGATAACCTTCCTTTTCTGATATAATAAAAATGGTGCAACCAATCCGAAAAACGAATCGTTATTGTTGCACCACAGAATACCTTCCTTATTGTCCCACTAACTGATCTGCTACCTTTCGAAGCTCTCTGGCGGCCTCCCGAATATCCGGTGCAGCATAGATTGCAGATACAACCGCTACACCATCCACATGTGTGCCCTTCAATTGTAACACATTATCCTTTTGAATTCCACCAATTGCAACCACCGGAATGGAAACCGCATTGCATATCTCTTTCAAGGTTTCCAAAGATACGTCATCTGCATCTAACTTTGTTGAGGTTGTAAAAATAGAGCCAACCCCTAAATAATCCGCACCATTTTTTTCCGCTTCTATTGCCTGTGCTACCGTCTGTGCAGATACACCGATGATCTTGTCCGGACCTAAAAGTTTTCTTGCTTCTACCAGTGTAAGATCGCTCTGTCCAATATGAACCCCATCTGCATCGATCTCTTTTGCAAGCTCTACCTCATCATTTACCACATAGGGCACATGAAATTCATCTGTTACCTGCTTTACCTCTCTTGCTAATTTCACAAACTCTATATACGGAAGATTCTTCTCACGAATCTGTATAAAGGTAGCACCTCCCTCTAAGGATTCTCGTACCACCTCCGGCAAGGTGCGTCCACCTAACCACATGGAATCTGTAACCGCATACAAACACATTGCTTTTCTAATTTGTTCCACATTAAATGGTCTCATTTTCTTTCCTTCTTTCTAGTCACACCACAATCTGCATTGTAATACTTAGACTAACATACTTTTAGCACTGAACAGATTCTACCTTTGCACCTTTAACAAGGGTATCGCCATCTAAATTACTCATGGCATCGATGAGATGCATCCTAAGACTTGAGGTTCCACTTCCTTCTACTTTTACTTTCTTAGCCGCAAGTTCACCACACAAACCTTCTGCAGCAATAGCTGCTACTACTGCATTCGTCTTATTATCCGGATTAGCTGCTACATATCCGGCAATTACACCATCTAACATACATCCGGTTCCTGTAATTTTAGACATATCTGCCACACCGTTTCTGGTTGCGTAAGCATTCTCTGCATCTGCAATGATATCAATGGCTCCGGTGATTGCAATAATGGCTCCGGTGGTCTTACTCAGTTTTTTTGCAAAGGCTGCTGTCTCTGCTAAGTTGGCATCTGTCACCGTATCTGCCACGTCTGCATCTACCCCCTTGGTAGAACCACTTCCGGAATACACAGTCTTAATCTCGGAGATATTACCTCGGATCACACTGAATTTCACTTCTTTGAGCAGACGGAATGTAGTCTCCGTACGAAGTTTAGAAGCCCCGGCACCAACAGGATCTAAGATGACCGGATGGCCTAATGCATTTGCTTTCTGACCTGCTGCAATCATGGACTCTATGGTTCTCTGGTTCAGAGTGCCTATATTAATGACCGTTGCATTACAGATTGTTGTAATATCTTCCACATCAGCAATATCATCACTCATAATCGGTGAGCCGCCGCAGGCTAACATCATGTTCGCAACATCATTTACTGTTACATAGTTGGTAATAAAATGAACAAGTGGTACATTCTTTCTGACATTTTCTAAAATCGTTTTCATTCGTTTCATCCTTCTTTCCTAAATCGTTACCATAATTGGAAGCAAGCCGTCCATCTCGCCTGTCGGCTCGATGTTAATCTACAATGTCAACATCTTCACCACGTAAGATTTTGTTGATATTTCTTACGGCGCACATCTTGCCACACATGGTACAGGTATCCTCTTTTTCCGGCTTTGACTCCGCACGATACCTTCTTGCTTTATCGCTGTCAATTGCCAGTTCAAACTGTTTCTCCCAATCGAGTTCACGGCGAGCCTCTCCCATCTGATGATCCCAGTCCGTTGCCCCAGGTACACCCTTTGCAATATCTGCTGCGTGGGCTGCAATCTTGGATGCAATGATTCCTTCCTTCACATCCTCCACGGTTGGCAGGCGTAAATGTTCTGCCGGTGTAACATAACATAGGAAAGATGCTCCATAGGTGGCTGCAATGGCCCCACCAATGGCAGCAGTAATGTGATCATAGCCCGGTGCCACATCCGTTACCAGCGGACCCAATACATAAAATGGCGCCCCCTTACATATGGTCTGTTCAATCTCCATATTGGAACGAATCTGGTTAAGTGGCATATGTCCCGGTCCCTCAATCATAACCTGCACATTTTTATCCCACGCACGCTGGGTCAGTTCCCCCAATGTTACCAGTTCCTCAATCTGAGAGATATCCCCGGCATCTTCAATACATCCCGGGCGACACGCATCTCCTAAACTGATGGTCACGTCATACTGATTACAGATATCTAATATTTCATCATAATACTCATAAAACGGATTCTCATTACCGGTAAGCTCCATCCATGCAAAAATAATAGAACCCCCACGGGATACAATATTCATATGTCGCTTGGTGTTCTTGAATCTCTGTGCAGTTGCTTTGTTGATTCCACAATGAATAGTCATAAAATCCACACCATCCTCGGCATGCATCCGTACCACATCAATCCACTCTCTTGCTGTAATGGACTTCAACGCCTTATTGTAATACACCACCGCATCATAGATTGGCACCGTTCCGATTATGGCACTGCACTCCGATGTCAGTCTGGTACGGAACTTCCTGGTATCACCAAAGGAGCTTAGATCCATAATGGATTCTGCCCCAAGACGAATGGATTCCCTCACCTTTTCCATCTCTACATCCATATCCAGACAGTCTTTCGATGTTCCAAGATTCACATTGATCTTCGTCTTTAACTTAGAGCCAATTCCATACGGTTTCAGGCAGGTATGATTCCTGTTAGCAGGAATTGCCACCTGTCCCTTTGCTACCAGCTCACGTATATCCTCCGTTGACATATTCTCATAATCCGCGACCTGCTTCATTTCTTCCGTAATAATGCCCTTTTTTGCGGCATCCATCTGTGTTGTATATTCCATCTTCCTCTTCCTTTCCAGAATATTCCACATCTCTTATAAAGTAAAAATGCTCCCTGCATTCACAGAGAGCCTTCTAAAAGAATATTCTTACACAATCTTATTCACATATCTTGAATCCCTACGTTAGCATTACCTAAATCAGGTTGCGGGTCGAAGTTGATGACTTCCTCTCAGCCTGCTCCACAAGCTCCCCGTTCATATTCAGTTCCTATCTAGTGTAACACACCCTTTTCTCATTTACAAGTAAAATAACCCTTATCTACTCCTGAACTTCCTCTTCTGCTTCATCATCCTCAGAATCATCATTGAATGCTTCCTGTTGCTCATAGTATTCATCCTCAGACATTTCTGTTAGCTTTGCATTATCATAAAGGAAATCTGTTACCTTCTCATATGTGATCTGGTATCCCACATCATTTTCACTATAATCTTCCAGAAATTCGTCTTCACTTTCATACCCATAATCGGCATAATTGTCCTTTATATATTGTTGAATCTCTTTCTTAGAACAGGTAATGTTTTCCGCCTGTGCGATCGCCCCAATGATCAATTCTGCATTAACACTTGTCTCAATCTCCTGTTTCTTTGTCTCCTCATCTAAGCCAAGGGCTTCTTCAAATTCTGACAATTCCATATCCCACATAGCTGCATTGTATGCATTTTCATTATTATAGTTTTCTTCACACTGCTTGTACAGATCATCCGGATACCCGTTAAACTCACAGTTATCCAATAAGAATTCCATAATCTCCTGAACAGATGCCGATCTATATTCGTCCTCCTTGCTCTGTTCCAATTCTTTTCTCTTGACTTCCTCATACTCTGCCTTGTTCTTATAATCTGTATTCTCTTTCACAAAATCGTCATTCAACTCCGGCATATTCTCCTGGCTGATCTCATTCAAGGCGATTTCCACCGTTGCTTTCTTTCCAACATCATCCTCCTCATATGCATAATCGTCACTAATCTCTACATCAACCTTCTTCTTATCGCCGGTGTTCATATCCACAAGTGCTTCTTCTACCTCAGGAAAAATATAGCCTTCTCCGATTACGATATCTTCCCCTTCACCGGAATAGTTCTCGCTCTCTTCTCCATCTATCATGGTTGTATACGTAATGTTAGCACAATCTCCATTCTGTGCAGCCCGGTCTGTAATCTCATCATAGGTAACATATTCATATAAATCTTCGTTAATGGCTTCCTGTACTTCATCCTCTGTCACCTCATACGTGACTTTTGATGCCTCAACTCCCTTATAATCACACAACTTAACATAGTCAGAATATGTGATATTCTCAATATACGGATTCTTGTTCCCGCACCCTGTTAAACCTGCCACCATCATAACAGCTGCTAATCCTAATGCGATTTTCTTCCTCATGCTCGTCTCCTTTTCTTTTTATCAATATCTGGGTAATTGCCTATTTTATGGGAGTATATTTCCCGCTGCCTGGTATAATTCATACCATTCTTTGCGGCTTAGATGCACATTTACCGCCTCACACAATTCCTGTAAATGCCGGGGATTCATCGTACCAACTACAACCTGCATATTTGCCGGATGACGCAATATCCATGCAATAGCAATCGCCGATTTCGTAACTCCATTCATCTTCGCTATTCTCTCTAATACCGCATTGACTTCCGGAAACTTCTCATTATCCACAAAATTCCCTTCAAAGAATCCATACTGTAGTGGTGACCATGCCTGAATTGTGATATTATGCAAACGACAATAATCCAGAATTGCCATATCCCGGTTCACTGCACCATCTGTCAACATATTAGTCTCTATCCCCTGCCGGATCATTCCTGCATGCATCAGACCGAACTGCATCTGGTTCACCTGTAGCGGCACTTTACATACCGACTGTAACAACTCAATCTGGGAAGAAGTAAAATTACTCACACCAAAACGTTTTACTTTACCACTACGTTGTAACTGGTGGAGTGTATCTGCCACCTCGTCAATATCCATCAGTGCATCCGGCCGATGCAACAACAACAGATCAATATATTCAATCTGCAATCTTTTCAAGCTGTCATCTACCGATGACAAAATGTGGGCACGTGAAAAATCATAATAACCATCCCGGATTCCACATTTTGTCTGAATCCGCATCCGTTCCCGCATTCCCTTATTCTCTGCTAATGCCTTGCCAAACACTTCTTCACTTTTTCCTGCCCCATAGATATCAGCATGATCGAATAATGTCACTCCATTATCCAGGGCTACATTAATAAGTTTCGATACCTCCGGCAATGTGAGCTCTGCCATCCGCATACATCCAAGTGCAATACGGCTGGCATCCATATTAGAGTCACCAATCTCCATTGCCATTTCTCCTCCTAATGGCTTTACAGACTTACTCTCATATCCAACCGTACCTGCAACCTTGTTGGCCATACGCATCAAAATATTGCGATGTGTCTTAATTACATGGAAATAGATATTCTCTACTTTATCCGCAAACTGCTGTGTGGAGAACTGTTCCACACTCTGCATTGCATTTTTTTCATAATCAATCCCTTGTGGATTCTTCAGTACCGCATCCATACCTTTTACAAAGGATGCCTCATCTACAAATTCGTAACCATTCTTTCCCTCAAACAATACACCATCCAGGCACGGATCTTTTCTTGCCACAACCGGCAATCCGGATGCTAACGCTTCAATATAGGTAAGACCCTGTGTCTCACTGGTAGAACCGGACACAAACACATCTGCCGCCTGATAATAATGCGTGATCTCATCCCACGGCCTTGCGCCGGCAAACACTATCTGTTTTCTATGCTTCAATCCCCTTGCCTGCCGCTCTAATGCACTACGCTGTGGTCCGTCACCAACTACCAAAAAAGTGACATTGCCATTCTGATCCATATACCGATTGAGATATATCATAACCTCGTCAATATTTTTCTCGTCGGACACTCTTCCAAGATACAATACAACCTTATTATTCTCTGGTATTCCAAGAGATGCCTTTAACTTACTCTTCTGTAGCAAACTATCCCTTGCCTCAAACCGGCCAAGATCAATTCCTGTTGGAATTACATTGATATCCGGTTTCACACCATAACGTCTCATAAGATTGGCAACCTTTTCTGTAGGAACGATCAGTTCTTCTGCACCACGCACGCTGAACTTACTGAATAACTTCACAATCTGCTTTGCCCTTTTCTCGCTGGAAATATACTTCTTAATATAATGCGTATAATCCTCATATATCGTATGATACGTATGTACAACCGGCACAAATAACTCATGTGCCATAATCCGTCCAAACATTCCAATTGCAAATTCCGTATTCGTATGAATAATATCCAACTTCATTTTATGAATTTTCCTTGCAATCTTTGGATGATAAAATAAGCCAATCCGCCGCTCCGGCACGAAAGAACATGCTTTGGATGGCACACGAAAAACACCCTTCTCATTTGTTGGTGCGTCGGGTGTCTTCGTGGTAATTACATATACATTATGTCCTTTTTTTTCTAACTCTTTCTTTAATAAATATACGGAATTGGCAACCCCGTTCAATTCGGGATAATACGTATCCGTAAACAACCCTATATTCATAACACGACTCCTCGATATGCTCTAATATCCCATCTGGGCCTTTGCTTCCGCAATCTCTGCCTCTTTCTTTGCCTCATCCTCCGCAGCCTCACGATTCAGACGATCCATAATCTCCTGCGCTCTACGAAGGTTCTCTGCTTCCTGTGCCGCCTTCTTCTCCGCTTCCCGTACTTCTTCATCATGCTGCTTGGCCTCTCTGCCAGCCTCAATAAACGCATTGACATTCACTTTATTCGCATTCATAATCGCTGCAATCCGTTCTTTTTCCTGCTGTTCCCGGCGTAACCTCTCTATTTCCCTCTGTCTGGCAATTTCCTGATTATCGTTTAATTCTGCGGCTTTTCTCACTGCATAATCAATATCCCCGGTAGTAACACCTGGTCTTCCATCTGTCACATCCTGTTCATCGGCTGACACTGTATGATCCAATGCTGCATTCCCTGCCATATCCTGCACCTTTGATGTGCTATCCTTTGTTGTCTCCGGTTTTTCCTCCGCATTCACCGTTGTTCCAACGGCACGATTCTCATCATAACGAATCACAAATACCGGCATCACAACCTGCTGCCACCATTTGATCACATTGCTTGAAAGCCTTTTTATAATCCCTGTTCCATAACCCATACTGTGTGCCTCCTTCCGTCACAACAACATATTACCTGTTAACCTGTTGCCGCATTTCATGGATACGTCACTCCTCTTCATCCGGAAATTGCCGTAGTAAAAACCGTCGTTTATATTTGAGTGCCGCATAATCTGTAATTCTCTTAAGACATGTAACATCCGCCGTTCCACCAACCACTCCGATAAACGTCGATCCCTGTAAAAACTTTCCGTATAAAAGTTCATGGGATAACGCTTTTGCTGAAGAATCAATCTGACGCTTAATCTGCAACTCCACCACAAATGCATCGGTCTGTTCCTCTTCCCCTGCATTATCCTCTTCATAATAACGCCGGATCAGCTTATTCATATCCGTATCCTTCTTCCGGAGCTCATCCCCACTTTTCAGTGCTGTATCAATCAGCTTCAGTATAAATAACCGCTCTTTGTCTGTGGAATACGAAAAACCATAACTTAAGGCAATCTCATAAATGCTCTTAAGCATCACCGAAACAAAAATCGGAATATCCGGAATTCCAAGACCTACAATACCAAATCCGATTCCCTCAAAGGTGGTAATAGTAAGATTCTTTGCCCTCGTCCGCTTAGCCTGCCGTTCAAACTTGCGAAGTGTTTTCCCATTGAATCCTTCATTATAAATATCTCGTTCATGCTCCTTAAAAAGTTCCACCTGCCGTTCCTTGCGATATGTCTTCTCAATAAGCTTAGACCCTTTCTCGAACACCGTAACAAATGCTTTATTAAATGCTGTCTCCAATGTCTTCTGAAGTGTCGCAGGAACTTTCTTTTCCACAAACTTGACCCATTTGGGGGTCTTATCCATAATATGACCCACCACAAAAGATTCTTCTTTTAATTTCTGTAACCGCCATTCATTTTCCCAGGAAAACTGACTCATACGCATCCTTCTTCTTTGTCTGATTTTGCCGTAAATTTATAGTTCTATTATAGCGTTTCCGGCTGATTTTTACAACTCAAACTTCTCACAAAAAAAGCACATGTATTTCTACATCATACATGTGCTTTTCTACATATTTATCTTTCCTGCCGCTATTGACAGGCACATATTGCTAATCTATCCGTATCCATCCTATGCCTGTCTTACCGCATCCTTCATGTCCTTCACATAATCCGCCACATATGGCACAGCGCCCTTACCATACTTCGCCACTAACTTCACAATGGCACTACCCACAATGGCGCCATCAGAAAGAGATGCCATCTTTTTTGCCTGCTCCGTTGTGGAGATTCCAAAACCCACTGCCACCGGCGTATCTGTTACTGTTTTCACATGTTTCACCATGGAGCCGATATCCGTGGTAATCTCTGTACGCACACCGGTTACCCCTAAGGAAGAAACACAGTAAATGAAGCCTTCCGCTTCCTTTGCAATGGTCTCAATACGTTCCTTGGAAGTCGGTGCAATCATGGAAATCAATTCAATTCCATGTGCTTTGCAGGCACCGGATAGTTCTGCTTTCTCCTCAAATGGAACATCCGGCACAATCACACCGTCAATACCAACTTCTGCACATCGTTTCATGAAACGTTCTGTTCCATATACATAGATTGGATTCATATATGTCATAAAAATAAAAGGAATATCAATCTCTTTCCGTAACCGGATCACCAGGTCAAATAACTTGTCTGTGGTGGTTCCTGCCTGCAGTGCCCGTAAATCTGCTTCCTGAATTACAGGTCCCTCCGCAATGGGGTCCGAAAAAGGAATTCCAATCTCAATTAGATCGGCACCATTTTGTGCCATAGTCTTAATCAGCTCATAACTGCTCTCCAAATCCGGATCTCCTCCGGTAATAAATGGAATAAATGCTTTCTCTTTTGCAAATGCGTCCTGAATTCTACTCATAAATCTCCACTCCTCTGTATCTTGCGATTGCTGCTACGTCCTTGTCTCCACGCCCGGAAACCGTGGCAATAATAATCTGGTCCTTATTCATCTTACCTGCTATCTTCATAACATGGGCAATGGCATGTGCACTCTCGATTGCCGGAATAATGCCTTCTGTTCTTGAAAGATATTCAAATGCTTCCACTGCCTCTTCATCCGTAATTGGCACATAGGTCGCCCGTCCGGTTTCATTTAACCATGCATGCTCCGGCCCGATTCCCGGATAATCCAGACCGGCAGAAATGGAATATACCGGTGCAATCTGTCCATATTCATTCTGACAGAACAGGGATTTCATACCATGAAAGATTCCCATGGAACCATTGGCGATGGTTGCTGCATTTTTCGGGTTGTCTACTCCTAATCCCGCTGCCTCACATCCGATCAGGGCAACTCCTTCATCCTTAATATATTCATAAAAAGAACCCATGGCGTTGCTTCCTCCACCAACACAGGCCACCACCGCATCCGGAAGCTTGCCCTCTGCCTCAAGAATCTGCTGCCGGCTCTCCTTACTGATGACACTCTGAAAATCTCTTACAATCATTGGAAATGGATGAGGTCCCATAACAGAGCCTAACACATACAGGGTGTCATCCACTCTGGATGTCCATTCCCGCATTGCCTCATTTACAGCATCCTTTAATGTCATGGTTCCTGTGGTGACCGGATGCACCTTTGCTCCAAGCAGTTCCATACGGAATACATTTAACGCCTGACGCTCCGTATCCTCTTTTCCCATGAAAATCTCACATTCCATTCCCATAAGGGCAGCTGCGGTTGCAGTTGCCACACCATGCTGACCGGCACCGGTCTCCGCAATCACACGGGTTTTCCCCATCTTCTTAGCCAGCAACACCTGTCCTAACACATTATTGATCTTGTGGGAACCGGTATGGTTCAGATCCTCTCTCTTTAAATAGATCTTCGCACCGCCAAGATCCTTTGTCATCTTCTCTGCATAATACAATAACGATGGACGGCCTGCATAATTCCTTAGCAATTCATCTAACTCTTTATTAAACTCCGGATCTTTTTTGTAATGCTCATAGGCATCCTCTAACTCATGTACCGCATTCATAAGAGTTTCCGGCACATATTGTCCTCCATATTCTCCGTATCTTCCTGTTTCCATATTGAATCTCCTTCTTCTTTCTGTATTATTCCCATCTGTGTAAAGAATAGCTTCAATTCCTTTCTCTTACAGATTGTGAACGATCTGCACGATTTTCCGAATTTTATTGCAGTCCTTGAATCCATTCGTCTCAACGGAACTACTGACATCCACACACATTGGTAACTTATTCTCAGCAGCAAGTACATCTAAGATAGCAGCCACGTTGTCGCTACTGATGCCTCCTGCTAAGATATAGGGCTTCGTAAGATGTGGTATCAACCGATGATCAAACACCATCCCACTTCCACCATACTCATCCGGTTTGAACGCATCTAATAGCAGATAATCCACCGGCAAAGTATCCGCTTCCATGATCTGCTCCGCGTTCTTCACCCGGACTGCTTTCATAATGGGTACCGGACAATGGATATGGGTAAGCTCTTTTTTTAATGTTTCAATATAAATGCGATTCTCATCTCCATGCAACTGTACGACATCCAGAATCCGTTGTTCTACAAGATGTTTTACAAAATCAATATCAGCATTGACGAAGACACCCACGGTCCGGATATCCGGATGCATTGCCTCCTTCAACCTCCTTGCCAAATCAAAATCAATCTTCCTCTTGGTACCTGCAAACACAAACCCTGCATAATCCGGTCCTGCCTGATTGACAGACTCAACATCTTCCATTCGTTTCAATCCACATATCTTAATCTGCATTTTCTAATACCCTCTAAGCTCTGCTAACTTCTGTTTTTTATCGGCTGCACGCATCAATGTCTCTCCCACCAGAACCGCATTTATCTTTTGTTCTTCAAAAGCAGCTACATCCTCCCGGCTTTGAATGCCACTTTCTGCAACAAACAGGGTTCCTTCCGGTGCAAATGCCCGGAGTCTTGTGCTGTTATGAATATCCACCGTAAAATCTTTGAGATTCCGGTTATTGACACCAATCACCCGTGCGCCGGCTCTTACTGCCATCTGTATCTCCTGTTCATCATGGGTTTCCACCAATGCAGTTAACCCAAGCTCATCGCACAATCCGATACACTCACTTAGAAACGCTTCCTCTAACAAAGCACAAATTAAGAGCACTGCATTTGCCCCGAGTACCTTTGCCTGATAAATCTGATAAATATCTATCGTAAAATCTTTCCGCAGAATGGGTATGGACACTTCCTTGCGGATTTCTTTCAGATATTCATCGCTGCCAAGGAAATATTTTGGTTCCGTCAGTACGGAAAGACAGTCCGCTCCTGCCTTCCCGTATTCTTTTGCAATCTCTACATAGGGAAAATTCTCTGCGATGATTCCCTTAGATGGAGAAGCTTTTTTCACTTCACAGATAAAAGACATTTCCTTCTTTTGTAACGCTTTTTCAAAGGCAAAATCCGGAAGCGCACTCTCCTTTGCCAATGCCATCTCCTTCATCTTTTCCAGAGAAATTTCTTCTTTCTCATTCTCA
Organism: uncultured Clostridium sp.; assembly: GCA_945915475.1. Classification (GTDB taxonomy): domain Bacteria; phylum Bacillota; class Clostridia; order Lachnospirales; family Lachnospiraceae; genus CAG-590. The sequence goes on along the minus strand of CAMEFI010000017.1, from coordinate 8,723 downwards.
ACCTGTATCCTTTTGTCTGCGGCAATCCGTTCCAAAATATCTGCTGCCATAGTATCTCCTTTCTGTCACGGCGGTTCTTCGCTTTCCCCATACTCAACAGACCATTGACATTCTGCTTCTTACACATTGGTAAGCTTCACGAACTGCTCTAACACCTGTTTTGCCTTCCCGCTGTCAATCACGCCTTCCGCAATCTTTGCTGCCTCCTGCAACGACTCTGCCTTGCCAGCCATATAGATTGCTGCTGCTGCATTCATAACCACCGCATTTCTCTTAGCACCCTTTTCCTCACCACTTAAGATTGCCTTTGTGATTGCCGCATTTTCTGCCGGATCTCCACCCTCTAATTCACTCTTATCACAAGTGACAAATCCAAAATCTTCCGGCTTGATAACATATTTCTTAAATTGACCGTGGTTAATTTCACAAACAGTGGTGGGTGCACTCATGGATATCTCATCTAAACAATCCTGTCCATATACAACCATTCCTCTTTCCACGCCAAGGCCTGCCAATACCGGTGCCATCTGGTCAATCAGTTCTTCTTTGTAGACACCAAGAATCTGCATACCTGCCTTTGCCGGATTGGTAAGAGGACCTAAAATATTAAAAATGGTAGGAATTCCCAATGCCTTTCTCACCGGGGCCACATATTTCATAGCCTTATGATATACCTGTGCAAACATGAAACTCATATTACATTCCTTCAGTACCTGTGACATTTTCTCCGGCGAAATGGTAATGTTGACTCCCAACGCCTCTAACACATCTGCAGCACCACATTTGCTGGATACACTGCGATTACCATGCTTGGCAACCGGTACTCCCGCTGCTGCCGCAACCATTCCGCTTGTGGTTGAAATGTTAAAGGAATTGGCACAGTCCCCTCCGGTTCCCACAATCTCTAATACCTCAACTCCCTCATGCGGCAATACTTCTGCATGATTTCTCATACCATTGGCACTGGCCGTAATCTCATCCGTTGTTTCCCCTTTCATATGTAACGCAGTCAGATATCCTGCCGTTACAATCTCCGGCACCTCACCGCTGAAGATCTCGTCCATGCAGGCATATGCCTCATCATAAGTGAGATCCTGTCCTGCTGCTACTTTTTTCAATGCCTCTGTAATCATTTGTTTGTCCTCCTATCCACATTTCTTTTTGCGTTCTTATAACAGGAAATTCTCTAACATTTCTTTTCCATATTCCGTAAGAACCGATTCCGGATGAAACTGGAATCCATATATCTGTTTTTCTTTATGTTTGACTGCCATAACCTCGCCATCCGATGTCTTTGCAATTACCTTAAGACAATCCGGCATGGAAGATTCCTCTCCTGCTAAGGAATGATATCTTGCGATTTTAATATTCTGGGGAATCCCTTTGAAAACAGGGTCATTTTTATCAAAGGTAATGCTGCTCTGCTTGCCATGCATCAATTTCTTTGCATAGGTCACCTTGCCGCCAAAGGCCTCGCAGATTGCCTGATGTCCCAGACAGACACCCAGGATTCTCACCGGACGATCGTATTTTTCCAGAAGATTTTCACAGATTCCGGCATTCTCCGGTCTCCCCGGTCCAGGTGATAAAATGATGTATTCCGGTCCTAAATCCTCAATCTCCTCCACCGTCATTTCGTCATTCCGGATAACCCGGATACCATAATTATCTTCCTCTCCTTCCAAAATCCTGCCTGCCTCATATCGTTCCTTCTGGATTCCTCCAATCAACTGCACCAGATTGTAGGAAAAGCTGTCGTAATTGTCTATCAATAAGATCATTTATCCATTCACCTCCGCTGCCCGTTTTACTGCCTCAATGACAGCTCCGGCTTTATTGGCACATTCCATGTATTCATTCTCAGGCACACTGTCTGCCACAATGCCTGCTCCTGCTTGCACATACACTTTTTCACCTTTCTTTACTGCAGTACGGATGGCAATACACACATCTAAGTTTCCGGAAAAATCCAGATACCCAATGGCTCCACCGTATACCCCTCTTGCAACGGGTTCTAATTCATCAATAATCTCACAGGCCCGGAACTTGGGAGCACCGGAAAGCGTTCCTGCCGGAAGCATGGCCTGAATCGTATCACAGCCATCTTTATCTTTCCGGATCTGTCCCACCACGGTGGATGCAATGTGCATTACCTTGGAAAAACGGTGAATCTTCATGTATTCTTCCACCTCAACCGTTCCAAATTCAGCAAGCCTTCCGATATCATTTCTCGCAAGATCCACTAACATGTTGTGTTCTGCACACTCTTTCTCATCCGCCAACAGCTCTGTCTCTAACGCTTTATCCACTTCTGAAGTCTCACCACGTTTTCTTGTTCCTGCCACCGGAAATGTAGTAAGCTTACCATTTACCAACTTCACCATGGTCTCCGGTGAGGTTCCTGCAATCTCTAAATCATCACATCCGATGAAATACATATATGGAGAAGGATTCGTTGTTCGCAGCACCCGATAGGTATTGATGAGGCTTCCTTTGTAATCCGCCTCAAATCTTCTTGAGATTACACCCTGGAAAATATCACCCTCCCGGATATAATGCTTGGTCTTTTCCACCATATTGCAATATTGCTCTTTCGAAAGATTACAGGTAAACTCCACAGTGTTATCTGCCTGCTCCTCCGGCAAAGGCGTTGTACTCTGGATCAGATGAATCATTTTCTCAATCTCTAACACTGCCTTCTTATATCCTTTCTCACCATCCTCACTCCGGTAATTGGCAATGACACTGATCTTCTGCTTCAAATGATCATAGGCAATCACCTTATCAAACAGCATCAGGTTATAATCATCAAAATTACTCTTTTTGAGATGCAGCTTTGGTTCTGCATATCCAATCATCTCATAGGAAAAGTATCCCACCAATCCTCCTGTAAAGCTTGGCATTCCCGGAATCGCCGGTGAATGATACTGTGCAAGCAGATTTCGGAGAGCTTCATATGCATCCTGTTTCTGCTCTGTTACCATGGCTCCGCTTTTCATCTTCACCACACCATCTTTACAACTAATCTGTAATAGCGGGCTTACACCTAAGAAGGAATACTGTCCCCACTGCTTGCCACCCTCCACACTTTCTAGTAAATAATACCTGCTGTCAATTTCTTTCAGTCGTCGAAGCAATGTAATGGGTGTCACAATATCGGCATAGATTTCCTTACACACCGGTATCATATTGTATTCTTTCTCGTATTGCTTCGCTGTCTCATAATCTGGAAACATATCTGCTCTCCTTTCTGTAAAGTAAAAAAAAGCTTCCATCCCACAAGGGACAAAAGCTTTGAATTCTAACTTCTGCGGTACCACCCAAATTGATGCATTGCATCCACTCTTCCTGCATACCATCATATGCACCCCATTGATAACGGACAGGTTCCCGTTGACATCTACTCTGCGTTGGCATTTCAAGTCACCCTCGTAAGTCCATTCAACTATTGACCGCTTACTGTATCACACCACCACAGCTCTCTGGAAAGTTTCACAATAGCCTACTCCTCTTACTCATCGGTTTCGTAGTACGATATAATTGACATATCATTACATCAATGTTTTAACTAGGTAAAGTATATTACTCTCTATACAATTTGTCAAATACTTTTTATTTTTTTATAATCTACTTTTTGATGCTTACGTTTCGTTTGCCTGACCATGCTGAATAATATCGCTTGCCACTGATATTCTTATATACCCGGATTCGACAATAATATTTCTTGCCTTTCTTCAGGTTTACCAGTGTTTTGGATGAAGGGTTTTTCCTGCCAATTTTGATTACCTTCGTCTTTGGATGTTTCAGCTTCTTGTTTGTTGTATATTGAAGCTGATATCCATTTACCAAGGCAACTTTTGCCCATTTTACGACTGCTCTCTTACTCTTTTTGTTCTGAACGGATACCAGATACGTCCCGGATCTCAAAGTAATGGCTGACTGTTTCAGTTTGGAACACCCGGCAAATGCGGTTTTATCTATGGACTGTATGCTGTTTGGAATCAACACTTTTGTCAAATTGCTGCAGTCCCGGAATGCATTCGGTCCGATTGCGGTTACCGTATAATACTTTTTCTTTACACGTACAGTATCCGGTATGGTGATATCCGTAATACTTTGATTGACGGATATCACTGTTGCCTCTTTTCCATTTACTGAAACCGTTAAACCCGTGAACCTGTCTACCACAGACGTATTATCTGAACGGTTCTGTTTGTCTGAGGCTGTTGTGTTTTCTGTCTGTACTGCTTCTTCTGATGTTTCTTCCTGCCCGGTTGTCTCCTGCTGGGTTGGCATATCGGATGGTGCGATATATTTCCAGTCTGCCATGGAGTATCCGGCAGTGGTTAATACACCGGTACTGCTGTTCAGTGTGAAAAAGGTCGGTGCAGAGTTCTGTGTAACATACCAGATCACATTATCCCCGTCTGCAATCGGCTGGCAGTCTGATAATGCCGCTGCAATTTCGGTTCTTCCCTGTGTGACATTTCCGGAGCCATCGACGATGGCATAATAGCATTTATTATGGCCGGGACAGGAACGATCAAACTTATATTGAATATCATCTCCAAAGGATGTGTATCCTTCTGTTGAAAGATAATTCATACCGGTTTTATCAAACTCTTCCCACAACACCATATACTTATCTTTGGTAATTTCTACCAGCTGCGGCGTGCAGGCGGTTATGTTACTGTCTGTTCCGTAACTTGCCAGTGTTACCACGTTTAGCCTGCTGGTGTCAATTTTCATCTCTAATGCATTCAGTGCGGAATCCAGTGGCAGGGATGCAATGTACAGACTTCTGGATTCCTGTTTTTTAGAATCCCCCATGCCGCTGTCGTCAAAAGCAACCAGATAACTTTTATCCGATATTTCATATCCGCCGATGGACATACCGGTCCAGTTATCGCCAGATTTTCCGGATGCCGGGCGGAGATTACATTCATATCCGGTATTAGCCTCCCATTGTTCGTCGTAATGGGTTAAATTTAAGTTAATTCCTCGCACCCATCCGGCATCTGCATGTGAAATAGATGTAATTTCATTATCCGGTGTCATTCTGACAAACTGGTTAAAAGAGTGACTGGATCCGCCTGGCAGAGGATAATCTTTCGCAAAATCTCCCGTACTCTCATCAAATGCAAAATTGCATGTTCCCTGATGGTTTACACTGTCCACGCAGCCTGTTAAGAAAATGATAACATCTCCAAGCTGGCATGCACTGACAGTGGATGCATCAAAGGGAGATTTCACACCTGAACTCTTCATACTGGCAGTTGCCGTCTTGTTCCACTGTTTGTCATACTGGCAAACGCGGAAGACTTCAATATCCTCACTGCAAGAACCGTTATACTGCCCGTAGACAATATAATTGTAGTTTTCATTTGCATAAAAGCCACCGTACAGGTCTAATTCCGCAGGAAGTTTTTTACTGTCAATACACTGAAATGATGAATTATAAGTTTCTACTGTTACCCCATCCGTCATTTTTTGTTCACCTGACACACTATCTGGTCCGTAAAACGCCGATGGAGCTTCAATCCTGCAGAAGGTTCCGTCACTATTTTTGATAATAGACGAAAATGATGGTAATGTGTACGCCGTAGGATGTCCATCTGCTAACACGCCATACTCCCCATCATGAATGTTATCAGACACCATGGGATGACCAACATCTACTGCAAATAAATGTTCGCCTGCAACATTAAATAAAGAGATTACCATAATCGCGGCTGTCAGTAAGCATAAAATAAGTTTCTTATTCTTTTTCATATTGTATTCCTCCTTTTCTGATATTCTTTACTATAATATGTTCATGGTTTCTGATTCAATTTTATCATAAGTATTTACACGTTGAATTTAATAAGTAATTCTTTTTATAATACTTCAGCCGGAAAATCCATGTGTCTTTAGACCATGGGATGAATGGCGTCCGTCTCAGATATATATTTTGTATCATAATTACCAGGCTCCTTAGACCAGTACGCACCTTCGAAGGCCATTCCCTTCAGCCAAAGAATCCCGGCATATCATACGCCGGGATTCATGAGACATCTTACTTAATTCTCTTCTGACAATATGCTTCGGATTTCTTCCACAGAAAGGTGAACTTTTGTCGCAATGTCTTCTATGGACAACCCAAGCTCGGCATATGCCAAAACTTTTCCTTCTGCACGTCCTTCTGCACGTCCTTCTGCACGTCCTTCTTCTACTATTCTGTCTAATACTTCACACATTTTGACTGCACCTCCTTCAGGCAGATATTGCTGTGCTTCTTCAAACCGGACATCTCTTGTCAATACTGACATCAGTTTTAATACTGCATCCACATGCCGTATTGTTTCCCTGGATGGTTTATAATCCCGGTTCATCCTCATCTGTACAAAATAATCTGCCACTATTCGAAAGTCACTTTGAAACATGGATACCTGTTCCGGAGTTAAATAAGCAATCTCAAACAGATTGATTTTGTAATCCTGAACAAACGGTTTCCATTCTTCCGGTATATTCAGACATTCATACAGGGAATGGTTCCGATTCCAACGTTTTGTGCCAAAATACAAAACCATTGTAACAACCGGATATCTTTCCTTTTTCCCATTCAGCAGCTGGCTTCTGTATGCAGCTCCATCATAACCAATGACACGAAGCGGTTCATCCGAATCAATATCTGTTTGATGCTCTAAACCAATAAGTGAAATCCGAATATTTCCGTTTTTCACTAATTTCGAAACATCTCGTTCTTCTTCATGGACATTCCCGTCATCTGCTTTATACTGGCTTTTGTCCTTTGTATTTTCCAGATCATTTTCATGTACAATCTGTTTACCTTGAAACAATAACACATTTACAATATCTGCAAATACATCATTATAATCCGCAAGCATTTTTTCAGTGATATCTTTCTGTCCCATGTCATTCATTCCTCCTTTTCTTATATTTACCTTCACAATATGTTAAAAAAAAGAAAATGGAATTAAACGACAGAATGACCTTATCTATGTTTCTTCCTCTACACCTATAGTATACCATATATCCGGTTCCGTGCAACAAATTTTCGTATCTAATCTTATTTTCCACATTCACATTTTTTTGGACGAGGCTTCACATCAATGGGTTTAAGGATATGCAAGCGGATCTCATTTCCTTCCACCAAAGAATCCCGGCATATCATACGCCGGGATTTAAGAATTACTATTGAGTTTGAATAGAAGCAAGTTGCTTTTTTAACGCCAAGATTTCGGCATCTTTTTCCTGGATAGCTGCGTCCAGTTCATTAATCGTTGCATCTTTTTCCTGGATAGCTGCGTCCAGTTCATTAAGCGTTGCATCTTTTTCCTGGATAGCCGCGTCCAGTTCATTAAGCGTTGCATCTTTTTCCTGGATAGCCGCGTCCAGTTCATTAATATTTTCATTTTTTCTTTCAAGCTCTTCCTGTAATTCCATTGATAGAGCCGATCCCAAATTACACATAATGTTCGCCTCACTTTCCATATGATCGCTCATTGGCAAATGGTATTTTTGTTCCAAAATCATTTTTTTCTCATTTACCGGTGTTTTTGCGGATAATAATGTAGATAACATTCCGATTAGCTTATTTTCAGATGCTGTTGTATCTGCGTCCTTCAGGCAAACAAAAACAACCGACAGCAAATCGTATCTTCCATACGCTACAGAAGTTTGATTATTCGGATACAATACATGCGGTGAAACCGAGTATTCCGTTATTGTATCTGCTACCGTTTCTTTCTGCCCATTATTTGTTGGTGTGTTCATACAAATGAAAATAGAATAAACCTTTTTTGCCTGGTCATAATTTTCCGGGGTGTATTCTGTATCCATCTGTTCAGAAAGAAGTCTGGCAGCATAAATTACTCCTCTTGTTACCAGGTCATATCCGGGGTAAAATGATTTCTGAGCCTCTACATTGATATATATTTTTTTCTGTTCACCGTTTTTGACGCGAGCGAAAAAGACAATATCAAATGTCACTGTACCCTCACCCGGTAACTTGCTTTCATTTAATTGCCGGATGACGGCTTCTGCTGGACGTACATTTCTGCTTGCAACTTCTGGTTCTCCAATAATTGCATCCTTTGCTTCTTCCAGGGAATATCCCTGAAATTCCTGTACTGCGTACATCAGGATGTAAGCTAACACACCTTTGTCACTTAAAAGACGTTTGGCATGTTCATCATATTGTGCCCTTAGACCAGATGCAGTCACTTCGTTTCCTAAGTATGTGTTCACTTTGTGTTTACCTCTCTTTCTCTTTTCATTACAGAGAAAGCCCATAAGGACTTTCTCATAGAAAATCCTTATGATAAGGATATTATAACATACCTACATTCGTTTCTCAACAATCAATGTATAATAGGATAGACTTTAACGTCTCCAATTTTGTATGTTTCGTTATAATATATATTTTTTTGAGCTCCGAATTATTTATCATTTCTGTTATGGCAGGTGTGGTATGCCACTATATCTGCAAATGGTTAGACAGAAGTGACAAAGACAACTAGCGTAAAAAACTATTCTGTCTTTTTATTTCGAATCAATACTCCAGCATTAATGTGTTTAAGCAGACAATATTTTCTAGCTGAAACATTACAAACCAAAATACCCGGCGACATCAGCCGCCGGATATCATTGTCACTTCACCTTTACCGTCCGTTTACCTGACCATGTGGTATAGTACTTTTTCCCGCTTATCTTCTTATATA
>CAMEFI010000016.1 GCA_945915475.1 uncultured Clostridium sp. | reverse complement strand
TAAAAAGTTTCTCCCGGAACCGATAAACCTTTCTGGCTAATCAATCCCATTTACTTGGAGTGAAACTTGACGAAACCTTTGTTGAGTCTTAGTTTCACCCATGCAACAAGTACTTAGTGAGCCTAACCTGAAAGGTGCAGGCGAACTTTAGTACTCACTGCTGTGTTTACTGTACTTTCTTTGTACATTCGTTAAAATTCTTAAAGAATTTTCAGGGTTGTTTTGTTGTTTAATCTTCATTCAGTTTTCATTGTTCTTCTTTGCTTTGCTGTCTTGCTTATCAGCGCCGCAACAGTGATTATATTATCACATACATTTTCCCTTGTCAACAACTTTTTTAAACTTTTTCGACAAATTTTCAGACCGATGATTGAGACATTATATATGTTCTAATACTTCCGGAACACTCTGTACCCCAATCAATTTCATTCCCGGGATATTCTCTATTCCATCGCAATTAATCTTTGGCATAATACAGGTTGTAAAACCTAACTTTGCTGCCTCTTTCACTCGCTGGGCAGCCATAGACACACCTCGTACTTCACCAGCAAGACCCACTTCACCGAATATAATAGTATGTGCATCCACAGGAACATTTTTAAAGCTTGATACCAATGCAACAACCACCCCTAAGTCAATAGCCGGTTCATTCAATTTCATCCCACCTGCAAGATTCACATATGCATCATTCCCTGCCAGCATCATTCCGGCGCGTTTCTCCAAAACTGCCATCAACAGATTGACACGGTTATAGTCAATACCAACTGACGTTCTTCTTGGTAAATTGAAATTAGACTGACACACCAGTGCCTGTATCTCAATCAGAATCGGTCTTGTTCCTTCCATCGAACAAACCACCACCGATCCGGCTGCATCTAAAGGGCGTCCATTTAACATGACCTGGGATGCATTCTCCACCTCATACAAACCATTATCCTTCATTTCAAAGACGCCAATCTCATTGGTAGATCCAAAACGATTCTTCACTCCACGAACTATCCGATAGAGGGCATTCTTCTCCCCTTCAAAATACAATACGGTGTCCACCATATGTTCTAAAGTCCTTGGTCCGGCAACTGTACCTTCCTTGGTTACATGTCCCACAATAAAAATCGCAATATCCAACTGCTTTGCAATCCGCATGAGCCGCCCGGTTACTTCACGTACCTGTGCCACACTTCCGGCACCACTTGCTACATTCTCCAGATACATGGTCTGAATGGAGTCAATTACAACCACTTCAGGCATAATTTTCGTAATTCCTCCCTCTACAGCATCCAGATTTGTTTCACAAAGTAATAACATATCCTTTGTAAAACCACCCAGTCTTTCTGCTCTCATCTTAATCTGTTGTAATGATTCCTCCCCGGATACATATAGTACCTGGTGACCATTTGATGTAAGATTCCTGCATACTTGCAAAAGTAACGTAGACTTTCCGATTCCTGGATCGCCACCAACAAGTGTAAGAGAACCTTTCACGATTCCTCCTCCCAACACCCTGTCTAATTCCTTCATTCCCGTGCCAATTCGCGTGTTCTCCGACGTAGTGACATTTAAAATACTAGTAGGCGTTGCAGCCTCTGTCTTAGTTCCAGAATGCTTACCAACGCCTACTACCAGCTTCTCTTCTACAAAAGTATTCCAATTCTTACATCCCGGACATTGTCCGAGCCACTTAGCCGATTCATATCCACACTCCTGGCAAAAATATATCTGTTTTGCCTTCGCCATATAAATCCCCTTTATAATTTCTCAATCTTAATTGTAGATACCTGTCCCGGATTCAACTCTACACTTAGATTCAACTTACCACCAAGATTGGTCTTAACGGAACCTGCACTATTACCATCAATTACAGTTACGTACTCCTGTCCTGCCTCTAATTCCAACGTAATCTGAGAATCTTCTGTACCTTCTACCTGAAATTCTACAACATTATCAGATGCATCAAATCCATGTACTGCGGTACCTGGAACTGATTCATATACAAACGATCCATTCTTCTCAAGCTTTGTAATCTCCTTAAAGGTCTTAATCTTATACTTATCACCCTTAAATTCGAAACCATCTAACTTGGTCTTAGAATCCAATTCATAATTACCAAAACTCAATGTTCCGTTCTCTTCTTTAATCAGCTCGCTTATTACTGCCATCTTTTTATCCTCCTGTGTCTTTCATCTGATTAAGGGCACATTCACGTCGTCTAAAGCACGAGCGTGCTTACATCTTGTGCACTATCTGATATTAAAAATATTCGAATGTCTCTTTTGCGAATTCTGCCACAAAAGAAACCAAATGTTGTGTCTATAGTATACAATATATGGTGTCTTTTTTCCAGTGAATTTTTATTAAACAGTATTCTTTCTTACTCCATTACTTTGAATTTCACTCCGGCTTTCACAACAGAAATTCGAACAGTCTGTCCAGGCTTAATATCACCCTTTAACATTTCCTCTGCCATCTTATCTTCCACTTCATTCTGAATCGCACGCTTCAACGGACGCGCACCATATTTCTTATCATAACCTTTCTCAAAGATATAATTCTTGAGTGCATCACCATAACGTAATTCAATATCTAACTGTTCTTTCACACGTTTTGCAAAATTGTGTAGAAGAAGATTGGCAATCTCCTTTACTTCCTCTTTTGTGAGTGCATGGAATACAATCGTATCATCAATACGGTTCAGAAATTCCGGCTTAAATAATCTCTTTACCTCTTCCATAACACCATTTTTCATGTCTTCGTGTTCCTTCGCATCTGAAGAATCACTGATAAAGCCCAATTTCTTAGGTTCCATAATCCGTGATGCACCTGCATTACTTGTCATGATTATAATGGTGTTCTTGAAATCTACCTTTCTTCCCTGTGCATCTGTCACATGACCATCATCTAATATCTGCAACAACACATTAAAAATGTCTACATGTGCCTTTTCAATCTCATCAAATAAAATGACAGAGTAAGGATTCTTCCGAACCTGTTCACTTAACTGACCGCCCTCCTCGAATCCAACATAGCCTGGAGGGGATCCAATCATTTTAGAAACACTATGCTTCTCCATATACTCTGACATATCAACACGAATCAGATTCTTCTCATCTCCAAACACAGTCTCCGCTAAGGCTTTAGAAAGCTCTGTCTTACCAACACCAGTTGGTCCTAAGAAAAGGAATGAACCAATTGGGCGTTTTGGATCTTTAAGACCCACTCTTCCTCTTTTAATTGCCTTGGCAACCGCTTCTACTGCCTCGTTTTGTCCAATCACACGCTTATGCAATTCATCCTCTAAATGTAACAATCGCTTTGATTCTTCTTCCTGCAATCTGTTTACCGGAATCTTAGTCCACTCGGATACGACCTGTGCTATATCCTCTTCCTTCAACGAAAGATCCTGGGACTTGATAGAACTGTCCTGTTTCTTTTTCAATTTATCACGTTTCTCTTCAAGCACCTTAATTGCAAGCTTTGTCTCATGGGCCGTCTCTAGATCATTTTCCATAAAAGATTGATCTAATTCATCATTAAGCACTGCTAATTCCTTCTCAATCTGCTTCATCTGCGGCGTCACTTTATATGCTGCCAACCGCTTCTTGGCAGCAGCCTCATCCATAAGATCAATGGCTTTATCCGGAAGGAATCGATCATTTAAATATCGAACTGATAAATTAACACATGCCTTTACCGCCTCGTCACTAATGGTAAGTCCATGGTGATATTCATAAATCGGGCGCAGCCCCATTAAAATATTCACTGCTTCTTCTTTCGTTGGTTCCTGAACGGTCACAGGTTGAAATCTTCTCTCTAAGGCTGCATCTTTCTCGATATATTTACGGTACTCTGCTGTTGTGGTGGCACCGATCATCTGAATTTCGCCCCGGGAAAGGACTGGTTTCAAAATATTAGAAGCATCAATGGCACCTTCGGCACCACCTGCGCCAATCAACGTATGCAACTCATCTACAAATAATATGACATTTCCAGCCTGGGTTACTTCATTAATTAACTTCTTAATTCTTTCTTCAAATTCCCCACGATACTTAGATCCCGCTACCATTCCGGACAAATCTAAAGAAAGTACCCGTTTGTCAAGTACTGTTTCCGGAACATCTCCTGCAACGATCAATTCTGCAAGGCCTTCTACAATTGCTGTTTTACCAACACCAGGCTCTCCAACAAGGCAAGGGTTATTCTTCATCCTTCTACTTAAGATTTGCACAACTCTCTGCATTTCTGTATTTCTACCAACAACGGGATCCAGTTTGCCTTCCCGTGCAAGCTTTGTGAAATCACGTGAATATTGGTCCAGCGTTGGTGTATTGGATTTTCCTTTCTTATCCTTTGCCTTCAACGCATTCATCTCTGCCTTAACAATCGCAGGATCCAAACTCATTGCAGCCAATATTTCACCATACATCTTGGAAATGCCAATATTCATGGCAGTTAAAAGACGAAATGCAACACTATCGGGATGTTTTATAATTGCAATTAACAAATGTTCTGTACCTACCTCCTTCGCCTTAAACTTTGTTGCCTCTTTATCCGCAAGTACAAGAATATCCTGACATCTTTTTGAGAATTCTGCCTTATTCGCCAGTGCAACATTCGTGTGTTCCATCATTAACTGGCTTGTAAGATTCTCTAATCTTTCCTCATCAACACCATTCTTTATAAGGACTGCATATGCAATACCATTTTTCTCCTTCATTAAACCAAGCAATAAATGTTCACTTCCAACATATTCCTGTTGCAATTGCAGTGCAGCTTTCTTTGCATACTTCAGGGCATTATTTGCACTTTTCGTATAATTTTGTTTCATTGCATTCTCCAATCTAAATATTTACTATAAGAAAGCAGGGGCCATTCGTTGCACTTCAACTTCTTTACAACAGGCCCCTCATTTGTATTATACCTTATTATTGTTCATCAATTGCCTTACCAATATCATGACGCATATATTTATTCTCGAAATCGATCCATTCTGTTGCCTTATATGCATTGGCTCTTGCTGTCACAAGATCCTTCCCTTTTGCCGTAACACCAAGAACACGGCCACCATTGGTTACTACTTCTCCATCCGCTAACTTGGTTCCGGCATGAAATACATAATAATCATCCTGTCCCTTGAATTTCTCTAAACCATGAATCGGGAATCCCTTCTCATAAGAAACCGGATAACCATCGGACGCTAATACAACACATACAGCCGCATTATCCTCAAATTCCAGTTCCACCTGATCCAAAGTTCCATCGATACAAGCTTCCATTACATCTATAATATCATTCTTCATTCGAGGAAGAACCACTTGTGCCTCCGGATCACCAAAACGGGCATTAAACTCCAAGACTTTTGTTCCCTTCGGTGTAATCATAAGACCTGTAAATAATACACCTACAAAATCTCTGCCCTCTGCTTTCATGGCAGCCATCGTCTTTTGATAGATCTCTTTCTGACAGAAAGCATCAATCTCTTCTGTATAGAATGGACTTGGAGAAAATGTTCCCATACCTCCGGTATTCAGTCCCTGGTCACCGTCTTTCGCACGCTTGTGATCCTGTGCAGAAGTCATTGTCTTAATAGTTGTTCCATCACAAAAGGCTAGAACAGAGACCTCACGTCCTGTCATAAACTCCTCAATCACCATTTTATTACCCGCATTACCAAAATGCTTATCTAACATAATCTCTTTTACACCGGCCTTAGCCTCTTCTAAATTATCACAAATCAATACACCTTTTCCAAGAGCAAGTCCGTCAGCCTTCAGTACAATCGGAAAATCCGCCTTCTCCAAATAAGCAAGTGCCGCATCCGCATTATCAAATGTCTCATATGCAGCCGTAGGAATATCATATTTCTTCATTAAATCCTTAGAAAAAGCCTTGGATCCTTCAATAATTGCTGCATTTTTACGAGGTCCAAATACCTTGATACCCTCTTTTTCAAATGCATCTACACAGCCGGCTACCAATGGATCATCCGGTCCTACAATCACAAAGTCAATTGTTTTTTCCTTTGCAAATGCAACTAACTTATCAAAATCCATTACAGAAATATCCACACACTCTGCAAGCTCAGCGATTCCTGCATTACCAGGTGCAGCATAAATCTTAGAAACACGCTTACTTTTTGCAACACAAGTTGCAATTGCATGTTCTCTTCCACCACTTCCAATAATTAAAACCTTCATGATTATCCTCCTGCTTTTTATATACTGTCAATCCTTGATCACAACTCTGCCATCTACAACAACAACCTTATCATTCGCAATATAATCAATCGCCTGTGGCAATAGTATCCACTCAGCCTGTTCCATTACTCTTTGCTGTAATACTTTCGGAGTATCCCCTTCTTTGACTGCTACTGCTTTCTGTAAGATAATCGGACCGGTATCCGTTCCTTTGTCCACAAAATGAACCGTAGCACCCACCACCTTAACACCTCTTTGTAAAGCTGCCTCATGAACTTTTAATCCATAAAAACCGGTACCACAAAATGAAGGGATCAGAGATGGATGAATGTTAATAATACGATTCTCATATTTATCGATCATCTCTGGTGGAATCACAACAAGATATCCAGCTAACACAATCAAATCCACAGCTAGAGAGTCCACGGTCTCCACTAATGCCTTATTAAATGCTTCCCTTGTCTCATAATCCTTTGGGGATACAACAATATCCTTAATTCCTGCCTTCTTTGCACGTTCTAATGCATAGGCTCCTTTATTATTACTGATCACTGCAACCAATTCTGTATTCGTAATCCGACCAGAATCCACTGCATCGATAATCGCCTGAAGGTTCGTTCCACCTCCAGAAACCATCACTGCCACTTTAAGCATAGTTCTTCCTCCAATGCTGCCAAACAATTCGTATTAAATGAGAGTAACACCCTTCTCGCCAGACTCAACATGCCCAACAACAAATGCATCCTCTCCTGCGGCTTTTAATGCTTCTATAGTCTGATCTGCATCTGCTACATCCACAGCAAGTACCATTCCAATACCCATATTATATGTATTATACATCATTTGCTCTTCAATATTACCTGTCTTAGCCAATAATTTGAAGATAGCAGGTACTTCATAAGAGTCCTTCTTCACCATTGCACGTACACCATCCGGAAGCATCCTTGGAATATTCTCATAGAATCCGCCACCGGTAATGTGAGAACAACCCTTAATTGTAATTCCAGCATCTTTCACCTTACGAAGAGCCTTCACATAAATCTTTGTCGGTGCAATTAATGCCTCCCCCAACGTCTTACCTAACTCATCGTAATACGTATCCAACGATTCCTTTGTCATCTCAAATACTTTACGAACCAAAGAAAAACCATTACTGTGTACACCACTAGATGCAATACCCACTAAGACATCTCCCGGTTTCACATTCTCTCCTGTAATCAAATTCTTTCGTTCTACAACACCAACAGCAAAGCCTCCAATATCATATTCATCCTCCGGCATCAGACCCGGATGTTCTGCAGTCTCTCCTCCAATCAGGGCAGCACCTGACTGTAAACATCCCTCTGCAACACCACCAACAATTGTTGCAATCTTTTCCGGATAATTCTTGCCACACGCAATGTAATCCAGGAAGAACAATGGTTCACCACCTGCACATGCAATATCATTGACACACATAGCAACGGCATCAATACCGATGGTATCGTGCTTATCCATCAAAAATGCAAGCTTCACCTTTGTTCCACATCCATCTGTACCTGATAAAAGAACGGGATCCTCCATCTCTTTGATCTTCTTAAGAGAAAATGCACCTGAAAAACCTCCAAGTCCGCCAATCACTTCCTCACGCATTGTCTTCTTCACAGATGCCTTCATCAATTCTACTGACTTATATCCTGCTTCAATGTCTACTCCGGCATTTTTATAATCCATTCTTTCATCCTCCTAATATTATACTGGAACTGCTGTAGCATTTCAAAAACGCATATATCTTATACAACAGTCACATTATAATCAAAATCGCTATTTTTGTAAAGTCACTCAGAAAAGTTCTCCAGAAATTCCTTAAAATCTCTCCTGGCCCCTTCAATCACACTATCTTCCCTGGTATCCAATGCCTTTTCAAATTCTCTTAGTGCATATTCGATCTGCATACGTTCCCGTCCAACACTTTCCTCATAAAGCCGTTCTCCCCGAAGCAGCAACAATTTATTTTCTTCTTTATCTCTTGGATGTATCTTCAAGTAAGAAAGTGCTTCCATTCTTTCCCTGATCTCTTCTTCCGTCATATCGGTTGCGTTAGTCTTGATAATCTGCTTTGTAATCTCTCCCGTTGACACCACCTTGATTTCTACCTCCAGAATAGAATTCACATCATATGTATAAGTTACATCTACTGCTTCCTTTCCAGCTTCTGCCTTGGGTACCCTGATACGGATTTCTCCAAGAAAAACATTATTGGAGGCAAAACGACTTTCGCCTTGTAATACCTTACAACGAATCTGCGTCTGATTGTCATTTACTGTATATAATCTTTCTGTCCGGCTGGCAGGAATGGTTGTATTCCTCTCAATGATCGGGCAGAAATGTCCATCTTCATATCTTCCATTTTCTTTTTCTAATACAACCTCGGTTCCCAGGGTAAAGGGACACACATCAGTAAGAATCACCTCTTTGATACTATCCTTTCGCTCCTTCATAGCCCCCTGCACTGCCGCACCTAAAGCAACTGCTTCATCAGGATTAATGGATGTATCCGGTAGATTATGGAACAGCTTACCCACAAATTTACGAATAAATGGAAGCTTCGTTGCACCGCCCACCAGCACAACCCTGTCTATATCTTTCAGTCTGACATTTGCATCCGAGAGGCTTCTCTTAATGGGCTGACGAATCTTATCAAGCAATTCATCACATTTTGCCTCATATTCATTCATGGATAATTCCATCTCATATGTCTTATCTTTTAACTTACAGGTCATTTTTGATATCCGATCATCCGAAAACCCAATCTTACAATTTTCAGCCTGTTTCGTCACATGCCGCTGTTCCTTGTCAGTCAGATCATCCCGGTCAATCTCCGGATTCTTATCAAAAAATATCTGTTCCACCACCTTTGTGAAATCCTCACCGCCTAAGAAGTTATCTCCGGCTACGGCTCGTACCTCTATAATGGAATCAAACAACTCCAAAATAGAAACATCAAAGGTTCCACCACCTAAATCAAACACCAGAAACTTGCCATTTTCCCGATTCTGATATAATCCATATGCAATAGCTGCTGCTGTCGGTTCGCTGATAATACGTTCCACTTTGAGACCTGCCAACTCTCCGGCACGCTTTGTTGCCTTTCGCCGTTCATCATTAAAATATGCCGGTACACTGATGACAGCCTCTGTCACCTCCTCCTGAAGATAGCACTCCGCATCTTCTTTCAACGCCCTCAAAACTAACGCAGAAAGTTCCTCCGGTAAGAATTTCTTCCCGGATAACTCATACACCTTCTCACTTCCCATGCTTCTCTTGAAAACAGACGCAGAACTTTCCGGATGCAACAACATCCTTTCTTTTGCCGTTTCTCCAATATAGACTTGTCCATCTTCATCTACACTCACCACCGATGGTGTCAGATTCTTTCCTAACCGGTTTGGAATAATCTTAGGTCCTTCTTCCGTATAATACGCTACTAAGCTGTTTGTCGTTCCTAAATCAATACCAATTATCATGCTCTCTTCCTCTATTTCTTTAATGTACTAAGCTGATACTGCGCACAAGGATAATCACCCTTGATTGCAATGGCTTTTTCAAAATATGTCTTTGCGTCCTCTTCTCTTCCCTCAATCTTTGCAAGAATTCCCATAGCAAAATAATATTCAAAGCATTCCATACATTCACAAGTCACACAGACATTGCAATTCCTCATACGCTCGATATACTCTTTCCCTTCTTTTATATCTCCTGCGCAAAGACTCATAATGGCAAAATCATATAGATTTGCCAACAGATGACGCTTGTTTTCAAAGATTTTATCCTGGTTGTCTGTTCCCCTGCATACATAGAACCTCGAAAAATAACCGATAGCATCTTCTCTTGCCTTTTTCTGTTTTCCTAAGCAAAACATAATGGTTGCCGTTACAAACATTAAATGTTCCATTTCATATGAATTGCTTTCATCACTTGACCTCCAGTACGCTTTTCTTACAAGCTTTTCTGCCTTTTCTAATTCACCTTTATCCCGATAATACTCTGCCACATTGGCAATATGACGACAGGAGATCTTTCCCCGTAACGGATTCTTCCAACGCAAAATTACCTTTTCATAATAGTGCTCTGCCCGTTCTGACTTTCCCGCCTGCCGGTACGCATCTGCCAAATCGCAGTATAAGGAAAGAAGTTGATCCTCTTCTTCCATTCCATCCCATATAAGCTTCAGATTACTGACATTTGCATACTTATCTTCAATCTGTTTGATTCGGTTCTTATAATAAGCAACTGCCCTTTCATAATCTCCTTTTTTTATAAAAAGCTTTGCAATACTTTCCTTCACACTTTCAGATTTAGGATGAAATCGGAGCACATTCTCATATGCTTCAATGGCTTTGTCATATTCCCCTAGCAATGTATAACATTCTGCCAGATTCATATATGGAAGATGCTCCCGGTCCGGATCTAATTCAATGGCTTGCAGCAGCGGTTTTACCGCTTCATCCACACGTCGAAGTTTCAACAGGGCACAGCCAAGATTATTATATGCATAATAGGCATCCGGATTGCGTTCAATCGCCTTCTTACAACTATCCACTGCCCCCTCTAATTCATACAGATCAATCTGTAAATTGCCCTTTTCGAGATATGCATCGGAAGAATCTGTAAGCTCAATCATCCGATCTGCATATTGAATTCCTAGTTTGCATAATTCAAGATCATCTTTTTGATTACTTAAATTACTGTATATATACATGAGACGACGAATTGCCGGAACATAGTCATCCTTTTTTACCAAAATCTTCTTATACAGCTCAATCGCTTTTTCCTGCTGATCCACTCTCTCATAACAATTAGCCAGCTTCATGGCCTTAGCAATATCATCCGGAAATTCTTTCACCATCTTCTTTGCCATAGCCAATGCGTCCTTTGTCCGTTTCTCTCTGATACAGACATCTATCTTTAAATCACGCATAACGTCAGAGTCAGGATGTTCCTTCAAATAAGCATCTATAATCGCAAAAGTCTGTTCTACCTTATCCAAATCCCAATAAAGTATAGCATATTCCCGTTCTAACTCAGCTAAATCTTCAATATCGGTAGACTTGTCCTTATCCTCAAAAAGAACCCTCTCTCTAAGCGCAATCAATGCATCCAGAGCCTTTTGGGTATTCTCCGTAGAAAAATCTTTGTAATGAATACATTTGATTCTGTATAATTCCAGGCTGTCACTTTGAAGTCCCCCTTCCTTTGCCACCTGAATTACTTTTTCTACATCATCATACTGATCAAATGCATAAAACACCTCCGCTGCCAGTATATACGGTGGAACATACTCGGGATAGATATCAATGCACATGAAATAATCATCAATGACATCCTTTGCGTTACGAAGCTCATAATTTGCTTTCTGCCGATGGACGTATGCAGGAAAAAATCCTTTATCTTTTTCTATGATCTGATTGCATATCTCCACACACTCTTCATATGCATTGGCATCGATATAAAATCGTGCCATCTGTTCCATATAAGATAACCGAACTAATATATTATTCTCCTCAGCGATTGCCATATCAATAAAGCGTTTTGTATCCTCATATGCCTCTTCCCGTTTCTTTCCTGTTTCTTTCTTATAGACATCCTCCCAGATACAGACACCGATTGAGAAATGAGCTAGAGACAATCGATTCTTACGTTTGCGCATCTCCGCAGAACCGTCATCCACCGAGTTTTCTATCATAGAAAGCCATTTTCTTGCATATGGATACGCTTTGGAATAATCTTCATTTGCAAGATACAACCGGCTTCGAAGATTCACATAATCATAGTCATCCCCTTCTTCCAACTTATCTAATAACGCAATACCTTTATCAAACTTTTTCTGCTGATAATAACACCATCCAAGCTTGATACTGATATCCCGATTCTTATCCTTAGAAAGAATTTCACAATATTGTTTTACCAATACCTCATTGATTCGATCCAGCAGCATCAGACATTCGACATCCTGTACCCTGTCTTCTAATATCTCCTCTACCTGTTCCTTGGCCTCTTCCGGTTGTCCTTCCATAAAGATACATTCTGCGATTCCAAGCTTAGAGCCAAAATCCTTTTCATTCTTCTCCAATAATCCTTGATATACATTTCTTGCCGGTTCCACTTTATTCTTCTTAAGCAATGCCTGTGCATATGTCCGTTCAATATAGATATTATCCGAATATTCAAAGTCTAATTCTTCCATAACCTCAAGGGCCTGCGTATATAACTTATCGATTGTTTCCCGACAATTATCTTCCTTTTCTTTTGAAAGTTTATCCGCCTTCATCATATAATAACGTGCCTTTTCCACCTCTGTGAATGGATGGGTCACTTCAAATGCCGACAATTCCGAAAGTAATCTTGAAACCCGATCTAAGTCTCCATCCTCTTCCGCATTCTTTGTCTCATATAATTTATTGATGTAATCATCCACTTTCGCATCTGTCTTACCATCAAACATTTCATAATCAATAAAGGTCGGCGACTCAATCTGCCATTTCATATAATCCAGAAAATTCTCCGGAAACCTCTCTTTCAATTGCTGAATATTATCCCGATAGGAAAAACGTCTGTCCACCGCACTCCAGATATCCTGTGGAAGATAGGAATGCCCCATAAGATACACGAGGAGCTTATCTGCTGCTTCTAATTCTGTATCTAAGTCATCGCAGATTGGATCATGTAATAGTGTATTCCACTTTTCAACATTTCTTCTCGTTGTTACATCCTGATAAATGTTGTCAATTCGGTCAATCCACAGATCCACCTCATTTTTCTTCTTATATGAATAATCCTCCTTCTCTTCTGATTCCTCTGTATTATCTTCCAGATTCACATACTCCATCGCCTGTTCATACGCACGCCGAAGTTCCTTAAATCCTTCCTGATCATCCTCCGGATTCACAAAATGGAGCTTTGCATGATACGCTTCTCTGATTCTATTTTCATCCTTTGTTGGCTCAATTCCCAATATATCCCAGTACATATTCTCCTCCGAATGATATCCTTAATACTATTTTTAAATTGTACCATAAACTTTAAGGATTCTCAACTTTCAGGAAAATTGACTTGATTTTTCGCATAAAATCTACTATCCTTAATGGGAAAATACTATTTATGGTAAATTATAAGAATGTGAGGTATATAAAAATGAGTGCAAAAGAATTAAAGCCGATCAAAGAAGGCAAAGTACGTGAAATTTACGACAATGGCGACAGTTTAATTATGGTGGCAACAGACCGTATCAGTTGCTTTGATGTTATATTAAAGAACATCATCAGCAAGAAGGGAACTGTCCTTACTCAGATGTCCAAATTCTGGTTTGACATGACCTCTGATATTCTTCCAAACCACATGATATCTGCAGATGTAAAAGATATGCCGGAATTCTTCCGGCAGCCAGAATTTGACGGCAACAGCATGATGTGCCGCAAATTAAAAATGTTACCGGTAGAATGCATCGTTCGCGGTTACATTACAGGAAGCGGTTGGGCAAGCTATCAGAAAAACGGTACTGTTTGCGGAATCACCCTTCCGGAAGGATTAAAGGAATCTGACAAATTGCCAGAGCCAATTTATACCCCTTCCACCAAAGCCGAAATCGGTGACCATGACGAAAATATATCATTTGAGCAAAGTATAGAACATTTAGAAAAAGAATTCCCGGGAAAAGGACTGGAATATGCAACCAAGTTAAGAGATTACACCATTGCACTTTACAAGAAATGTGCAGACTATGCACTTACAAAGGGGATTATCATTGCGGATACCAAGTTCGAGTTTGGTTTAGATGAAGATGGTAACATCGTATTAGGTGACGAAATGCTGACACCGGACAGTTCACGCTTCTGGCCTGCTGACGGCTATGAACCCGGACACGGTCAACCATCCTTTGACAAACAGTTTGCACGTGACTGGTTAAAGGAGAACGAAGGCAAACACGATTGGGAACTTCCGGCAGACATTGCCCAAAAGACCATTGACAAATATTTAGAAGCATATGAAATGTTAACCGGCAAGAAATTAGACGCCTAATTATAAATCCCGCTTCCAAACATACCTTTTGTTTAAAAGCGGGATTATTTTTTAAGTCACTATATTTGCTATCTATCGAAATTTTTCGATAACTTCTGCATTTGCCTTCATGGCTGCCTGCTCCATATCTTTCCGTTCCTTTAAAAGTTTCTCTTTGATGGATTCATGCTTCACTGCAATAATTTGTAACGCAAGATATGCTGCATTCTTGCTTCCATTGATTGCAACCGTTGCAACAGGAATCCCAGAAGGCATCTGCACGATGGACATCAACGCATCCATACCATCTAATACCGAACCGGAAAGTGGAACACCAATGACCGGAAGTACTGTCTGGGATGCAACCACTCCCGGAAGAGCTG
Organism: uncultured Clostridium sp.; assembly: GCA_945915475.1. GTDB lineage: Bacteria > Bacillota > Clostridia > Lachnospirales > Lachnospiraceae > CAG-590. The sequence goes on along the minus strand of CAMEFI010000016.1, from coordinate 57,109 downwards.
CTGCCATACCTGCTGCTGTAATGATAACTTCTGTTCCATTTTCATTACATTCTTCAATAAACTCAGAAAGTCCAAGATGTGCACGATGTGCAGACAAACATCTGACATTCACTTCCACACCATAATCCTTCAAAATTCCAACTGCCGGTTCCACTTTGGAAAGATCACTGGTAGAACCCATAATAATTGCAACTTTCATATTCTTATATCCTCCATATTCTATTCATCATCCGGATTCACCGGCTGCATTTATTATAAATATTCTATTACTGTTCGTCAATGATGTATATCCAATCACTCTCCTATCACATGAATCTGACACATCTTCATCGTCTCTAATGCCGCCTGATGTGTTTCCGGTGTTACCCCTGCGCAACAGTTTGCATCAACCGTTATCTCCACTTCAGGAAAAGTTGCTTTCAAAATAAGTGCATTTGACACCACACAAATATCGGTACAAAGTCCAATCAGTTCAATCTCATCAAAACTTCTTTCATTCCAATGTGTCCAACCAAAAGTCGGCTTATCAATATAAGTACATCCCGGTACTTCCAGACCCTCTGCAATCTTCCATCCCTCCGTTCCCTCAATACAATGTTCCACCGGAAGTTTCTTTCCTTCCGGAGTATTTAAATAATCGGTCTGATGAGTATCTCTTGTAAAAAGTATCTCATCATTATTTTCCTGGTATTGCCGGATTTTCTGCTTAACATTCGGAAGAATTGCCTGCGCTTGCTGCGTTCCCAGTGATCCGGTTATAAAATCATTCTGCATGTCCACCACAATTAATGTTTTACTCATTTTCTAACATCTCCATTTCTTAACACAATGGTGCAAATATTCTTAAAATACCATCTAACAACCAGCGAAATGCATATTTACCTTTATCATATGGTTGCATCTGCTCACATTGTTCCAGTGTCTTACTATAATCTTCTTTTATTTCCTGCACAATTCTTGATTGATAAAACAAGGAATTATTTTCAAAATGCAGGAATAAACTTCTGTAGTCTAAATTCACTGTTCCAATTGTACAAACCGTATCATCTACAATACATGCCTTGGCATGTACAAATCCCGGCTGATACTCATATATCTTGACGCCCGCTTCTAACAACTCCTGATAATAACTGTGGGACATTCGGAAAATTAATTTTTTATCCGGAATTCCCGGCATAATAATTCTTACATCGACACCCCGTTCCACCGCATTTACAACCGCCTCCATCAGTCCATCCCCTAACATCAGATATGGGGTGTAGAACCATACATAATTAACAGCCTGTGACAGCAGGTCGATATACAAATCATTACTGATTGCTTCTTTGCGCAATGGTGAATCATAGTAACTTACAACATAACCATCCCTTCTTGCCGAATAATCAATCGGCATAAAACTATGCTTTATTGTCAGATCATCATTCTTATCGCAAAATGCACACCAGAATTCTTCAAACATCATAACGTAATTCTGTACTGCCTGCCCGGTCAGACGGAATCCGATATCTTTCCAGTGACCATATTTTTCATATTCATTGATATATTCATCCGCTAAATTGATTCCACCACTATATGCAACCTTTCCATCAACCACTAACATTTTCCGGTGATCCCGATAATTCAGTGTGCCTTTGATCGCAAATAACCGGTTAAAGGTATGACAGTGAATCCCTTTTGCCTTAAGTGCTTTTGCATCCTTCTTAGAATAGGTGGAAATGCTTCCCAGATCATCATACAATACTCTTACATCAACACCCTGGCCCACCTTCTCCTGCAAAATGTCCACAATCGAATCCCACATTTTTCCATGGGCAATAATAAAATATTCAACATAAATATATTGTTTTGCAGCTTTTAAATCCGCAAGCATATCCGGAAACATGTTGTCTCCTAGCGGATAATACGTTACATTTTCATTTGGCATTACCGGGAAATTGGTTTTCTTACATATTGTTTGAACGGTCTGTGAAAACCGGATATTATTCTTTGATATGTCCGCAATTACATCCGTGTAGTCCACATCATGCTCCAGCTTTGCATGCTGCAGCTTTCTCTGAATGGGAAGTCCGGTTCTCTTATTCCCTAACTCCAGATACAAAACCGCACCTAAGATGGGGAGTGTCAGCAAAACAAGAAGCCACAAAATCTTATAGGTACCCTCATCTCTCTTGATAATAATATATAACACAAATAAAAACGTACATATAGATAGTAATGTAGCTACTATTGTCGCATAGGGTGCAAGCCAGCTCATGAGAATCAGCATCCATAAGACCTGAATAATCACCGCTGGTATAATGGCTAATATTCTTCGAATCACTTTACTCATATGTATTACTCCCTCTTTATAACAGACTGCCTATTCCATAAACCACAAACGCTGCAAGCCATGCAAGGATACATTGTCCAATGATTACTGCAATTGCCCATTTTGTACCAAGTTCCCTTTTTACAGAGGCAACGGCAGCTACACATGGCGTGTACAGCAGGCAGAATACAAGAAGCGCTGCCGCCCCAACCGGTGATAACACCGCAAGCAGATTCTGCGTGTTTCCAAACAAAACCGTCAAAGTGGACACCACGCTCTCCTTTGCCATAAATCCACTTATCAGTGCTGTTGATATTCTCCAATCTCCAAATCCAAGCGGAGTAAAAATCGGTGCAATCAAACCTGCTACCATGGCAAGAATACTATCCCTAGAATTCGTTACCAGATTTAAACGAAGATTAAAGCTTTGCAAGAACCAGATTACAATGGTTGCCACAAAAATAACCGTAAATGCTCTCTGCAGGAAATCTTTTGCCTTCTCCCACAGCAACTGCATCACATTCTTTGCTCCCGGCATCCGATAATTCGGCAATTCCATCACAAAAGGAACCGGCTCTCCCTTAAACATGGTCCCTTTCATAAGAAAAGCCATGATAATACCAATCAATATACCGACAAAATACAAAGTAATCATTACAATGGCACCATGTCCCGGGAAAAACGCTGCTGCAAAAAATGCATAAATTGGCAACTTTGCCGAACAACTCATAAATGGTGTCAACAATATTGTCATTTTACGGTCACGTTCCGAAGAAAGGGTTCTAGATGCCATCACTCCCGGCACTGTGCAACCGAATCCAATCAGCATCGGCACAATACTTCTTCCCGAAAGACCAATCTTACGAAGCAACTTATCCATAATAAATGCAACTCGCGCCATATATCCACTGTCCTCTAGCATGGATAGGAAAAAGAATAACGTGACGATAATTGGGAGAAAGCTTAACACACTTCCCACGCCACTAAATATTCCGTCAATGATCAAAGAATGGAGTACACTGTTTACTTTCATTGCAGTAAGTCCATAATCAACAATGCCGGTAAGCCAATCAATCCCTTGTTGCAAAAGAGACTGTAGTGCTGCTCCAATCACATTAAAGGTCAGCCAGAAAACAAGTCCCATAATGGCAATAAATGATGGTATTCCTGTATATTTTCCTGTCAATAACTTATCCATTTTCCGGCTTCTGGCACGTTCTTTACTTTCCCGGGGACGTATCACCGTCTCCTCACAGGCACACTTAATATAGTTAAATCGCATACTGGCAATTGCCGATGCACGATCCATTCCCGTTTCTTCTTCCATCTGCAAACTGATATGCTCTAACGTCTCTTTCTCATTCCGGCTAAGCGCAAGCTTATCCAGGACTAAATGATCATTTTCTGCCAGTTTACTTGCCGCAAAACGGACCGGAATCTGTGCTTTATTCGCATGGTCTTCAATCAAATGCATAATTGCATGGATACAACGATGCACAGCGCTCTCAAGTCCCTCGCCATCTGCCGAACAAAAATCCACCTCATCCGGAGCTTCCTGATACTTTGCCACATGTATCGCATGGCTTACCAATTCCTCAATGCCTTCGCCCTTTGCAGCCGATATCGGAATTACCGGTACACCAAGAAATGCCTCCATTTCATTCACTAATACGGAACCTCCATTTTCCCGCATTTCATCCATCATATTCAAAGCAACCACCATTGGAATATTCAACTCCATCAACTGCATAGTAAGATACAGATTTCGCTCCATATTGGTTGCATCCACAATATTGATAATCCCCCTCGGCCGGTTCTGCAATAAAAACGCTCTTGTCACAATTTCTTCACTGCTATATGGTGACATGGAATAGATTCCCGGCAGGTCTGTAATGCAGGTATTTTCATATCCTTTTATCACACCATCCTTGCGATCCACTGTAACGCCCGGGAAATTACCAACATGTTGATTAGAACCCGTCAGCTGATTAAATAACGTGGTCTTTCCACAATTCTGGTTACCCACTAACGCAAAAGTCAGTACTTCATCCTCCGGTAACGGATTCTCATCTTTTTTGGAATGAAATTTGCCACCTTCTCCTAATCCGGGATGCGGAATGCCTGTCTTCTCCTTAGTCCGATTCATCTTAGCAGTCGGTTCATGAATAGCTCCTACCTCGATCTTACCTGCATCCTCCATGCGAATCGTCAATTCATAACCATGGATTCTCAACTCCACCGGATCCCCCATTGGCGCGTACTTCACTACCGTCACTTCTGTTCCCTGAATCAACCCCATATCCAGAAAATGCTGACGTAGCGCACCGCTTCCACCTACCTCTATAATCGTCGCAGTCTCGCCAATCTTCAATTCTTTCAGTGTCATTTATCTCATTCTCCCTTGCAGACATGTAACTTTTATGTGTTATATCATAAAATACATTTTTTACATTGTCTATCATAGCACATATATGCGATTTCAACAAACAAAAAAAGTCTGCCCTTATCGCAGGCTCCGTAAATATTCTTTTTGCTCTTGTGTAATCCGGTAGCTTTCCACTGCCTTTTGAATTGTCTTGTGATGCACCCAGTCTGATAATCTGTGTTCTTCCACATATACAATAGCTGCATTCCACTGTTTCGCCAGAGCCGTAGCATAATACCACGCAATCATCATATTCACATAATATTCTTCTGACTGTATTCCCGCCACCATTTCCAAGTATTCCACCGAAAAATCTTCATCTAAAAATAAGCGCATTAACATTCCAATTCCATAACGAATCGTATAGGTCTCATCCGAGGCAATCCATAGCTGAATCTCCGGTAATAATTCCTGTTTATGCTTTCGAAAACATTTCGGTTCTGAAAAATCACAAGTTGCCCAATTATCAATGTACGGCAAAAAATGCTTTACTTCTTTCAAACATTCCTCATAATCCTTCATTGCCGTAATTAACATCATATGAAGATTGTTTTCTTCATAGTAAAAATGTGGTAGTTCCTGTAAAAACGCTGTTACATCTTCTGTTTTTGCATATTGTCTGGCAAAAGACCGGAGCACAGGAACCCGGATTCCTATTACTCTTTTCTTATCAATATTAGGTATCAGCTTACTATGAAAGTCCCGATACGTTATATCCTGCAATTCAAAAAGCTGCTTTTGTAAATGTGTTCTACCTTTCATCTTTTCTTTTCTCCTTGTGCACTCTTCTACACATCTTTACGTTTCCGATTCGAATGATCCATTTCCCACTTATATAGTTCTTCCGTTGCAAGTCTTGTCTTTGCAACGGGAACGCAATCTTCTTTCTTTGGAAAACAATAATATAGGCGTTCCATATCTCCAATACAGACCACATCCCCTATCTCATACCAGTAATAATCTGCATACAAACTGTAAGAGGCAGTTGGCTTCTGTTCATAGTGCAGCTTCCCATCACAACCATCTAAATGGAAGCCTTTATTGTCATGTAATAAAGTCCCGGTTCCCACCTGATAAACCGCTTTCATGTTCTGCATCACATAGATATCAACATGCATTTTCATCTGATAGTTTCCACTTTCTATTTCTTTCCGAACCATTTCTCGCTGCCACCGATACCAGTCTGGAACATGGGTAAAACCTGCTGATTCATCTGACTCTTTTTTCAAATATCCATATTCTGTAAGCTCATATCTGCTTTTGCAATGTCTACACATAATATAGGTTCCATTTCCCGTCATTCCATCTTCTCTGTTGCAATCCGGACATCGATACAACACACGATGCAGATAATCTGCACGAAAGTCCTCTGTTACAGCAATCTGTTTCTTCTGCTGTTCTAAAAAATTATCAAATGTAAATTCATCAACAATCCGTTTCTGCAATTCCTTCGCAGACATATTGGCAATGTCTTCCTTGGATAACAAATAAGTAACATCTGCCGTCACCTGTACTTGTCTTATCTTCAGATTATTATATAAAGGATCCCTTAAAAAGGCACCATGAGTACGAATCAAAACAACCGGAACCTTCAACAATTTCAAACATTTTCCTATTGTATCCGGCAATGGTGTTGCAGTGCCATCAAAACTATAACTTGCTTCCGGATACATGAGAACAGAGTTACCAAGGGTATGTAAAGCATAGTGCATATCTTTAACCATCTGTACATCCGTCACAAATTTGTTAGTCGGAATACATCCCACCTGACGCATCAGCCATTCTTTTCCCACCAATCCATCCGATGTACAGATAATATTCATCGGTCTTGGATACATGACAGTCTCTGCAATCTTTAAATCAATAAAACTACTATGATTCATCAAGATCAAACACGGCTCATCTGCACTGAGTTTCTCCATCCCATACTGTTCATAACTAAAATCCACCTGTTTTAATTCTCCTGCTGACAACATCTTAATAAGCCATCGCAACGGTTTTACCGGTCTTACCGGATTATGATGTGTACGCCCTGGCATAGCAGACAAGGCATCAAAATCAATCTTTCTTGTCTTAATCTTCATTTGTAATACCCCTCATATAAATTGAATGTAACTGTATTGTAGCACAGACACGCAGTTTTATCCATAAATAGCCACAAGTAAAAATCCCCACAGAGTTATACTCTGTAGGGATTCGTTATCTTTTGTATATTGTATTACATTGTCTCTCTTGTGACCTTACAAGACAGGGGACAAATTACTTGTCCAAAATTGCAGCCTGTGCAGCAGCAAGTCTTGCAATCGGTACACGGAATGGAGAACAAGATACATAGTTAAGACCTACCTTATGGCAGAACTCGATAGAAGATGGATCTCCACCGTGCTCACCACAGATACCTAACTCAAGATCAGGACGTACAGAACGACCTTTCTCTACTGCCATCTGAATCAACTGACCAACACCAGTCTGATCTAACTTCGCAAATGGATCATTCTCGTAAATCTTTCTGTCATAGTAAGCATCTAAGAACTTACCAGCATCATCACGAGAGAATCCAAATGTCATCTGTGTCAAGTCATTTGTACCGAAGCAGAAGAACTCAGCATCCTGAGCAATCTTATCTGCTGTAAGAGCAGCTCTTGGAATCTCAATCATAGTACCTACCTGATACTTCATATCAGAATTCTTCTCTTTCTTAACTAAGTCAGCTGTCTCAACAACAACATCCTTGACAAACTTAAGCTCCTTCTCCTCACCAACTAATGGAATCATAATCTCAGGAACGATATCCTTACCTGTCTCTTCAGCAACCTCGATTGCAGCTTCCATTACAGCTCTTGTCTGCATCTTAGCAATCTCAGGATATGTTACAGCAAGACGGCATCCACGGTGACCCATCATAGGGTTGAACTCGTGAAGAGAATCACATTTTGCCTTAACTTCTTCTACTGTAAGTCCCATATCATCAGCTAATGCTTTAATATCTTCTTCCTCAGTAGGAACAAACTCATGAAGAGGTGGGTCTAAGAAACGAACTACCATTGGCATACCATCCAAAGTCTTATACATAGCCTTGAAGTCTGCCTTCTGGAACTCACCGATTGCCTTAAGTGCTTCTTCTCTCTGCTCTACTGTATCAGAAAGAATCATACGACGGAACTTAGGAATTCTATCCTCACCGAAGAACATATGCTCTGTACGGCAAAGTCCAATACCTTCAGCACCTAACTCAACAGCCTTAGCTGTATCTGCAGGTGTATCTGCATTAGTACGTACTTTTAACTTTCTGTATTTATCAGCCCATGCCATAACACGACCAAACTCACCAGCGATAGAAGCATCAACAGTCTTGATATCACCTTCATAGATGTTACCTGTTGTACCATCAATTGAGATATAATCTCCCTCTTTAAATGTCTTACCAGCTAATGTAAACTGCTTGTTCTCCTCATCCATATTGATGTCACCACAACCAGATACACAACAAGTACCCATTCCACGAGCAACTACGGCAGCATGTGATGTCATACCACCACGAACTGTTAAGATACCCTCTGAAGCCTTCATACCTGTAATATCTTCTGGAGATGTCTCAAGACGAACTAATACAACTCTCTCGCCTCTTTCTTTCCAAGCAACTGCATCGTCAGCGGTAAATACAACCTTACCACAAGCTGCACCAGGACTTGCACCAAGACCCTTACCAAGTGGTGTAGCTGCTTTCAAAGCTGCCGCATCAAACTGTGGATGAAGAAGTGTATCCAAGTTACGAGGATCGATCATTACAACTGCTTCTTCCTCTGTCTTATGTCCTTCATCAACAAGGTCACATGCAATCTTAAGAGCTGCCTGAGCAGTTCTCTTACCATTACGGCACTGTAACATATAAAGCTTCTTGTTCTCAACAGTGAACTCCATATCCTGCATATCATGGTAGTGATTCTCTAAGATATCACAAACCTTGATAAACTCAGCATATGCCTCTGGGAACTCCTGCTCCATCTGAGCAATTGGCATTGGTGTACGAACACCTGCAACTACGTCCTCACCCTGTGCATTCTTAAGGAACTCACCCATAAGTTTCTTCTCACCAGTAGCTGGATCACGAGTAAATGCTACACCGGTACCTGACTCATCATTCAAGTTACCAAATACCATAGGCATTACGTTAACAGCTGTTCCCCATGAGTAAGGGATATCGTTATCTCTTCTGTATACGTTAGCACGTGGGTTATCCCATGAACGGAATACTGCCTCGATTGCTAACTTCAACTGTTCAACAGGATCTGAAGGGAAATCAGTTCCTAACTGGCTCTTGTACTCAGCTTTGAACTGTTCTGCCAATGTCTTTAAGTCAGCAGCAGTAAGCTCTACATCATACTTAACGCCCTTTTCTTCCTTCATCTTATCGATGAGCTGCTCAAAATACTTCTTACCAACTTCCATTACAACGTCAGAGAACATCTGAATGAAACGTCTGTAAGAATCATATACGAAACGCTCAAAAGCAGGATCTGGGTTACCAGCGATCATAGCCTCTACTACTTCGTCATTCAAACCTAAATTCAAGATGGTATCCATCATACCAGGCATAGATGCTCTAGCTCCGGAACGAACAGACACTAATAATGGATTCTGATGATCGCCGAACTTCTTACCGTTGATCTCCTCCATCTTTTTAACGCCTTCCATAGCCTGTGCCATAATCTCGTCGTTGATCTTACGACCATCCTCATAATACTGTGTACAAGCCTCTGTTGTAATTGTGAAACCCTGTGGTACCGGAAGACCAATGCTGGTCATCTCTGCAAGGTTGGCACCCTTACCACCAAGTAGATTACGCATGCTCATGTCGCCTTCGCTGAACATATAAACCCATTTGTTTGCCATTTGTTTCATACCTCCTAAGTGTTTAATTAAATGTACTAGGGCAAATTAAATAACCCGCCCACAGTCTGTAAAATATTATAGCATATATTGTATAAAATTTAAAAGGTTTTTTTCGTTTTTTTAGATATTTTTTCTATAATACAAAAATGCTACCAGACATTCCGTCTGATAGCATTTCCTTATTCATAATTCCTATTCAACTAATTGATAATACGAACCGCCTTATCAATTGGTGAGTAATTATAGTTTGAAATCTTAATACCGGTTGCTTTATTGCTAGCATGAACAACCTGTCCACCACCAATATAAATTGCCACATGACCATATCCATGATAGAATAACAGATCACCCGGTTGCAAAGAATCTAAACTAACCTTCTTACCATCACCTGCCTGGGATGCAGCTGTTCTTGACAGAGAATAACCAAAATTCTTATATACGGATTGAACGAAACCAGAACAATCTGCTCCATTCGTTAAACTTGTTCCTCCATAGACATATGGATTACCAACAAACTGCACCGCATAATCTGCAACCGCCTGTCCACTGGCAGAACCTGTAGATTCCTGTTTCACAGTTTCTGTTGAAGTTGACTCATTCTTCACCACAACATCTGTAGATGTTACTGTCTCTTTCTTAGGAGCCTCTGTTGTAGGTGCCTCAGTAGCTGGTGCTTCCGTTACCGGAGCTTCTGTTACCGGAGCTTCTGTTGTCGGAGCTTCTGTTGTTACCGCCTGTTCCTCTTCAGCTGCTGCCTGTTCCTGAGCTGCCAATGCCGCCTGTTCCTCTTCTATTGTTACAGCCGTCTCATATACATAATCTAAATATACGTAATCACTTGACACATATCCTACACGTTCTTCATCGACTGCTACCTTGACCCAGCCATTATCCTGACCAAGTACAGTTAACGCCGCACCTTCATCAGACTGTGCCACCAACTCACTCTCTGTAGATTCGTCAGAACGAACATTCAATGTCTCAGCAGTGACTTTTGCAACCTGATCACAGTTATTCTCTATGTATTGCTCTGCATCATCACCAAACAATAAATATTCATTTTTTACATATCCATACGCATTACCGGAAGCAACAACTGACCATTCATCACCTTTCTCCTGAATAGTTCCAACGTTGCCATTATAAAACTTACCAATCACTTCCGAATCCTCAGATGCCTCTGCACGAATATTCAGATAACTGTCAATATTCGCAACAACCTGATTACTCTCAACCTTGGCTTCCTTCTGTTCAATCTCAGCAGTCTCTGTCTCTTCTACCGGAGCTTCTGCTACCGGAGCTTCTGTTGTTGCCTCAGTCGGAGCTTCTGTTGTTGCCTCAGCCACCTGTACAGCAGTTCCTTTCTCTAACATCTTCATATCAGATGCACCATTCTCAATTGCCTTGCTGACAATTGCCGGTGTCTCAGTGACTTGTTCCTTCACACTTGTTGTATAGGAAGTCCCACCTAACATAAGGGACAATGCTGCTACAGCTAACATGGAACTTCTTACAATATTCTTCTTCATAAATATACCTCTTTTTTAATGTCCGTCTAATTGTTACAAAATTGTTACAAATTCACCAACATGGTTATCATAGCAAAGGTTTCCTCTTATGTCAACCATAAAATAAATATTTTTCTCATATTTTCTTAATTTTCTTTTGCTTTTTCCTTTTATTTCCATATTATTTGTAACTTTTATGTAAACTATATGCTATTTTAATCATGTGAAAACTATATGGAATACACATATTTTTTATAAATACGATATATTTATTGCATTATTCATATTTTTTTTGTATAATATTTATATTATTTATTGAAATATTATATATAAGTGGAGAAAGGATGAATATACATATGGATATTAGAGATTTTTTAGACATTGAACAATTAGAAAGCCTGATGCAGGATTGGTCAGATTCAACAGGACTTGCAACCATTGCCGTAGATGCAAACGGAGAATATATCACAAAAGCTGTTAATTTCACGGATTTTTGCATCAAATATACAAGAGGTTCCGAAGAAGGTTTACGCCGTTGCCAGAAATGTGACGCAGAATGCACCGGAACCTATTATTGTCACGCTGGTTTGATGGATTTCAGTAGAGATATCATTGTGAACGGTCAGAAAGTAGGAGCCATTATTGGGGGACAGGTACTCCCTTGTGAACCGGATGATGATAAGTTTCGTGCCATTGCCGAAGAACTCGGTGTGGATCCGGATGAATATTTAGAGGCACTCCATAAAGTTCCTGTTCGTTCAGAACATGCCATCAAAGCAGCCGCAAAGCTTTTAGGTGATGTTGTCAACATGCTGGCAAATGCAAATTATCAGAACCAGAAAGATATCAACAAGATAGACAAATTAGATGCTGACATTGAACGTGCAGCAAGTTTAATCCATGAGATTAACGAGAAATCATATCAGCTTGACAAGATCGAGAGCAAACAGAATATTCTTTCGTTGAATGCTTCTATTGAAGCTGCCAGAGCCGGCGAATTTGGACGTGGTTTTGCTGTCGTTGCTGCTGAAGTTGGTAAATTAGCTGTTAATTCCGGTGAGATCAATAAGTCCATCAAACAATCATTAAAAGAACTTACCGGTACCATCAAAGAATTAGAAACCCTCAAATAACAACGGAATAGATTTTTTAATTATATCTTATAACAGAAGAAGGACGGTTGCTATGCAACCGTCCTTCTTCTATATTCATCTAATATTCAAATTTCTTTTCAAAATATGCCTTCAAATCCTCAATCTTGATTCTCTCCTGTTCCATAGTATCACGGTCTCGAACAGTAACTGCTCCATCCTCTTCTGATTCAAAATCATATGTCACACAGAATGGTGTTCCAATCTCATCCTGTCTTCTATATCGCTTACCAATATTACCACGATCATCAAATTCACAATTATAGGTTTTACATAATTCTGTGTATACTTTCTCTGCACCTTCATTCAACTTTTTAGAAAGAGGCAGAACACCAATCTTAACCGGTGCAAGTGCCGGATGGAAATGCAATACGGTACGCATATCCGGTTTCTCTTCCGTTCCAATATTCTCTTCGTCATAAGCAGAACAAAGAAATGCAAGTGTCACACGATCTGCACCAAGAGACGGCTCAATAACATAAGGAATGTACTTTGTCTTTTTCTCATCGTCAAAATAATCCATTGGTTCACCAGATGTATTCTGATGTTGTGTCAAGTCATAATCGGTACGATCGGCAATACCCCATAATTCACCCCAACCGAACGGGAATAAATATTCAATATCCGTTGTAGCCTTACTATAGAAGGATAATTCTTCTTTGTCATGATCTCTGTATCTTGTCTCTTCCTGATTCATTCCAAGATCCTTCAACCAGTCAATACAGAACTGTTTCCAATATGCAAACCATTCAAGATCTGTCCCCGGCTCACAGAAAAACTCCAATTCCATCTGTTCAAACTCTCTTGTACGGAATGTAAAGTTACCCGGTGTAATCTCATTACGAAAAGATTTACCAATCTGGCCAATACCAAATGGAATCTTCTTTCTGGATGTTCTCTGAACATTCTTGAAATTGACAAAAATACCCTGTGCTGTCTCCGGTCTTAAATAAATGGTATTCTTTGCATCTTCCGTAACACCCTGAAATGTCTTAAACATTAAATTAAACTCACGAATGTCCGTAAAGTTATGTTTACCACAGGATGGACAACAGATATTATTTTTCTCAATATACTCTGCCATTTCTTCATGAGACCATGCATCAACAGAACCTTCTGCCGTAATGCCTTTTTCTTCCATATAATCTTCAATGATCTTATCTGCACGGAATCTCTCGTGACACTCTTTACAATCCATAAGAGGATCCGAAAAGCTTCCAAGATGTCCGGAAGCAACCCATGTCTGAGGATTCATTAAAATAGCACAATCCACACCAACATTATAAGGATTCTCCTGAATGAACTTCTTCCACCATGCTTTCTTGACATTATTTTTCAACTCCACGCCAAGATTACCATAATCCCATGTGTTAGCAAGTCCGCCATAGATTTCTGAACCAGGATAAACAAATCCTCTTGCCTTTGCCAATGCCACAATCTTATCCATTGTCTTTTCCATCTCTTATACCCTACCTTTTTCTTTATTTATATACTATTATTGCATTTGCTTTACCAGTGGTTGTTATCACATCATCCTTAATTGTAACCTGATCGTTATAATATAAAATGTCACCTTTGACAACAACATCTGTTTTCTCCGGAACAGTAAGTACTTTTGCCTTCTTTGTCTCTAAAATATCTGCCACCTTAGCACTCTTCTTATCCTCTGCAGACTGAAAGCTTCCTGTCAATTCACTTTCCTTACATCCATCCACATCATTCAGATTACACTCCAGACTATTAAATCCATTAAAATCCTCAATACTCTTATACGAAAGAACTAACTTCACCTTACTCATATCTTCCGTATCCAATAACTTATTCTTCACAACTTTCTTATGCTGTTCATCATTATAAGCTGTAATCTGCTCATCAATATATGTCTTCAAATCTTCCGCCTTCACAGACGAATCCTTATAATCTTCTACCGCAACTTCTTCTACTGAACCATTCTTCTTCACAATCAACGTATTCTTACTATACTTCTTTGCATCATTGACACAGCCTGTAAGGCATCCTACTGTGAGTACCAAAATGATTCCAAGCCATAATTTCTTCATCTTACGCACCTCTATAATCGATATAATTTCAACTCATATATTCTACAAGAGAATACATAATATTTCAAGACAAAGACGAAAGAATTTCCAAAGAGTTAAATTTTTTTGTCACATGCTGTGAAAAGTAAGATCCAATCACCGTATCAATTTCACGGAACACATCATCAGCCACTTGAAATGTATAAAGTTTATTCAACGGTGCACTCAACACATATTGTATCATATACAAAGCCGATTCCGATAATGTGTATGCCCTCTGCACCTGCCTTGCACAACCATCACAAAGCAATCCGTTTCCCTGCAGATAAAATGCAGACACCTGCTTTTTTCCGCATTTCACACAGGAAAAAGCAGCCATGGCTTCTCCATCCAGTGCCAGAACCTTCAATTCAAAAATACGTCGAATTAAAGGATTGGAAATCTTCTTCTTGCCAAGTACTTTCAAGGATATGTAAAGGAGATTAAGCATATTGACATCTCCGATCCCCTCTACACTTAAATACTCTAACACGTCACAAAAATAAGTACCATAACAGATTCCTTCAATATCATTTTTGACATCCGGAAAATATTCTTTCACCTCTCCTCCTATCAGGCGATAGGCATCAAATCCCTCTATCAGAGAGAACGTTCCAAAATTAAAAGGTTCACTTAGTCCAAGATAAGGACTGTTTGGTTTCCGTGCTCCTCTTGCAAATGCCGTAATTTTACCACGTTCCTTTGTTAGCAGCACGAGACGTTTGTCATAATCACCAACAGGCATACTGCTTAATATCATTCCCTGTAGCTCTATCTTATCCCGCAAGTATGCCACCTCCTGTCCTTTCTACCATTCATTATCCTTCTGATAGCCATAATTTTTCAATAAAAACTCACTATCCCGCCAATCCTTCTTCACCTTCACCCACAATTTGAGATTTACCTTGGTATCTAACAATTTCTCCATATCTATTCTTGCCTGCGTGCCAATCTTTTTAAGCATAGCACCCTGCTTACCAATGATAATTCCCTTGTGAGAATCCCTTTCACAAATAATAGTAGCATCAATATCTACTATCCTGCCTCCATCTCTGTCCTTCATCCGGTCAATGACCACTGCAATACCATGAGGCACCTCTTTATCCAAACAGCGCAATGCCTTTTCTCTGATCATTTCTGCAACAATAGCCCGCTCCGGCTGATCTGTAATGGTATCTGCATCATAGTACTGAGGTCCTTCTTCTAAATAGGAAAAGATTACCTTAATAAGCTCCTCTGTATTCTTATCCCTTAAAGCAGAGACCGGAACAATCTCTTTAAAATCATATACCTCTTTGTAAGTATGAATGGCTTTGAAAATCTCTTCCTCTTCTACCGTATCCGTCTTATTAATTACCAGAATGACGGGAGTGTGTACTTTTTGAAGCTTTTCTAAAATATAATGCTCTCCTGCTCCTATAAATGTGGTAGGTTCCACAAGCCACAATATGACATCCACTTCTTTCAGTGTATTCTCTGCAACATTTAACATATATTCACCAAGCTTATTCTTTGCCCGGTTGATTCCCGGTGTATCTAAGAATACAATCTGACCTCCCTCTCCGGTATATACAGTCTGTATCCGGTTTCTTGTTGTCTGCGCCTTGTTACTGGTAATTGCAATCTTTTGTCCGATCAAATGATTCATCAATGTGGATTTCCCTACATTAGGTCTTCCAATGATCGTTACAAAGCCTGATTTAAACTGTTCCATATCTGCTCCTTTTTCTCTGTTTGCTAACCAGATGTTTCCATCTTACTCTCTATTCTTTGTGTTGTCCTCATGTTTCTCATCTGTAATATTCTCCGAAGTGTTGCATAATTTCATATTATTTAACTACATAGCAAATTTTTACACCAGATTCTTAATCTCCTTAAACAAACCGCTTTCTTTCTGAATCACATTTTCATCTCCAATGGCACAGATGATATCTGTCTGTGTAATCGCCTCTACCAGTGGCGCCAGCTTGCGGATTGCCCCTACATCAGCCGTAAGCACTTCGTCCCTGTCTTTTTGTAGCTGTTCTTCTGTCACCCCTGATAAATAACAGATAAAATCATATACACCCTCCGCAGATGGTGTCATCGGTGCATCCAGCTTTGCAATGGCTCCAATAATATATTTTAACATATCCCTGTCAGAAGCATCGAACTGTTCTACATACTCAGCTGCAGCTTTATATATATCATAGGTCTTGCCAAGATTAGGATCCCGGTAAGAAGTAAAATAGGCATCTCCCAATCGGTTAAAGCTACACATGCTACCGTAGGCTCCGCCTTTCACACGGACATTAATCCACAGGTAATCATAGGAAAAGATTACCTGTAGTACATGAAGAGCACCAGTATATGCATAACCTTTCTCTACATAATTACCTGCAGTTGCCACATACTGAACCTTGCTTGCCGTCTTAAAGCCTTCATTTTTCTTATACAGGTCTAACTGCTGAACCACTACATCCTCCCGGTCTTCATTCATATATCTCTTCATAGACCGGAGAGAATCCGATAATTCTTTTGTAATATCCTCCTGTCCCGTATAAGAAATGATCAAATTCTCCGGCTTTGCAAAAGCATGGATTGCCTCTTGTAATTTTGTGCAGATTTCTTCGTAAGAAACATCAAAATTCTTATATAGATCATTTACAAACTCATAAAAGGTAATACCCTCTAACAGTTCTTTCATGTACGCACCCTTGGAAAAATATGACATGGCACGGTTTGCAGCAGCAGTATGTCCGTTATCCGTAATTCCCATCTTCATCTGGGAAACCAATTCCGCCATAACTTCCTTCATTCGCTTTTTATTTGTCACATCTGATGTAAACACTATCTCTTCCATCAAAGCCAGAGCATCCGGCAGATTCTCATTTAATACTTTGGATTTCACGCTGAGACTTACCTTGTATTCTCCCAATTCCTTCTTAACACCAATGGAACTTAACGATAATCCCACTCCACCGGTCTTTAGATCAATCTCATTAGCAAGGTCTCCATAAGTATGTTTCTTCGTATCCACTTCCTTGTAAAGAGCTGTCAACAGAGACACATAGGGAAGCAATTCCACCGGAACATGGTTTAACACAAAACAATACTCAATATAAGCAATCCCATTCGTGAAGATATCGTGCTGTACCACAGGAATCTCTTCTACCTTATACTCCCTGTTTTTTAACTTCATTGCCTTCTTCCCGATATCCGACAACTCTAACAACGGAATTTTTTCCATGTCTTCCTCAGATGATGGCTGCGACTGATACTCCTTCAACTCCTCTGTTTGGACAACCAGCCCCTGCACCTCTTCCTTAGAAAGGCCCGCTTTGTATGCTGCCAGCTTCTCCGCTGTCCTTGCGTCATTTTCTTTATTGAGACCTTTCTTTGGCTCTGCCACCACAATGGTTTTGTGGGTATTATTCAGTACATATTCTTTTAGTATATTGACATAATAATTCGTCCCGATCTGTTCTTTCAAATGTTCAAATTCTTTGTCAAATTTTAAATACATAAAAGGTTCATTGTCATCATACAGCCAGCTGTTAAAAGCCTGCAATCCATACATCAGACCCTTCGGAAATCTGCCATAATTTGCCTCTTTTAATTTGAATTCAAAATGATTCAATGCTGCCTGCAGTACCTTTTTATCAATTCCATTTTCAATCAGGTCGCCAAGGGTATCCTCAACCACCCGTATAAACCGCTCCTTATCCTCCGACTTACAGCCCTTGGCAATGATGGAATAAACCGGTTGCCTTATTCCGTCATCATAAGAACTAAACACATCATTGCTGATTCCCGCATCGACTAACGCTTTTTTGACCGGTGCTCCCGGAACGTCGATCAAAGCATAATCCAACATCATGAATGCAAGATTCAAAGTACGGTCCAGACTATTACCCACCACCACATTGTAGCTAAAATAGGTATTATCGGTCTCCTCCTCCGCATCCGACAGCGGATAATTTGTAATAATCTCCTTTGATGCTTCAAATGCAGGCTGAACCTGTATTTCCGAATCAATCTGCTGATAATCAAAATTCTGCAGGTATTCTTCATCAATGAACACAAGTTCTTTTTCCACATCTACATCACCATACAAATAAATGTAGCTGTTGGATGGATGATAAAACTTTCTATGGAAATCCAGAAAAGCTTCATAAGTAAGTTCCGGAATACTTTGCGGATCACCACCTGAATCACATCCATATGTCGTATCCGGAAGCAGAGACTTCTGAATCGCCTGCATCAACTGCTGTTCCGCAGAGGAATATGCGCCCTTCATCTCATTATAAACAACACCATTATACGTAATGTCATCATCTTCCTCTTCTAAATGATAATGCCAGCCTTCCTGTTTCAGTATCTTATCATTGGTATAGGTATTGGGATAAAATACAGCATCCAGATATACATCCATCAAATTGTGAAAATCCTTCTCATTTACCGAAGCAACCGGATACACCGTCTTGTCCGGATAGGTCATTGCATTCAGAAACGTATTAAGAGAGCCCTTTGCCAACTCAACAAAGGGATCCTTTACCGGGAATTTACGTGAGCCACAGAGTACGGAATGCTCCGTAATATGTGGTACTCCTGTGTCATCTGACGGCGGTGTCCGAAAACCAATCTGAAAGACTTTGTTCTTATCGTCATTACACACAACCAACACATGTGCTTTTGTCTTATCATGCTGTAGCAGATAAGCTGTACCATTCAATTCGTTAATCTCTTCCTGTTTCACCAACGTATAATTTCTTATTTTCACAAAACATCCTCCTTGTTCTCCATATCTATCAAGAATCTTTATAGTTGCATTCTATTGTTATCTTTCTCCTATTATAGTAATTGTTACCACTCAAACACTATACCATGCATCTAAATTTTCATTTCTTAAGTTTTATGATTACCTCTGGTTTTTGGGCATATTTTTTGAAAAAGAAAAAGCACCGCAAAGCCTTTGTCTTCAATACTTTCGGTACTTTTTAAAATAAACATTATAGTAGCGGAAGGGAGATTTGAACTCTCGACACTACGGGTATGAACCGTATGCTCTAGCCAACTGAGCTATTCCGCCATAAATGGAACCTACAGGGCTCGAACCTGTGACCCTCTGCTTGTAAGGCAGATGCTCTCCCAGCTGAGCTAAGATTCCATTGTGCGCTCGACACAAGTGATAGTATATTCAAAATGAAGCAAAATGTCAAGCACAAATTTTATTTTTTTCAAAAAAATTTACCGACCAAAAAAATATAACAATATATACAAAATTCCAAGTATGATCAAAATAGGAACACCGAACGTCAGTAATACCCAGAATCCAACTTTCAGGATAAAAAATACAATCAGAACCAACACAATCAAAAACAAAATAAGCAAAAGTTTTGCATACCATGCATTCATATCAAAAGTAAATTCTCGATGTAGATTCCGCTCTTCCTGTTCCGGCTTCCGTTTCTCCCAGTCTCTGACTTTTCTGGTGCGTCCATCTTCTGTGTATTCAACATCTGCCGTTTTCTCATGTGTCTGCGCTGCAATAATGGAACGGGCAATCATAAAAGGCTTTCCTAACTCCTCAATCACTTCTTCTTCCGTTTTCCCTTTCCGTACCGCATCCTCAATATAGCCGGAATAGTAGCTATATGCATCCATCATCGCCTCTGACGACACCTGGCCAGATAATGACTGCTTCAATTCTTCCAAAAATTCCTGTTTTGTCATAAAGACCTCCATTACTGTGCATTCAAAACTAAAACATGATAACTGCCTTCTCCAAAAGTCTGCCAGCTAATGCTGCTATATCGGTAATTACCTTCAAATATAAACTGCATATCTTCTTCTGTCTCATCAAACCCTTCAATTACCGCTTCATATCTATGATTGCCATGAGAGACCATTACCTCGTATGCTTTATCCTTATAGTCTTCAAAATTCAGAAAATAATCCTGATTCTTCACATAATAATTATACTCCATATGATCCGCTTTTGGATAATCCTCTTTGTTCCATGTGTGATTCCGACTCATAATCTGATCCGTCACATTAAAATACGAATGCAACACATCCGTCCCATTATCAGGCAACGGGTCATCCCATGTGCTGTCTAAATGATACCAGTTTCCATCTAATTCAACAAGATTCCATGCATGATCAATTCCGTCTGCCGTTCCCACAACAAATTGTGAATTCACGCCAGCGCACATCAGCAACAACTGCATGGCTTCTGCATACCCATTACAGACTGCGTCTGAATTGACCAGTGCCCCATAAGCACGATAGATATCACTTTCTGCCATCTGCGCAGTATCTTCACTGTACTTACAATGTGCCACAAGATAATCATGCAATGCAATCTCTTTGTCATAGTCCGTCATATCGGACGTAATGACAGTATTCAAAACATTTTTTACAACTTCATATAACTGTTTTGCTTTCGTCTCGGTCTCCGGTATCTCTGCTCCTTCCAAACAAGCCTTTAATACATAATAATTAATGGTACGCTTAATTGTTATCTTGACTTTCTTATAACGCTCTCCTACTGCACCTATCTGTTGATATGTTTCTCCACTTCCAAATATACCATTCAAAGAAGAATTAATCTGGTTGATCTCCTCAACATTCATCTCTTTTAAATATACTGTAAACTCTTCCTCACCATCCAGGATTTCCCTGTCAAGACGTTGTGCCAGTGACTCAATATCCGAATAGATATTTTCTTCCTTAAAGTCTTCTTCCGTATAAGAAGCTATTTTTTCCTGTACCTCCGGAACTTCTAAATAAAGCTGTGTTACCGCAACTGCTATTATCAAAACAATCATAAATACCATTATTTTCTTCTGCATCCTTTACTCCTTCCGGTAATTTAACATGGATACTTTTCTGATTGTACCATTGTTATGTTCTGTATGCAAATTATAATTGTAAGAAATTTTTCATCTTTTTGAAAAGATTTTGTAAGAATCATCTGTTATAATAGATAAAAGATAATAGACGTTTGCGAAACGCCTGTTTCTTCTATAAATGTTGTGCAATTTGACAATATCCTCACAGGCACGCTTGCGCTGCTCTCGCCTCGCAGCGGTACTAAACTCGTGTTTCACACTCGTTAAGTACCGGCGGTCTCAAAGCACCTGCTTAGGATACTTGTCAAAACTGCACAACTCAATATACATTTTCAAGAGTTTCGCAATTGCCTAGATAAAAGATAAGACGGGAAGGAGAAGATATATGCACACAGATAATACAATCATTAAAAGAATCAGCGATAATATTGAAAGCGTAATCATAGGAAAGCAGGATAAGATCACTCTGTTACTTACGGCACTGCTTGCAAAGGGACACATTTTGCTAGAAGATACACCCGGCACCGGAAAGACAATGCTTGCGAAGGCTCTTGCAGCTTCCATTAGTGGAACATACAAACGGGTACAATTCACACCGGATTTATTACCTTCTGATGTAACAGGAATCAATATATTTAATCAAAAATCCCAGGAATTTGAATTCATCAAAGGTCCTGTATTTGCTAATATACTATTAGCTGATGAGATTAACCGGGCCACCCCAAGAACACAATCAAGCCTGTTAGAAGCAATGGCAGAATTACAGGTCACAACTGATGGGGCCACCAGAAAACTTCCAGACCCATTTTTCTTAATTGCAACAGAAAATCCCATCGAGACAGCCGGAACATTCCCGCTGCCAGAGGCACAGTTAGACCGCTTTGCCCTGAAGATATCTATGGGTTTTCCCACCGCAGAAGAAGAACTTTTAATCATGAACCGATATCTTCAAGACAACCCCATAGAGGAATTGCAGCCTGTCTGTACTCCGGAAGATCTATTAAAAATACAGGATCAGGTGACAAAAATCTACATTCACAAAGATGTCCGCAATTACATCATATCTATTGTACAGGCAACCAGAAATCATGAGCAGATTGCATTGGGAATCAATCCACGAGGCACATTAAATCTAATGCGTTGTTCCCAGGCATATGCATATCTTCAAGGCAGAAACTTTGTCACTCCGGAAGATGTACAGACACTTGTGGCTCCTTGTCTTTGTCATCGGCTACTTTCCTTCCATAATAGTAGCAGCCAGACATATGCAGCTTCCATACTAGAAGATATTATAAGAACCATCCCCGTTCCAATCGAAAATTTTGAACAATAAAGGAGTCTCCCATGCAATATATTGCTGCCATTGCCATTGCCATCACACTTTATTTTCTGCAGGATTCATATTACCGGAATCACTGGGACGATAATCTGTCTGTGACAATCGACTATAACAAAAGCTATTCTCATATCGGCGACGAGGTGAAGCTTACCGAAACAATTACAAACCGGAAACGATTACCACTTTCTGTTCTGTTTGCAAAATTTCACACCTCTAAAAGTTTTGTTTTTGAGCAATCCGATAGTTCCGCCATTTCCGATCATTATTACCGAAATGATGCATTTTCCATTCTTGGCAACCAACAGATTACCAGAATTCTTTCATTTCGTGTCACAAAACGAGGCTACTACACCATTGATTCGGTTCATTTAGTGGCTAAAGATCTGTTTTTAACCAAAACATATGCTGCTGTTTCCTCAAACACGGCAGCCCTGTATGTATATCCGATGTTGCTTACAAATCAAAAAGAACTGAATCTTACCCATTCCATCATCGGAGACCTGATTACAAGAAATCTATATGAAGATCCCCTCTCCTTTCGTGGAATTCGTGATTACCATTCCGGTGATTCCATGCGTTATATCAATTGGAAATCCTCTGCCAGGAATGGAAGACTTCAGGTAAACACCTTTTTTGCAAGCGAACAGTCACATGTTGCGCTTTTTGTAAATCTTGATACACTAAAGCCAGGGCACACGGAACGCCTCAAAGAATACATCTTAAGTATCGCAGCCACATTGATCCAACAAATGATAAGCTATGGTTTTTCCGTTTCCCTACATATTAATCTGTCAGATCCTTTTACCCGGAATCCTCTTTCTATTGCAGAAGGTATGGGAACAGAGCATCTGCACACATTGTTTCAAGGCATATCCCGTGTAGATATTAATGACACTCCTGTTGATTTTATATCCCTTGTACAGACACACCGGGATTCCACTACGAAAGCAAATGAGAACATTTCCTATATTATCTTATCCAATTACCGTAACCCGGACTTATTGAACTGTTGTAAGAATATTCAGGACCAGGGATATTCCCTTTCTTTTATCTGTCCTGATTATCCGGCTTCCTGTAAACCAGCGTCCATTAAACTGAGCGCCTTATCTAATGTATACTTTTGGGAGATAACAAATGACGAAATATAATCTTACTATTTATAAAAATATAAGCCGGGCATGCACTGTTTGTCTTGCCTACATCCTTGTCTTTTTGACGGTTCTTTCCATTTATGAAACGCAGATATCCAGACCTTATTACCTGTTTGGTATACCTATAATATTGTTGCTGCAGTTTCTCATACAGCGTTACATTTTCCATCCCGTTGCCTACTTCCTGCTGCACGCAGCTTTTTTGATACCAATCTGGTTTCTTCCCTATCCGAATCTTTGTTATAAGGTGTTGTATATCATCCTATTTGTATTTGAATTCGGCCATGCATGGCTCATATGGAAAAACGGAAGTGATCAGCCATACAATGAATTACCATGGTTTTTGTTTTTATTTGTAGCCATTCTGTATATTACCGGCCGTATTCTGAAGCAGGACACCTTTGCAACCTGCGTATACTACATTGGTCTCATCCTTATCGGCCTGCATTTTATCCGGTATTTCATATTTGGTTTATCCCATATGTTTTCAGAAGCCGAACATGCTACTACAATGCCCACAAGAAAGATTATGTTAACTAATTCTGTCTTTCTGGGTATGCTGCTGTTCTCCTTCTTCTTATTGACAATTCTAATACAATTTCTACATTTGGATCATTTTCTGTATTTGGCAGGAGATACCCTCTTGAAGCTGCTGCGCGTTGTCTTTCAACTCATTTTATATGGAATTGCTCTTTTGCGTCTATTATTCTTCTCCGATTCCCCCAAGGAAGATGCTGTAACCGAAGAAGAAAATCTTCAGGAGGCAATTCAGCAGATTCCCGAACCATCTGTATTTGCACAGATACTGACCTTTCTTATGGAGATTGCATTTATTATCTTTGTTCTCTATCTCCTCTATCGGATTGTGCGTCATATCATCCGTTCTTTTTTAACACGGTACACATCTGATTCCGACATTGTTGTTACCTTGAGCGACAAAACAGAGACCGTAAAACAAGACAAAGCCAAAACATCATTTATCAAGGAACTGCAGGAACACTTTGACACAAGCTATGCTGCCAAGATACGCCGTTTTTACCGGATACAGATTAAACAGTACAGGGAATTGGAATTACACCGATCCGATACCCCCAAGGATATTGCCAGTCAGGTTCGAATGGTGTATGATAAAGACATTGATGTACTAACAAAAGTGTATGAAAAAGCAAGATATAGCAATGAGGAAATCACCGTCGAAGACGCAAAAGAAGGAGGCATTCTATGATTGACAAAAATATTCCGATTATACTTGCTTCTTCTTCTCCAAGAAGAGCAGAATTATTGAAACAGGCCGGTTTTCACTTTACCATCAAGCCTTCTACCGTAGAAGAAGTCCGAACAGAAACTTCACCAGACAAACTGGCAGAAGACCTTGCCTTGCAAAAAGCAAATGATGTATTCCAGTCCCTAAAAAGTGAATACAAAGGAAACGACTATATGGTGATTGGAGCAGACACGATTGTCTATTATGACGGCGAGATACTTGGTAAACCCGCAGACGAACAGGAAGCCTTTGATATGCTGAAAATGCTGTCGGATCGTACTCACCAGGTATATACAGGACTTGCAATCATACTAAGAAAAGAAGACGAAAAACAAATTTATCTGATGAACGAACGGACAGATGTTACGTTATATCCCATCTCCGATTACGAACTGAAGGAATATATCGCAACCGGTGATTCAATGGATAAAGCTGGGGCTTATGGCATTCAGGGTTCCTTTGCCGTACATGTCAAAGAGATTAAAGGTGACTACAACAATGTAGTAGGATTGCCAATCGCAAGATTATATCAGGCCATTAAAGGATAATAAAAGATAGTGAGAACAGTTATGAAGAATGCAAAACCACTCGTAAGTATTATTGTACCTGTCTACAATGCCCAGGATTATCTCGCGCGTTGTATTGACAGTATCTTACATCAGGAATATAAAAATTATGAACTACTGTTAGTAGATGATGGAAGTACAGATTCTTCCGGAGAGATATTAGACAATTATGCAAAGAATGATAACCGGATTAATGTCTATCATCGCAAGAATTGCGGAGTATCTTCCACCCGTAACTTTGCTCTTTCCCTGTGTAAAGGAGAATATATTCAATTTCTAGACAGTGATGACTGGATTCCACCAGATTCCACGAAACTACTGGTACGCTGTGCTTTGGAACAACAATGTGATTTAGTCATTGCAGACTTTTACCGGGTTGTGGGCGAACGCATTTCCCAAAAAGGAGATATCGAAGACGACCATCTGCTTACCCGACAGGAATTTGCAAATTATATGGTAGAGAATCCGGCAGACTTCTACTATGGAGTTCTATGGAACAAGCTATACCGGGCTCAAATAATCAAAGAACATCATATCCGTATGGACAGCAACATCAGTTGGTGTGAAGATTTTTTATTCAATCTCGAATATATCCGACACTCCAACACCTTTTATGCTTTACAGGCACCCGTGTATTATTATTTTAAAAGAAAAGGAAGTCTTGTAAGCCAGGGATTTTCCATTAGTAACACCATCAAGACCAAGTTAAATGTCTTTGATTATTATAATCAGTTTTATAAAGATACCTACAAGGAAGAAGATTATGAAAATATCCGGTTACATGTGTATTCTTTCTTCTTCGCTTCCGCCAAAGATAATACATTGCCTCCTATTCCTATGAAAGGTGTCCAAAAGCTTGGCAAAGAACGTTCAAAAGTCATTGAAGAAGCTATACGGTTAGATGGGATTGCCGGTGAACTTTACCGAATGCGCAAGCTGTTTGAACGACTATGCGGAACGATTGCCGCCAAAAATAATCTTACCTTAGAAGAAGTTATTGTCCTCTTTATGCTAGTTCAGAATATCCATATTAACAGCGTTACAACACTGGCTGACTTATGTGGTTATTCCAAGCGCAAGACCGCTTCTCTTCTTCAGCATCTTGTCAAGCGGGAATTCATACAAATAACCAACCGCAGCCGCAGCATTATTGACATCTCGTTTCTTGGACCTGCACAGGTTGTACTGGCTGACATGAATACGATACCGGAAGACTTCTCCCACATCTGTTTTGAACATTTTACAGAGGACGAGATCAAGATGTATCATTTACTTACGGATATTATTAAAAAAAATACGGAAGATATCCTCTTATAAGAGGGTTCTTCCGTATTGCTATGTTCTGTATAGGATTCCAATAATTGCTCATCATACAGTTCATCCAATTCTCATTCATCATCCAGCCGCAAATAGTTACGAATCTCTTCGTTCACTCTTTCCACGTCTTCTCTGAGTTCTCTTGCAGACATAATCATACAATTCTGCCCCCTTGTAATCAACTGTACCAATCCATCTGAAGTTGCAACCGTCACATAATAATCTTTGGATATGCGGTGTGTCAGTTTCTCGATGTAAGAATCAGCCGTCTCGGCCTCCTTCGTGTAGACCACATGAATATTGTGGTAATCAAACATCTCACCAATATTTCCCTTTACCTTATATGCATCAAAAACAACTATGATCTCACATTTGAGAAAGCCCTGATAATTACATAAAATATCTAATAGTTTCATTCTGGCACCTTCTAAATTATCCTCTATCAGGCATGCCAGATCATCCCATGCATGTACAATATTATACCCATCCACAATCAGGTAACGGTCCTTAAAACGTGGTGCAGCCTGTGTCTTATAATGATATACCGGAGCCTTTGTCTGTTTCTTATAATAATGCTTAGAAGCCTTCTCATTGGCATGATACGTCCGATTCAGAATCGCTTCTATCTGCTCCTCATCAATAGACAGATCCACAACACCAATTTTTCCCCTCGACGGGATATCTTCTTTCTTTTCTTCCAAATGAAGAGTACTTTCCATATGCATATACTCCGGCACCTGATTCCATGGCACAATAAAACCTGCTCCATGGGCGCAGAACACAGATGAAGACGGATTCGCGACATCATCATCCGGCTCATAATCAAAAGCCTCTACCACTTCCTCTGTATTATGGCAGGGTCCATATCCCTGTAATGTACACACAAGGTTTCCCCGCCCTTTTGTATAGGAATTCATCTCAACCTGATAATTCTGCATAGTTGCCACCGGTACGCTTCCGGATAAGACCGCCATCTCTGTCCCTAATTCCGGTGGAGTAAATGTTCCCTGCATATTTTCCACATCTGTCATGGCACGTCCGATCATCTGTGCAGGTACTTCCGAAAGGAGTAATACGGCTCTAGCAATACCGTTTCTGCCTGCATCAGCCCCTGCCTTACTGCCCGGTATGTTGCCTGTCGGAAATCCCCACCTTCTGTATGTTTTGTATGCGCCCGTCCCGAGACAACTGTAATCCGTATATCGGTAATGGGTGACCCGGTCAATACTCCAATATGTTCTCTTTCTTCTAAGTGGGTCAGTATCAATCGCTGCCAATTCTTATCCAATATATCCTCACTGCAATCTGCTAAAAACTGCATTCCGCTTCCCGGCTCTCCCGGTTCCATTCGTAAATGCACCTCCGCATAGTGTCGCAAAGGCTCAAAATGTCCAATTCCCTCCACCGTATTCGCAATGGTCTCTTTGTATGTAATCTGCCCGGTTCCAAAATGTACGTCCACCCGGTACCGGTCAAATATGATTCTTCGAAGTACCTCAATCTGCACTTCTCCCATGAGCTTTACCTGAATAGTGCCTGTTTCTTCCCTCCATAACACATGCAGTTCCGGCTCTTCCTCTTCCAACTCTTTTAGCATCGGCAGCATCCGTGCAGCGTCCATCTCCTGAGGTAATTCCACTTCATAAGTCAATACCGGTTCTAATACCGGAAGCTCTGCGTCAGATTCCATACCCAGACCTTCTCCGGGACGAGTCTTACTAAGTCCTGTCACTGCACATAATGTTCCCGATTCTGCCTCATTTACCGTCTCATATTTTTCTCCGGAATAGATTCGAATCTGATTAACCTTCTCTTCCCATTCTGAGAGCAAATCCTTTACTTTCAGTCTTCCACTTGTTACCTTCAGATAAGTCAAACGGTTTCCCTGGGAATCTCTTGCAATCTTATAGACTCTTGCTCCAAATTTCTCTCCCGGTTCCGACTGATACATATAATCAGAAATGGCGTGAAGAAATTCTTTTGTCCCGGACATTTTCAATGCTGAACCAAAAAAACATGGAAAAACCTTACGCATTGCAATCAAATCACAAATGTCCCGGTGTGTCACGTCACCATCTTCTAAATAGCGTTCCATCAGCGTCTCATCGCAAACTGCCACTTCTTCCTGCCAGTCCTTCCTCTGAGGATAGGTAAAATCTACGCAACCGGAATCTAACTGTTCTTTCAATTCTGCCATCAAGCGTTCCCGGTCTGCCGCCGGCTGATCCATCTTATTTACAAACAAAAAGACCGGGATATTATACCTCTTAAGCAAACGCCAAAGTGTCCTGGTATGTCCCTGCACACCATCCGCACCGCTGATCACCAGAATTGCATAATCCATCACCCACAAAGCCCGTTCCATCTCCGCAGAAAAATCCACATGTCCCGATGTATCTAATAAAGTGATCACCTTATCTGCATATGGAATCACAGCCTGTTTTGAAAATATAGTGATTCCTCTTGCACGTTCTAAAGCATCTGTATCTAAAAACGCATTCTGATCATCTACCCTTCCCGGCTTTGAAATCATTCCACTCTCATA
The DNA here is from genome assembly GCA_945915475.1 of uncultured Clostridium sp. GTDB lineage: Bacteria > Bacillota > Clostridia > Lachnospirales > Lachnospiraceae > CAG-590. The sequence goes on along the minus strand of CAMEFI010000016.1, from coordinate 27,728 downwards.
TAATAAACTCTCCGATAAAGTTGTCTTTCCTGCATCTACATGCGCAAGAATGCCCACACAGACATGTGTCACCGGTCTATTTTCTGATGTCTGTCCCATCGAAAATACCCCTTTCCGTCTTATATAATTAACAATTATAGCACAAAAAAGGGGTATTCGTCGATATTTCCCTATTCGATTGTAATAACATCCTTCAGAATATAATGAAATGTTGGTGCAGAACTTGTGGCATTTTCTTTATATGCCTCTCTTAGATCTATCACATCGGAAGGGTCATCCGGATTCACTCCTGTATATTCTCCTTGAAAGACCTCTATCTTATTTTGCTGAAATTCCCGAACCAGCTCATCCACCCGTTCTTTTGTTCCCCGGGCAGCCGCAAATTCATTAATATCCAGCATTTGCACCCAATCATATTCAAATCCGGCTCCCGCATCCTTTCCATTGATATTTCCTTTTACACACTTTTCAATCTCTTTGTCAGAAAGTACCGCCTCTACTGCCTGCATCATATATGGTTCCCAATTGATCTTAGAACCGGTCAGATAGGTGGTAGGTGCAACATCTGCCATACTTTCATTATAACTAATATAATATACCACCTGCGATGGGTCCGTCTCTTCACATGCCACCGCCGGACCAGCCGTATCAGAATGTTGTGAGATGATCACACAGCCTTCCTCAATCAATTCCCTGGTACATTCTTTTTCCAAATGATAATCTCCCCATGTATTGGTATATTTTACCGTCATTGTCGCCTCCGGCACCACAGACCGAATTCCCAGAAAAAATGCTGTATAGCCTGAAATCACCTCTGCATACGGATAGGCTCCAACATATCCCGCCTTAGCCTGTTCCACCGTAATCTTTCCATCTTCAATTAATTCCTTCAACTTCAATCCTGCCACAGCACCGGAAATATATCTGCCCTGATAAATATTACCCATAAATGTATGATAATTACTTAAGCAGGGATCTTCATTTGCATTACCGCAAGTAGCTTGGCAAAACTGAATCTGTGGATGCTCCTTAGCAAATTCCTTTGTTTTCTCTCCGTATCCATAACTAGTCGTAAAGATCAGATCACAGCCCTCTTCTACCAATTCTTCCAATGCTCCCTCTACCTTCTCATCCGGCACATTGAATTTAGGGATGGTTTCCACCCTTCCATCATAGCTTTTTTCTATGGCATTCTGAACTCTAAAAAAATTATTTGTATATCCGGTACTTGTATCTCCCACGTATACAAATCCGGCCTTAATCTTTTTGTCAGATCCTCCGTCAAATACTAAATAATGTATTGTAAAAGCAATTGCAATTACCATAACCGCACATATAACCGTAATTCCATAGATTCGTTTCCTATCATTTTTCATTTCAACACTCCTTACCCGCAGATTCCCCATATATCCGACTCACATCAATGGTTCCATCTCCAATCAGACCTAAGAAGATATCTACAATCTTAGGATCAAACTGTGTTCCTCTTCCTTTTTTCAGTTCTTCCAACACATGACCAAGATCCAATTTCTTACGATAGACACGGTTTGCAGTCATGGCATCAAATGCATCTGCAATACCAATAATCCTTGCATTCAGAGGAATCTCTTCTCCTTTCAAACCATGGACATACCCTTTCCCGTCATATCGCTCATGATGATATAACGCACCATCTGTTACATTATCTATAAGTGAGAAATTTCTGAGTATCTCCGCCCCACGCACTACATGTGACTTCATAATCTCATATTCTTCATCCGTCAGCTTTTCCGGTTTGTTCAATACACTGTCCGGTATACCAATCTTTCCAATATCATGCAGGGTAGCAATCTTTCGAAGCTCTTCACATTCTTCCTCGCTATAACCAAGCTTTCTTGCAATCAGTACAGAGTACTCAGAAACTCTCACAGAATGCTGACTTGTATTTTCGTCTTTGGCATCCACTGCCTGTGCAATTGTCATAATTGTTTCGTTGCCCATTTGCACCTGACGTCTAGTATACTCTAATTCCATCTTCTGCATACGAAGAGTTTTTTGTATCTGAGTCCGGAAAAACAACCACGTAAGATAAGAAATCAGAATCACGGCAATGGCTCCCACATAGAACCGGAACCACCAATTCTCATATATCTCCTTTTCTTTCATGATGGAATATGTATTTTCTGCAATCACACCGCCTGTCTTACTATCCAGAACCCCAATATGAAAAATATATTCCCCGGAAGGAAGATTCGTATATACAATACTCTTCAAACCACTTTGGTCCACTACTTTTGCATCCTTATCAAATCCTTCTAACCAAATACGGATACTAGGATCATTAATGGAATAATTCACAACCTCCGGAATAATCTCAATTTTTTCAGAGCCTGCCGGTATGTTGGTAGTTTCCCCTTTTTCTACATAAACACTTTCTCCATCCACTTTAATCTCCTGTAACAACATACGATAAGATCTTTCAGAAATATCGTACCGATTCATGTTCATACTAATAACCCCTCTATCCCCGGATAGATACAGATTACTGTCCTCATCAATATAATTCCATGAATTGGGTGTCAGTCCTAACCGAAGACCTTTTTTTACATCCAGCAACTCATAGGAGACTTCCTTTCCTGCCAGCAGATCCCTCTTATCCACTACGTAAATGCCTGCTGATCCCGATACAAATAACTCTCCATGCTCCCCTTCCACAAGATCATAGTTATTATAGTATGGAAAATTCTCTAAAATGCGAATATCATCGTTCTTATCCATGTAACACAATCCATTTCCGGTAACAACAAACAATCCGTTACCCTCTGAATCAGGGACAATTCTTAAGATAATCTCAGAGCTTAATCCGTTCTCCTGTTTCAAAGTATCCAACACTTTTCCATCCTTAATGATTGCAATTCCATTTCCATCCGTTCCCGCAAGAATACTTCCATCTTCTCTCTCACAAAGTGTCAGTACTTTCGGGTTGATAAGACCATCTGCAAAGCCAATGGTATCGTATACCTTCGTTCCCTTGATAAAAGTAATCCCTGAATCTCCTGCTGCTAAAATGGTTCCGTCCCTGGTTTCTATGACAGAGCGGAACTTGTCTCCCAAGGCACCATTCGTACTGTCAAAATACTGCATGGTATTGTTATCGGATACTTTCAAAACTCCTCTGTCAGAAGTACATATCCATAAACAATTATCTGAATCTACCATCAGGCATCGGATTCTGGCGCCCTCTAACTCCTTTGCGATTGCGTTGTCTTGGGACACGATGTAATTCTCATCAACAACATCTAACCCGTTATCTGTACCGAAATACAGATAACCATTCCATTTTGTAATAGTATTTACAACATTCTCTGATAATCCTGCTTCATCATAGATCTCCGAAAAAACAGATGGGCACAGACGAAGCAAACCAAGCCGGGAAGAAGTAAACCATAGATTACCCTGATAATCGAACAAAACATGATCAATGGAACTATTGAATTTTCCTGTATCAATAGAGCAAAAACTGCCCGTTGTATCCAGATAACCTACTCCATTATCTGCACATATAAATAGGGTATTGTTGTCTGACATATTAAGTGAATTAATTTCTGTCAGATTGCCACAATCCACTTCAGATACCTGTTTCATATCTTTTCCGGATACCTGATAAACCTCTACAATATTAGAAGAGGTTCCCACATACAGGTTACCTTCATCATCAAAAATACAACAATTGTATGATTCTCCCTCTCTTTTCATCACTTTATGAGAAACAATTTCCGTTCCCTGTACGAGATACAAATCTCCTTCATTCGTAACCGTAGCAATATTACCATTCGAATCCGCAGAAATATCATCCGCATATACAATTTCCGGTATCGTATCATATACTTTCAGACCACCGGATAACATCATAACAACCAGACTATCCGTTGTTCCTACATAATAATATCCTTCTGAATTCTCAGTAATACAGCGAACAGCATTGGACGGAAGACCATCGTTACTATTCACCACATTGGAAATAGTCTGATTGATACATATAGATAAACCGTTATCGTTCGTTCCAATCCAAAGTCGTCCTGCCTCATCTGTATACAAACAATTCACTGTTTTCACAGATTCAAATTCATTCATCCATTGAAATCCATTACCACTGTAACGATACAATCCACCATAAGTTCCAATCCACAAGACTCCGTCTTTGGTCTGGGCAATATCATTCGACATACCGCCTAACAGACCATTTTCTCCGTTATAGATCGTCTGAATATAACGTTGAAAATCGTAATCATCCACCTTATCATTCTTCATTCCAATCTTTGCCTGTACCCTGTTATACGGCATTAAAGCAGAAAAAAAAGCCATCACAAGAAACAGAGAAATCATACTGTGAACTGATGATTCACTCTGCTTTCTCCTTTTACGGATGATCTGTACCACTGCAAATAACAATAATATTGTTAAGACCTTATCTAGAAAATCCAGATAGAATTCACCTGTAATTTGACTGATTATTCGATTCCACCCTAATTCCTGCAGAAAATCGGCCACACCATCTCCCCATATATTGCCAGTGGAACCATCTGCAAAAAGAAAATTTAACGGTGCCGATATCACAACAGAAAGAATTGTTATCAGAAAAGCCGCTGATAATGCACGAAAAAGATTGTCAAAAAAACCTTTCTTTGCACAGATTCCAACTACAATTCCCACCATAACATTAGTTATTCCATAAAATAATGCTGTCTGAGAATGCAAACTGTAAATAATGTTAACGGTAGCACCCACAACTGCACCACAAAAAGGACCTAGAACATATGCCGTAATTACAGTTCCAACCGAGTCCAGCCAGAGCGGCATCTTATACACATCCGCAATCATCTTGCCAACATAATTAATCAGAATACATCCCACAACAAACAAAAATATCTGATAGTTCTTCCTTAGTTTCATCCTTCGCACCTCATTATTATCTTATCCATAAATATTATACATAACCTACCATAAAAGTAAACTAGACAAAAGGACAGTCTTATTATAATCTATGACAATATAAAAAGCAACACGAAAAAATTATTAAAAAGGAGGGGCAGAATTGCCGCCAAATTAACAAGTAGACCATAATCTACTCATTCACAACAATCTGCCCCTTTGAGGAGAAAAACAAGATAAAGAAACATTCACATTATAACTGCTTAGCGTTCAGCTTGGGTCTTTTATCCGCATCATCCGGTAAAATCTTATGCTCTTTGAATTTAAAGAACTCATAAGAATTACATTCCATAAACTGTGCATTGGGCTGTACCTGAGTTATCTGCTTCACTTCTTTCGTGGTACATGCAGCAACTGCATCCCCAGAATAATAATCAAATACAATATAATTCTTTTCTTCTTTCTTACCAAATAATCCCATATGTACACCCCTTTTCTCACTAAGCAATAAGCTCTTGTATTCTTATGTGCATATTATACCACTCATTTTAGTAATAATCAACAATTTTATTTCCGAAAATTCTAAGTAAAAAACATTTTGTTCATATTGCACAATTATATTAGGCATTATGTCAATTCATATTTTCCCTTTCTAATGGAACTCAACCATATAATCCCGATACCTTAATGAACAGTGATTCCGTTGACATGTAGCATTCTGTCTTTGTTCAATAGCGATTGTCTTAAAAAAAGTCTTCCAAAGTTCCTCGTACTTCTCATGCCGCCCACACTCCCAGATACCTTCCAACTCTTCTCCCGTAAGCCAGGAAAGATACCATTGTCTGTTACTTTCATGAAATAATCCCATATTATGTATCTCATCTAATATGACAAAATTCTCTCCCGGAAAACGATCTGAAAAATGTTCCGCAACCATGGGGAGTATTTGATTCTTAGGCTTGATACGGGCAATCAGCACTCCCTCTTTTGACTCCTGAAAACGAATAAATTCACGAAACAGATGAGCTTCATTGGATACATTTCTGCTCAACTCAAATATCCTGCAAACCACATCCGATCCATGCATATTTACAACGTCCGCCCCGTAATGAAAACCCATCTTCAGAAAATGATATATCACATCTACCTTATCATCTTCATAGGAAAGGGCCGCTTTGTATATCATATCATATGCTTCCCATCCAATCTTGGTACTGACCGACCTTGCAACCTTCACCGCCTTCTCTGCGTCTGCCTGCACACGAACATAATCTGTAAAGAACTGCAATGTATCATTCTTATCCACACGGATTCCAAGCCGTTCATCCGGAATTCTCGCCGACCATGCATCATATATAGCAGTAAAAATGCCATCCGGTGTATCTTCACACAAGTATACAACACAATTCTCCATGACTTCTTTCTTCCTTTCACAAACAAATTGCTGACTATGCCTGCCTCTTCAACCCCATATCATCAAAAAGACTGAGTTGCCGGAACGCCACATCATACTCCAGTTCCCAATTCTTCTTATGATCCAATTCCAAAATATGCCTGGTAATATAATCCTCATCTATCTTTGTATGGTACATCATCTTTCCACCACAGGTGACAAAATAATGTGCTCTCTTCAATACAACACCTATTCGTTTCAGACTCTCAAATGTTAAATTGATACTACGTCTTGCCATCACAATTCTTCTTGCAGACTTGACGCCAATCCCCGGAACACGCAATAACATGGCATAAGATGCCTTATTAATCTCCACAGGAAACAACTCCAGATGCCTCAATGCCCACTCACATTTCGGATCTAAATACACATTAAAATTCGGTCGATCTTCTGTCAATAATTCCTCCGCTTCAAATCCATAAAACCGCAACAGCCAATCCGCCTGGTATAGTCGATGTTCCCGTAGCACCGGTGGTTTTGTTCCAACCGCAGGCAGCTTACTATCATCGTTCAGCGCTATATATGCAGAATAAAATACTCTCTTCAAATCAAATTGTCTATAAAGTGCCTGTGCAACGGACAAAATCTGATAATCATTCTCCGGCGTTGCTCCCACAATCATTTGTGTACTCTGCCCTGCCGGAACAAAGTTCTTCCGATTCTTCGGCGGAACCACAAGAGAATTCGTCTGCTTCTCCATCAGAGAATACGTACTCTCATTATGCAGCATAAAATCCTGCCGGTTGCTTCCAATCCGATGAATTCCACTATGTCCCTCCCCAATTCGGTTCTGAATCTGCCTGATAGGAGATAATATATTCTTCCGTGTCTTATTAGGTGCCAATTCCCGTAGCCCTTCCGTTGTTGGAAGCTCTATATTCGTACTCATACGGTCTGCTAAATAACCCACCATCTCAATCACTTCAGGTGCTGCTCCCGGAATTGCCTTCACATGTATGTACCCATTAAAATGATACTCTTCCCGAAGCATCCTTAATGCAGTATATATCTCTTCCATAGTCTGTGTTGGATTCTTCCTTATCCCTGAACTTAAAAACAATCCTTCAATATAATTCCTGCGATAAAACTGCATAGTCAATTCACACACTTCTTCCGGTGTAAAGGATGTCCGTAATGTATCATTTGACTTCCGATTCACACAGTATCTGCAGTCATAGATACACTCATTGGTATATAAAATCTTCAAAAGAGATACACATCTTCCATCCGCAGCAAAACTGTGACATATTCCGCACGCTTCTGTATTACCGGTAACTCCAGTCTTTCCCTTCCGTTCTACTCCACTTGAAGTGCAAGCCACATCATACTTGGCTCCATCTGCAAGAATCCTAAGCTTTTCCTCTAATGATAAACTATCAATTATTGTCATATCCCTGCTCCTTTGAAAAAATTCCTTACAAACATGAGTTCCGAACATTTGTTCTTTATCTAATTTATCATATTATTATCATTTAATCAAGGAGTAAAGGATAAAAATTGGAAAAAACACAATCCTTTCGGATGGCCCTTCCAACATAACTTCTTACATAACCGCATCCATAACAAGCATCAGTACGAGTCCCAAAAGTAACGAATAAGTTGCTACCCTTTCATAGCCATGACTATGGGTTTCCGGTATCATTTCATCACTGATAATATAAAGCATGGTTCCACCGGCAAATGCCAGTGCAAGTGGAAGAATCTTTTGCGATATTCCCGCTAATGAATATCCGACAACAGTTCCCAGCACTTCGATCATTGCTGTCACTGTGCCAAGAAAAAATGCCCGTTTCCGCTTCACTCCGGCCATAATAAGCGGAGATACCGTAATAATACCTTCCGGAATATTCTGTAATGCAATTCCCACCGCAACTGTCATTGCTGCTTTGGTATTTTCTCCCGCGAAACCAACTCCCGCTGCCATTCCCTCCGGCAGGTTATGGATGGCCACTGCAAGCATGAATAATAGAGCTCCATCCAGATTTTTATTATGTTCATGTTTCTCCATATCCACCCCGGATAATTTATGCAAATGCGGGGTCAGTCTATCCATTGCATTTAGGAACAGCGCACCTCCAAAAATCCCGGCAACCGGCAACCACATTTCCCCCCTTTGTACCAAATCCATAGCCGGTAAAATTAATCCGATTACAGCAGCCGCCAACATAATACCTGCCGCAAAACTCAATATCATATCATTTACTTTATGGGATACATCGTGAAAGAAAAAACCAATCATTGAACCCACAATTGTTGCACCCCCAACACCAAGGGCAGTTATCCACAAAATCTTCATTTGCTCCTCCCATCTTTCTGTCAGAATCCAAATTCCTCATAATCTTCTCTAGTATATCTGTGATAAATGATATGGTTTCCTTCCTCTGTAATACAATATCGGTAATCATCCGGGATCCCATTCTCAAAATATACCAGATAATCAAATTCATTGTTATCCACTTTTTCTATATGCACACCATCAGAATATGCCCGAAAAACCGACAAAACCTCCTCCAATGTAGTCCCATGTGTTCCTATAACTTCAACAAAGCTTGCCAGAAAACCATGTGTATCCATATGTTCATGAACATATGCTGCCCCTTCCGGCGGAATTGCAATACAGAACCGTTTTCCCCTGTTTGATACCTGTAGTTGTCCTAATCTTCCTCTAACCTCTACAGCAAATTCATTAAGGCATTTTTCCATCTCTGCTTCCGTACAATCTCTTCCCACAAATCTGTTCAGAGAACTAAGTGGATAATAGAGCCGTACCGTTTCTGCCAGATACCCCAGTTTCAACTGCTGTTCCTCAATCATATCCACTATGTTCTTTTCTAGCATCTCAAACATATCTGCAACTCACCTTTCCTGCTTCTTCCATGGTCCACGCCTGTAAAAATATACGGAGATACACATAGAAATACCCCATCCCATCGGCCATGCACACCAGATTCCAATGGATCCAAACATTCCAGCCAGTACAACTGCAAGTACCACACGTAGGATCAGATCCGTAAAGGTTCCAACCATGAACTGTCTCATCCGTCCTGCACCTCGTAAAATTCCATCTGCCACCAGTTTCACGGATATCACAAAGTAAAATGGCGCCAGGATCCGAAGGAATATAATACCTGTATTCAGTGCATCTGCAGATGGTTTGTCAACAAAAAACGTTACCAGATATTGTCCTGCCGTCACATATAACAGTATAAAAGGAACACTTAACATCCATACCATTTTGACGCCTGCCTTGAAGCCATCTTTTACTCTTGATAGTTTCCCTGCCCCAATATTCTGAGCCGTAAAGTTAGAGATACCATTTCCCAACGTAGTAAAAGATGTGATCACAAGATTATTCAATTTGACCGATGCAGAATAACCTGCAATCACACCAGCTCCAAATCCATTGATAACGCCTTGAATAATAATGTTTCCCACAGAAATAAAGCTTTGCTGCAAAATACTAGGAACTGCTATTCCCGCAATCTTTCCAAGAACAGGCCAGGAAAATACTATCGTCTTTTCCTCAGACTTAATCTTATAAAACCTTCTAAAGACAACCACCATTGCAAGAATACAACTGATACCCTGGCAAAGAAAGGTTGCCCATGCAACACCTGCCACCCCCATCTTAAAAGCTTTTACAAACCAGATATCCACCAATATATTCGTTGTAGAAGAAACAGCAAGGAAAATGAAAGGTGTTTTAGAATCTCCTAACGCTGAGAAAATTCCGGTAGCAATATTATAAAATAGCAAAAAAGGAAATCCCCATATATAAATATCCAGATACAACTTAGAATCCTGCATAATATTATCCGGTGTATGAATTACCTGTAGTAATGTCCCCCCCATTGTAATACCAAACACCATCAGAATCAGACACAAAAAGGCACTTGCAATCAATGTTGTATAGACTGCTGTTTTCATTTCACCATACTGTTTTGCACCGAACAACTGCGATACGATAACCGAACAACCAATATTACAACCAAACGCAAACGCAATGAAAATCAACGTAATCTCATAACTGTTTCCCACCGCTGCTAATGCATTTTCTCCAACAAACTTGCCTGCCACCAGACTGTCTGCAATATTGTATAACTGTTGAAAAATCACACTTCCAAACAAAGGAAGACAGAACTTCCAGAGAACTGTCTCCGGTTTCCCAACCGTCAAATCTTTATTCATTCTCTTTTGCCTCCACTCATTCTGACTTATTATATCCTCCTCTATCAGGAGCCACAAAACACACAATACTAACTGTGGCACAATTTCCACAGACTGTCAAGTGCCCTTCTCCACAAAAAACAAACTAAAATCTATGCAGAAAAGGGACTAGTGAGAACAAATGTTTTGTGTTATAATATGGAAAGAGGTGAAGGTATGAAAGGATTACTAATATTAATTATGATCGTGGCTGCCTGTATGCTGATGGCATATTTTGCCGCAGTCACAACCAGACAACACAAATTACTCATACTGTTTCGAATCAGCATGCTGATACTAATTACTCTTTTGCTGATTACATGGATTACCAGCATTGTATTAGGTCAACATTTTATTTTATTGCTTCTCCTTGCCGTCGTTTTCATTGTGATGTATATTTTTTCTTAACATCACATGGGATTATTCAATTTTTCATATTCTATATTTCCGGTACTATAATCCTATTGGTATCCATCTCCGGCAGATATTTTAGATACATATCATCCGCAACGGAATCTTTAATATTGCTGCAATTCTCCCCAATCCGCTCCATACTATGGAAAATATTTGCAAAAATATTCGTAAACTCCGGGCGACAGTTACCTTCTTTGATGCGCTTCTTATGATTCTTGCGGACATTTTTCTCCAATTTTGCAATTCGTTTCATATAACGCTCCACATCTGATACTGCTTCCTTATCACCATACATAATCAAATGAACCGACTCCATATACATGGATGTGATTACATCAAAGCTTTCTTCAATCTCTTCCATTGCCCTCTTTGAGAAATGAAAATTCTTCATGGTCTTCTCGCGCGTAATCGACAACAATTCCTCCATACAACGGCTGATTCGTTCCAAATCCTCCACCATATACATAATCTCCATGGCATGTGCCGACTGATCTTCATTCATGGCACCGCCGGCAAACAGACTCAACAGATAATTATAGATATCTTCATGTGTACTCTTTACTTTTTCCAAACGCATATCTGCCTGATCTAATAATTCCAAACCGCCTTCTAACATTGCTTGTTTTATCTCTCCTAAGAACTTTTCCATCTGCATTGCATAATAGATAATCTCCTTTGATACCAGATGCAAAGCAACTACCGGCTGGTTTACTACATTAACATCCAAAAATCTTGTCTCTTCTTTTTCTTCCCTGTCCTTATCTGGCAAAATCCACATCACAATCTTCACCATCAGCCAGATCAGTGGAATCCAGATAATGGTATTCACAACATTGAATCCTGTATGCGCATTGGCAATCTGTCTTGATATCACATCCACTTCGTTTCCCTTCGGTGATATTATTGTAACTAATTTGGCATACCACGGAATGATAAACATAAACAAAACAGATCCTGTAACATTGAAAACCGTATGCGCAATCGCTGTACGTTTTGCATCCCGATTCTGTCCAATACAGGCCAGTAAGGCTGTAATGGTCGTTCCAATATTACTTCCCAAAAGAATTGGTATGGCTCCGGCCAATCCAAGGATAGAGGAAACTCCATCCGGACCTGCCTGTGCCGCAAAATTCTGAAGTACTGCAATTACAGCTGAAGAACTCTGCACCACTAATGTGATTCCTGCTCCCAGCAAAAGACCAAGAACCGGAATATCTGCAACTTTTCCAATCATATCCAAAAAAAACGGACTGGACGCCAACGGTTTCATTGTCGTCCCCATCGTCTCAATTCCTATGAATAAAATACCAAATCCCAGTATTGTGTTTCCAATATTCTTAATGATCTCTTTCTTCGCAAGAAAACCAATGAAAAAGCCGATAAATATGATGGGATATATATAATCACTAATATCAAATGCTATAATCTGCGCCGTTATCGTTGTTCCAATATTGGCACCCAGAATAATAGATATCGCCTGTGGTAACGTCATAAGACCTGCACTTACAAAACCAATAACCATAACTGTTGTGGCACTACTACTTTGTAATACCGCTGTTACAAGTGTACCTGCAAGCACACCCATAATCGGATTTCTCGTAAGCAGCCCCAAAATATATCGCATCCGTTCTCCCGCTGCCTTTTGCAATCCATCGCTCATCATTTCCATTCCAAACAGAAATAATGCCAAACCACCTAACAAGCCAAATAACGTCATAAATGTACTATTCATCTTACTACCTCTCACATTTTCTATGTGTTTTCTTTCACATAATACTTAATTTATTAATTCCTCTTTTTCACACATTTAATGTAAGGGATAAGATAATATTTCAACTAGCGTCTGCCGGTAAAATCTATGTTAAATCTATGTAAAATCATCTTTCTCTCTATTCTTTCTGATTCGCCGAAAATACATCTGCCACTTCACTAAGGGTAATATACGCTTTCGGATCAATCTCATGGACAATCTGACGCATTTTTGTTATCTGAAAACGGTTCAGCACAAAATATATCATGGTTTTTGGCGTATTGGAATATCCACCTCTTGCATCAATCCAAGTCATTCCACTTTCAAATTCGGCAGAAAGCGCATTGCATATTAAGGTTGGTTTTGTTGTGACGATCATAGCACATTTTGCGCGATCAAAGCCATCCACAATAAAATCCACTGTTTTTAATGCGGCAGCATAGGTTACAATGGAATATAAGGGCAAAATCCAGCTTTCAATGACAATTCCGCATATCACATAAAGTACTACATTATATGCCATGACAAACGTTCCCACCGTTAGCCCTATCCGCTTTGCAAAAATAACCGCTAAAACCTCTATTCCGTCCATAGCTCCACCAAAACGAATGGCAAGTCCGCTTCCTGCACCGGAGATCACTCCTCCAAACAATGCACATAATAACAAATCTGTCCCTGCAAGAGGCGAAGCCATACTGACATCAACCGGCAATACATCGGTAATCATCCATGCCATTAGAGAATATATAAAAACGGTATAGATTGCATATAATGTAAACAATATTCCCTGTTTCTTCAATCCATATAAAAATACCGGAATATTTAATAACAGTAAAAATACCGACAACGATAAATAATCTGGCGTAACCTGCGACAACAACATAGATGTTCCGGAAATTCCACTATCATACAATCTAACCGGTGTCAGAAATATCGTCACCCCAAAAGCATTAATGATACCTGCCAATGTTAGCATAATTACGTTCTTTCCTTGTATCTTTTTTGCAAGCTCCATATTCCTCTCCTTTTCCATATTATTTAATATAGGTAATTGCGAAACTCTTGAAAATGTATATTGAGTTGTGCAGATTTGACAAGTATCCTAAGCAGGTGCTTTGAGACCGCCGGTACTTAACGAGTGTGAAGCACGAGTTTAGTACCGCTGCGAGGCGCGAGCAGCGCAAGCGTGCCTGTGAGGATATTGTCCAATTGCACAACGTTTATAGAAGAAACAGGCGTTTCGCAAACGCCTAATTATTCAACAGGTAATTGAAAAAAATACAAGGAAGACTGTCTCCAATACTTCCTTGTATCTCATTTTTTCTTCTTTTGTTACTGTCTTACCTTAATGTGTACTTCTCGAAGTTGCTGCTCGGTCACCTCTCCCGGTGCGCCGCACATCAGATCCTGTGCATTACCATTCATAGGGAACGGAATAACCTCACGGATATTCTCCTCATTGCGAAGAAGCATGATCATACGATCAACACCCGGTGCCATACCTGCATGTGGTGGTGCACCAAACTGGAACGCATTGTAAAGCGCTCCAAATTTCTCCTTCAAATCATCTTCTGTATATCCTGCAATTTCAAACGCTTTCACCATAATATCTAAATTATGGTTACGAACTGCACCGGAGGATAGCTCCACACCATTACATACAATATCATACTGGTATGCAAGAATATCTAATGGATTCTTATCCTTCAATGCATCAAGTCCACCCTGTGGCATAGAGAACGGATTATGCGTAAAGATAATCTTCTTACTCTCCTTATCATACTCATACATCGGAAAATCATTAATATAACAGAAGCGATACGCATTCTTCTCAATCAGATCCAAACGGGTTGCAATCTCTGTACGAAGCTGTCCGGCATAGGATGCTGCAAGTTCTTCCACATCCGCAATGAAGAAAATGGTATCGCCAGCCTGCAATCCGGCAAGCTCACGTATCTCCTCTTTCATATCATCCGGAATGAACTTGTCAATCGGTCCCTTATAACTCATATCTTCTAACACTTCAAGATAACCAAGTCCACCCATTCCGATGGACTGTGCATATTTCAGTAATTTCTCATGCTGTCCCTTTGTAAGCTTTGCATGTACATTGATGGCCCGAACCGTCTTATCATGGAATGGCTTAAACGTACATCTTGAGAAGAACTCTGTCACATCAATAATACGAAGTGGATTCCGAAGGTCCGGTTTATCTGTACCGTAAGTAAGCATTGCTTCCTTATAACTGATAATCGGGAATGGGGTCTGTGTAATCTGTGCTCCCTCCGGTGCAAACTTTGCAAAAGTCTCCGATAATACTTCCTCGCCAACTTTGAATACATCTTCCTGTGTTGCAAATGCCATCTCAAAATCAAGCTGATAGAACTCTCCCGGGCTGCGGTCCGCTCTCGCATCCTCATCACGGAAACACGGTGCAATCTGGAAATACTTATCAATTCCGGAAACCATCAATAACTGCTTGTACTGCTGTGGTGCCTGAGGAAGCGCATAGAATTTACCCTTAAACTTACGGGAAGGCACAATATAATCTCTTGCCCCCTCCGGAGAAGATGCACAAAGAATCGGAGTCTGCATCTCCAAAAATCCTATATCTGTCATTTTCTGTCTCAGGAAGCTGATTACCTTAGAACGAAATACCATATTGTCTTTCACCTTCGTGTTCCGCATATCCAGATAACGATATTTCAACCGAACATCTTCTCTGGTCTCTTTGGAAGTCATAATTTCAAATGGAAGCTGACGATATACCTTACCAAGTATCTCCACCTTCTTAGCTTCTAACTCCACAGTTCCGGTAGGAATCTTCGGATTATAAGTCTCCTCATCACGATGTTCCATCACACCTTCGATGGAAATACAATCTTCCTTATTCAAACCATCCAACAAAGTAGTATCTCTCATAACCACCTGCAGCACACCGTACATATCTCTCAAATCAATAAATGACACGCCACCATGGTCACGGATATTTTCAATCCATCCGGCAACACGTAAAGTTGTCCCAACATCTCCCTCACCAATCTGATCAAGGGTCCGGTTACGATAAATGTTATCTGTGTTCATCTCTCTCTCCTTTTCTTTCCTTTATTATGTATAAAATAAAATATCTTATCCTATGAAGTTTCCTAATAAAGTAAAAAACTGCCCATCCTAAACGTATTCCGTTCAGGACGAACAGTTATCTATGTCCGCGGTACCACCTGAATTACTGCACATGCAGTCTCTTACCGGTTTCTACAAAACCTTGTTGTGTTACGTCCAACCTACGTCGCACCTACTGATATTCTAAAAATACGTTCAGATTGCAGCTGTTAAAGTGTTATTCATATCCATTCACTTTGCGAAGTTCTCACTGTCCTTCACTCACTGGGAACGATAACGGATACTACTTCTCTTCGTCATTGCCATTTTCGGATTCTCTCAAAATCCACATCATTATATCGCAGGAATCTGTCCTTGTCAACTACTCATACACCTCGGGTATGAATCGTTTCGCAATCTTCCCTTTTCCTTTCCTCTTCACATAGAAAAATCCAATTACTGAGAATACTACTGCACCAATAAAGTTGACAAAAAGATCCTCCATGGTATCCTGTAATCCGATATCAAGATAGCCTTCCACCGGCAATTCCACATCTCCCTCTGCCGTCTTCAGAACAACCCCCTCAATATCCTTTATCACCACCGTATGATTCAGGCCTTCAGGATCTAATGTCACAGAAGAAATCCTGTTCACTACTGTATCCTTTTGCATATCCATTAACAAAAAATTATCCATGGAATATTCGAAAAATTCCCACAACACACCTATGGTCATAGAGAAACAAAATGCAACCACTGCAAGATAAAGTGGCGACAATTTGAACGTGAACTTCTCATTCCGGTTCAATAAATCAATGAGACAGAATCCCACAGCTGCCACCAGGAATCCATTCATTGTATGCAGTATGGTGTCCCACAATGGTATTCGGGTATACATGGAGTGTATCTCTCCTAAGATCTCTGCAGAATAGATAAATAGGAGTATAATAATCTCCATGGTATCCGGGAAGCGTATCCGTAACTTCTTCTCAATAAAGGTAGGCAATGTGAACAACACCAATGTTAAGATACATAAAAAAACATTTTCATAATTATGGTTAAAGCACTGTGCCACCAATACCAGAATAACCGATAATCTCAACAGAAGATATACTACGAATATCCCTTTTCTCTCTTTAATTTCCCTGCTTGCCCGTCTGAAAAACAGTGCCATTTCTAACTTTTTTCTCTTTGCGTCTTTTTTCATTCTATTCATCATTCCTTCAAATATTCCTTTTTATCTCATTTTTACGACAATAATCCAATCAGAATATGTTCTACATCCAGAATAGGATGTGCAGAAAGCACTAATTGAAGAGATTCGAAATTATTATAAGAATGTTCCACCTCCTTCGAATATGCATGTGCTACTTTTACCTGATCTTCATATAAAAATTCCTTTTGCTGTTTGAGCCATACTGCAACGTCTAACTCCAGTATTACCAAATAGGATATTACCGCAAACTTTACCTTTGTAAATACATCATGATCATAAGATGCTCCTAAAAAATAATTAAATATATAATATACCAGAATATGTTCATATTCATATTCTTTTTCCTGGTAATAATCCAGGAACTGCTGATAGGAAATTGCATAATTTCGAAGAAAACTGCTGGATTCTTCCTCTTCCTTCTCCGATTCATCTAAAAGGCCTGCGGATAACAATATTCCAGCCAGTTCCCCTTCTCCGTGCATAATCTTCATTCCATCAGACAGCAATCCCGTCCATTCTTCCTTGATGGTCTCCAACCCTTCAAACATATTCAAAATCTGTCGCATCCATTCTTCTTTTTCAGCAACCTTCTTCTCATGTTTGGCATAATATTTCTCCAATAATATCTTCTTTTCCGGTTTACGGTAATCCTCCATCTTCGGTGGAATCTTATCATATTCCTTACCATCTATAAAATCCTGAATCTCATAGGCAAAAACCAACGCCGTGGCAGCTCTTTTTGCAATAGGTTCGCTTCTGTCCTGTAAGATATCATACAAAAGCTGTCTTGCATCAAATAAAATGTCAAACAGTGGTTTGTCAAGCTTATTCACCGTTGGCTTTTTCCAGAAAGCAAGGGATTTCACCGGTTCTAAATGTTTCAATCCATACTCTTCATCCTGTCCTTTTCTGCAAACAAAGGTCATTTTATCCTTCTTTGCCAGCATAATCCGGCTTGCCTCAGGACAGGACATAGTAAGACTGACTTCTTTCAGATCATCAAACTCTTCTACATGCCGTGGAAAATTAGTGCACGTCTCACAAAGACACTGTTCTCCCATCTCAATATAGATATCACACAGATTGTCATCATTTAAAAACGGGCACCTGGTTCCATTCAAAATAAATTGCTTATCCTTTATCCGTGTATTATCTTTCAGACGTTTTCCAAAGGCACCTCCCTGTTTCATATATTGTTTCAAAGAGGCATCATCTAAATCAATCTCCCAATTTTCGCAACAGGAATCTTCACAAATCCCCCCAATACAATGAAACTCCTGATAATATGAAACTGTTCTATAATCCATTTCCATTCCTTCTTACAATTCGTACTTCTTTATAAAATGTGTTCCCACTGCCTCTCCCTCCAAAATCCGGTAAAGATTCTCCGGATCAGAGCCATGAGCAATATACATATCCATCCCATGTGTCACTGCATATTCAGCAGCCTCCAGCTTCGTTACCATTCCACCGGTTCCACGATTAGAACCGGAACCACTTCCTAAGCTTTTCACATCATCATTGATGTCTGCCACCTCATGTATCAACTTTGCATCAGGATTCTCATGGGGATTACTATCATATAATCCCTCAATATCTGATAAAATGATCAAAGTGTCCGCCTCACAAAGATTCGCCACAATGGCAGACAGCATATCATTATCACCAAACACTTTCTTCTCTGATTCAATCTCTGCATGGCTGACAGAATCGTTCTCGTTTACCACCGGAATCATACCACTTTCCAACAATGCCGCAAAGGTATTAACCAGATTTCTCCTTTTGCTCTTAACAGCAATATCCTCTGCCGTAAGCAGAATCTGTCCCACAATATTGCCATATTCACCAAAACACTTGTCATAAATATGCATCAACTCACATTGTCCCACTGCCGCAGCCGCCTGTTTCATACAAACATCCTTTGGTTTCATGGGTAGCCGCATCTTATTCACACCCACTGCAATAGCTCCTGAAGATACCAGAATCACCTGATTCCCCTCATTATGTAGTGCAGACAGTACCTGTGCTAATTTATCAATGGTACGGAAATCTAACGCACCATTCTCCCTTGTCAGTGTAGATGTCCCTACTTTTACAACAATTCTCTGTTTATCCATTTCCTTATCCTTCCTTTAATACCTCTTCATGTATAGCATCCAAAAAGCGTTTCCGAATGGCAAAATTCGGATTATCGCCAAGCATTTTCATTCCCTCTTTTGTGATGACACCACCAGCCATAGTAAAATGTCCTCCACCGCCACCAAGACCATTTAACGCCTTTTGTGTAATAGTGCCCGCATGATAAATCGCTGTTTCATTCCGCACGGAAAACTTATAGCCTCCATTCCGGACTGCATATACAACTGCAAGCTCTACCACATCCAAACCTAAAATAAAATCTGAGATCATGGCAATCAATGCGTCCGGGCAGTCAAATCCAATCCTCGCAAATCCAATATTTTCATAAATCTGAATATTCCGAATTGCCTCACCATAAGCATGAAGATCTTCTATCTCCATATTATTATTGTACATGGAATTAATTTTCTGGTTATCCGCTATTTTGTGCAGATATCCAAACATGGCAATGTCAAAATCCGTCACACCCCGGTTAAAGGAATCAGTATCCATTTTCATACCATATAAAAGCGCAGTAGCTGTATTGCTATCCATCGTGGTATCACTTTGAATAAAATAATCCGTCACAATAGAACAGCAGGCCCCACAGATCCGGATATCACTATACTCATAAGCACAGGGAATCATTGTGGGATGATGATCAATACATGCCACCTCATCTCCCGGAAAATCTGTAATATTAGAATTATATTTTTGTGCATCTACCGTTACAATGTAGTCTTCCTCTGCCATCTGTGGAATGTCATCAATGTGAACAGCCTCAATTCCAAACTCCTCCATCATGCGCCTGGTACTGTTCTTCTCTATCCTGCCTGCATAACATATGGTAGCTTCCACACCATTTGCTTTCAGGAATACCTGCATTCCATAAGCCGCCGCCAATGCATCCGGATCCGGAAAATTATGCGTCTGCAAGAACACCACATGATTCTTTAATAACTGAATGAATCTTCTCCAATCCATACTTTACCCCCTATACCTGTTTATCGAAATCGTTATTATCTACATTATCCTTTTCACTTCTCACGCCGACATAGTATTGTATCATAAAAAACAGTAATTCACAATGCACGAACGCAAGAATATTTATCCTGACAAAGAGTCCCCTGCACATCCATAATGGAGTGTTTAAAAGCAAAAAAAAGCACCTGTCTCTATGTTCATAATGTGATTCCAACAATATAAACAAAAGACAGATGCTGATTCGGAAATCTATATAGGATTAGAATGTCCAGTTCGTTCCTACACTAGTTCCTTTAATCGTCTGTGTATAGTGTCTTCCACTATTGCAAATGCGGCCTCCAATCTTCTTCTCGCCTACAATATAGATATAATAGGTCTTATTCTTAGAAACCTTCTTTCCCTTAATTTTACTGATTGTAAGAGAATTCTTAGAAGCTTTAATGGTCTTAACCTTTTTGTAACCCTTCTTCTCTTTCGTGGATGCATATACTGTATATTTGTTACAGCCTTTGATCTTATCCCACTTAATGGTCATTCCCTTGCTGCCATAGGAGACTTTGTTCACCATAGGCTGTGTAAAACAGTATGCCTTATCGCTCCAGTCACCATAAAATCTCTGTCCATTAATATCGGTATACGCTCTGACAACAATATTATACACCATATTGTTCTTTACCTTAAAGGTATGCTTATTACCATATGTTTGTGAACCGGAATCAATATCCTTTCCCTTTTCATCTTTTACAACATATTCATAACCATCTACGCCATTCTGCTCATCCCACACAGTATCACAGTTAAGTGCCCAATACCACCACTTATCCTGTCTGACATTCGTTACTTTACCAGGAAGGGTATACACATGATCGCTGGCATTATCATCACCGGTAGTGCCCGATGGTCTTTGATATGTATATTGATATGTCACATAATAATCTGTGCCCGGTTTTAACCCACCAAAGGTATAAGATCTGTCTGTCACATTAGGAATCGGAACCGTTGCAACCAGAACATTATCCGGATAATTATACTCATAGATGGAAACCGTCTGACTTGTCATAACATAACCATCAGATAAATAAGTCAATGCCTTTTCCCAATTCACTGTTACAGAATCCTGTGTCTGTGCGGTCTGGATAATCTCATATCCAGGAGTTTGTGCATTCACTTTTGCATGGAATGTAAATATAACTGCAAAAGCCAATACAAATAATGAGCTTAATCTCTTCATCTTTTTCATAAAATACCTCCACTTATCTTCATTCGGTATCACCATATAATACCGTATTTATTATAGCATAGCGGCATATTTTTTTTCAATTCTTTTATTCTTGTAGTTGCCGAATCCACAATATACGAAAACCGGTATATATTTTTTTAATATGTCTACACTAAAAACAATGCCGGACAGACAATACAAACATATACGGAAAGGAAACGGATTATATGCAGCAAACTATCTACATCAAAGCACCACAATGCATCGACATCACAAAGCCAGAGGTAACACTTGGTGATTTTCTTACCATCTACTGTACAGACAGCAAGATCAAACACACACTGGATCACCTTTTCTTCTATAGATTTCCTCAAGATAAAGAGTCACAAATTGTAGTCTCCGTGTTAAAAGTAATGGAACTCATATTTAAACATTATCCGGATGCCAGCATAGAAAATCTTGGGGAAGGGGATTTCATCTTAGCTTACGAACCTCCGGCACGACACAAAAAACAAAAAGAAATATTATTTACTATCTTTATCTGTATGGTTGCTTTCTTTGGAGGAGGCTATGCCATCATGGCATACAATACGGATGTTGGTGCAAAAGAACTGTTTACCTACCTCTCCATGCTTTTTCTTGGAAATGCAAAAAGTGGTGTTCTATGGATTGCCATTTTCTATGCAATCGGTCTCACCATCGGCATGCTGCTCTTTTTTAACCATCTAGGGAGTAAAAAAATATCCAATACACCAACTCCTTTGGAGATTCAGATGCGTCTTTATGAAAAGGACATCAGCACCACCATTATCAAAGATGTCAGCCGTCGTGGTGAAAATATAGATATTACAGAACCATAATATATACTAGGCGTTTGTGAAACGCCTGTTTCTTCTATAAACGTTGTGCAATTTCAAGAGTTTCGCAATTGCCTAATCCTAATAATATATACCAACGAAAGGAGCTTCCTATGTCCCTTATTTCATATTTTTTTCTTATGATCTGTGGTCTGTCTGCGGGATTTGTAACGGCAGCGGCCTATGTGGCGTTTATCGCAATGCTTGGCATTTTTCCCAAAGTGGCTGCCAAAACAAAAACCGCAAAACAATGTATACTTTACGAAAACTGTCTGATTATCGGAATTCTTGTAGCTACCCTGTTACAATTTTTTGTAACGTCACCACTCTCCGGTTCTCCCACCCTGCCTGTTCCTTGTCTGGGTATCTTCCTGCTTATCCTCTTAGGTTTATTTGGAGGGATCTACACCGGATTCCTTATTGGTGGTCTTTCTGAGGTACTTAACGTAATTCCCACCTATGCAAAGATTACCCATACACAAAAGCGCATATCCTTAGTCATCTTCTTCCTTGCTCTCGGCAAAGGAATTGCCCTGCTTGTCCAATATCTTATCATTGATATGTTATAACTATCCTTTTTGTGCTTTCTTTTCTCCATTAGCATTCTTATAGGATGCATAAAAAGAAGCAACCATGACATACTAGGTAGTAGAATTAGTTAGGAGGGATTCGTTTGAAACAGAAAATAAGTAATGAAGAATATAATGAATATGTGGAGCAGATTACGCCGACATACAGCGTATGGAAGAATTGTTTCAATGCTTTCTGGGTTGGCGGACTCATCTGTGTAATTGGAGAATGTATATTCGCATTTTTTAAGAGCACCTTAGGACTTCCGGAAGACGACGCCGCAAGTTATGAATCCATGATCCTTGTATTGACAAGTGTGATTCTTACCGGTTTCAATGCCTATGGGCACATTGCCCGGCTAGGCGGTGCCGGTGCTCTGGTTCCCATTACCGGATTTGCAAATTCGGTTGCCGCACCCGCCATTGAATACCAAAAGGAAGGCCAGGTATTCGGTATCGGTGTAAAGATCTTCACCATTGCCGGTCCGGTCATTCTATATGGTATCTTCACAAGCTGGGTTTTAGGACTCATATATTATCTAGGTGGCTTATTTGGATGGTGGTAACACACCATCCTTTTCTTATCCAAGTTTTCTTGCAACTGCAATCAGGATACATGCACCGATAACAGAAACGATAATATTACCAATTACCCCGCTGCCGGAAATACCAATCAGACCTAATAAAAATCCGCCAACTGCTCCACCTACAATTCCAAGAATCATATTCTTAAGCCATCCGCCACTTACATGCATAATCTGACCTGCAATCCATCCTGCAAGAGCACCAATGATCAAACTAATAAGAAAATTCACAATACTAAACATCTTTCTCCTCCTTATTGACATTTATCAAGTAACATCTATATGTACATTATATCGTATCATTTCTATTCGTCAATATTTTCTGAAATAATCATTCACCAATCATTCCCTATCAATCAACCCATAAAAGCAATCGAGCAGGCTTGATGAACATTGTCTGTCATATAGAAATTTGTGCATGCACAATTTCTGCATAACGGCTTATTACAAAAAAGACTGAACAGCACATACTATTCAGTCTTTCCTGCATAATTACTTCACGTGAAATGCCTTCATTCCAGGATATACAGCACTCTCCCCAAGCTCCGCTTCGATTCGAAGCAACTGATTATATTTTGCAACCCGTTCACTTCGGCAAGGTGCTCCTGTTTTAATCTGACAAGTATTTAATGCTACTGCCAGATCGGCAATGGTTGTATCTTCTGTCTCTCCGGAACGATGGGAAGCAATAGCTGTATAACCTGCCTTATGAGCCATTTTAATTGCCTCTAACGTTTCCGACACAGAACCAATCTGATTCAACTTGATCAAAATAGAATTTCCACAACCTGATTCGATACCTTTAGCAAGTCTTTCTGTGTTCGTTACAAACAAATCGTCTCCAACTAATTGAACCTGATTGCCAATCTCTTTTGTAATCTTTTTCCAGCCTTCCCAGTCTTCTTCATCAAGAGGATCTTCAATCGAAATAATCGGATATTTTTTCACCATATTTTTATACATTTCAATGAGATCATCGGATGTATAGTCTTTCGCCGACTTTGGTAAATGATATCGGTATTGCCTTGTAATGGTATGCTCTGCTGCTATCATATCAGACTCATCTTTCGGTTTCCATTCGCTGGCAGCCACATCCAGTGCAAAGCAGATATCTCTGCCACACTCATACCCTGCGTTCTCAACGGCCTCTGTAAGAATGTCTAAAACTTCTTCCACGCTATTGACATCCGGTGCAAATCCGCCTTCATCTCCAACCGCTGTGGATAACTGCTTTTCTTCTAAAACCTTTTTCAGACTATGATATACCTCTGTTCCCATGCGAAGAGCCTCTTTGAAACAACAGGCACCCACCGGTAAGATCATAAATTCCTGAAAATCTATGGAATTTTTCGCATGTGCCCCGCCATTTAAAATATTCATCATGGGCACCGGAAGACAGTTACCGGAAATACCGCCCAGAAAGCGATATAACGGAACATTCAATGCAGCAGAAGCTGCTTGTGCAGTTGCGATGGACACCGCAAGAATTGCATTCGCACCAAGCTTCGACTTGTCCTTTGTCGCATCTGCATTCATCATTGCTTTGTCAACAGCATAGATATCCGATGCATCCATTCCTGTAATAGCATCACAAATTATCGTATTGACATTCTCTACCGCTTTCTTTACTCCTTTTCCCAGATAGCGCTTCTTGTCATCATCTCTCAACTCAAGTGCCTCAAATTCCCCGGTGGATGCTCCGCTTGGTGCAGTACCTCTTCCCACCGTACCATCCATCAGCGTTACCTCTGCCTCCACCGTGGGATTTCCTCTTGAATCCAGAATTTCGCGTCCTACTACCTGTTCAATTTCTAAATAATTCATTATTATATAAACTCCTTTCCCGTCTAGTATAGACGAATTGGTGATTGCGAAACTCCTATTTAATCTATAAACGTTGTGCAGATTTAACAATATCCTCGCAGGCACGCTCTCGCTGCTCTCGCCTCGCAGCGGTACTAAACTCGTGTTTCACACTCGTTAAGTGCCGGCGGTCTCAAAGCACCTGCTTAGGATACTTGTTAAATCTACACAACTTAATATACATTTTTAATAGTTTCGCAATTACCTACTAGTATAGACGAATTTGAAAAGGATTAATCACAAATCAGGATTGGATTCGCAACGCACGAGTGGCATTCACAACCGCAATCACCATAACTCCAACATCTGCAAAGATAGCAACCCACATATTGGCAATACCCAATGCGCCTAATAGAAGACAGATTGCCTTAACAGCAAGCGCAAAAACAATATTTTCTTTTACAATGTGAAGAGTCTTTTTTGAAATCTTCATGGCAAGTGCAATTTTAGCCGGATCATCATCCATCAAAACAACATCTGCGGCCTCTATAGCCGCATCGGAGCCTAATGCACCCATGGCGATTCCAATATCTGCACGGGAAAGTACCGGAGCATCATTAATTCCATCTCCAACAAAAGCAAGTTTCTCTTTCTTTTGTTTCTTCTCTAACAAAGCTTCCACTTCTGCGACCTTATCTCCCGGAAGTAGCTCGCTCTTCACCATATCTACACCAACCTGTACTGCAACATCTTCCGCTGTCTTCTTTGTATCGCCAGTTAACATCACCGTTGTAATGCCACTCTTCTTAAGTCCTTGCATTACATCCTTTGAGGTTGGCTTGATCACATCTGCAATGGTAATGCAACCTGCATAATTTCCATCTATGGCAACATAGACAACCGTTCCTTCTTCATGTTCCCTGGCAATGGCAAAATGATTCTCTTTCATTAATTTACTATTACCTGCATATACTGCTTTGCCATCCACAACCGCATGCACACCATGTCCGGCAATTTCCTTAATTCCATTGACATGTTCCAGATTAAGCTTTTCTCCATATGCCTTTCGCAAACTGATACTAATAGGATGACTAGATGCACTTTCTGCATAAGCTGCATAGTAGAGCAAATCCTTGTCTGTATACCCTGTCTCCGGATAGACACCATTTACCTCAAACACACCCTTTGTAAGAGTTCCTGTCTTATCAAAGACCATATACTTTGTATCTGCCAAAGCTTCTAAATAATTCGATCCTTTTACCAAAATACCATTAGAAGATGCACATCCGATTCCCCCAAAAAAGCTAAGGGGAATGGAAATCACAAGAGCACACGGACAACTGATAACAAGAAACGTCAATGCGCGGATTATCCACATCTGATAATTCGGTGACATTCCAAGAATCAAGGAAACAATGGGCGGTAACACTGCAAGTGCCAATGCACTATAGCAAACTGCCGGTGTGTAATATCTCGCAAATTTGGTAATAAAATTCTCAGAACGGGACTTCTTCATGCTGGAATTCTCCACCAGATCAAGAATCTTAGAAACCGTTGAATCTCCAAATTCCCTGGTGGTTTTCAATCGAATCACACCTGTCATGTTAATACATCCACTGATAACTTCCTCTCCGCATTTTGCGCTTCTTGGTACACTTTCTCCCGTCAATGCGCTGGTATTCAGTGTTGTGTTCCCTTCTGTGATCACTCCATCAATGGGAACTTTCTCACCAGGATTCACAATAATCTCTGTTCCAATCTCAACCTCATCCGGTTCTACCTGCTGTATCTGCCCATCTATCATCACATTGGCATAATCCGGTCGAATATCCATAAGTGCTGCAATATTTTTTCGACTCTTTCCCACAGCGCAGCTTTGGAACAACTCCCCGATCTGATAAAATAACATAACAGCTACGCCTTCCTTGAAATCTCCAAGTAACATAGCACCCACTGTTGCGACTGCCATCAGAAAATTCTCATCAAAAACCTGCCTGTTTACAATTCCTTTTCCTGCTTTCTTAAGGATATCATATCCGATTATAAAATACGGTATCAGATACAGGATGATTTCTATCCATTTATTCAATCTGAAATAGGAACAAATCAAGGATACTGCCACAATGCATATGGTCGCTATTATGATACGATATAATACTTTCTTCTGTTTTGATGTCATGGTATCCCTCCTACACTTTCCTAATCTACATCTTATCCTGCAGATGCTTCATTCACTACGGTAAGATAATCTCACAGTCATCTTCTACCTTCTTACAGTTTGCCAGAGCATCCTGCATAACGGCATTCACATCGGCCCCTTCTTCAAATTCAACCTTTAATTTCAAAGTCATGAAGCTAAGGGTTGCATCCTTCACGCCTTTAGTAGCCTTTACAGCCTCTTCCATCTTTGCTGCACAATTAGCACAATCCACTTCTACGTTATATGTCTTTTTCAAACTTATCATCTCCTTTTCTTCTTTTTTTATTATAGGCAATTGCGAAACTCTTGAAAATGCATATTGAGTTGTGCAGATTTGACAAG
>CAMEFI010000015.1 GCA_945915475.1 uncultured Clostridium sp. | reverse complement strand
GGATGCATTGAGAGAGAAAACGATTATCTCGGGAAATTCATCTTTAGAGGGAGCGATTGGATTTTTATTCGAGCCAGAGCGTATGGAGAAGAACTGCGAAGAATTGAAAAAGCGGATACAATGTTATGAATTGTCGCAAATGCCACAATTTGAGACACTTTACATCAAATCATTGAACTTTTAAAGGATGGAACAAATGGGAAAAACGAGAAAAGACACAGAAGAAAACAATATTATTGAATGGGAAAGTCTGGTGGAAGATGATTCTACCCAAAGGAAAAAAGATAAAAAACATACAGCGGATAAACCTGCGAAACCGAAAGCTACCTGGAAAGACTGGTGCATTCGGATTGGCATTGCTTTTTGTATTTTGACTGGTATGTATCTTACCGTTGTATATTCCAATATTCCATTCATTGCAAAATGGAGAACCATCTATATTGAAACAGCAATGACAACGAACAGTCATCAATGGCTTGCAACATTATTTTTCCCGCAAAGCGTAATTGATAAGGTTATGGCGAACCGTAAAGAAAATCTGGATAAACAAATGAATGCAAACAGTCATTGGGAAGATGAACTGGAGGATTTAGGTAAGAAAGATTTCTTTGATGTGTATTGGGAATTGGATTCAGACACTGTGCAGGACTATCTGAAGGCTCATCAAAATCTTATAAAAGATGGGTATGATAATATCCTGATTGAAGATCTGGATGGAGAACTGGGACTTAAGACAGTGAATGGAGATGATATTCTGGTGATAGATACCGTGAATCATTTATTGATCATGGCTGTAGAGGGCGAAGGTTTTAAAGGAAAGCTCGCGATAGAAAAGAATCCTGACCAGGTTGAACTTGTAAAATCCAAGGCAATTGGCTCTTACGGACAGGAGGCAGGTTCTTTTGGTGAAGATCTCGATGCACTTTTAGTAGTGAATGCCAGTGGATTTAAAGACGTCGATGGTGTTGGTACCGGTGGACAGGTAAAGGGGTCTATGATTATTGACGGTGTAGAATACGGAGTTCCATCCACAGATCCAACATGGCGTTTCTGTGGTATGAAAAAAAATAATCGTATGTATGTAAGCAGTTATCCAACCGGCTCTGTTGAGGATTTTAAATGGGGCGTAGAATTTCTGCCGGCGTTGATCGTGGATGGCAAGAGTGTTGTTGACGGAACATTTGGTATGGGAATTCAACCGCGGACTGCCGTTGGTCAGACTAAGCGGGGAGATATTCTTTTTCTGATTGTGGATGGCCGTCAGGTTGGTTATAGTCTGGGCTGTACCGTGGAAGACTGTAAGAATATTCTGATGGATTACAAAGCATATCAAGGTATGAACATGGACGGGGGAAGTTCTGCCATCATGTGGTATAACGGCAACTATATTACAAAATCATCTAGTGTTACGGGAATAGGACGGTATATGCCGGATGCTTTAATTGTCAAGAAATCTTCACAACTCGAGGAGGAAGAAACCATCATTAAGGCAACACCTGATAAATAATATTAGGCAATTGCGAAACTCTTGAAAATGTATATTGAGTTGTGCAGATTTGACAAGTATCCTAAGCAGGTGCTTTGAGACCGCCGGTACTTAACGAGTGTGAAACACGAGTTTAGTACCGCTGCGAGGCGAGAGCAGCGCAAGCGTGCCTGTGAGGATATTGTCAAATTGCACAACGTTTACAGAAGAAACAGGCGTTTCGCAAACGCCTAGATAAATAATATAATGGAAAGGGGTATAACATGAACATTCCGAGACAGTTTTTAGGAATAAATTATATTTCAAAACTTGTAGATAATTTTCATGACAATGAACCTTCCGATGGGAAAGAGATGAAATTTCATGTATTAATGGATACACCCTATTTACCATTAGAGGTAAAATCTTCTGTACAATTATCCTTAAATGCAAAAATAACTGCGGATTTTATCAGGGATTTAGCGGTTTGTCCGGAATGTGCCCTTGATGGTATTGCCATAGCCAAAGGAGAACAGTTACTTCTTTCTGAATACCGCCTCCCTTATTCCAACACGCATCCGAGAATTACAAATTCCACCTGTAAGACTGTTACCGCCATTGCAGTCATGTTTGCAATTTCAGAGGATTTACTAAAAATAGATGACTATGTACTTTCTTTTTTCCCGGAATACGAGAATCTTCTGACACCTAAATATACAAAACGTATCACAATCCGGCATTTACTCACAATGACCTCCTGTTCAAAATGTAATGAGATTGCAACAGTTACGGAAACGGACTGGGTAAAAGCCTTTTTACTTTCTGATTGTCAATGTGAACCGGGAAATAAATTCATATACAACAGTATGAATACTTATATGTTATCTGCCATTGTGACAAAAGTAACAGGAATGGGGCTGATGGATTATCTAAAAGATCGATTCTTCATTCCCCTTGGAATCACAGATATTAAATGGGAACTTTGCCCGAAGGGAATCGAGAGAGGTGGATGGGGATTACATCTTTCTTTAGAGGGAATGATTAAGATTGGTCTGTTTCTTGCTAATGATGGTGCATTTAATGGAAAACAACTAATGAACCCCTCATATATCAAAGAGATGAAACGGGTAAATATACACCAGGATGCAGATAATCTGGCAACAGGGTATGGATTGCAGCTATGGCATTTACCGGCACATCTTATTATGTTGAGCGGAATGTTTGGGCAACATGTCATTATAGACGAGAAAACAAAGCTTGTGGTGGCCATGAATGCACATACTGACCGGATGTTTCCGGATTCCACTCTCGTCAGGAAGGTAATAGAATATATGACAGATCCCCGGCTTCATCATCTGGATAACAGGTGGAAAGAACAGCGCCATTACCGCTATCTGTTACAGGTAGTATCTGCATTTCAAAAAGGATATTGTCTCAAAGAGGATTGGAATGACTTATTCTATTTTCACTATTGCAAGAAGCAAGAGACACTACAAACCGCAAAAGGTCAAAAAGTATGGAGCTGGTGTAAGATGTTAGATGGCAGGAGACTGCATATGAATACAGATACATTTAAGCTTTTTCCATATATGATGCAGGGAATGTATACCTCCGGCCCCTTTTTGGTAAATGATATATCTTTCCTGTTAAAAGAACATTCTCTTAAGATTTGCTTCTTTAAAGAACGTAACCGGAAGATCAATGAGGATAAACCAAGAGAACGGATCCTGTTAGAAGCCGGGATGAATTCCTATTATATACAGACAATGATGGTTGGTGGTGTATATATGGCTGTTGCAGCGAAACTGAGTCCTGCAACAGATGAAGATGGTCATAAAGTAATTCTATTTGATATCATTTTTTTAGAGGAAGGAATCAGCAGAAGAATTAAATTCTTTCCGGCAGAAAAACGGATTGCAATTGAATGTACGGAATATCCGGATATGCGTGCAATTGTGGAACAGGTAATATCCGGAGATGCCGTTATTGCCGGCAACACCTATGATATTGCTGATAAAATGCCGGAGGGAATTCGTGTGTTGCTTGAACACAAAGTGGAGCCAAGAGTATATGCAACACTTACAGATTTTCCTTCAACACAGAAGTAAAATCAATATATTGTATTATTTTCTTTCGCTAATCTACAAAGTGTGCTATACTATGTCCGAATGTTTGAAATAGGAGATTACAAATGAGACTATGCAGTTTATACAGTGGTAGCAGTGGCAATTCCATCTATGTTGGGTCAGATCATACTCATATCCTGGTAGATGTTGGTGTTAGCGCAAAAAAGATTGTAGAAGCGTTATCGACTCTTCAGTTGAAACCAGAAGATATAGATGGTATATTAATTACTCATGAACATAGTGATCATATCGCCGGACTTGGTGTTATCCTTCGCAAATTTGGTATTCCGGTCTTTGGAACACCGAAGACACTGGAGGCAGTTGCACAATATAAAAGTCTTGGCAAGGTAGATATGAGCCTGTTCCATAGTATTGAACCGGAACAGAGTTTTCAGATCAGGGATATCTGGGTGAAACCTGTTAGTACCTGGCACGATGCTGCGGATCCTGTCTGTTACACATTAATGAATGACGAGAAAAAAGTATCCATTGCAACGGATCTTGGTGATTTTGATGAGCATATTGTGAATTCTTTATCCGGTGCAGATGCAATGTTAATTGAAGCCAATCATGATGTCCGGATGCTGGAGGTTGGTCCCTATCCATATCCGCTGAAACAACGGATATTAAGTAAAAAGGGACATTTATCCAATGAACGAGGTGGTCAGCTTGTAAGAGCGTTATTGAATGATCATATTAAAGGAATATATTTAGGGCATCTGAGTAAAGAAAATAATTATCCGGAGCTTGCCTTTGAAGCGGTGAAAGACGAGTTACTTGGCAATGCGTATTGCAATGATTACAGAGACTTCAATATGATGGTTGCCAATAGAGAACAATGTTCCACTGTAATCGAATGGTAAACTTGGGATAAATATACATAAAAGGAGAATATAATATGAAAAAGACAGTAATTTCAGTAGTAGGTAAAGACAAGGTTGGTATCATTTTTAATGTGTGCAAGTATCTTGCAGGAAACCAGATCAATATTTTAGATATTGCACAGACTATTGTACAGGATTGGTTTAACATGATCATGATCGTGAATATTCAGGATTCCAACAAAGATTTTGCAACAATTGCTTCTGAACTAAAACAGATTGGTGATGAAATTGGTGTTACCATTACCCTGCAACAGGAAGATATTTTTGATATGATGCATAGATTATAGAAAATACGAGGGAAAACACATGATTAATATTAGTGAAGTAATGGAAACAAATGCAATGATTCATGAAGAGAACCTGGATGTGCGTACCATCACCATGGGTATCTCTTTATTAGATTGCATAACAGATGATTTAAAGACAACTTGTGATAAGGTATACAATAAGATTACCGCATCTGCCAAAGATCTGGTAAAGGTTGGAAAAGAGCTGGAGATGGAATTTGGAATTCCCATCGTCAATAAAAGAATTTCTCTTACTCCTATTGCCATGGTAGGAAGTGCATGCTGCAAGTCCAGTGAAGATTATATTGAGATTGCCAAAACATTAGATGAAGCGGCGAAGACAGTAGGTGTCAATTTCATTGGTGGATATTCTGCATTGGTTTCGAAAGGAATGACCCCTTACGATGAAATGCTTATTCGTTCTATTCCGGAAGCGTTGAATGTTACGGAATATGTCTGTAGTAGTGTAAATGTCGGTTCCACAAAAACCGGTATCAATATGGATGCCGTAAAATTAGTGGGAGAGATTGTAAAGGAAAGTGCAGAGCTTACAGCTGACCGTGATTGTATCGGGCCTGCAAAATTTGTTGTATTTTGTAATGCACCGGATGACAATCCGTTTATGGCAGGTGCGTTCCACGGAGTAACGGAAGCAGACCGCATCATCAATGTTGGTGTATCCGGTCCAGGTGTTGTCAAGCGTGCATTAGAGCAGGTTCGTGGAGAGAATTTTGAGGTGCTTTGTGAGACGATTAAGAAGACTGCTTTTAAAGTAACCCGTGTTGGTCAGCTAGTTGCAAAAGAGGCTTCTAAGAGACTTGGTGTTCCATTTGGAATCATCGATCTATCATTAGCACCTACTCCGGCGGTAGGGGATAGCGTGGGTGAGATTTTAGAGGAGATTGGTCTGGAATATGCCGGTGCACCTGGAACAACAGCAGCACTTGCTCTATTAAATGATCAGGTAAAGAAAGGTGGCGTTATGGCATCTTCCTATGTTGGTGGTCTTTCCGGAGCATTTATTCCGGTTTCAGAGGATCAGAGAATGATTGATGCTGCAAGCTGTGGTGCTCTTACAATTGAGAAATTAGAGGCTATGACCTGTGTATGTTCCGTTGGTCTGGACATGATTGCCATTCCGGGAGATACAAAGGCGACAACTATATCCGGTCTGATTGCAGATGAAATGGCAATTGGAATGGTCAATCAGAAGACAACTGCTGTCCGGGTGATTCCGGCAGTTGGCAAGAAGGCTGGGGATACATTACAATTTGGCGGACTTTTAGGATATGCCCCGATTATGAAGGTAAACGAATACAGTTGTGATGCCTTCATCAATCGCGGTGGACGGATTCCGGCACCAATTCATAGTTTCAAGAATTAATTGTTATGAATAATTTATTCTCCTATTCATAGAATGGAATATAGAAGTGTGTGGAGTGTTTGGTGTGAACGAGGAATATCGGGAGCTCATAGAACAATTGCGCAGACAACATGCTATGAACCGGAATGAAGTGTATGGAAAGGGAAAGCTTAATGGGAACCCATATACAACAATAGAAGAACGGCAGGCCCTGGAGACACCGGTTGGATTTCGATTGGCCTTTAAGCTGAAAGTACTCATATTGCTAGTGAGTATTATGTTATTTTCTCTTTACATATATGGTGGGCAGGATATAAGGAATGGTGCAGATCTTGCATGGAAGGAATGTCAACTCACCATTCAAAAGCTAGAGGAAGAAGAACCGGTAGTAAAAGAAACGATAACTTATTGCAAAAAAGGATACGATATATTAAAAGATGCCGTTGACAAAATGGAAATTACAGAATGATTTTTTCAAAAGGATTTTCAGATATATTTCTGAAAATCCTTTTCTACTGTATTTTTGTGATTTATTCATGATTATATTTGCATTTTCAATCATTTTTATGTATAGTAAATATGTGTGCGTGTCTGTATCCACAACAAGATATTGTATATACATTTCCATATACTATACGTAATCTTGTTATATGGCAATATTCTTATTAGATTACCAATATTGGTGAGGACTGCTTTTTAGGATATGGATCCATAACAAGAATAATGATTTAGGAGATACCTATGAGAACGGAACAGAATATAAATGCCTTAGAAGCTGCAAAACAGAAAGAAATTATGGCACGTCTGAAAATACGATTGGCGGAACTTTCCAAGAAATTAGGGCGTCCCCTTACTTATTGCAGCATTTGCTTTGGTTGTCAGATGAATGCAAAGGACAGCGAGAAATTAGAAGGAATCTTAGAAACCATCGGTTATATTCGTACGGAAAAGGAAGATGCTGATTTCCTGATTATGAACACATGTACAGTCCGTGAAAATGCAAATCTTCGTGTTTATGGAAGACTTGGACAGCTTAAAAAGTACAAGAAAAAAAATCCCCATATGCTGATCGCACTTTGCGGGTGTATGATGCAGGAAAGCCAGGTGGTAGAGAAGATCAAACAAAGCTACCGCCATGTAGATATTATTTTCGGAACCCATAATGTTTTTAAACTGGCAGAGTTGATTGAAAAGAAATTAAACACAAAGGGTATGGTAATTGATATTTGGGAAGGCACCGATGAGATTGTAGAAGATCTTCCTGCTGACCGCAAGTACGATTTTAAATGTGGAGTCAATATTATGTTTGGCTGTAACAATTTCTGCAGTTATTGCATTGTACCTTATGTAAGAGGCCGAGAGCGTTCCAGAAAACCGGAAGATATTATTCATGAAATTGAAAATCTGGTTGCAGACGGTGTTGTGGAAGTGATGCTTTTAGGTCAGAATGTGAATTCATACGGAAAGAATTTAGAAAATCCGATTACCTTTGCAGAGTTGTTAGAGAAAGTGGAACAGATTGATGGATTAAAAAGAATCCGTTTTATGACTTCCCATCCAAAGGATTTATCCGATGAATTGATTACCGTCATGGCAAAATCCAAAAAAATTTGCAAACATTTACACCTGCCAATGCAGTCGGGAAGTACAAAGGTGCTTAAGGACATGAACCGCCGTTATACAAAGGAAGATTATCTGGCATTGGTGGATAAGATCAAAACCGCAATTCCGGATATTTCCCTTACAACGGATATTATTGTTGGATTCCCGACGGAAACAGAAGAAGATTTTGAGGAAACTCTGGATGTGGTAAGGAAAGTGCGGTTTGATTCTGCATTTACATTTATATACTCTAAGCGTACCGGAACCCCGGCAGCATCTATGGAGTTTGCGGCAACAGAAGAAGAGATTAAAGAACGCTTTGACCGTCTGTTAAAGGAAGTGCAGGATATTGCAAAAGAAACCTGCAGCAAAGACCAGGGTAAAACCATGGAGGTTTTGGTAGAAGGATTAGACGAACAGGATGAGAATCTCTTAACCGGAAGACTTTCCAACAATTTGCTGGTACATTTTCCGGGAGACACATCTTTGATTGGAACTTTCCAGAATGTAAAGCTGACGGAAGCAAAGGGATTTTACTATATTGGAGAACTGATGGTAGAATAAAAAGTAATTCGTGAGATAAAAGAAAGAGGCAGACACAATGACACCAATGATGGAAATGTACTGTAAAACTAAAGAAGAGTACAAGGACTGTATCCTGTTTTACCGGTTAGGCGATTTTTATGAAATGTTTTTTGATGATGCCATAACGGCATCGAAAGAGTTGGAAATCACCTTGACCGGCAAAGACTGCGGTATGGAGGAACGTGCTCCTATGTGTGGTATTCCGTATCATGCGTATGAAAATTATTTGAACCGTCTGGTGGAAAAGGGGTATAAGGTTGCTATCTGTGAACAGGTAGAAGATCCAAAACAGGCAAAAGGCCTTGTGAAACGTGAAGTAATAAAAGTTGTGACTCCGGGAACCAATATGAGTACCGGAAGTCTCAATGAAGCAAAGAACAATTACCTAATGAGCATTTTCTATGATAAATGCTTTGGCATTTCTTTTGTAGACATTACCACAGGAGATTTTTATACCACGGAGGTGGAAACCTTTGCAAAGGTAATGGATGAGATATCAAAGTTTTCGCCGGTGGAGATTTTGGTAAACGGAGCCGTTTCCTTAGAGGAACAGGGAAGCATCGGGGTAAGCCTGTCGGCTCTTCGGGAAAAGGAGCATACCATGATTACCGTTATGGAAGACTGGTATTACGACTACGATATGGATGAGCGTTTGATCAAAGAACAGTTCCATATGATGAATATTGAGGGATTAGGGTTAAAGGATTACCCACAGGCAGTCCGCTCTGTAGGTTGTCTTTTGTATTATCTGAAGGATACACAAAAGGGTGCTGTGGAGCATATCAACCACATCAGCACCTATCATGTGGAGGATTTTGTAGTGTTAGACAGCGCTTCCAGACGGAATCTGGAGCTTTGCGAGACCATGCGGGATAAGAATAAACGCGGCTCTCTGCTATGGGTGCTTGATAAAACGAAAACCGCCATGGGAGCAAGAACACTGCGTTCCATGGTGGAACAGCCATGCATCCGCAGGGAAGTGATAGAGAACCGTTTAGATGCCATAGAAGCCCTTAACAATTCCATGATTACCAGAGATGAATTAAGGGAATATCTGAATGCTGTTTATGATTTAGAGCGTCTCATGACGAGAATTACACTGAAAACGGCAAATCCAAGAGATTTGATTGCCTTTAAGAATTCCATTGCCATTCTGCCCCATGTAAAAGCTATTTTACAGGAATTTGACAAAGGATTGCTTGCAGAATACGAAAGGGAGCTGGACGAGCTTACAGACCTTTATGATACCATTGAAACAGCCATCGTGGAGGAACCGCCAATTCTTGTAAAAGAGGGTGGTATCATCAAAGACGGCTACAACGAAACGGTAGATATTTTAAAAAATGCCAAGTCCGATGGAAAAAGCTGGCTCATTGATTTGGAAACTAAGGAACGGGAGGCAACGGGAATCAAGAATCTGAAAATCAAATTCAACAAGGTTTTTGGGTATTATTTTGATGTGACCAACTCCTATAAGGAGCTTGTACCGGAGCATTTTATCCGAAAACAGACCCTCGCCAATTCAGAGCGCTATTCCTCCGATGAATTAGAGGATATTGCAGGCAAGATTCTTGGTGCGGAGGATCGTTTATTTGGCTTAGAATACGATTTATTTGTGGAAGTCAGAGATAATCTTGCAAAAGAGGTAAAACGTGTCCAGAAAGCTGCAAAAATCATCGCAGATCTGGACGCTTTGGCATCCCTTGCCTATGTGGCAGAGAAGAATCATTTTGTCAGACCATCCATTAACACGGAGGGACGGATTGAGATTAAAGAGGGACGGCACCCTGTGGTGGAAAAGGTACTGGATAATGATTCCTTTATCACCAACGACACCTTGTTGGATAATGATTTGAATCGGGTATCCATCATTACCGGACCGAATATGGCGGGCAAATCCACCTATATGCGCCAGGTGGCATTGATCGTACTGATGGCACAGATTGGCTCTTTTGTACCGGCAGCTTCGGCAGATATAGGTATTGTGGATCGAATCTTTACCCGTGTGGGAGCTTCCGATGATCTTGCCTCCGGACAGAGTACCTTTATGGTGGAGATGAGCGAAGTGGCAAATATTTTAAGAAATGCCACATCTAACAGTCTGCTGATATTAGATGAAATCGGACGGGGAACCTCCACCTATGATGGACTTTCCATTGCCTGGGCGGTGGTGGAATATATAAGTTCCAAGGATTTATTAGGGGCAAAGACATTATTTGCCACCCATTACCATGAACTGACGGAATTAGAGGGAAAATTAGACAGCGTGAACAATTACTGCATCTCGGTAAAGGAATCCGGGGATGATATTGTATTTCTTCGTAAGATTATCAAAGGCGGTGCGGATAAAAGCTACGGTATTCAGGTTGCAAAATTAGCTGGAGTTCCGGAGGTTGTACTTGCCCGTGCAAAGGAGATTGCAGCTGAATTATCCGAGCACGATATTACGGTAACTGCTGCAACGGATATTATACCAAAGGTGTTAGAAGATACCGGTTCTAAGGGAAAGGGCAGAAAGAGCAAAGATACTGCCGGACAGCTTTCCTTCTTTGGCAATGCAGAGGAATCCAGCGTGGTGGCGGATATCAAGGCGCTTGACTTATCTAATATGACGCCCATGAAAGCACTGTTATATCTGAATGATCTACAGGATAGATTGAAATAGGTGATTGCGAAACTCGTGAAAAAGTATATTAGTTTATGCAGATTTGACATGTATCCTAAGCAGGTACTTTGAGACCGCCGGCACTTAACGAGTGTGAAACACGAGTTTAGTACCGCTGCGAGGCGAGAGTAGCGAAAGCGTGCCTGCGTGGATAATGTTAAAACTGCACAACGTTTATAGATTACACAGGAGTTTCGCAATTACTTAATCGATTTAAATGATAAAAGGAGCATATAAATGATTAAGGTTTTAGATCAGGCAACCATTAACAAAATAGCCGCCGGAGAGGTAGTAGAACGTCCATCCTCTGTGGTAAAGGAACTGGTGGAAAATGCCATAGATGCAGGTGCCACCGCCATTACCGTGGAAATCAAGGATGGTGGAATGTCTTTTATCCGAATTACGGATAACGGAGCCGGTATTGAAAAAGAAGAGGTTCCAACAGCCTTTATCCGCCATGCCACCAGCAAGATTATGACCATTGAGGATTTATTAAGTGTAAGTTCGTTAGGATTCCGCGGTGAGGCACTAGCCAGTATTGCTGCAGTGGCACAGGTGGAATGTATCACCAAAACCGCCCATGCATTAACCGGAATCCGGTATGAGATTCATGGAAGCAAAGAGATTGCCAGTGAGGAAATCGGTACTCCAACCGGAACAACAATCATTGTGAGAAACCTGTTTTACAATGTGCCGGCAAGAAAGAAGTTTTTGAAAACCGCTATGACGGAGGGAAGTTATGTAACAGAGCTGATTACAAGGCTTTCCCTGTCTCACCCGGAGGTTTCTTTCAAATATATCATCAACGGCAGCAACAAAATTGCCACCTCCGGAAACGGCAAGCTGCAGGATGTGATCTATCACATTTATGGCAGGGATATTTCCGCAAATCTGCTTCCGGTAAAGCGGGAGGCAGGGGATTTTTCTGTGGAAGGCTACATTGGAAAAGCTTATGTATCCAAGGGAAACCGCAGTTTTGAACATTACTTTGTCAATGGTCGTTATATCCGCAGTAATATCGTGACAAAGGCGATTGAAGAAGCTTATAAATCTTTTGTCATGATTCATAAATTCCCATTTACAGCACTGCATTTTACCCTTGACAGCAACAAATTAGATGTTAATGTCCATCCTACCAAGATGGAATTCAAATACGCAGACGGAGAGCAGTTGTTTCACTTTGTAAAAGACAGTGTCCGGAAGGCTTTATTAAGTGAGGAAATGATTCAGGATGTTTCTCTTCGGAGTACAAAAGAAGAGCGTTCCATTACGGTGGAACAACAAAGGAAAACTACACAGAATGTTCCGGAACCCTTTGAAAAAAAAGCAAGAGCAATGCGATATCAGAAGGATATAACCGAACATAAGACAGAAGCAGAAAAGAAAGTTCAATCAGTAACTCAATCCCCAAATTATACTATACAACAGGAAAAAGAAATTTCCCGAGCAGCTGCATCCAGTCAGAAGAAACACAATACTTCCAAGATTATGAATCCGGAAAACAGACACATTTCTGTTATAGATTCTGCTACATCAAAAGAAAAAGAGGTCAATGAAACGTTTCCACAGGAAATAACGGATATTGAGGGAGAACAGCTTTCCATACCTATGGAGCAGTTTATATCAGAGAATGCCAGAAAGAAACACCGTTTAATCGGACAGGTATTTAAAACCTACTGGATGATAGAATATGATGAAAAATTATATATTGTGGACCAACATGCCGCCCACGAAAAAGTCATGTTTGAACGATTGATGAAACAATTATCTGAAAAAGCTGTGATTTCACAACAATTATTACCACCAAAGGTGTTACATCTAGACAGTGTGGAGTATGATACTGTGATAAGGCATATGGAAATGTTTCAACAGACGGGGTTTGACCTGGAAGAGTTTGGTGATGATTCCATTGTTGTCCGTGCAATGCCGGACGACATCATGGGAGTAGATCCACAGCTTTTGTTTGATGCATTGGTAAATGCATTGATGGAAGAAAGAGGGAATATCAGTTTAGATTTCTTTGTGGAAAAGCTATCCGGAATGGCATGTAAGGCTGCAATTAAAGGAAATACCGAGATTTCAAGTAAAGAAGCAGATGCTCTCATTGAGGAAATGTTATCTCTTGATAACCCATATAACTGTCCCCATGGCAGACCCACTATGATTAGTCTTACCAAGTCAGAATTGGAGAGAAAATTCAAGCGGATTCAAAATTAAAAACACATTTTCATAATATATTTTTTATAATATATTAAAATAGCAAAGCAAGGTGGAAGTATAATGACTGATAAAAAACCATTAATCATATTAACAGGTCCGACAGCTGTTGGTAAAACGGCCCTTTCCATTGAGCTTGCTAAGGCAGTAAACGGAGAAATGATTTCAGCAGATTCCATGCAGGTGTACCGCCTGTTAGATAT
Organism: uncultured Clostridium sp.; assembly: GCA_945915475.1. GTDB lineage: Bacteria > Bacillota > Clostridia > Lachnospirales > Lachnospiraceae > CAG-590. The sequence continues at coordinate 59,560 of CAMEFI010000015.1, read as the reverse complement.
CGGAACGGCTAAGATTAAACCGGAAGAGATGGAGGGAATCCCCCATTATCTCATTGATGTCTTAGATCCGAAAGAAGAATTCAATGTATTCCGTTTTCAACAGATGGCCAAGCAGGCGTTAGAGAATATCTATGCAAAAGGGAAGATTCCTATTGTTGTTGGGGGAACAGGATTTTATATACAGGCTCTTTTGTATGACATTTCCTTTGAAGAGACAGAGGAATCCGTCTATCGAACAGAGTTAGAGCAGTACGCTGCACTTTATGGGGCGCATGCACTGCACGAAAAATTAAGAGATATTGATCCGGTTTCTTATCAGGACATACATGAGAATAATGTAAAACGGGTTATACGTGCTTTGGAATTTTACCATGATACCGGATATCCAATATCGAAACATAATGCCGAAGAACGTCAGAAAGAATCCCCGTATCAATTTGCCTATTTTGTACTAAATGATGACAGGGAAAAACTTTACAACCGTATTGACTTAAGGATTGACCAGATGTTAGACAATGGTCTCATAGAAGAAGTAAAAGCAGTATTAGAATATGGATGTACAAAAGAGATGGTATCGATGCAGGGACTAGGATACAAAGAAATGATTCCTTATCTGCAGGGAGAATGCTCTTTAGAAGATGCTGTTTACATTTTAAAACGGGATACACGTCATTTTGCAAAACGACAGCTTACATGGTTTCGCAGAGAACGGGATGTTATCTGGGTAGATAAGCAGTCATTACCAACCACAAGACAGCAATTAGATTTTATGATACAACAATTACAAAACAGACAGGTTATACAAAAGGAGGACATATACCATGTTTAACGGGTTAGAAGAAGCATATGAATCAATGGGAATATCGAAGAAAGTTTTTTTTCTTTGTCAACAGATAGAAGAATCTTTGAAAGACCGGTTTGCAGAGCTTGATAAAATTACAGAATGTAATCAGTTAAAGGTATTACACGCCATGCAGAAATACCGCCTTTCCGAAGCACATTTTGCCCCGACAACCGGGTATGGATATAATGATATTGGGCGGGAGACACTGGAGAATGTATATGCTGAGATTTTTGGGACAGAAGCAGCTTTGGTACGACCGCAGATTACATGTGGAACCCATGCCCTTGCCCTTGCATTATCTGCTAATCTGCGTCCCGGTGATGAGCTGATTTCTCCTGTGGGGAAACCATATGATACTATGGAGGAGATTATAGGCATACGTCCGTCCCGTGGATCTTTGGCAGAATACGGTGTAACCTATAAACAGGTCGAATTAAAAGAAGATGGATCATTTGATTATGACAAAATCAAAGAGACTGTCTCTTCCAAAACAAAAATGGTAACAATACAGCGTTCTAAAGGATATCTGACACGACCAACTTTCAGTGTTGCACAAATTGGAGAACTGATCGCATTTATCAAAGAGATCAATCCGAATATCATATGCATGGTAGATAATTGTTATGGTGAGTTTGTAGAGTTAGAGGAGCCTTCCAATGTGGGAGCAGACATGGTTGTCGGTTCCCTCATCAAGAATCCGGGAGGTGGCCTTGCCCCAATCGGTGGTTATATATGCGGAACCAAAGAATGTGTGGAGAATGCCTATTATCGTCTTACTGCTCCGGGTTTAGGTGGAGAAGTAGGAGCAACATTAGGTGTGAACAAGGATTTCTTTCAGGGATTATTCATGGCACCACAAGTGGTAAACGGTGCCCTAAAGGGTGCAATCTTTGCGGCAAATCTGTATGAACAGTTAGGCTTTGAATGTACACCAAATGCGACCGAATCCAGACATGATATTATTCAGGCAGTTACATTCCACGATCCCGATAAGGTTGTTGCATTTTGTGAAGGAATCCAATATGCAGCACCAGTGGATTCCCACGTAACCCCAACTCCATGGGCAATGCCCGGTTATGATTGTGACGTTATTATGGCAGCAGGGGCATTTATTTCAGGAGCCTCCATCGAACTATCCGCAGATGCTCCAATGCATGATCCGTATACGGTATATTTTCAAGGCGGACTGTCCTACGATCATGCTAAATTTGGCATCATGAAATCCCTGGCACGATTAGAGGAAAAAGGGTTAATTCATATCAAAGAATCATAAATGGATTTTGCTCCCATCTTGTGAATTTTCTGAATTTATGCTATTATAACCTAATGTGGCATTTTCACATTATGAGAATAATAGTAACAGTTGATGAATAAAGGAGTTATCGTATGACGGCAGTTAGCAATACAAGAAAGAACAATTGGATTTTACTTGTCATATTATTATGTGGTATCGTGTTGGGTGGTTATCTGGGAACATTGGCATCGAATGTAAGCTTCCTAAGCTGGCTCGCATATGGAAAGACATTTGGTTTGACCTCACCCGTTGTTTTAGATCTAGGTATTTTAGTACTTACATTTGGGTTAACCATTACAATTAATATTGCAAGTATTATCGGTTTAATTATCGGAATCATCGTATATCGCTTGATTTAAAGGAGGATTTACTCTTGAATTTCCATGATAAAAAGGAGATACCACCAAAATATATATATTTATTTATGACTGTAATCTGTTTTATTTTACTTCTCTTTTCAGTTGTTTTTAAGAATAAGTTTGCAGCATTACAGACTGTCACAAGTGCGGTTATCATTCCAATGCAATCTGGTATCAATGAAGTTGGAAGCTCCCTTTATAACCGTATGGTGGAACACAAGGACAAGAACACATTATTGCAGGAAAACGAAGAATTAACTGCTAAACTGAATGAATATTCTGCTGAAATCAAGAAAAATGAGCAGGAGAATTATGAATTAAAACGTTTGCAGGAGCTCTTGAATCTGCAGGAACAGTATGTTGAATATAATACAATCGGTGCCCGGGTCATTGCGACAGACTCCACAAATTGGTTTCATACATTTGTAATCGACAAAGGGCAAGAGGATGGCGTACAGGTTGGATGTAATATCCTGGCAGGTAGCGGACTTGCAGGTATCGTGACTGAGGTCGGAAAGAATTATGCCAAAGTACGCGCAATCATTGATGACAACTGTAGCGTAAGTGCTACTATTTCCGGTACAGAATCTTTATGTACCGTTTCCGGTGATTTATCCTCAATCAAAGATGGGTATATTAATGTTGGATATATTAACAAAGAAATTACCATAGAAGAAGGTGCAGAATTAGTTACCTCTCATGTAAGCAATAAATTCCTTCCTGGATTGCTGATTGGATATATTTCTGACGTTAAGATGGATTCTAATAATCTGACACAATCCGCAAAATGTCTTCCGGTTGTTGATTTCAAGAATTTACAGGAAGTTCTTGTCATACTAGACCTGAAAGCGAATTATAAGACAAATTCTGAAAATAAGAATATATATGATAGTATCCAGAATAGTAAGGTTGGTTCTTCTGAGGCTGTTAACGACGATTCTACAGATGAAAGTACGGAGACAAATACTTCCGCTGAAGCCGGTTCCTCTACGGAAACCGAACCTTCTACCGAGGATGATAGTGAACAGACAACCGAATCTCATTCTGGCGAAGAGGAATAACTATGAAAAGATGCATTACCATTGGAATTTTGATTGTGATATGTTTTCTGTTGCAGTCAACGGTGTTTCATTTCCTTGAATTATCCGGTGTGGTTCCTAATTTATTATTAATTGTTACAATGTCATTTGGATTAATGAGAGGGCGAAGAGAGGGACTTTTAGTTGGATTCTTTTCCGGTCTTTTGGTGGACATTTTTTTTGGAAGTGTTCTTGGTGCCTATGCGTTTATCTACATGACGTTAGGCTATGTGAATGGTTTCTTCCATCGTATATATTATGTGGAGGATGTATTACTTCCAATGATCATGATTTCATTAAATGATTTTTTTTATAATGTGATTGTATATATTATATTTTTCTTGTTACGTAATCGATTGGATTTTATGACATATTTGGTAAATGTGATTTTGCCGGAGATGATTTATACAATATTGATCACTTTATTTTTCTATAAGATATTAGTACGTATCAATTTACGGTTAAAACGAGTGAAAGAGGCTGAACAATTATGATGCTACGGGAATTATTGCATGCAATGAAAGAATATATAATTGAATATGTTTCACATCGGTTATTTATTGTTTCAGTTGTGATTTTCGTATTATTTGCCATGTTGATCGGACGTTTATTCCGATTGCAGATTATTGAAGGTTCTGAGCATTTGGATAACTTTACGTATAAGTCTAGAAAAACACTGACAGTAGAGGCTTCCCGTGGTAATATATTTGACTGCAATGGCAAGCTTCTTGCATATAACCAATTAGCATATTCGGTAACATTTGAAAATAGCAATCAATTATCAGAAGTTGCATCGGATAACGGTGTATCCGAGAATGAATTGAAGAATTCTGTCGTTGCCAAAACCATTGAGATACTCGAAAAGAACGGGGACAGTTTAAGTATTGATTTTCCAATCAGTCTTAAAAATGACAAGCCCCAATTTACAACCTCTACCGAAGCAGAAAAATTACGTTTTTTGGCAGAAGTATATGGTGAATCATCGGCTGACAACCTGACAGATGGGGAAAAGAAGGCAACCGCACAGGATGTATATACGTATCTTGCATCCAAAAAACAATTTAACATTTCTTCTGAATATACTCCGGAAGAAACCCTGAAAATCATGAGCGTACGCTATGCATTATGGCTGAATCGTTTCCAACAGTATATGGCTGTAACGATAGCAATGGATGTAAGTGACGAAAGTGTTGCGGAATTAAACGAATGCAGTTCAGATTTACTAGGAATTAATGTTGTTGTTGATTCTATTCGTGTGTATAATGACGCCAAATATTTTGCACATATTATTGGTTACATTGGTGCCATTTCCACAGATGAAATGGAAGAATATAACGAGAATTTAAGTGAAAAGAATAAATATAGCAATAACGATATGATCGGTAAGACCGGATTGGAGAAAAAATACGAAAGTACACTTCGTGGTGTAAATGGTATACAGGAGATATATGTTGATAATCTTGGTAAGATCATTGAACGGACTAACCAACAGGATTCCGTTGCCGGCGAGGATATTCATCTGACAATTGATTCTGATCTCCAGAAATATTGTTATGATACATTAGAAAAAGAAATCGCCAGTGTTCTTCTTACCAATATCACTGATGAAGAAGTAGAGGAAGATAATACCAGTGATAAACGAATTCCGATTTCAGATGTGTTTTATGCATTGTTTGACAATAATGCTTTGAATATATCACATTTAGCTTCCGATGGTGCAGGTGTTTACGAACAAGCTGTTAACAGTACATTGGATTCTACCCGGGAATATGTATTATCCCGTATCCGAAGTATTTTAACAGTAGAGACAACGGCCATGAATGACTTAGATAATGAATATACTTCTTATATGGAATATATATATTCAACATTATCCGACAATGGAATCTATAATTCAAAGAAGATTGAGAATACAGATGAGACATACAAAGAATATGTTGCAGGTAATATTTCATTGGGTACCTTTTTAAAATATGCAATTAATCAGGGTGCCATCGATATATCCAGCTTTGAATTGTCCAGTGATTATTATGACTCTGAAGAAGTATATAATGCAATGGTAGATTATTTAGAGAAATTTTTATCAAATGATACAGAATTCGACAAATTAATCATGAAATATATGATAAAATCCAATCGCGTCAGCGGGGATCAGATTATTCATATCTTATTTGAACAGGGTGTATTAGACAAAAACAAAGACGAAGACTATAAGGATTTCCTTGCAGGTGAATTGTCAGATTACAAGTTTATTCGACGTAAGATCAATAAATTAGAAATCACACCAGCTCAATTAGCATTAGATCCTTGCGAGGGTTCCGTTATCGTAACAGATACGAACTCTGGCGAGATTCTGGCTATGGTTAGTTATCCAAGTTATGATAATAACAGGTTAACTAATTCCGTAGAATCTGCCTATTATGCAAAATTAATTTCCGATAAGACCAATCCGTTATATAACCGTGCAACCCAGCAAAGAACAGCACCGGGATCTACTTATAAAATGCTTACAACCATTGCTGGTGTGGAAGAGGGTGCGATTGATTTAGATACCAAGATTGATGCGGAAGGAATCTTTACCAAGATTGATCCGCCTGCAAAATGTTGGTATTATCCTAGCAAACATGGTCTTATCGATATTGAAGAAGCACTGGAAGTGTCCTGTAACTACTTCTTTTATGAAGTTGGTTATCGATTAGCAGGCGGCGAACAGAAATACTCTGATTCAGTTGGTTTATCCAAATTATCCAAATACGCTTCTTTATTTGGATTAGATACAACATCCGGCATTGAATTAGATGAAATTTCTCCTAAAGTCTCTGATGAATCGGCAGTACGTAGTGCAATCGGACAGGGAACCAATGCTTATACACCAACGCAGCTTTCTCGTTATGTCACAACAATCGCAACAAGTGGGACTTGTTATGATTTAAGTATTATCAAAGAAATTACAGATAAAGATGGTAATACAACATATGAGAATCCGCACAATATTCATGGGAAAGTAGATATTTCTTCAAATTTATGGAATACTGTCCATAATGGCATGCGGCGTGTTGTAAAAGAGCATACAGATGAGAATATGTTAATTAACCAGATTGATGTTGAGGTTGCAGGTAAGACAGGAACAGCAGAAGAGAATCTTGCCCGCCCTGCCCACGCATTGTTTGTATCCTATGCACCATTTAATAAACCAGAGATCTCAGTGACCTCTGTTATTCCGTATGGATACTCTTCCGGTAATGCAGAAGAGTTGGCAGGATTTATCTATGCATATTATTTTGATCCGGAGAAATTGGAAAATGCGTCTATTACCGGTAATGTTAATATGTCTGATTAATAAAATGCTCCGCATGAATTGCAGAGCCGGGCACTTGTAGATTTGTAATTGAATGAATGCACATAATGAGGTGGTTATTTTATGAAGAATACAGTCATAATCAAAGGAAACCGATATGGAATCTCCATTGTACTAGACAAAGATATCGCCTTTTCCCAGCTGTTAACGGATTTGGAAGACCGGTTAGAGGGTGCGGAAGAATTCTTTGATAGTGACAAACAGCTTGCGGTCGCATTCGAGGGAAGACAACTTTCAAATGAAGAATTAGACCAGGTCTTATCTGTCATAAAGGGCTGCTCCCGCTTGAATATTCAATATGTGATGGAAGAAAACAGCGACTTAGAGACAACTTTTTTTGATATTATTCAGACGGCAAAGGAAGACAGTTCACAACCGGAGGAATCGTTAGTACCGGAGGATACGGAACCGGTTGAAGTTTCCGGTATTTTTTCATCCATACAAGATAAGGACAATCCTATTCCTGAGTCTGATAATACCGTTCCCAAGAATCCCGGGGACAACAACACCGGTATGTTCTATAAAGGAACTTTGCGTTCCGGACAAACATTGGAATCCAAGGAATCTATTATCATTATCGGAGATGTGAATCCCGGTGCTAATGTGATTGCCGCCGGCAATATTATTGTTATTGGTACCCTAAAAGGAACTGCTTTTGCAGGTGCAGATAACAACCCGGATGCATTTGTAATGGCACTGGTAATGGATCCGATACAGATACAGATTTCTAATGTGATTGCAAGAAGTTCGGATTCCAAAACTCATTTTAAGAAAAAGCAGGAAGCCATGCTTGCTACTTTGCAGAATGGTCAGATCTGTATTGAACCAGTTTCCAAATCTACGATTTATGATATCAAATGATATGTTTATGAGCATAACGAATAACTTATATTCGTAATACAATAAATGCTATTTACTATTTAACTATAATTAAGAAAAATATGTTAATGGAGGATAACGTATGAGTGAAGTAATTGTAATAACATCTGGAAAAGGTGGTGTTGGTAAAACAACAACAACCGCTAATGTAGGAACTGGATTAGCAAAATTAGACAAAAAGGTCGTATTGATCGATACGGATATCGGGTTGCGTAATCTCGACGTCGTTATGGGGCTTGAAAATCGTATCGTCTACAATTTAGTAGATGTTGTTGAGGGTAACTGTCGTTACAAACAGGCATTGATCAAAGATAAAACATATCCGAATTTGTTTTTACTTCCATCTGCGCAGACAAAGGACAAGACGTCTGTCACACCGGAACAGATGAAAAAGTTAGTGGAAGAATTAAAGAAAGAATTTGATTATGTTATCTTAGATTGTCCGGCAGGGATTGAGCAGGGATTCAAAAATGCCATTGCAGCTGCAGACCGTGCATTAATTGTCACAACACCGGAAGTATCTGCAATTCGTGATGCAGATCGTATCATAGGATTATTAGAAGCCAATGAAATAAAGAAAACAGATCTCATTGTTAACCGAATTCGCATGGATATGGTGAAACGTGGAGAGATGATGTCAATTGAAGATGTGGTTGAGATCCTGGCAATTGATTTAATTGGTGCAGTTCCAGATGATGAAAATATTGTAATCTCTACTAATCAGGGACAACCACTGGTTGGCGATAATTCTCTTGCGGGTAGAGCGTATTTCAATATCTGCAAGCGTATTTTAGGGGAAGAAGTTGATTTTTTAGACTTGAATGAATCCGGATTTCTCAAGAAATTATCCAAATTCTTCAAGAAAAATAACTAAAGATAGGAGTGTAGTTTATGGGATTATTTGATTTATTTACAAAAAAGAAATCATCAAGCGATTACGCAAAAGACCGTTTAAAATTATTACTTGTATCAGACCGTGCTAATTGCTCTCCTGATATTATGGAACAGATTAAAAATGATATTATCGAAGTGATTTCCCGATATATGGAGATTGATGCAACCGGTTTAGATATACAGATTACACAGACAGAGTCAGAAGGTGGACATGGCACGGTTCCTGCTTTGTATGCCAATATTCCAATTAAGGATATAAAATCAAAATCTGTCAAATAAGCACACCGCAGGAGATTACTATGTTAGAGAACTACCGATTACGCAATTATAATTTCAAATTGTTAGCTCTTGTTCTTGTTATAAGTATCATTGGTACACTTATGATTAACAGTGCCGACAGCTCTTATTTTAAGAAACAAGTACTGGGTCTTATTATTTGTATGATTGGGTTGGTCATTTTATCCCTGATTGATTACAAATTTATAAGCAGATTTTATGTTTTGTTATATGGAATTAATCTTTTACTTCTGACTGCCGTATTGTTATTTGGTATCAGTGTGAACGGGGCTACGAGATGGTTAGGTTCTAAGGATATTATACAGTTACAGCCTTCGGAATTTGCCAAAATCATCTTAATCATATGTGCGGCTCAATTTCTGGCAGATCATAAAGACAGTATTAATACACTGAAAACATTAGTAAAATATGCTATATTCTGTGCAGTGCCATTATTTTTGATTGCTTTAGAGCCGGATTTATCCACAACAATTGACGTTTTTATGATTTTGTTTGTAATGTTATATGTTGCCGGACTCAGTTATAAGATTATAGGAATCGCATTACTCTGTCTGATACCATTAGCAGGTAGTTTTATATGGTACGTAAAGCAGCCGGATCCAATGTTTCTAAAAGACTATCAGGTAGATCGTATTCTTACATTTTTATATCCGGATGATTATGCGTCTACAACACAGTACCAACAGGATAATTCGGTTATGGCCATTGGTTCCGGTCAGTTGTTTGGCAAGGGACTGAATAGTTCTACCCTTGCAACAGTAAAGGATGCCAATTTAATTTCAGAACAGCAAACCGATTTCATTTTTTCTGTGGTAGGCGAAGAATTAGGTTTTGTCGGCAGTACACTTATTATTGTAATTTTGGGGTTAATTGTGGTACAATGTATAAGGACTGCCAGAAAAGCAAGTGACAGCAATGGAATGTTTATTGCGACCGGGGTTGCAACTCTTATTGGTTTTCAAACATTTCTGAATATAGGGGTTGCAACTTCCCTGTTGCCAAATACAGGAATTCCTCTTCCTTTCATTAGTTATGGGCTCTCATCTTTAGTAAGTTCATGTGCGGGAATGGGATTGGTGATGAATGTATCGTTGCAACGTAGAAAATACTAGATATGGAGGGGTTTCTGAATGAATATTGGGTTAATAGCACATGATGCAAAGAAAAAACTAATGCAGAATTTTTGTATTGCGTACAGAGGTATCTTAAGTAAGCATGAACTATACGCAACCGGTACAACCGGACGTCTGGTAGAAGAAGTTACCAATTTAACGGTACACAAATATTTAGCTGGACATTTAGGCGGAGAGCAGCAGCTTGGATCGGAGATCGAGCACAATGATATTGATATGGTTATTTTTTTAAGAGATCCACAATCTCCAAAATCACATGAACCGGATATCAATAATATATTTACATTATGTGATATACATAATATTCCACTGGCAACGAATTTAGCGACTGCTGAATTACTTGTCAAAGCTTTAGACCGAGGAGATTTAGATTGGCGTGAAATGTTTAAGTAAGATTAGAAAAAAATGTGGATTGTGTCTTGTCTTTATAATGGGTTGTTCTTTACTTTGCGGATGTGATTATAATGCTTACCAGGCCAATCAGCCTTTGCATATAAGTTCAACAACCAATCTTCCAATCGTAAGACCCTCCGGCCTTGCAAATGATAATGTTGTCATTCCCTATGATGCTTACGTTTATGATGATGATTCTTTTGAATATGAAGCCGGTTTATTGATTAATCAGACACAGAATAAGGTTGTATGTGCTGTAAACCCTCACAAAAAGATATACCCTGCCAGTATGACTAAGATTCTCACAGCAGTTGTTGTTATGGATGCGGTCAACAGCGGGCAGATATCATTAAATGATACCGTTGTCATTCAGAAAAAAATTGAATTTAATGAAGATAATGTAACTGCATTGGGGTTGGAACCAGGTGATTACATTACTGTGGATGAATTGTTACATGGTTTGCTTATTTCTTCCTATAACGACTGTGCAATTGCATTGGCACGTTATGTATCCGGATCTGTGAGTGAGTTTGTGGAAAGAATGAACCAGAAAGCAGCACAATTAGGAGCAACCAATTCCCATTTTGTGAATCCTCATGGATTACATGATAACAATCATTATACAACACCATATGATCTGTATCTGATATTCAAAGAATTCCTCAAGAATAATACTTTAGTTCAGATTGATAGCAACAGTACTTATGTACTGACAATGTATAGAGATTCTGAAAAGATTGAGACAGAACTGACATCGACCAATGCATTTTTATCAAATTCCTTTGAGATGCCAACCGGTTATCATATTACCGGCTGGAAGACAGGAACAACAGAAAAAGCCGGAAGTTGCATTATATTAGAATTTGTCAATGATGAGACGAATGAAGAATATATCTGTCTTGTTTCCAATGCTAAGGATCACGAAACGCTATACCAGAATGTCAATGACATGCTGAAACAAATATACTAATACTTAGGAGGAACTAATATGATAGAAATTGTTGCAGGTGAAAAAGGAAAAGGAAAAACAAAAATGCTTATGGCCAAGGCCAATAATGATATCAAAGTCACAGGTGGAAATATTGTATATCTTGATATTAACAATAAGCATATGTATGAATTAAGTAACCGTGTTCGTTTATTGAACGTTACAGATTATAATATTCATTCTGCTGATATGTTTTTAGGTTTTATATATGGAGTAGCTTCTCAAGATCGCGATTTGGATATGATGTTTTTAGATAATTTCATGTCAATTGCATGTATTGACACTGTTGAGGAAGCAGACAAGTTAATCAAAGAACTTTCTGTTATCTCTGACAAATTTGAAATTGATTTTATGCTTGGAATTTCCAAACACAAATCTGACTTAACTAAGGATTTACAGGATCTTGTAACCATTGCCCTGTAAGTAACCGATTCTAATATTCTATTACAACACAAATATTATATATGGCTGCTACATTATACTGTTTTTGATTTGCTTTGCTCAATTTTATGCATATAATGTAACAGCCTTTTATCATATTGAATGGTAGCGGTTATGGAAAAGTTAAATCTCACTGTTCATACGTCCATAATAAGAAATGGCATATAAACCACCAATTCCAACTACTGCATATATAATACGTGTAAGAATTGACATCTGTCCAAACAATGTACTTACTAAGTCAAAATCGAAAAAACCAATTAAGCCCCAGTTAATTGCTCCAATCAAAACAATTGTCAATACTGTATAATCTAATGCCTTCATTTCCATTTCTCCTTTCTATGAAGCTAAACACTTCCTGAATACTATTATTTTTCGATTTATTTATAAAAATTATACATAGATATTGTAGATATTTTCAAAAAATGGTACAATAAACAGATGTAATCTATGGAGGTGTTCGTTTTGAGTGGCTATCATTCCCATAAAGAGTCCAATCAATTTCGCATTAATATCGGAACGATTATTTTTGCCATTATTTTTTTATATATTGTAGTTCGTATTATCATTTCTTTACAGAAAGAATCCCTCTCTATCTATGAAGTGCAAAACAGTTATATTGATACGAATATTAATGTTACTGCCTTAATTGCCAGAGAAGAGAAACTGGTTAATGCGACAAGTTCCGGTTATGTCAGTTATTATGTACGTGACGGTGAGAAGATTGGAAAAGATAAGACTGTATATACCATTGATGAAACAGGAAGCATCTATGAAAAGATTAAGGATGCTGATTCCAATGCATTGACTTTAACAGACGATGGATTAAATGAAGTGAGAACAAGAATATCTAATTTTGAGAATTATTTCAAATATTCTTCTTTCTCCGATGTATATAATTTTCGATATGATATCGAAAATGCAGTGTTGGAGCTGACGAATGAAGCAATGATTGAGCAGCTGACTTCCCTTGGTGATTCTTCAACAGATATATCTACTTATAAAAAAGTCAACACTACAGAATCCGGTATCATCACATATTACAAAGATGGGTATGAAGATTTTGATATAAACAATTTTAAGGCGTCTGATATTGACAAATCACAATACAAAAAAACAACTTTAAAGACAGGAGAAATTATCAATTCCGGTGATCCGGTATATAAGTTAGTTACATCTGAGAATTGGTATCTTATTGCTGAATTATCGGACAAACAGGTTAAGGAATTAAAGAATCAGGATACTGTAACAATCAACATTCATAATAGTTCAAAGAATATTACATGTTCCTTTGAACTAACTAAAAAAGATAGTAAAAATTTCATTATTATCTATTTAAATCAGCAAATGGTTAATTATATTAATGATCGATATATTGATGTGGTCATTATTCAGGATCAGAACAATGGATTGAAGATTCCGAATACATCCATTACAAAGAAGTCTGTCTATAAGATACCAATCGATTATCTTTCAAAAGGATCAGATTCCACAAGTGAATCGTTATTAAATATTAAAACACTTGATGACAAAGGTGAGGTAACAATCAAGCAGGTTTCTCCTGATATTTATAAAACAGATGATGATTACTGTTATGTAGATCCGAATGATTTTGAATTAAATGATGTATTAGTCAATATAGATAATAATGATACATTTGCCTTAAATACAGCTGAAAAAGCAGAATTACAAGGTGTATTTTGTGTCAATCAGGGAATTGCAACTTTCCGATATATTGATATCTTGTATCAGGATGATGAATATACAATCGTAAAGCCTGATGTATCTTATAGCATTGCATGGTTTGATCGTATTATATTGGATCAATCCTTAGTAAAAGAGAATCAAATTATTAAATGATAAAGAGGTGTTTCACTTGGTTAAAGAAAATTACACTTACATTAAACAACAAGTTGAAGAAACTGCAAAAGCATGTGGACGCAACCCAGATGATATCACATTAATAGCGGTCAGCAAGACAAAGCCATTATCTGATATCGAAGAATTAATTGAAATTGGTGTCAATGAATTTGGAGAGAATAAGGTGCAGGAATTATGTGACAAATATGAACATGTTTCCAAGCCTGTTCATTTTCATTTAATTGGTCATTTACAGACTAACAAAGTGAAATATATTGTCGACAAGGCATGTTTGATTCACTCAGTGGATTCCATCAAATTAGCACAAATGATACAAAAAGAAGCAGCAAAAAAACAAATTGTAGCACAGATTTTAATTGAAGTGAACGTCGCACAGGAAGACAGCAAATTTGGGTTGTGTACAGATGAAGTAGTTCCATTTGTGAAAGAATTATCTACATATCCTAACATTCATGTCAATGGTTTAATGACAATTGCTCCTTTTGTCGAAAATCCAGAAGAAAACCGCAAGTATTTCCGAACATTGAAGCAATTATCACTTGACATAACTTCAAAAAACATTGATAATATTGATATGAATGTCTTATCGATGGGCATGACAAATGACTACAAAGTTGCAATTGAAGAAGGTGCAACCATGGTACGGGTTGGAACAGCAATATTTGGAGCCCGTAACTATAATATTTAAAGGAGATTAATCATGGCAAAAAGCGGAATGAGTAAATTTATGGATTTTCTTAAACTCTCAGATGATGAAGAAGATTTCGATGATGATTTATTTGATGAAGAAGAGGATGATGATTATTACGAACCTCCGAAGAAAAGAGCGAAAGAGAAGCCATCTAAGTCATACTACGAAGACGAGTTTGAAGATGACTATGCACCGAAGAAAAAACCAAAAACAAAGGTGTCTGGTCCAAGTAAATTAGTATCTATTAACAGTCGTAATAATAATAGGAGTAGTAGTCAAGTGTTTGTAATAAAACCACAGGAATTTAATGAAGCGCAAAAAGTAACAGATTATTTAAAAGAAGGCAGAATGATTGTCATCAACATGGAAGGAATCGAGGTTCATGCGGCACAACGTATCATTGACTTTATTGGTGGTGCTTGTTATGCGTTGGACGGCTCTTTGCAGGCAATTTCTTCTAATATATTTATTGCAGCACCAATGAATGTTGATGTTAGCGGTGATTTAAGAGATGAGATTCTCAATGAATCAACCCTTTCTCCGGAATTAACAGCGTTTTAATTATAGTATGGGAATAATGTATTGGGCAGGAGGAGATTAGGATGTTAACACCAGTTGATTTACAAAACAAAGTATTTAAAGGCGGTATTGGTTTTGATAAGAAGGATGTCGAAGCCTTTATGCATGAGTTATCCTCTGATTATGAGCAGTTATACCGCTCCAATGTAGAATTAAATGACAAAGTTGCCACATTGAATGAAAGTCTTCAACACTATAAATCCGTAGAAGATTCCATGCAGAAGGCCTTAACACTTTCAGAGAAAACCGCTGAGGAAACAGTAAATGCAGCAAACGATAAGGCGCGGCAGATTACAACTGAGGCTGAAAAAAAAGCTGAAAGTATTTTAGCTGATGCAAAACAGGAATTAACTGATACCAAAAATGAGATTTTCCGCCTGCAGCAACAACAAAAGAAATTCAAAGAACAATTTACGCATGTATTACAATCACAATTGAAGATGATGGATGGTGAAATAATTGACATTGATTTAGGTCCTGACTTCGAACCAGCCTCTTCTTATGATCCGGGATTTGGTAATTTTTCCGGGGCAGGTCTTGGATCGGAAGGCGGTCTTGGAAGCGGCCTTGGTGGTGGATATGTGGGTAATAATGGTAGCAATTTTGAACGTACCAATCAAGATCCTTCATTTGACAGAGGTACACTGAATATGGATCCGTTTGCAGATGCTATGAACGGTGGTGGACGTTTCAGTCGTCAGACTGGTGGTGCATATAACGGTAATTCTTCTAAGAAGAATAGTACCAACAAAAATGATTCCAATAAATCTTCTTTGAATATGAAACAGGAGAAACCGAATGCAAAACGGATGAAACGAACTCCGGTGCAAACAGATGCTACAGTAAAACAAGCTCCTGATAAAAAGCAAGATACACCAAAAGTATCAACTGAGCAGAATGTGTCTGCTAATTCTGAAAATAAGGCAAAAGAAACTGAAACAAAGAAGAGGCCAACATTCCGTCAGGTTGCACCGACACAAGCAGAAGCCATCTATAATAAAGAGAAAGTATCCACACAGAGTTCCGATGCATTTCATGATACTGTAGCCGATGCCACAGAAACAGCGAATAATGTCGATACCATCGGTACAGTTTCTAATGATTCCATGCATAGTACTCCTGATACCGAACCAACTGTTAGCGGTGAAGTAGAGGACAAGATCAATGAATCCACTATGTTAGATTCTGAAGATAATTACAGTGATGGATTTGATTTTGTGGAAGAAGATTCTTCCTCTACAGAATATGCAACATCTGCATCAGAAGATTTCTTCTCTGATGAACCAGTAAGCGGAGAAGTTGAAAATAAAGTGAATGAGTCAACCATGCTAGATTCCGAAGATAATTACAGTGATGGATTTGATTTTATGGAAGAGGATGATGATTCTTTAAATGAAGAAACATATTCTGGTGAAGTAGAGGATAAGATCAATGAATCCACTATGTTAGATTCTGAAGACAATTATAATGATGGATTTGATTTTCTTGTTGGCAATGAAGAGGATGAAGAGATTCCAACTATACTTGGTGATTCATCACTGAATAATACAACAGGTTCCTTTCAAGATACCAGTTTAAATATTGATCCATTTGGCCAGACAGCATCTGTGGAGAATGAAGATGTTCTTAGTGGTGACGTCGAAGACAAAATAAATGAATCCAATTTAATTGGTAATGAAGATGATGATAGTGAAGGATTTAATTTCCTATAGGAGACATAGATTTGAATACTCATACAAACAATTCAACTGATAACTCAAAGATTGCAGGCAAGATTTTGTCTGCAATCCTTTCATTTCTTTTACTTATAGCATTGGATCAGGTTGCAAAATATCTGATTGATCACAATATGACTTTATACGATTCTATTCCAGTGATTCCGGATGTTTTTGAAATCCATTATATTCGCAATGCAGGTGCAGCATGGGGAATGTTCCAGAATCAACAGATATTATTTTCTATTTGTACGATTATTGTTCTTGCATTGGGTTTTGCTATCTACATGCGCTGCCTATACATGAATTGTTACCGTGATTTAAGAATTATTTTAATATTAATCTTATCTGGTGCTATTGGTAACTTCATTGACCGGATTCGTTTTCAATATGTAATTGATTTTTTATACTTCAAACTAATTGATTTTCCTGTTTTCAACATTGCTGACTGCTATGTGACATTTGGATTTTTTGCTTTGCTTTTCTTGATTATTTTTAAATATAAGGAAGAAGATTTTGAAATCATTTTCTCCTTTCACAATAAGCATACCTAGGCAATTGCGAAACTCTTGAAAATGCATATTGAGTTGTGCAGATTTGACAAGTATCCTAAGCAGGTGCTTTGAGACCGCCGGTACTTAACGAGTGTAAAACACGAGTTTAGTACCGCTGCGAGGCGAGAGCAGCGCAAGCGTGCCTGTGAGGATATTGTCAAATTGCACAACGTTTATAGAATAAACAGGCATTTTGCAAACGCCTATAAGCATACCTAGATTTTTGAAAGTTAACAAATTCGTACTTGTATAAGGAGAGTTCATTTATGGATTACACATTCAAATATCCCAATTATCCACCAGAACGTATAGATAAATATATCAACCATATGATTCCTGACTTATCCCGTTCTTATATTCAACAGCTCATTCAGGGAGAATGTGTTACTGTTAATGGCAAATCCTGCAAGTCAAACTATAAATGCAAATACAATGATACAATATATGTATTCGTAGAAGAAGCAAAAGAATTAGATGTTGTTGCTGAGAATATTCCCTTGGATATACTATATGAAGATGATTCTATCATCATTGTTAACAAGCCAAAACACATGGTAGTCCATCCGGCTGCCGGACATCAATCAGGAACATTAGTGAATGCTTTGCTATATCATTGTAAAAATTCTTTATCTTCAATCAATGGTGTAATCCGTCCGGGAATTGTACACAGAATTGATCAGAATACAACCGGAATTCTAGTCATCTGCAAAAATGATCATGCCCATAAACTCTTAGCGGAACAACTAAAAGAACATTCTATCACACGAAAATATCATGCTATCTGTCATGGAACATTTAAAAAATTAACAGGAACCATCAATGCTCCCATTGGAAGACATCCGGTTGACCGTAAAAAGATGGCTATTAATCATAAAAATGGAAGAGAAGCCATTACACATTATCGCATAATTGAACAATTCAAACATTATTCTTATATTGAATGTACATTAGAAACGGGTCGGACTCACCAAATTCGCGTTCATATGGCTTCTATCGGACATCCTTTACTTGGAGATGACATCTATGGACCTAAGAATACGAAAATAAAAGGGTTAGAAGGACAAACTTTACATGCTAAGACATTAGGCTTCATACATCCGGATACCAATCAATATATAGAATTTGATTCAGAGTTACCGGAATATTTCGTAAATCTATTAAATAAACTACGAAATACAACCACATAATTAATGTATTTATGATTGATCTGGCTTCTCCCGTAAAGTAACAGCATCTTTAGCTTTCATTCTTTGCCAATCATCAATATCTGCGTAATGTTTCTTAGTTGTATTGACATCTTTGTGTCCAAGTACATCTGCGACAAGATATATATCGGATGTCTGTTGATATAAAGATGTACCATATGTACTACGTAACTTATGTGGTGTAATTTTCTTAAGAGGTGTTGTAATGGATGCATATTTCTTAACCATATTTTCAACACTTCGAACAGAAATACGCTTTCTCTGAGAACTCAAAAACAGAGCATTTTCATGACCTTCACAAGTTACAATGTCCTTTCTTTCTTCTAAATAATCCAATAATGCATCACGTGCTTCCTGACCAAAATACACATATGATTCATAACCGCCTTTACGAACCACTTTGATTCGATCATAATCGAAATCTACATCATTGATATCAAGTCCAACACATTCCGAAACACGAATACCGGTTCCAAGCATCAAAGTTAGTAATGCCAAATCTCGTTTCTTATTTTTTTCATGATAAGCATGTTGATGATCTGATAATTTATTACCATATTCCACGTTATCTAAAAACTGTGCTACCTCATTTGCATCCATACGAACAATAGCCTTATCATGTATTTTAGGCATATCAACCAAAAGAGCCGGATTAGACTGAATTTGTCCATTCTTATATAAATATGCAAAAAACATCCTCAAAGCTGTCAATTTGCGTTTTAAAGCCCGTTCATTGTTTGTATATTGATGACCATCCTTTTTATATACTTTAAGGTAATCCATATATTCCTCAATATCTTCAGCCTGAATCTGTTCGATAACAGAAATAGGAATTTCCCTAGGGGATAAGTCCTTCAAAGCTGGATTTGAGGCAATTAGAAACTCAAAAAATGTCTTAAGATCACGAGCATAACCAAGACGAGTTCTTGGAGCCTTAGAATATTCAATTGCACGAAAATAGTTCGATACATATTTAGGAAGCCCACTTAATACGTCTCGCATCAACAATACATTATGAATTGCTTCCTCCTGGTGGTAAGTCTTGTCTGCCAAAAAAACACATCCTTTCAAAATCAGATCATATAATATGTGTGAAAAGCAACTTAGGCAAAAGTGAGTTCAACTTTTCGTTAAACCTGGGTTTTGCGAATAGTTATAGCGGCTTAGATATATATTAACACTCTTCTTTGCATATTGCAATCTTTTTTTACAGGCTATCCTATAATCATATTATGTGATATACTTTACCAATAAAATAATAACAGGGAAATATACTAAAAAGGCTAAAAAACGGCTTTTATATTGTACCAATCAGAATAAGAAAGGATTCTATGATATGGATACTCAGAAATTACTAAGCTATCTAAGACAATGTATACAAAAATATCAAATGATTCAGTCCGGTGACACAATTGCTGTTGGTTTATCAGGTGGAAAAGACAGCATGACACTTCTATATGGTTTAAAAAAATTACAGACATTTTATCCTGAACAATATAATCTTATGGCAATCTATGTGGATCTGGGGATTGGTTCAAATGCTGATAAGGTAATACCCATCATGGAACAATATTGTAATTCCCTAGATGTGCCATTTCATGCTATTCGTACACAAATCTATCCAATTATCTTTGAAAAACGCAAAGAAAAGAATCCATGTTCCTTATGTGCTAAAATGCGTAAGGGTGCTTTAAATGATATGGCTCTATCTTTAGGATGTAATAAAATCGCATATGCGCATAACAAAAATGATTTTATAGAAACAAGTATTATGTCACTATTTTTTGAAGGACAATATTATTGCTTTCCTCCGGTAACACATCTGGATCGTACAGAATTAACATTAATAAGACCAATGTTATATATTGAAGAAAAAGAAATTAAAGGATATACATACAAGAACAAAATTCCTGTTATGACCAATCCATGTCCGGCAGATGGGAATACAAAACGTCAGGAAATTAAGGAATTCTTGCAGAAATCAAAAAATGAATTCCCGGATATACAAAAAAATCTAAACAGTGCTCTATTACACTACTTTGAAGATACTTCCGTGTAAACAGGAATCATCAAATAACATCCTGCATGAATCTTATCATCCTTCAACTGATTGATCTCAATTACCTCTTCCATATAATCTTGATAATCTGCTTTTGACTGAGCATATTCCTGTGCAATAGAAGTTAAAGTGTCTCCTGTCTGCACTTCTATTGCATAAAAATTCTTCTCATATTCTACGCTCTCATCAGCTTGAACTAAGCGCATACCACCTAAAATAGAAAAACATAATGCTATAATAATTATAATAGTAAACATAATACTATTATTGTTAATCTTTCTGTTGTTATATAAAATATTATTCTTATCTCTAGTCATCATACTTATCCTCTCCTTTATATCATTCGAATATTTGTTCGTTTTCTGTATTCTAACAGACGAACAAATGTTTGTCAATATTTTTTTCGAAATTATGTTCGGAATATTTGTTCGGAATATTTGTTCGGAATATTTGTTTGCTTTTTGTCTTGAAATATGTTATGATGTAACCAGATTGCATAAACATTTATATTGATTTTTTAATTATTTGAATATCTATTTATAAGGAGGATTTTATGCCTGGTAAGATTAGTTCCAAACAACAAGAGATATTAGATTATATCAAAGAAAACATATTGCAGAAAGGCTATCCACCGTCTGTTCGTGAGATTTGTGAAGCCGTTAAGTTAAAGTCCACTTCTTCTGTCCACTCTCATCTTGAGACTTTGGAGAAGAATGGTTATATTCGTCGTGATCCCACGAAGCCAAGAACAATTGAAATTTTAGATGATACATTTGGATTATCCCGTAGAGAATTAGTGAATGTTCCAATTATTGGACAGGTCACTGCAGGCGAACCGATTTTGGCTGTTGAGAATATTGATGGTTATTTTCCTGTTCCACCTGAATATCTGCACAACAAAACCACTTTCATGCTCAAGGTAAAAGGCGAAAGTATGATCAATGTAGGTATCTATGATGGTGATTTAATTCTTGTTGAAGAACAGCCTACTGCCCATAATAATGAAATTGTTGTTGCATTAGTCGACGACAGTGCTACAGTTAAGCGATTTTTCAAAGAAGATGGACATTATAAGCTACAACCTGAGAATGATTTCATGGATCCTATTATCGTAGATGATGTGTCTATTTTGGGCAAAGTAATCGGTCTATTCCGTACATTCTAATATATACACATTCGTAATTATATCATATTATGAAGACAATTTTACCTGCTTGCAAGAAGGTGCGTATAACAAAAGAACAACCAATTGATAATATATAATATATCATTTGGTTGTTCTTTTTGTTTTATTAAAAATAGAATATCTCTATGAATTCGGTCTACGCAATAATCACATCACAATAGAAACCCTCTCTGTCTTCTTTACAGGTGGCATAACGATATCTCACCATATTTCCCTCATTGTACCGGATATAATATGCAGAATAATGAAATCTTGTCCGTTCCATAAATGTATTCATAACGGTCACCGCCTTTTCAATAGAATATTGTTTAAGCTTCACATCCACAATATAACGATTCGACTTCACTAAAATACTATCCCTGGCAACCTCGTCCATATCCTGAAGAGCCGCTTTCAAAATTCCTTTTGTTACATCTCCTGCTGTCAAATGTATTTTTGAAACATAATCATTCATAACTGAAACCATTTTTGTTCCTCCCATGCCGTTGAACAATTAATATATTTCGTGATCTGGCATTGCTTTCAGAATCTGCTTGAATTTATCAAAGTTGTCCACAAAAAGTTTCACTACGTCCGGATCAAACTGTGTTCCACTTTGACGTACAATTTCATTATAGGTGTCTTCTAATGACCAGCCCTCTTTATAATAACGCTGAGATGTCAATGCATCAAACACATCACATACAGCCATCAAACGGCTAATATAAGATATTTCTTCACCTTTCATACCCAGATAACCCGATCCATCCCATCTTTCATGATGCTGCAATGCAATAGTCTTTGCTATCTTCATAATATCTCCGGGACATTTTGCAAGAAGTGCTTCCCCATATAATACATGGTTTTTCATAATCGCATATTCTTCATCCGTCAGTTTATCCGGTTTATCAAGAATTTCTTCCGGAATCATTAATTTACCAATATCATGCATCATGGCTGCAACAGACAACTTGTCCACGTAATCTGTTGTAAATCCGGATGCTTCACCTAATACTCTCATATATTCAGCAACACGCCGGATATGTTCACCGGTAACTTTAGATTTGCTTTCAGAAATCTCAGCAAAAGCATATATTAATTCTTCCTGACTATGTATTAAATCGTGGTTTGCCTCAATTGTCTTGTTCAACATAACCATGTTACGATCCACAATATAATAAGCAAACAAAGTTGTAACTAAAACCAGAACAATTCTTAAAAAAACTCCATAAATCAATGCTTCAGAGAAAGAAGAATAATCCCCTCCCATATAATCTCCAAACACAAAATAACGTAATATCATTGTTAAAAATACACACAAACAATCAATAACTGTAGTCGCAACAATTAATTTACGGTCACAATAAAGGGTTGCAATCAGCAATGGCAGGATAACAAGCACAATAAAATCATAGGAAATAAATGTTGCCAGTAAAAACACAACAGAAATAATACACATAATCACATAATACTTAATCCACTGCTTCTCTAAATGCATGATATTTACTAACACGGAGGGAATCAATAATAAAATAATACTTCCCATAAAAATAATGACAACAGATAATGTATCATAATCATAATAGTCGGTTATTGTAAACATACCTAATGATATCAGGAACAATATTGTGATACGCAAACATTTTGCCGCAACCTTATTC
This sequence comes from uncultured Clostridium sp., assembly GCA_945915475.1. Classification (GTDB taxonomy): domain Bacteria; phylum Bacillota; class Clostridia; order Lachnospirales; family Lachnospiraceae; genus CAG-590. The sequence goes on along the minus strand of CAMEFI010000015.1, from coordinate 36,091 downwards.
ACTTCCAGATTATTCTTTCGAATTAATAATTCTCTATCCATATATCCCCCAACAATATAATTATTCTCTTCTCCACATGATATCCCTATGAAAAATGGAATTCTTTCTCACTAGTATAAATCTTTTGCATCTATCACTGTACCATCTAACCATATCTTCTCAAGATTATAAAATAAACGCTCTTCTTCATTAAATATATGAACAATCACGTCATTAAAATCCATTAAGATCCAATTGGCAGTCTGATAACCTTCAATCTGTCTTGGATGAATCTGATACTCATGTAGTTTCTCTTCTACATTATTGGACATTGCCTGAACCTGATTACGGTTCGTTCCACTTGCGATGATAAAATAATCTGCCATAACAGAAACATTGGAAATATCAATCACTTTGATATCTTTTCCTTTTTTGTCTTCTAATGCATCAATCGCAATTCTCGCCATCTCATTACTTGTCATTCTGTTCTCCTTATTCGCCACTCAATAGTAACATAAATAGATTGTTATATATTATTTTCTCAATTGACTATAGTATTCATAGGTTTCTTTTGTTATAGGATCTACAGCTGCACCTTTCTTGCATAAATAATGAATACTATTATGTAAAATATGCAACAAACATAGATCCAGATCTGTATATGCCTCTTTACGAATCATATCCATCTCCGGAAGCATTGTACGATTCGGTTCGATATAATCAGCAATATATATGATCTTCTCTAAAGTTGTCATTGCCGGTCTTCCGGTTGTGTGATAGGTGATAGCGGATAATATATCTTCATCCTCTATACCATATTTCTCCTTTGCATACACAGCTGATAACTTCGCATGTAAGAGTTCGGGATTCTTATATTCACATTCTGAAACAGGAATCTTCCGTTTCTCACATTTGGAAATCTTCTTATCATTTGGTACGTATTTGGCACAATCATGAAGTAAACCTGCAATCAAAGCTTTTTCACAATCAACTCCAAATATAAATGCCATTGTTCCTGCTGTATATTCAACACCAAGAGAATGTTCAAACCTCTTGGCAGGAAGCTTGTCTTTCAGCTTCTCTCTCATCTCTAATCTGTCCATTCTGTAAGCTCCTATTCCATTCAATCAAGCATACAGTATTATAACAAAAAATGTAGTAGATTTCAATGAAACCACTACATTTTTTCGCACTAAATATATAATTGTTTAACATTAATATATTCCAGAACATTCTTATTCAAATAATTTGATAACATATAGGCCTGTTCTAATCCTGATTCCCTATATTGCGCCTTAATAGCCTTCCGAATTCCACTAGAAGAACAATCCATCATGGGACATTGAATAATATGAAAACACGAACAGTCATATTGCATTTCTAACTTCTGAATTGTCTCTTCCAATTGTTCCTGGGTGGATTGATTCCGCATAGCAACCAGAATATCTGCCATACGTACAATCCGATCCGGATGTTTCCAGTGTACAAAATCAAACAGGGAATCCGCACCTATGATGAAGAAAAAGGAATCCTCCGGGTAATCCTCTTTTAATAAAGCGAGTGTTTCCCATGTATAAGTGATTCCTTTACGACGAAGCTCAAAATCCGTTGGTTTAAAATAAGGAATATGCTCAATTGCTAATTCCACCATATGAAGCCGGTCGGCACCGGAAGCAATACCCGTTTTATCCTTATAAGCAGGTATATGGTTTGGCATAAACCACACTTCATCCAAACCATATTGCGAATATGCACTTTTTGCAATCTGAACGTGGCCTTCATGAATCGGGTTAAAGGTTCCACCCATAATACCAATACGTCTCAAGAAATCGTGCCTCCATTATGAATTTGGTAATTCAATTTTCGGTTTCTTATTATTTCTGCGATATAAAACTATTTTCTTACCAATTACCTGAACAACCTGTGATTTGGTCCTTTCTGCAATTGTCTGTGCAATGATTTTGGGATCATCTAAACAATTCTTCAAAACACTGATTTTAATCAATTCTCTCTTTTCAATCGCTTCATCGATTGAAATAATCAATTCTGGCGTTACACTGGATTTTCCAACATTGACAATTGGTTCCATTGTCATTGCCAGACCTTTTAAATAAGCACGTTGCTTACTGGTCATATCTTAAACCTGCCTTTCCTATAGCATACTATTCATAATATTCAAACTCAAGATAATACATCTGGACAACATCTCCCTCTTCAATCCCCTTTTCTTTCAATTCATCAATAATTCCATTCTCTTTCATGAATTTTTGGAAGAATTCAAATCCTTTTTCGGAATCTAAGTTTGTATATCCCAGCATTTTTTCAATCTTCGGTCCTTCTACGATAAAGATATGAGGATTATCCGGTGCAATTTCAACTGTATATGGCTCATTGTCCTCTTCAAAGGTCGGAATATATTCCTGTTCAAACTCTACAATATCTTCCGGTGCCTGTTTTACCAATTCATATAAATACCATAACAGTTCCTTTACTCCTTCTCCGGATACAGCAGAAATAGGAAATACCCGAATACCTTGTGGTTCGAATTCTTCTTTGATCATATCCATCACAGTTTCTTTTTCCATTTCTGACATGGCATCCATCTTATTAGCTGCAATTACCATTGGGCGACTGGAAATCTCAATATTATACTTCTTTAATTCTTCCATAATGGCATAAATGTCATTAATCGGATCCCGTCCCTCTACAGAAGCACCATCTACAACATGTAACAACACCTTTGTTCTCTCAATGTGTCGGAGAAATTGTAATCCTAAGCCAACGCCTTCACTTGCTCCTTCAATGATCCCGGGAATATCTGCAATAACGAAACCAGCACCTTCTCCAAGATCCACAACACCAAGATTCGGATTCAATGTTGTGAAATGATAATTTGCAATCTTAGGTTTTGCATTTGTTACCCGTGATAAAAATGTAGATTTACCCACATTAGGAAAGCCAACCAAACCCACATCTGCGATTACTTTAAGCTCTAAAGTTACATATAATTCCTGTGCAGGCTGTCCTGGTTGTGCGTATTTCGGAGCCTGCATTGTGGAAGTGGCATAATGCATATTTCCATTGCCACCTTTTCCACCCTTTAATATTACAACTGGCTCTGTCTTATTCGACATATCCATAATAACTTTCCCGGTTTCAAAATCTTTAATAACAGTTCCCGGTGGAACTTTACAGATAATATCCGCACCGTTTGCTCCGTGCTGTCTTTTTTTATTGCCCTCTTTACCATCTTCAGCGCAATATTTCCGTACATTTCGAAAATCATTTAACGTGTTAAGACCTTCGTCCACAACAAAAATGACGTCACCTCCGTCACCACCATCTCCTCCATCCGGACCACCGGCTGGTACATATAACTCACGCCGGAAGCTGACATGACCATCGCCACCTTTACCAGAACGAAGAAAAACCTTTGCTCTATCTGCAAACATCTGATATATCTCCTATTATTCTAAAAAAGGCTGGAGCATTGACTCCAGCCTTATCTGCATGTACCTTATTCGTTAACGGATACTGGGTAGATAGAAACCTGTTTCTTATCTCTTCCCTTTCTCTCATAGCGGACAACACCATCTACTAAAGCAAACAAAGTATCATCTTTGCCTCTGCCTACATTAATACCCGGATGAATCTTTGTTCCGCGCTGCTTATATAAAATATTACCAGCTTTTACGAACTGACCATCTGCTCTCTTCGCACCAAGTCTCTTGGATTCTGAGTCTCTACCATTCTTAGTAGAACCCATACCTTTTTTATGAGCGAATAACTGAAGGTTAAGCTTTAACATCATTCACACCTCCTGATTCAAAATTAAAATGTACTTTCTACCATATTTCTGTTCAATTGTAGTGATTCCAAGCATAAATGACTGAAATAATAATTCAGCCTCCGGGCTTGGCATACTCTTCAAAATGACGTTCTGGAAATTAATCTTCTTATCACCATTAAGTTCCTTTTCGTCTTTTGTAAAGCTTTCTAAGGAATTCACCAAATTGATGTACAATATAGATACTGCACTACAAACAATATCTCTTCCTTTTCTGCCAAATTCAGCATGTCCTTCTAACTGGACACCAACTATCTTATTGTTCTTGTTAAAAACAGTTACAGTAATCATAGTCCCGATTAAGCATTGATTGCTTTGATCTCAACCTTTGTAAATGGCTGTCTATGACCATTCTTCTTGTGATAGCCGGTTTTTCTCTTATACTTATAAACAACAACCTTCTTAGCCTTGCCATCGCCGATCACACTTGCTGTTACACTTGAGTTAGCAACTGTCTCGCCACATAACATATCCTTGTCGTTGTTAATAGCAATAACATCAAATTTTACTTCAGAACCAGCTTCTGCATTAAGCTTTTCTACTTTAATGATATCACCTTCAGCTACCTTGTACTGCTTACCACCTGTTGCAATAATTGCGTACATACGGTTACCTCCTATTATCATTACTCGCCAGATATGGTGGTGTCCCATACAATATATAGACACACTTCGACCTCTCTGTGCGGCACACTAGACTATAATAACAAAACAAATTGAATCTGTCAATTAAAATTTGAAAAATTTTCTAAATAATTTTCTAAATAATTAGAAAGCTTTTATCATGAAATCTCTATTGAAGAATCTCATGTAATGGTTTACGAATCTTTTTTCTTGTAATCTCATACAACTGTAGTTCGGTTACATCAATAAACTTTGTGGGGACCTTATCTTTTTTTAATTCCTGCCGCAAGGTACGAATTAAACTCAGACAATTAGATTGTTGTTGCATATTGATAAAATCTACCAGAATCATTCCAGACAGATTCCGTAAGCGTAATTGTTTTGCAATCTCAATAGCAGCTTCTTCATTTACTTTTAAGATATGATCCTCCTGTTTTTTTCTACCAATGGATTTCCCTGTATTCACATCAATAACTACCATCGCCTCAGTAGGTTCTATCACCAGAAAGCCACCCGATTTCAGCCAAACTCTCTTATTCAGCAGTCCTGACAGTTCTTTCTCTAATCCCAATAACTTAAATAATGGATAATCATCATGATAAAATATAAGATTATGACTATATGCATCTCCTATCTTGACTAGTGTATCATACACTTTTGGAATGTCTGTTTGTACCTCATCAATCCGCATCCATCCATACTCTTCTAAAATGGCAAGATAAGAAGGCTTTCCACTTGATAACAGTCCTGTATTTCGTTGGTATTGGGCTTTATGCAGGATATTGTCCATTTTCTCTTTCAAATCCTGTACTTCCCTTAGAATTGCTTCATCTTCTGCATCCTCGCAGGATGTACGAAAAACAATACCATAGGGTATATCCATATTTTCAACAAGCCTTTTTAACTGCTCTGCCCGTTTCTGATCCTTAATCTTATTGGATACACCAACCATATCTTTTAGCATGTCCATTGCAACATACAGACCTGACAGACTAACATTTCCGGTTACCCGGGCCTGTTTCATCTTCTGAGGCTCCTGTTCTACCTGTACTAAGATCTTGTCACTTTCTGCAATGGAAATAAGACCCTTCGGTAATGTACGATTCAGAACCTTCGCAGGCAAATCATTTAGTGGCAGATAACCCACATGATCATTATCTAATCGAATAAATGCAGACTGAATATTTTTTACAACCTTTTCTACACGTCCAATATAAATACTGCCAATCTGAAATGTATCGTCACAAACCAGTGGATGACATTCCGCAAGACTATTCTTTTCATAAATTAAAAGATAACGAATATTATCATACTCTGTAATTACGGCACGAGTCATATCAGTTCTCCTTCAGAAGACTTATTTCCACTTAACAACTCCATTTTTGATAGTAAGTGTACATTTTCTAGTAATCGATGTGCGGCAACTACTACGCGCAACCATATAGTCGTGCACACCATTTAATTCCATATCCGGATCACAGACAAGCCAGCTTTTCCCTTTCTTAACCAACGACCAGCCATGTGGTGTCATGCCCCCACGATTACTTGAAATAGAACCAACAACCACTTTACTGTCATACCCTAATACACGTGCGATATACGCAAAACAAGCCGCATATCGGTGACAATTACCTTTTTTGTACTTAAACATGTATTTTGCATAACTACGCATATCTTTTGCTTTCGGGGATAACCCTCCATAAAATCTTTGATATTTGTAATGCTTCCACAAATACTGATAACAACTGCGCAATCTTTTGTCGTTACTAGCCGATGCATCGGAATGTTTTACAACAAAGTTGACCGCATCCTGGACAACAGCATCTTTTATCACAATACCGGTAGAATCCACATACCGGTATCCTGCTTTTTTATTACCAACAATCTGATTCGTAAGCAATTTTCCATTTTTAGAATAATAAGAATTCTTTTTACCTTTATAGGAAATTTTCACATATCCATCATTTGCTGAAAGAGCGGCATTTCCGGCTGCATCAATGTAGTAAAGATAAGAACCACCTGTTAATGGTTTCACCACATGGTAACTGCCATTACTCTTTTGCAATGTTATATAAATATTCCTTAGCACAACATCATTCTCTGTCACCTGTATGGCTCCACTTTCATCTGGAAGTACCTGATATACGGATGATTTTGCTACTACAGGAAGTTGAAACATACAAACAATTAAAAAAATCAATATAATTCCCAATATGTTAAAATTTATTCTTGTGGTCTTCGTCATATTTGAAATTCTCCTTGTCTTTCGTAACATTTTCAACAACATTTATTATATTCAGCATAAAAAACAAAGTCAATTTAATTTTAAAAGATTTATGAAATTACCGTTCCTGTTTCAAGCAAAGAAACGAACTGTTCCTTATCATTTCGCATGTAGGTTTCTAATCGATGTATCCGGTAATCAAACCGGTTATATTCATAACCGATTTCTTTACAAATAGCCTGCATGATAAGTTCCGGTTTCAAATTGTACTCACTTCCTGTTGCTAAAAACATATAGATCTTATCCCTCGCATTCATATCCTCCACATATTGATTTTGCTGTGTATGGTCTACGGAATCACCAGCTAACGCTTTTGCTGTTACATAACTTTCCACAGAAAGCTTATAAATTCCCGGCTTAATATCTTCCATCTTCTCATTCTTCTTTGTCTTTTTCAAAACTTCAATTGTATTTTTTTCCAGTAAATGCGGTACATAAGAAAGAATTAGTCCCTTTATATTCTCAGGCACATTATCCTCTATCGTAATCAGATAATCGGATCCTGCCACAATGGACATGGAATTTTTGGCATTGTCCGGCAATAACAACACAGCTTTCACTTCCATTCCAGCGGACATCTGTTGGTTAAAACGTCTGATAAACTCTTCAGATGATACAACAGAATGAAATTCTGCATCAAAATATTCTCCTTCACTGGTTACCCCAAGAGCAAGTGGTGCCGCAAAGGACATCAATTGATGAGGATTATATCCATTTGAATATGCAATATCAAATCCGGCACGCTTTACTGCCTTTTGAAAATAACGCATAACGTCCAGATGACCGATAAACTTAAGAAGCTCTGACTTTGTATATTTAATTCTTACTTTCAAAGCAGACACCTCCTCCAAACTTGGCAGCGCCACATCCGGAACATTTTTCACGACAATTCGGAGTTACAATCCCTTTTTTTGCCCGTTCCCATTCTTCAATAAGAAAACGTTTTGTCACGCCTATATCAATAAAATCCCAAGGTAACATTTCCTCTACGCTTCGTTCTCTTGTGGTGTAGAACTCTTTCTCAATTCCATTTTTTTCAAAGGCTGCAAGCCATCTTTCATTATCAAAAAATTCTGTCCATGCATCAAAAATACCACCAGACTGATAGACATCATATAAGACTTTACATAGTTTCCGGTCCCCCCTTGCCAATACACCCTCTAGCACAGAAACATACGTATCATGATACTGGTATTTCATGGATTTTGCATTCAGCTGCTCCCGGAATGTATCTTTTACATGATGCGCCCTTTCCATATAACTTTCAGGATCTAACATCGGCGCCCACTGAAAAGGAGTAAATGGTTTCGGTACAAAGAAAGACGATGATGCTGTTATCTGAATCTTACCATTCCGATCCTCTTTCGGAATGGAATAGTATGCCTCTGCTACTTTTTCACAAAGTTTTGGAATTCCTTCTGCATCCTCCATCGTCTCGGTAGGAAGTCCTAACATAAAATAAAATTTTACTTTATTCCATCCACCTTTGAAAGCTTCCATAGAACCATTCAGGATTACCTCTTCCGTCAATCCTTTGTTGATAACATCACGAAGTCGCTGTGTCCCCGCCTCAGGAGCAAATGTAAGGGAACTCTTTTTTACATCCTGCACCTTTTTCATTACATCAAGTGCGAAGGAATCAATACGCAGTGATGGCAAAGAAATATTGACATCATCATGCCCAATCTCATCTATCAGGAAATACGTCAGATCCTTTAAGCACTGATAATCTGATGAGCTTAATGAGCTTAATGTAATCTCTTCATGTCCTGTTGAATGAAGCATCTCATAAGCATATTTTTTTAAAGTCTCCACATTTTTCTGACGTGTTGGACGATAAATCATACCTGCCTGACAGAATCGGCATCCTCTGATACACCCTCTCATAATCTCAAGAGTTACACGATCCTGGGTAACCTTAATATATGGCACCAGGGGTTTCTCCGGATACGGTGCGCAATCAAAATCCAACACAATTTCTTTTGTAATCTTTTTCGGAACATCATCATAGATCGGATCAAAGCTGGCAAGAGTGCCGTCTTCATGATAAGAAGGCTTATACATAGATGGAACATAGATGCCAGGTATCCGGGAAAATGCATGCAATATTTCTTCTCTGCTATTGCCGTTATCTCTCATTTTTCGATACACAGCAAATAATTCCTCGTATCTGGTTTCTCCTTCGCCGATATAAAATGCATCAAAAAAATCTGCAATGGGTTCGGGATTATAACTACATGGTCCCCCTCCGATCACAATAGGATCTTCCATGGTCCGCTCCTTTGACCAGATCGGTATACCCGCTAAATCCAGAATCTGTAAGACATTGGTATAACACATCTCATACTGCAATGTAATCCCAAGGAAATCAAACTTCTTAACAGGCTCCTGTGTTTCTAACGCAAACAGAGGAATATTCTTATCCCTCATTACGGAATCTAAATCCGGCCATGGAGAATATACCCTTTCACAATACACTCCGTCCATCCGATTAAACATATCATACAGGATCTGAATGCCTAGATGACTCATTCCAATCTCGTACACATCCGGAAAACACATGCAAAATCGAATGTCCACATTCTTAAGATCTTTTTTTACCATATTTACTTCGTTGCCAATGTATCTTGCGGGTTTCTCAATCTGCATTAAAATCTCATCCGATAATGCTAACTGTCTCATAATTACTCCTTCAATCATCAATAATTTATTGGGTAGGCTGTATAAACTTCCGAATCCAGTACTTCATAGTTAGACTTGTAATCAGAAAACTGCCATTTTCCTTCTGCATTTCGCTTGATTACAAAATGCCCTTTCAATGTCCTTGTCTTATGTATGGAAATATCCATATCCTCTTCTTCTAAGTATTCCATATCATAGCCCTCATCTTCCATAAAACGGATAGCTGCTTTTTCATCTACTTTTTCCACATTTTGCACAGTACATCATCATTCTCATCCATCCTGTGTATCAATTGATAACCATAGATACTATACATAAAGAATCTATTTTCGTCAATCAGATTCCTAAACAGAGATTATATATATTTATACAATTCCAAACATATTCTTACATATTCCTTTTCCACTTTCTGTATGAAATATCTTATTATATGCAACTTTCACTGCATCAATAGGAACATCATCCTCAAACAAATTCACAAGAAAATCCGCCTCCACAAGAATTTGATAATCTATGCCATCTATATTGGTATAGGTATGGTGATGTCCCACAAGATAACATACTCTCTCAATAACCATGCTGTCATACCCCAGCTTTTCCAGCATCGCTTTTGCAATTGCCGGGCCTTCCTGTTCCTGCAATCTTCCCTCACAAGAACCATATTTCTCTTCGCACAAGTGAATTCCGATATCATGTACTACTGCCGCTGTTTCCAATATAAACTGTGTATTGTCATCCAAACCTTCCAACAACCCGATGGTTCTTGAAAAATCATGCACCTTCATAAAATGCTGAATACGCTTTGGATTACCTTGATAATAATGAACCATTTCTGCAATTAAATGTTCTGTCATAATGTCTCCTTCTAAAATACAATACAAATAATCAAATTCTTATTTTGCCTTCATCAGATAAGTGATTGCTTCCTTCAATCCGTCTACAGACAGCAAATACATATGAAAAAGTTTGGCAAGCTTATCTTCTGACTCCATCCAGTGCATACGGGTAAGCTCTCCGTGATATCTTGGATTCAACCAGACACATTTTTTGTACTTTTGCGTCAACAACTGACACCATTCATAGCCGGACAGGCCATCATTTGGTCCCCGGTAATTTCCATTCCGGTCAAGCAGCTCCTCCGGCGCCATTTGGGCATCCCCCACGATAATGACCTTATAATCCTTATCATAGTGTTTGAACAGATAGTCCATATCCACCCAATCCCCTGTTTCACATTCCGGTGTCTTATATACCTTGGAATAGATACAGTTATGAAAATAATACGTCTGAACATCCTTGAAATGATTTGCCTTATGAACTGCCTGAAACAACTCGTTGCAAAGCTCCATAAAGGGAATCATGGTTCCACCACAGTCAAATAACAACAGAAGTTTCACAGTATTCTTTCTTGGCCGATCAAATTCTAATTGCAGATAACCGCCATTTTCACAGGTTTTATCGATGGTTTTATCAATATCCAACTCTGTTTTTGGAACATCCAGCCTTGAAGAATACTGACGCAGTCTCCGGAATGCCACCTGGAACTGACGATAATTTAATACCCTGTCATTACGGAAATCCTGGTACTTATGTTCTCCCATTACCTGAAAGGCACTCTGCATCCCGCCAAACTGACCAACACGGATACCACCGACATTTCTTCCATGATGTCCAAACGCGGAACCGCCGGAGGTTCCGATCCAATGATTTCCTCCGTTATGCTCAGAATTCTGTTCCGAAAGACGCTCCCGGAATAACCGCTTTACATCATCCGAATTTCTGGTCTGGGAAAAGGAATACATCTCCTGATTCTGCTGGTCAAATTCCATCTCCTCACCCTTATCCAGCCATTCCAGCACACGTTTTAAGGCAGCATCCTCCGACCTAATATCTTTAAAATATTCTGCAAATGCCATATCAAATTTATCATAGTCCGACTCGGACTTCACCAGAATCATACGGCTTACATAGTAAAACCTAGTAAAATCTGACTCAACGAGTCCCTTATCCAAAGCATCCATCAATGTCAGCCATTCTGTCATGGAAACATCCAGACCCTTCCGCTTTAATGTATCAAAAAAATCAAGAAACATAAAAAATCTCCCTGTCTAATACAATTTGGCCTTCTTCACAGCCTCTAAATCCTCATCTTTTTTCAATAACACACCTAAGAAGGGAAGTTCCTCTCGCAAATGCTCCGTATCAATGCCACTGATCATCAATGCACGGATCCAATCAATGAGTTCTGATGTACTCGGTTTTTTCCGGACATCCTTTACAGAACGAATCCAATAAAAGGTATCTAAGACATTTTTAATCACATTTTCTTCTAAATTCTCAAAATGTGCATTGATAATTTCTGTCATCTGCTCTCTTTCAGGGAAAGTAATATAGTGGAAAATACATCTTCTAAGAAAGGCATCCGGAAGTTCCTTTTCTGCATTGGAAGTAATGATCACAATGGGCCGTTCCTTTGCCTTAATCGTTTCTTTTGTCTCATGGATGTAGAATTCCATTTTATCAAGCTCCCACAACAAATCATTAGGAAACTCTAAGTCTGCTTTATCAATCTCATCGATCAACAGGATAACCTGTCTATCTGCTTTAAAGGCCTCTCCAAGCTTTCCAAGCTTAATATAATGTCCGATGTCATCTACACCATCCTCACCAAATTGCGAATCATACAAACGCTGAATGGTATCATATACGTAAAGTCCATCCTGTGCCTTCGTAGTGGACTTAATATTCCAGATATACAAATCCTTGCCCATAGACTGACTGATTGCTTCTGCTAACATGGTCTTGCCGGTTCCCGGCTCACCCTTGATCAGTAATGGTTTCTCCAATGCAATGGCAATATCCACTGCTGCCATTAATTCTTCGCTTGCTACGTAGTTCTTACTTCCTGTAAATTTTGTCTGCATGATAGACTCCTTTCGTAAATCATCTCTATATAGGCATTTGCGAAACGCCTGAAAATGTATATTGAGTTGTGCAGATTTGACAAGTATCCTAAGCAGGTGCTTTGAGACCGCCGGTACTTAACGAGTGTGAAACACGAGTTTAGTACCGCTGCGAGGCGAGAGCAGCGCAAGCGTGCCTGTGAGGATATTGTCAAATTGCACAACGTTTATAGAAGAAACAGGCGTTTCGCAATTGCCTAATCATCTCTATAGGAGAGACAAGGCAATTATGGTCGCACCTGTCCATTCCCGTAAATAACATATTTTGTAGTGGTTAATGCTTCTAATCCCATGGGTCCTCTTGCATGAAGCTTCTGGGTACTGATTCCAATCTCAGCACCAAAACCGAATTCAAAGCCATCCGTAAACCGGGTGGAGGCATTGACATAGACTGCTGCCGAGTCTATTTCGTTCAGAAAACGTTGTGCATTTTCATAATCCTTTGTCACGATTGACTCAGAATGTCCTGTAGAATTCCGGTTAATATGCTCAATGGCTTCATCAATGGAATCCACCACTTTAGCTGATATAATCTTATCCAAATATTCTGTTGCATAATCTTCTTCGGTTGCCGGAATCACACTAACATCAAAGGTCTGTATCGTTTCGTCTCCACGAACCTCACAGTTGTTTTCTTTAAGCATGGCAAGAAGCTTTGGCATAACCGTTGACGCTATGTCACGATGAATTACAAGGGACTCGCAGGCATTACAAACCCCAAGGCGCTGTAATTTCGCATTTTTCACAATCTCTACAGCCATATCCACATCTGCCGTAGCATCAATATATACATGGCAGTTACCGGTACCTGTTTCAATTACCGGTACCGTAGCATTCTCCACAACACTCCGAATCAGTCCCGCACCACCTCTTGGAATCAAAACATCAAGATATTCATTAAGCCTCATCAATTTCGTTGCAGTTTCACGGCTTGTATCTTCTAACAGAAAAATAGCATCCGGAGTCACATGCATCTCCTCTAATGAATCTTTAATAATGGACACCAGTGTCATATTTGAATATATGGCATCCGAACCGCCCCGTAATATCACTGCATTACTCGTCTTAAAACATAGTGAAAATGCATCCACAGTAACATTTGGCCGTGATTCATAAATAATTCCAATGACCCCAAGAGGAACCCTTTTCTTACCAATCATCAGACCATTTGGACGTTCCTTCATGGATAGCACTTCACCAACAGGATCTTCTAACCCAGCCACCTGACGCACGCCTTCTGCAATCCCCTCAATTCGTTCCGGTGTTAATTTCAAACGATCTAACAAAGAATCCGGCATATTGTTCGCTTTGCCATTTGCAATATCTTTCTCATTTGCCTCGATAATCCGCTCTGTGTGATCTACCAGGTTTTTAGCAATCGTTACCAGACAGGCATTTTTGACCGGCTTTGGCAATGTAATAAGTTTTCTGGAAGCCTCTTTGGCTAATCTTCCCATTATTTCTAATTCCATGTTGAAATCCTCCCTTTATAAAATAATCTGTTCTGTAATCAAATAATCCGGCAAAATATCATGTTCTTCACTGGGCAGTTCCTGCACGGTAATTTGAAAATCATAGCATAAAGCAGCCGTAATATGTATTGGATGTGTTGCAAGATATTTATCATAATAACCACCACCATAACCAATCCGATGTTTATTCCGGTCAAATACCAGTCCCGGCATCAGAATCAGTGCAGGTGCATCTAATACAGACTCCACTCCTGCTAATACAGGCTCCATAATTCCATATGCACCTTCTTTCCATACAGTCTGCTCTGTAATCGAATAAAAATCCATTCTTTTTTTCGATTCATCTGTAATCGGAACATAAACTTCTTTTCCGGTCTCCCATGCTTTCTGACAGATTGTATCACAAGATACCTCGTTCCGAAAAGCCTTATAAATACATATTCTCTCACTTTTCTCGAACATATCGGATTGCAACAGACGCATTGCAATCTGTTCCGATCGGATTTTACATTCCTGCGAAGATAACGCATTCCGCTTTACACTCATTTCCTTCCGAAGTGTTCTCTTATCGATATTATTTTCCATTCTCATTCCGCTCCCGAACCATCTTAAGTGGTGTGATGGTTCCATCCGGATTCTTGATACTTGTATTATCAAGTTGTACCCGGATATTCTTCTTAATAGAATCAATATATTCCTGTCGAAGTATCTGTTGCTCCACTTTCTCTTCCTCTGAAAGTCCTTCCGCTTTTGACTTGTGATATAAAGCATTAATACGTGCAATTTTCTTATCGTCCATAGTTACTCCTTTATCTATAATATTTTTGTATGATTCTCTCTGCAACTTTCATTCCATCCATTGCTGCTGACATAATTCCGCCTGCATAACCTGCCCCCTCACCACAGGGATAAATACCGTGAACATTGGATTCCAATTCACCTGACCTCTCAATTCGTACTGGAGAAGATGTCCTGCTTTCCACGCCGGAGATTATGGTATCTTCATGTGCAAAACCGGGAATTTCCCTATCAAAATAATGGATTCCCTCTATAATCGCCTCTGTCACAAATGCCGGCAGACAAGCTGCTACATTACCACAAGTATACCCCCCCTTAATCTGTGGGGCAATACTTCCAATTTCTGTAGAAGGGGTCATCGTTTCAAAGTCCGCAAACCGTTGGACTAATACATCTCCATGTCCCTGTTCATAAATGGCAGATTCCAATTGCCGTTGAAATTCCACTCCGGAAAGGGGAGAATTACTCCCATAATCTTCTCTTCTTATCGTCACCACAATAGCAGAATTAGAATTCCTGCTATCCCGTCCACTATAACTCATTCCGTTCACTACCGTATGTTCCGGTTCCGATGATGCATTCACCACATATCCTCCCGGGCACATACAAAACGAATAGACACCCCGTCCCTTTGAAGTCTGATAAGTAAGCTTATAAGGTGCAGCAGGTAACATTTCCGCCACTTTTCCCTCTCCATACATTGCTTTTTGAATCCATTCTACCGGATGCTCCACCCGGACACCAATTGCAAAGTCCTTAGACTGCATTGTAAGATTATGCTCATATAACATAGAAAAAGTATCCCTTGCAGAATGTCCTACAGCAAAAATAACATGATTAGATGCTACCCATGTCTCCGTTCCATTATGTAATAATTTCACACCAGTAACCCTATTCTGTTCCATCCGAAGATCAACCGCCCTTGTATCAAAAAGAAATAAGCCACCTAATTCTTCAATCTCCTCACGAATTCCTTTTACAACCTGAACGAGACGATCCGTTCCAACATGGGGCTTATTGTCATAAAGAATGGATTCCGGTGCACCATGCTTTACAAATTCCTCAAGCACAAAGCGGATTCTTCCGTATTTATCCTTAACCTGGGTATTCAGCTTACCATCACTAAAAGTTCCGGCACCGCCTTCTCCAAATTGTACATTACATTCCGGTTGCAAAGGTCCGCCATTCCAAAAGCTTTCCACTGCACGCATGCGCTCTTCTACCTGGAGACCGCGTTCCACAACAATAGGAGTAAACCCTCTTTTCGCCAATAATAAAGCACAAAAAAGTCCTGCAGGACCGGCCCCGATCACCAGGGGATGATGCTCCATGAAAACATCTCCATTTTCAGGAATCTCATATGCCACTCTGCTACTTAACATAATATTATTATCGTGAAGTTTATTCACAATTTTTGTTTCATTGGGTAAATCAATTCCAACTTGATAGACATAACAAATTGTATTTTTCTTTCTTGCATCAATGGAACGTTTCAAAATGGTATAAGGTGGGACATCTTTCACTCGCAATTTTTTACAGATCTGACGTTCTAATTCCTGTTTATCTTTCTCAACTAATACTTTGATTCCTCTAATCTCAATCATGCTTTCCTCCGATATGTCTTGCTGCTTCTATTCCTGACAATATGGCAAATGTAAGATTATATCCACCACAAATACCATTCACATCTAATAATTCTCCAACAATATACAAATTCTTGTGAATCTTTGATTCAAAGGAATCTATACAGATATCCTTAAGAGCAACCCCACCTGCTGTTACCTGCGCCTTTTCATAGTCCTTCTTCAGTATAGGTGTAAATACCAGTTTCTTACAATTTGACACAATGCGGTTCCACTGTTTTTCCGATACATGACTAACCATGGTATTACCATCCATATGAAGTCTGGATAACAAATACCGCACAAAACCGGCCGGAAAAACTCCAAACAAAAGGTTATTAAGGGGTTCATCCGGAAATAATCTACTCTGCTTCATAACATATTCTTTACAGGTATTCCAGCTATATTCCGGCAGGCAGTCAATATGTAACGCATTCGTTAATTGATCTTTTTTACAAAAGGGAAGTTTACAAGACAAATTCATCATGACAATTCCAGACAGATTGTTATCATTAAACTGGATCTGTCCTTTTTCCTGCCATATCTTCTCTGATTGCGTCTGCATGGTAACTATGCCTTCTAAACGAACACCTTTTGCAAGCTTTAAAGATGCATCCTCAACATATACCGGACTTAATACCGGATAGTCTGCAACCATATGATGTTGAAGTTGCTTTGCAAGCCGGTAACCGGAAGCCGTTCCACCAAGCTTAGGTGATACTGCACCACCTGTACACAAAATAAGGGAACGTGTCCGATAAGACATCTTGTTTGTCACAATCTCATATAGACTATCTCCATGATCTTCCAGGGCATACACATCGGTTACTTCCGTCTCCAGTTCAAAAGTAACACCCAGCTCTTTGCATCTTTCAAACAACAGATTTGTTACCTGTTTTGCCTGGTTCGATACCGGATAATAATAACCATTTTTTTCATAAACAGGAATTCCCAACTGCAGAAAATAATTGATCATTTCATGATAATCATGTTGTTTTACCCATTCCTTTATCCATTCAATATCTGTGGAATAATAGCATTCAGGAGTAAATGCAGCATTGGTAAGGTTACATTTACCATTTCCGGAAGCACTTAATTTTCTGCCGCAAACAGATCCTTTTTCTACAACTAAAATATGCAATTGCCGATTCGCAATAGCCGCTTCCAATGCAGCACTTAATCCGGAAGCACCACCGCCCACTATAATTATATCGTATATCATATGGGATAATAGTCTCCTTTAACTTGAGTAATTTTCCAAGAAATTATATAAATCTTCTTCATTTTCTAAATAATAACCATCCATAACTTCTTCCCTGATGTCATCTGGAAGTAAATGCAGGGAAATCGGTGTATATTCATAGACAGTCTTCTCATCACCATTTAATATAACAACATATCCGTTAAAAGACTTCGCATAATAACCTGTATATATGGGTTTCTCATAAGTCTTTCGAAGATATAGATGATTTTCTTTATAAGAAATAAGCTCATAGGAGATCAATCCCTCTTCCTGCTCATCCTTTGATAAATGCCGCATATAATCATGCAGATACCGCTCTACACCTGCCTTATCACAACCAAGTAAAGAAGGAATACTGCTAATCTCTTCCGTCAAGGTGCGATCCTTATCCTTGTAATAATACTCTATCGTAAATACTGTATCTTGTGATATCGGAAATGGCGTGGCTTCCTTAGCGACAGCTACATTTTGATACGTACCATCCGGAGTCTTGACATATTTATCCGGATAAAAATATTGATATGCATAGACCGATATTGCAGCAAACAGACCGGTAACCAATGCAAAAATTGCAAAAAACAGATTGCGTTTCATAACTTCCTCCATATATTTATATGGAAAAGTATGACCATCATTTTACAATCTTATTCAACAATATACCTATCATCATCGCGCAAATCCTCACGCAATAGAGAATGCTTTATAAGTGTTTGATATAGAGCGCAGATAAGACTAAAGTAATCCTTTTGTAACACATGATATGTCTCATTCAAAAAATCTGTGTCATCTGCCTTTAATGTCTTCTCCTGTTTCTCTGCAAATTGTCCAAGCTTTGTTGCCCCTACGATCCAAAGAGAGCTTTTTAATCCATGAACTTCTATGATGTAATTCTTGTAATCCTTTTCTTCATACCATTGCTGTAATTTCTGGCTTTTTTCCGGATATGTCTCGATTGCAAGATTCAGTATTTCATAATAGATATCCTCATCCTCGTTACAATAACCAAGTCCCGCTCTCATATCAATTCCAATTTTATCAAGACTTTCACTTAACGTTTCCTCTTCGACTGTCACTTTCTTATCCGGTTCTGTACAAGATTCCTTCAAAGGTACAATTTCCGTGTCTGCCTCATCCGGTTTCCATACAGAGAGTAAAATTTGTTCTAAGTCTTCTTTCAGCAATGGTTTGCTTAGATATTCATCAAAGCCTTCAGAAATGAGTTGTTCTTTCACCCCATCAACAGCATTCGCCGTAAGAGCCACTGTCACTGTATGAACAAGCAGACCCGGCGTACGCTTCATCTGATGAAGTGTCTCTATTCCATCCATCTCCGGCATCATATGATCTAAGAAAATAATATCATAATGCTTGGCTGCCACTGCACGTAATGCACGCTTGCCGTTTAAGACTGTATCAACCTCTATCTTATACTTTTCTAATATCTGACTGGTAACTAAGAGATTCACTTGATTATCATCTACAACTAAAGCGGTGCGATTCGGAAATGCCAGCTGCACTGGTATAGTCTCCTCCGTTATAATCCGCTCTAACTCACCCATTGGCGCAGGATCTACCACATTTTGCTGCAGATGTACCCTGAAAGTGGTTCCTTTTCCGTATTCACTCTCACATTCTAAAGTTCCTCCCATTAAGTCAACATATCCCTTTACAATAGATAAACCAAGTCCTGATCCTTCAATATCCGTAGTTTCCTTTATGTTTGTTCTCACAAACATTCCAAAAATACGCTCCTGATCCTCTTCCCGAATTCCCATACCAGTATCCTTCACCTCAATTGTATAGGATATAGCATCATGACTTTGTGCATCAATCAGAATACGAAAAGTAATCATTCCCTCTTTGGTATATTTGATGGCATTATTCAATAAATTGATTATGACTTCCCGAAGCTTTGTATCGTCCCCGGACAACACACTCGGAAATTCTGTGGGAATATCATACACAAAATGGATCCTCTCCTGATCCACCTGGGAACCTGCAATTGATACAACATCTGCCAACAGCGTTCTGGAATTAAAATCATGAATATACAATTCCATCTTCCCAGACTCAATTTTGGAAATATCGAGAATTTCATTAATAATATTTAGTAAAGATTTTGCAGAATTATATATATATCTTATCTGTTCTTTCATTTCTGTTATGTTATCATTTTGCAATGCGAGAGAAGAAAATCCCATAATGGCATTCATCGGTGTACGAATCTCATGACTCATGTTAGCAAGAAAAACAGATTTTGCCTGGTTCGCACGTTCAGCATCCTGCTTTAATGAAATCATTTCATCTGTATACCGATTAATAAATGACATGTCAAAAATCCATGCAATATATCCTTTCACAGACATTTCTTCAAGCAAAGGTGAAATACGCACCTCGTAATTCTTATCCTGACAATTATATACAGACTCTCCATTCTCATCAAACAGCATGGAGACAACAGCATCTTCTTTGTTCTTGTCTAACAGATCCGGGAAAACTTCTTTCGCAATAGCATTGGAATATAATAACTGATAATTCGGATCAATGATGATCAGCCCTTCTCTGATATTCTCTAAAACCCGTTCACTTGCTACCTGCATCGTATCTAGTAAACCATAGTTCAACACATTAATGGTAATCAGGCAACAGGAAATAATAATGCCGATGGGTGTCGGATCAAATGATCGAAGAATACCTGTCAGATACAAAGACAACATAATGGCAGGAAATACACCGGCTAACAACAATAAAAAGACACGTTTTCTCTCATATCCTTTCCTTTTGATGGACTGTGTCAAAGCAATAAAGGCGGCATATCCAATCATCAACAACGTAGATGCCATAAACAGATAGTATCCAATTCCACGCTCAAACTGTAAATGTGGGAAAAATCCACTTGTAGATAATGAATAATTTTTGTAGTAAAATGTATGCTGTGTACAGGTTATCACAAGCAAAAGCATAAATGTATTAAAGACAAACAGACCTTTGATCAGGGCCGGTGGAAATTTCACATTACAATACTTACATTCAAACAATATCATAAACAAAATGACATAACTCTTCCCTATATATCCAAAACGTACTGCAAGTAACATCTCTGATACATTGGTTGCCTGTATTTCAAACAGATAAGAAATAATGCTGATAAACGCACATGTCGATGCCAGCATTAGAATCTTCTGATTCTCTGAACTCTTCTGTAAACCAACAATAACTAAATTAGCGAAGCCAATAACTGCTCCTAATAATTGAATGTAAAAAAGTATCTCGTACATATTTCCCTCTCATGTAAATTACAAAACAAATCCTTTTGGTAATAGCTCCCGCAAAGAATAAGTAACAACTTCTCCATCTGCTTCTAACAAAATATCTGCCTCCGGCATAAATTCGTTCATTACCTGTAAACAAATTCCACATGGGTATGCCGTGGTTCCATCTCCCGCAACCACTGCAATCTTAACAAAATCTCTTTCTCCTTCTGAAACAGCCTTAAAGATTGCTGTTCTTTCTGCACAATTCGTCGCCCCATAAGAAGCATTTTCAATGTTGCAACCGGTATAGAGACGACCTTCCTTTGTAAGAAGTGCTGCACCTACCTGATAATGGGAATATGGAGCATAAGCTATGAGAGCCGCTTCTTTTGCACATGCAATTAGTTCTTCATTTGTCATACACCTATCTTCTTTCTCAATCAATATTTCCGTTCCAAAAGATACCATCAAGGATATATCGGATATCATAGATAAGGATAAGGGGCTGCTCATATTGTGACAGCCCCTCATCTTTGACGTATCATTATACTCTATTCAAATGTGACACCGGCATTCTCCCCATCACCTATAATGGAAATCCATGTCTTACCCGGATTCAATAACAACTCCTGACCATCTTCTGTGTAATATTTGGTTGGAGTCCCCTTTGTTTCTTTCTTCCATGTAATTGGAATCTCTTTCCCATTGGTACAATAATAACCTGTACCCTCACCAATCTGTGTAAGTTCCTGTAAATCATTCTTCTGGTTGATGCACTCATATGATGATATCTGAATAATAACATTCTTGAAATTAAGCACATTATCATTCTCATCTGCTAAATTATCAATCTGAGGTGCATCATATTCATATCGATCATACAACTTGGTATCGGCATTATAAATAAAATATGGCTTAGAATAATTACTAAAACTTACACGTACTGTTCCTGCATCCTGACCATTTGTAAGATCGGTATCCTCTTCGTTAAAAGTTAACACTTTCTCATGTGTGCTATCATATTCTGTTGAATAATTAAAGTCTTCAATTCCCTTCACAATCCGTTCACCGGTTGTATAGGCATTATGAGGTGCAACTCTGTCACTATCCCGATAGAAACCTGCATCATAGGTAAGTCCATTGATATTATCAATTACTTTCTGGTCTAATATCTCCTTTGCCGGCTTAGATTGTCCATAGTGTACATAAATGGCATTATACTCATTGGCAATGTTGATATAATAATGTCTTGCACTTCTGACAGATCCAACCTTCTCCAAGTTCTCATAATTGGAATAGATCGCCATTAAACGGGTAATTCCACCCTCCACCATACATTCATAGATTACATCTGCCTGTTTGGTGCTGGAAGACGGAAGCGCTTCTTTCAAATTATTGATCATTACAGCAACCGGTCTGCGACTGACATAATCTGCTGACCATTCACCGGTTAATTCATTATAAGTCATTCCCTCATGTGATGTATCTTCTGATGATGCTTCCTCTGTGGTTACCTCTGTAGTTGTTGCTTCTGTTGTCTCTTCTTTCTTGCCACATCCGAACAATCCCAAAACCGCAATTGTAAGAAATGTAGCTGTTAATAATCTTTTTTTCATTCTTCTTCTCCTTACTATTCCATTTCTCTTGTATAACCGATACTCTGAAGAATATCTTCCTGCATATCTTCCATCCGAATCCGTTCATCTTCCACCATATGATCATACCCGGATAAATGCAACATACTATGGGCAATCAGGAATGCATATTCTCTTACCGTACTATGATTATACTCTAAGGCCTGCTCTCTTACCCGATCAAGGGAAATCATAATATCACCTAGTAATAATTCCCCATTATCTGCATCAAAGTACGATGCAGGATCCCTCTCCGCAATGGAAAAATCTGCCTCTGACTCATAATCAATCATTGGAAAAGATAAAACATCTGTCGGTGAATCGATTCCCCGCATCTGCTTATTCACTTTCTGAATGCCATTATTATCCGTCAATAATATATTCACTTCACATTCATATGGACAATGTACATATTCAAGAGCTGCCTCTACTACTCGACCGGCAATGTTCTCATAATCAATCCCAAGATCTATATCCGTTTCATTTTCAAGAAATATTGTCATTCTTCCAACTTCCCATTCAAAATAATCATAAATCAGACGGTTATCTGCAAATTCCAACAACATCTTGTTAAAATCAACAAAACTAAGTCTATTATATACGATATATAGTGATAAATCAAGTTTCTATGAACGTTTTCCCTTCTTTGAATGCTTTGATTCATAGTCATCATATGCCTTCACGATCCGTTGCACCAATGGATGTCTGACAACATCCTGGCTCGTCATCCGGCATACAGCAATGTCTTCTACATTATGAAGAACCTTCAATGCAACATCCAATCCGCTTACCGCATCCTTAGGAATGTCCTTTTGGGATAAATCACCTGTTATAATTGCTTTGGATCCAAATCCAATTCTCGTCAAAAACATCTTCATCTGTGCAGGTGTCGTATTCTGTGCCTCATCTAAAACAATAAAGGCATTATCTAACGTCCTTCCCCGCATGTAAGCAAGAGGAGCTACTTCGATCAATCCTTTTTCCATATTTTTAAGGAAACTGTCCGCGCCCATGATCTCATAAAGAGCGTCATAAAGAGGACGCAGATAAGGATCTACTTTACTTTGCAGATCGCCGGGAAGAAATCCTAATTTTTCCCCTGCTTCAATTGCCGGACGAGTTAAAATTATTCTATTAATCTCATTATTCTTAAAGGCTGTGATTGCCTTAGCCATGGCAAGATATGTCTTACCGGTACCTGCCGGCCCAACGCCAAACACAACCATATTCTTATCAATGGCATTCAGATACTGTTTCTGACCCAGTGTCTTTGCTTTCACCGGCTTGCCATTAACAGTATGACAAATAATGTCTTTATCTAATTCCACAACGGTATCAGAATGATGCTCTATAGATAATGACAAAGCATAATTGACATTCTGCTCTGTAATGGTATTCCCACGCTTTGCCAGTGTAACAAGGGAATTCATAACTTCAATCGACTTATCAACAAAAGATTCTTCTCCCATGATCTTCAACTGGGTATCCCGTAATACCATTGTCACATTCAAAGACCTCTCAATCCGTTTTACATGCGAATCAAATTGTCCAAATACATTTGCAATACAATCAGAAGGGATTGTGATGCTTTTCTCACAAGTACTCATACAACGCTCCTTTATTCCTCTGGCTGCCTGCCGGAATGCTCATTTGACAATTCTGCAAGCTTTGCAATCGGCTCATTCAGAATCAATATACCCTTCGCAACCATCTTTCCATTTTCTTTTTCTATTGTAACATTATTTTCTATGATTTCTACCTTTTTTTCTTTAAAACTTTTAATTTTTTTCCGGAATCGTTTCTGTAATATCTGTGTTGCCTCAGAATCTGAATGCGTTACTGCCTCTAAAGTATAGGGTGTACGCTTTGTAAGTTTATATCCAAAAGGAAGATAAAAGTCATGAAACAGACGTGCTTTATGAATCTCCGTATAGGTATCAACATTATCTGCAGATAATGTTGGGGCGTATGGGGTAATACAATAATTCAAAACAAAAAATGTGATGGACCGTTTACTTTTATTCGTATACTTTTTCTTATAATATTTCAGATCAACATAATCTTCATAAGAATATGTTGTTGTTCCATAAATATCTCCGTCTGCACAGATCCGATTCGTTTCAATCACTTCGTTGTTATCATCATATATGTAAACAGTCCCCGAAATCAGAATATCTCCCTTCTTAACCGAATCCTTTACGTGCACAACGGGAGTTCCCTGTCTTGTTATCATTTTAGTGATCACTGCATCCTTTGATGCGACAATATCCCCTTCTTCTTTTTGCTCTACTTTTTTCGGTGCCATTCCCTCTTCTAAGTAAATAGTAAGTCCGGTTCCCTTTAATTCACAACTGACCCAGGAAATCTCATCAAAGTCCTTTCTAAGCGTCTGTTCTAATTGTGTACAGCTTATTTTTGATTTCAGA
This sequence comes from uncultured Clostridium sp., assembly GCA_945915475.1. GTDB lineage: Bacteria > Bacillota > Clostridia > Lachnospirales > Lachnospiraceae > CAG-590. Next base: position 11,264 of record CAMEFI010000015.1, on the reverse strand, counting down.
GTTCCTAAAGAAACATAGTTCTTTTCCACCTGTTTCCGTACACTGTCTGCCACTAATTTATCTTCTCCGGTCACTTTTACCTCCCACACGAACAGAGAAAGGATATAAAGAACTACAAGACACATGATAAATCCTGCAACAAACATCGTCCGTTTTCGATATTTCCGAATCAGAAATGGAAGACCATAGCGTTTATGAATCTTCATTTTCATATTTGCTTTTTGTAAATAAGGTTTCATACGAAGCAGATTCTTTCTTCCTGTGTAGAACTGATAACCATTTTCTGTGCTTGCAACATCCCACACAACAATCTGATTAGAAATGATCAGATTCATAAAACGTTCCGGTGCAAAACCATATACTTCCATCCGAATATATCCAAACACAAAACGTAATATTCTTAACAGCATAAGTCTCCATTCGATACATATGTTATAGCTTCAATACTACCAGTTACCTTCATATCGCTACCGGAAAAATATTGTATATGCAGATTTCTCCCACACATACGAAGCGTCACCTTTTTACATGCAATTGCAATCTCTTCATCTGTATAGAGCAAAATGCCTTTGTAATTTTCTATAATTGCCTCCCGGTTACCCGATAATCTTAATATCACATCTCCATATAACACATCACCCGGTAAGTCCATCCCAATGCACCTTTTCCATTGTTTTCTTCATTATATGAATGAATATAAGATTCTATGACGAAAAAAGGGTTATTGCTCAAAAAGCAATAACCCTGATAAATTCTTATTATTTGAATTTTCTTTTTCTAGCTGCCTCAGACTTCTTCTTACGTCTAACGCTTGGTTTCTCGTAATGTTCTCTCTTACGAATCTCCTGCTGAATACCAGCCTTCGCACAATTTCTCTTGAAACGACGAAGAGCGCTGTCTAAAGTCTCATTCTCTTTAACAATAACATTTGACATTCTCTCACCCGACCTCCCTTCAGTTGCATATTGTGTCTGCCATACAACCTTGGGTTATTTAAAACACAAGTAGAATTATAGCATAAAATATTCATACGTCAAGCATTTTGTTGCAAAAATATCATGCTAATTGACTGCTTGCAACTTCCTTTGCTTTCACAACTGCATCTGCAATACCGGCAGGATTCTTTCCCCCTGCCTGAGCCATATTCGGACGACCGCCTCCACCGCCTCCTACAAGTGGAGCAACCGCTTTAATCAAGTTACCTGCATGGGCGCCTTTCTTAACAGCACCATCTGTAGCCATTGCGATCAAATTCACTTTGCCGTCACTTGCAGAAGCGATGACAACGATTCCTTCTCCCACCTTAGCCTTTAACTGATCACCAAGATCCCGAAGTCCATTCATATCAACACCCTCAACAGAAGTTGAAATGACATTGAAGTCGCCAACTGCAACCATATCCGAAGTGACATCTCCTAATGATTCATTGGCAAGCTTTGCTTTCAAAGATTCATTTTCTGAAGTAAGTTCTTTTACCTGAGCTAATGTATGCGTGATCTTATCTAATAACTGGTCCGGAGTTGCCTTTAATAAAGCAGCCGCTTCTGCCATCTTATTCTCAATGTCTTTGTAGTACGTAAATACAGAGGAACCCGTCAGTGCTTCAATACGTCTGACACCTGCTGCAATGCCGGATTCAGATATAATCTTAAAAGTTGTGATCATACCGGTATTGGCAACATGTGTACCGCCACATAATTCAATAGAGAACTCTGACATATTGACAACACGTACTGTCTCGCCATATTTCTCGCCAAACAACGCCATTGCACCTGTCTTCTTTGCTTCTTCAATGGGCATTTCCTTAATGATAACCGGCAACGACTTCGCAATCTCTTCATTAACGATTGCCTCTACTCTGGATATCTCTTCCGCCGTCATTGGCGAAAAATGAGAAAAGTCAAAACGCAGACGGTCTGGTGTTACCAAAGAACCTTTCTGCTCTACATGATCGCCAAGAACCATTTTGAGCGCCTTCTGTAATAAGTGTGTTGCACTATGATTTTTACAGGTATCAGCACGCTTTGCATGATCAATGGTAAGTGTTACCTTATCACCAACCTTGAACATTCCCTTTGTTACCGTACCTATATGTCCGTATTTTCCGCCTTTCAGTTTAATTGTATCCTTTACAATAAACTCTGCACCATCCGCTGTGATGACACCAGTATCACCCTGCTGTCCACCCATGGTAGCGTAAAATGGTGTCTCTTCTACAAATAAAGTGGCTTCATCCCCTTCTGCAATTGCCTCCACAACCGCATCTGTTGTAAGAACGGTAATAGAAGAAGTCCAGCTATCATTATCATAACCAACAAATTTTGTTGTAATTGCCGGATCAATCTCATCATAAACCGTAGCATCCGCGCCCATATAATTGGTTGTCTTTCTTGCTAAGCGAGCCTTTGTACGTTGCTCTTCCATACAAGCTTTGAAGCCTTCTTCATCAATAGAATATCCTTTTTCCTCCAGAATCTCTTTTGTCAGATCCACCGGGAATCCAAATGTATCATAAAGTTTGAATACATCTGCTCCATCTAATGTTTTCTTTCCATCTGCTGCGAGCTTCTTCTCCATATCAGATAAAATAGCAAGACCCTGATCAATCGTCTTATTAAACTGGTTCTCTTCCTGTGTCAATACACGGAAAATAAACTCTTTTTTCTCCTCTAATTCCGGATAACCATCCTTAGAACCTTCAATCACTGTCTCAGAAAGTTTTGCAAGGAAAGTACCCTCAATACCTAATAAACGTCCATGTCTCGCAGCGCGACGTATCAGGCGGCGAAGTACATATCCTCTACCCTCGTTGGTTGGCATAATACCATCTGAAATCATAAATGTAGCAGAACGGATATGATCTGTGATCAAACGAATAGATACATCTTTGTCCTCATCTGTATGGTATGTCGTACGTGCGAATTCACAAACTTTGTTACGAAGAGCTTCAATGGTATCTACATCAAAAATAGAATCCACATCCTGTACAACAGAAGCCAGACGCTCTAATCCCATACCGGTATCAATATTCTTATGCTCTAATTCTGTATAATTGCCATGTCCATCATTATCAAACTGGGTAAATACATTATTCCAGATCTCCATATAACGGTCACAATCACAACCTACGGTACAATCCGGCTTGCCACATCCATATTTCTCTCCACGGTCATAATATATCTCAGAACACGGACCGCAGGGACCGGAACCATGCTCCCAAAAGTTATCTTCTTTACCAAAACGATAAATACGTTCCTTAGGAATGCCAATCTCCTTATTCCAGATATCAAAAGCTTCATCATCCTCAAGATATACAGATGGATACAGACGGTCCGGATCCATTTCTAACACTTCCGTTAAGAATTCCCATGACCATGAAATAGCTTCTTTCTTGAAATAATCTCCAAAAGAAAAGTTGCCAAGCATTTCAAAAAATGTACCATGACGGGCTGTTTTACCTACATTTTCAATATCCCCGGTACGGATACATTTCTGACAGGTTGTCACACGTTTTCTAGGTGGAATCTCCTGTCCGGTAAAATATGGCTTAAGTGGTGCCATACCTGCATTGATTAATAACAATGAATTGTCATTATGTGGGACTAATGAAAAGCTGTTCATTTTGAGATGTCCCTTGCTCTCAAAAAAGTCAAGATACATTTTTCTTAGTTCATTCAAACCGTATTTCTTCACAATTGTTTCCTCACTTACCATAAAATATTGTAAATACAAGAACGTTACTGCGCTCTCTTATTTTGTCTCCGCCTCTTCTGTTGCATTTGCCTCAGCAAGCTGTTTCTTCTTTGCTTTCACGCCACATAAGACGCCAGCAACCGCAATCACCCCTAATATCACATACTTAAATGCATACGTAGCCAATTCACTTAAAAATTCCATATACATACCTCCTTTTATTCAAGTACACCTCTGCGTTCTAGTGTCTGTTATCTAATTCTTTTGTGATATCTTCCCATGTTACACCACGTTCTACCATTAAAACCATACAGTGATATAAGAAATCCGAGATTTCATACTTAATCTCCTCCGGATCCGGATTCTTAGCCGCAATCACAATCTCTGTGCATTCTTCTCCAACCTTTTTCAGAATCTTATCAATTCCTTTATCAAACAGATAATTTGTATAAGAACCTTCCTTTGGATGCTGTCTTCTATCTACAATTGTATTATATACTTCATTGAATACCGTTAACGGATTCGAATTATCATATTCCTTCTTTGCAAGTGGTGTAAAGAAACATGTCCGATTGCCTGTATGACAGGCAGCTCCGATTTGTGACACTTTTGCAAGAATTGTGTCTTTATCACAATCTATCGTCAATTCCTTCACAAACTGGAAGTGTCCACTCTCCTCACCCTTCATCCATAATTTCTGCCGGCTTCTGGAATAATATGTCATTCGTCCGGTCTCTAAAGTCTTTGTATAAGACTCCTTATTCATGTAAGCCATCATCAATACTTCATCCGTCTTGTAATCCTGAACAATACATGGAATCAGACCATCGGAGTTCAATTTGAATGTATCAAAATCCAAAGCACTTTCAAAAGTATTCACCTTTATATTCTTGCCAGCAAGATAATGTTTTATTTGCATCATGTTAATTATGGCATCTCCTGTATAAAGGACAGCATTCACACCGCTGCCTGCGATAATCTTTGCCAATTTCTCTTCATCAGACTCTGCCACATCAATCATAACCGGAATCTCCAAAGATTCTTTAATATCACGAACCCGCTGTTCCATTCCCGGTACAAATCCTAACAACCAGATTCCGCCAGCTCCCATCTCTTCACATTTCACAGCAAAGGATGTAACATCTACATCACTAATATCAATGGCAACACCTATCTTCTCCTTGCCAAACCGTTCAGACATCTCTTTGACAAAATGAACATCTAACCTTGCTGCATGCTTCATGTATACCATAGCTGCACCGGCATACAACATCTTCTTCACATCTTCAAGACGTTTCACACCTCCGCCGACGATCAATGGTACTTCTGCCGCATCTGCAATCTTCTTCATCAGCTCCACATCCGGTTCTCTGTTTTCCTCAATTGCACACATATCCATAAATGCAATCTCATCTGCACCATCATTCGAAAATGTTGTTGCCGCTTCTATCGCACTCGACATCTGCAAACCGGCAATTAATTTTACATAACTCATAATATCCTCCTTATAGGGAACCCTTCGTTGAAAGTACGGTGTCTTTCATTCTTGGATCAATCTGGGTTGCCTCATCTAATGCTTTACCAAATGCCTTAAAAGCTGCCTCAATAATATGATGGTTGTTACTGCCATCTAATTGTTTTAAATGCAGGTTCATACCTGCGCCATAAGACACTGCATAGAAGAATTCCTTTACCATCTCCGTATCAAAATATCCAACCTGATCCACAGTCAGATTCATATCATAACAAAAAAATGGCCTTCCGGATAAATCTAATGCGCAAAGCATCAGCGTCTCATCCATGGGAAGAAATCTCTGTCCATAACGGCGAATGCCTTTCTTGTCACCAATTGCTTTCTTGATTGCCTGTCCTAATACAATTCCCGTGTCCTCAATGGTGTGATGAGAATCTACATACAAATCACCTTTTGCAAGCACTTTCAGATCAAAAAAACCATGTCTGGCAAAAGAGTTCAACATATGATCAAAAAAACCAATCCCTGTATCAATCTTTGTCTTACCAGAACCATCAATATGAAGCTCTAACTTGATATCTGTCTCATTTGTCTTACGCTCAATATACGCAATTCTATCCGCCATGCTGTATCTCCTTTCCAGTTTCCGGGAAATAGGCGTTTGCGAAACGCCTGTTTCTTCAAACGTTGTGCAATTTGACAATATCCTCACAGGCACGCTTGCGCTGCTCTCGCCTCGCAGCGGTACTAAACTCGTGTTTCACACTCGTTAAGTACCGGCGGTCTCAAAGCACCTGCTTAGGATACTTGTCAAATCTTCACAACTCAATATGCATTTTCAAGAGTTTCGCAATTGCCTATTCCAGGAAACCTATGCTAACGCTCATTGTAACACACAATATATAAAAATTCTATATTGTATCCCGCATTTTCAAAAACTCTATTCAAACCGCACTTTAATGGAATTTGCATGGGCAGTAAGCTGCTCGCTTGTTGCAAAATCAATAATATCCTGATGAACCGGTTCCAATGCTTCTTTCGAATAATAAATGATGCTTGATTTCTTTACAAAATCATCCACACTCAGCGGAGAGAAGAATTTGGCCGTTCCATTGGTTGGAAGAACATGGTTCGGACCCGCAAAATAATCACCAAGAGGTTCCGAACTATACTCACCAATAAAAATTGCACCAGCATTTCGAATCTTCATCATAACTTCAAAGGGATTCTTCGTGACAATCTCTAAATGTTCACTTGCAATATCATTGGTTGCATCAATGGCTTCTTCTAAAGAATCAGCCACCAAAATATATCCATAATTATCTAATGACTTTTGAATGATTTCTTTTCTGCTTAAGGTCGCAACAAATTTATCTACCTCTTCACTTACATTCTTTGCAAGTTCCTCTGAAGTTGTTACTAAAATAGCGGATGCCAACTCATCATGCTCCGCCTGGGATAACAGATCGGCCGCTACATATCTTGCATTGGCGGTTTCGTCTGCTAATACCAAGATCTCAGAAGGGCCTGCAATGGAATCAATACTTACATATCCATATACGGCACGTTTGGCAAGTGCTACAAAAATATTACCCGGTCCCACAATCTTATCCACCTTCGGAATGGATTCTGTACCAAAAGCCAGAGACGCAATAGCCTGTGCTCCTCCTGCCTTGTAAATAGCATCTACACCAGCCTCATTTGCTGCAACCAGTGTGGTAGGATATACTTTACCCTCCGCATTACACGGAGTTGTCATCATCACATTGGAAACCCCTGCCACTTTCGCTGGCACAATATTCATTAAAACAGAAGATGGATAAACTGCCTTTCCCCCCGGAACATATACACCAACAGAGTGAAGCGGTGTAATCTTCTGGCCAAGCATTGTTCCATTCTCAGTGGAATCAAACCAGCTATACTGTTTCTGTTTCTCATGATATGTACGAATATTCACTAATGCTTTTCGGATGACCTCAACCAGATGCGGATCAACCTGCGTGTAAGCTTCTTCTATCTCTTCCTTTGTAACTTTTACATTAACAGCAGAAATGTCTGCCTGATCAAACTTCTTCGTGTAAGAAAATAATGCCTTATCTCCATTCTCTCTCACATCATCAACAATCGCCTGTACCGTATCAGAATACTCGGTATAGTTATTAGGACTTCTTTTCAACAAATCATTTAACAGGTTTGCTTTGGTTTCATTGGTTAGTTTTACAATTCGCATCGTCTCGCCCTTCTTTCGTTATTGTTCGTATATCAATTTCTTCAAATCATTTACGATCTTAAGAATTCTCTGTTGCTCCATCTTAAGGCTTACCTTATTCACCACCATACGGCAGGATAATGGACACACCTCTTCTAATACCTCTAAACCATTCTCCCGAAGTGTTGTCCCGGTCTCCACGATATCCACAATGACATCTGATAAATCAACAATGGGAGCAAGTTCAACAGAACCATTTAACTTAATAATCTCAATAGTCTGGTTTTTCTTTGTCTGAAAATAATTCTTTGCAATATTTGGATATTTACTTGCTACTCTTATAATCTCATTCTTGCTAAGAATCTCTCTCGCTGATGCTGGTCCACATACACACATTCTGCATTTGCCAAAGCCAAGATCCAATACTTCGTATATATTATCCCGCTCTTCCTCTAAAATGGTATCCTTACCTACTACACCAATATCAGCTGCTCCATATTCTACATAGGTTGGAACATCACCTGCTTTTGCCAGAAAGAAACGAAGCTTCAATTCCTCATTTGTAAAAATAAGCTTTCTTGTATCAGGATCCTTCATCTCCTCACAGGTAATTCCAATCTGTTCTAAATACCCAAGTGTCTTCCTTGCCAAGCGGCCTTTCGCCAACGCAAATGTTATATATCTCATATCTGTCCTCATTTCTGATTCCCACGAATCGTTTAGCAAAATTCAATATCTTCGATTAATGCGCTTCCAATCTCTTCTGCCACAAAATCATATACATCCACAGTCTTGTCAGAAGTTAAGTAAAACATGCCGGAAAAATGATTATTTCTTCCATATTCGGCATAATCTCTCACATTCTTTTTCTTTGACTTACGGATAAGTTCCACCTTACGGTCTGTTTTCCGTAACTGATTGGCAAACTGAATCGCATATTTCTGATATTCAATATCATAAAGAATAATGCTATCTGAATTATCAATGGATACTTCAATCTTCTGTCTGGTAATGGCTTTCATCAAATCTTCGATATAAAACGCAAAACCGATAGCCGGAGAATCTTTTCCGTATTGTTTGAGCAGATTATTGTATCGCCCACCCTTAACAACCGCATCCCCGGTTCCGTAGGTATATCCCCGGAACATAATGCCTGTATAGTATTCATAACGGCTTAATAACGAAAAGTCAAAACTGATATACTGCTCATATCCTGAATAGGACAATGCCGTATAGACCTTTTCTAAACGGCTGATTGCTTCTAAGGATGTCTCATTACTCACAAGTTCTTTTGCTCGCTCTAACATTTCACAACCGCCAAACAGCTGGTCAAAATGAAGTAATACCTTCTTCACCGAATCAGACAAGTCTAATTCCTTCACTAATGATTCCAATGCAAAGAAATTACGGTTATGAATGCATTTACGGATTTCTTCCCCTGTCTCCCTGGATAGATTGGCTTCTTCAATAATTCCTCTGAAAAATTCAACTTCTCCAATTTCAATCTGAAATTCCTTAAGACCTGCTGCTAAGAAACAGTCGATTACCGTTGAAATCACCTCTGCATCTGCAGCAGAGGAATCATCATTGATCAATTCAGCACCAAGCTGTGTGATCTGGTGGGATTTCCCCTGATGATTATGTGTATTCAAAAAGGTATCGCCCTGATAACACAGACGGATAGGCAGATCTTCTTCACTATAGTATTTTGCCACACATCGGGCAATGCTTGGTGTGATATCCGGGCGCAACACTAATGTATTATTGTCTCGGTCAAAAAACTTATACATCTCATTGGATGCGGCCGAACCCTTATCCTGATTGAAAATATCAAAGAACTCAAAAGTCGGAGTTTCTATGTCATTATAACTGTAAAGGGATAATACATGATGCATCTTGGAAAGTACTTTCCTTTTTCTCTTGCATTCATTGTCATAGATGTCCCTTACTCCTTCGGGAGTGTGTAATAACTTTTCCATTCCTGTAATCTCCTTCGTCTATCTGGAATATCACTTATTTCTGATATTTCGCAATATGCTTTGCAATTAATTCTTTATCTTCAAAATAGTTAATCTTCATTGCATTTTTAACGGCTGTTAATGTCTGTGCCGCAACAGCTTCTGCTTCTTCGCTGCCCTTCTTTAAAATGTCATACACATACGCAATGTCTTTTTCATACTCATGTCTGCGATTCCGGATTGGCTCTAATTCCTCCTGCATAACATTATTGAGGAATTTCTTCACCTTTACATCACCGAGACCACCTCTTGTATAATGCTCCTTTAACTCATCTAAATTCGCATATTCCGGAAGATAACGTTCAAAATGCTCCGGCTTGGAGAATGCATCTAAGTATGTGAATACCGTATTCCCCTCTAGCTTGCCCGGATCTGTAATTTTGATATGATCCGGATCTGTATACATACTCATGATCTTCTTCTTCACTTCATCCGGTTCTTCTGCAAGGTAAATGCAGTTCCCTAGAGACTTACTCATCTTTGCCTTACCGTCAATTCCCGGGAGACGTAAACATGCCTCGTTATCCGGAAGTAAAATGTTGGGTTCTGTAAGAGCTTCCCCGTACACACTGTTAAATTTGTGAACGATCTCTTTGGTCTGCTCCAACATAGGCATCTGATCCTCTCCCGCAGGAACCGTGGTTGCCTGAAATGCTGTAATATCAGCGGCCTGACTGATTGGATAGGTAAAGAATCCAACCGGAATGCTTGCCTCAAAATTACGCATCTTAATCTCTGACTTCACTGTTGGATTTCTCTGCAGTCGGGATACCGTAACAAGGTTCATATAGTAAAATGATAATTCCGTAAGTTCTGGAATCTGTGACTGTATTAAGATTGTTGACTTCTCCGGATCAATTCCACAAGCAAGGTAATCCAGAGCTACTTCAATGATATTCTCTCTTACCTTTTCCGGATTATCGGCATTGTCTGTCAATGCCTGTGCGTCTGCTATCATAATATATATCTTATCATATTCTCCGGAATTCTGAAGCTCTACACGTCTTTTCAGAGAGCCTACATAATGTCCTACATGTAAACGACCGGTTGGTCTGTCGCCTGTTAAAATAATCTTTGACATATTCTTTCTCCTTTAATATCCCAACGGCTTATATCCGTTATTATCCACTTTAATACACTAATATCTCATAAAACAACTTACATAATAACAAATTATGAAGCATTATGCAACTTTGAACCATAAATCCTTTGTGTTAAAAAGTCATCCAAAGCTTCTGCTATATCATGTTTTTCATTCCCGTTCCATCAGATCCGTATTCACCGCTTCTAAATAATGCACCAAAGCAGCTCCTTCTGAATGTACGAAATACCGTGGATCCAACTCGTCATACTTAAAGTTCTTTGGATGACCATCTCTTGTAATCCGTTCCACATATTCCGCAAGCACCCGGTATGGAAGATAATAAAATTCATTTCTCATTGTAAAATAAATGAGTAAAAAACTGATTCCTCCCTGCTTCTCAAACCGTTCCATGAATTTCAACTGATGCTCATGAATGTTCTGCATGGGAAAGGTGTCTTTATGACATTCCTTTGCATCAAAGCAGATGGGAACAGACTGTGCTACACCAATATAATCAACTGTCGAATCCTTTTCAAAATAGGCAAGTGTGATATGTCTTGTCGCTTTGTCAATATCAATTGGCGTAATGGGTGTTGGTATTTTCTGTACCAGGGCTAATCCCTTTTCGATATACACATCATTTGTTGCATTGATCAGTTCTTCAAAGGCAGAACCCCGAAGTCCTCTTGAATTCCAAGTTGCCACTTTTTCTCCTCTTTCCTATTAAATATTGTTAGGCGTTTGCGAAACTCTTGAAAATGCATATTGAGTTGTGCAGATTTGACA
>CAMEFI010000014.1 GCA_945915475.1 uncultured Clostridium sp. | reverse complement strand
ATATGAAGGCCGCTGTGAAAAAGGCAGGCAGGAAAGCAAAAAGTGATGTGCAGGCGGGAGCACCTGTGGATACCGGTCAGTATAAGAAAAGCTGGACGGTAAAAACCACAAAGGAAAGTGCCAATGTGATGGAAGTGACAGTACATTCCAAGAACCGTTACCAGCTGGCACATCTTTTAGAATTTGGCCATGCAAAACGGGGTGGCGGCAGAACGAGAGCCTTTCCGCATATTGCTCCGGCAGAGAAAGCTGCAGCTGAACTTTTGGAAAGAGAAGTGGAGGCGGCATTGAAATGACAGTGAAAAAGTTAGTGGAAATGCTGCAGGAAATGAAGATACCTTTTGCATATGACCACTTTGCAGAAGGGGAAAGTCCTGAACCACCGTTTATCTGTTATCTCTTACCTGGCAGCAATAACTTTGCTGCAGATGGGAAGGTGTATTTCAAGGTAAATGAGGTTCATATAGAACTGTACACGGATTTTAAGAATTTGGATCTGGAGAAGAGGGTTGAGGATATCTTTGATTTTCATGACATTTTCTATAACAAATCTGAAACATGGATTGAAAGCGAAAAGCTTTATGAAGTCCTATATATTTTTGAAATGGAGGGTTTGAACGATGGCTAAAAATAAAGTCAAATACAATCTTAAGAATGCCCACTATGCAATGCTTAAGGTGGATGAGGAAGGTGTTATTTCCTTTGAAACACCGGTAGCTTTGCCTGGTGCGGTATCGATTTCTTTGGATGCCAATGGGGAACCGGAAAACTTTTATGCAGATGGTGTGGCTTATTACGTGATCAATAACAACATGGGCTACGATGGAGATTTGGAGCTTGCTATTATTCCTGAGGATTTCAGGGTATCTGCCTTGAATGAGTCGCTGGATGATAATAAGGTTCTGATTGAGGATGCGAATTCCGAGCTGAATGCGTTTGCATTGCTTTTCGAGTTTGATGGTGATGTGAAGCATATCAGACATGTACTTTATAACTGCTCTGCATCAAGACCTGGTATCGAGGGTAAGACCAATGAGGATTCCAAGGAAGTACAGACGGAAACGCTTACAATTAAGGCAACACCGCTTCCTTCCGGAGTGGTGAAGGCAAAGACTGGTAATGAGACAGATAGTTCTGTTTATACTGACTGGTACAAGGCAGTTTATATGCCGTCCTTTACCGGTGTGAATACGGATACTGAGACAGTGTAAGGTAAATGGAGCTGAGGCTGATGCTTTGGCCCCAGATTTTTTGAAGGGAGACTATGCATATGAGTATGGTTAAAAACATCGAAATTGACGGAAAGCAGGTGCCGTTCAGGGCAAGTGCTGCAATTCCGAGAATATATAGAATGAAGTTCCAGCGAGATATCTATAAGGATCTGGCTTCTTTGGAGAAGGCGATTGACAGTAATACAGAAGAGGTCAGTAACCTGGATATGTTTTCTTTGGAGATGTTTGAAAATATTGCTTATGTGATGGCAAAACATGCAGATCCTGAGATTCCGAATACACCGGAAGAGTGGCTGGATGAGTTTAACACCTTCAGTATTTATCAGGTGCTTCCGAAGATTATTGAACTTTGGGGACTGAATGTGAAGACGGATGTGGAGGCTAAAAAAAACTTCATGCAACAGACCGTCCGATGACAACACCTTTGTTTCTATTGCGATGTGTACAGCTTGGAATATCCATCAGGGATTTGGATTTGTTGACCATCGGAATGGTGAATGACATGTACGTGGAAAGTAATAATGATCAGGATGCAGACAAGCATTATCACATACTGGCATCTCAGGAGGATTTCGATCGCTTCTGATGATGCCATTTTTATTGGGAGGAGGTAAGGTATGGCAGCCAATAGAATTAAGGGTATCACCATTGAAATTGGCGGCGATACCACAAAGCTACAGACAGCCCTTAAGGGTGTTAATACAGAAATCAGGAATACACAGTCACAGCTTAAGGATGTGGAGAAGCTTTTGAAACTGGATCCGGGCAATACGGAGCTGCTTTCCCAGAAGCATAAGTTGCTTGCACGGGCGGTTTCAGAGACAAAAGAAAAGCTGGAGACATTAAAGACAGCTGCAGAGCAGGCAAATACAGCTCTTGCCAATGGAGAAATATCCCAGAGTCAGTATGATGCTTTGCAGAGGGAGATTGTTGAAACAGAGCAGGAGTTAAAGCGGTTAGAGGAACAGGCGAATCAGTCTGCGACTGCCATACAAAAGATAGCAGCGACTGGAGAGAAGCTTCAGAATGTCGGAGGAACAATTGAATCTGCCGGAAAGAAGGTGTTACCAGTTACGGCTACAGTGACAGCACTCGGAACAGTTTCTGTGAAAACAGCTGCTGATTTTGAAGCGGCTATGAGTAAGGTTGAGGCGGTATCCGGTGCGACTGGTTCTGAGATGGAGACTTTGACTGCCAAGGCGAGAGAAATGGGTTCTAAGACGAAATTCTCTGCCAGTGAAGCGGCTGAGGCCATGAACTACATGGCAATGGCAGGCTGGAAGACAGAGGATATGCTTTCAGGTATTGAAGGTGTTATGAATCTTGCGGCTGCATCTGGAGAAGACTTGGCTACAACTTCTGATATTGTGACGGATGCCCTTACAGCCTTTGGACTTACGGCTCAGGATTCTGGACATTTTGCAGATGTACTGGCGGCTGCTTCAAGTAATGCTAATACCAATGTATCCATGATGGGTGAGACCTTTAAGTATTGCGCTCCGATTGCAGGTTCTTTGGGCTTTTCTGTGGAGGATACCGCGGAAGCCATTGGTCTAATGGCAAATGCTGGTATTAAGAGTACACAGGCCGGTACTTCTCTTAGAACCATTATGACCAATTTGTCTGGTGAGGTGAAAATCTGTGGTGATAGTATCGGTGAGGTTACCATAGCAACAAGTAACGCTGATGGTTCCATGAGGGATTTATCCGATATTCTGGCTGACTGCAGGATTGCTTTTGCAGGATTGTCAGAATCCGAAAAGGCAGCTGCGGCAGAGTCTTTGGTTGGAAAGAATGCCATGTCAGGCTTCCTTGCTCTTATGAATGCAGGGGAAGGAGATATCAACAAGCTCTCCGGTGCCATTGATAATTGTGATGGTGCTGCACAGAACATGGCAGACACCATGAATGACAACTTGGAAGGACAGCTAACCATTTTGAAGTCAGCTCTTGAGGAGCTGGCTATTTCTTTTGGTCAGCTTTTGATTCCGGCACTAAGGGAAGTGGTGCAGTGGTTACAGGGCTTTATCGGATTTTTGAATTCTTTGCCGGAAGGCGTGAAGAAAACCATTATGGTGATTGCTCTGGTGGCTGCGGCACTTGGACCGGTATTGATTATTGTTGGTAAAGTGATTTCAGCAATCGGTACGATTATGACGATTGTGCCTAAGGTGGCTGGTGTCATCAATGTGGTAAAAGGAGCCTTTGCAGCTTTGAATGCAACTATGATTGCTAATCCGATTGTGCTGATTATTGCAGCCATTGCGGCTTTGGTGGCGGCATTCATCTATCTTTGGAATAACTGCGAGGGGTTCAGGCAGTTCTGGATTGATTTGTGGGAGAATGTTAAGCAGATAGCAGTTGCGGTATGGGAAGGACTAAAGACGTTCTTCACAGCGGCATGGCAGGCTATCAGCACGACAGCACAGACAATCTGGAATGGTATCAAGAATTTCTTCTCTGCTTTGTGGGAAGGAATCAAGACCATTTTTACTACAGTGCTGAACACGATTAAGACGAATGTTACCACCTATTTTAATGTATACAAGACAATCATCACAACCATTTTCAACGCAATCAAGATAGTTATTACTACGATTCTGAATGCCATTAAGACAGTGATTACAACAGTATGGAATAGCATAAAAAATGTATTTACAACAGTGCTGAATACCATTAAGTCAATGGTGTCTGATGCCTTCAATGCGATGTGGACTGGTATTAAGAATACTATTTCAGGAATTGTGAATACCATAAAGACAGGATTCGACAATGCTGTTAGTTTTATTAAGAACCTGGCATCCTCTGCTTTTAGATGGGGAGCAGATATCATTGAAGGAATCGTAAACGGTATCAAGTCCTGCATTGGCAAGGTTAAGGATGCGGTCTGCAGTGTGGCTGACACCATCAAATCATTCCTGCATTTCTCTGTTCCGGATGAAGGACCTCTTACGGAGTATGAGAGCTGGATGCCTGATTTTATGTCGGGACTGGCTAAGGGGATTGAGAACAGTAAGGGAATGGTAAAGGATGCGGTCAGTGGACTTGCAGCGGATATGGTTATCAATCCGCAGATGAATGGAAGTCAGATGGCAATGGCCGGTGAAGGAACTGTATCAAGTGCAGACCTTAGTTCTTTGGTAGGTGCTATCAGAGAAGCTGTTGGTGGTATGTCTGGAAATGGTGGAGATATCGTTATCCCGGTATATCTTGGTGGTACGATGCTTGATGAAGTGATTGTGAATGCTCAGCAGAGAGCAAATCTTAGAAGTGGAGGAAGATAAGCAATGGCTTTTTTTCAATATTTGAACTTTGACGGCGTGGATCTTCCTCTGCCGGATAGTTATGAAGTGGATATGTCGGATAAGGAAGCAGATAGCGGTGGAGAAACAGAAGCAGGTACCATTCAGAGAGATGTGGTAAGGTCAGGTGTTGTTTCCATTTCAGTCTCCTTTTCTGTTACCCAGAAATGGCTGAAGGTACTGACGGAATTTAAGCAGAAGGAAAAGCTTCAAGTGAGATTTTTTGATCCGGAAACGGTCAGTCAGAAGGTGGCGGAAATGTATGTGGATGGGTTTAAGGCGAAACTAAAGAAGGATACCAGTTATAAAGGGCTGTGGATGGTGAGTTTTTCTTTAAAAGAGTTGTAAGAAAGAGGGTGACTAGAATATGGTATGCTGATATACTGAATCTATAAAAGAATCAGCAAAGGAGAAATTTATAATGGATATTTTATCATCTCATTCTGGTTATATTCATCTAAAAGAAAAAAGGTATTTTTCTTATGATTTTGTTAACGGAGAATTGATAATACATGTTCATAGTGCTATACCTGAAATAGAAGGAAATAATATGATATATGTGCAACGTTATGATAATAAGTGTTGCTTATTGTATTCTCAAGTGCCTGTAAAAATAGCAGATTGTGCGATTTATCCTCAAAATTATAAGCATAAAATTGATTGGGTAATAGAAAACTTCGAAATAGGTAGTAAATTTCATAGAGCTATTTTTTCGTTTGATGAATTACAATATTTTTGTCCTTCGTCTCAAGTTGTTAAAAATACTGTCAATGAAGTGACTTTCATTATGGATCCAAAGGAATTACATTCTTTTGATTTCTATGTAGATGAAAAAAAATGTCATGCTGCATTTGTTGTAAGATCCAAAGGAACATACGGATTGGCGAATTCTCATATGAACGCAATTTCGGAGATAATAATAGATTTTGAAGAAATGGGAGACGGGCTGTTTTTAGAAAAAATTTATCATGTGGTTGATTCGGCATTTGCATTTATATGTAATAGGAAGAATACAACATGTATATCAATGAGACTTAACGGAAAGTATCCGTCCAAAGGGATAAAAAATGGTAAAATTACTGATTGTATACGAGACTGTAATTCTAATATGATTTTTTATGATCGATATAGAGAAGCTCCTGAAAATGAGAAAGTTATTAGTAAGACTTTCTATGCAGCATATATGTTGAAACATATGCAGAATCTTTTTCAGATGATTGCAGATGATATATCTTTAGATGGAGAAGAGGCAGCAAATATTTCAATTTCAAGTATCCATCCATCGCTTAGCAGAAGACGACTGATAGATCTTCAACAAAGCTTACATATAACAGGTGCATTTGAATTCTATGTCCGAAGATATTTGCCCAATATGGTATGTGAGAAAGCATATCATACTGTAATAAAAATGTTGCTACATGAATTTGCGGAGAAAAATACAGGAAAAGCAAAGAAATTGGCATTGTCTTTAGAGAATAATGTTGTTAGAGAGCCTGCGTTAGAAGAAAAGGTAAAGAAAGCCTATTTAGGTTATGATGAATGGAAACCATTAAAACAGTGTATAGATTCGAGTTGGTTTTGCGAGGATGAAATAGTAGAATTGGCTAAAGAAGCGAACGCATGGAGAAATGAGCTAGCACATGAAAAGAGATCATATGAGCCCAATATGAAAACAATTAGAGCGATTAGACTAATAGAACATTTGAACTATGCAATTGTACTAAGAAAATTGGGATATACAGATTCTGAGATACACGATTTTTTAGAAAATATATTAACCAGATAAATTCTGAGGCATCAACCATTATGTTGGCTGGTGCTTTTCTATGGAAAGAAGGTGATTTCTTGTATCCGGTAAGTGAAGCATTCCTGCAAGCGGTGCAGGAAAATACCAGGAGATATTATTGGAATGGACGGATTACGACGATAAAAGGCACTGTGTATGAGTTCGGTCCGAATGAGATTGTGAAAGGTAGTGGTTATATTTCCAGTCAGTGCTGCGGAAGTACTGAGATTGAGCTTGGTACGGTGTATTCAGCGGAGATGGGAATCACGCTTTTATCAAACATAAACAGATATACATTAGAAGATGCGTTGGTGGAATTGTTCTACCACCTTCGATTGACGGATGGCACTTATGAGACAGTTCCTATGGGGATTTTTGAGGTGTCGGAGGCGAACAGAACTGTAAAGTGTCTGGAGCTGAAAGCATATGATTTTATGTTGCGATTTGAAAAGAATTTCAATGGATTCGAGACCATTGGTAATGCCTGTGATTTCATAGAGCTTTGTTGTAAGGCCTGTAAAGTTGAGATGGCGCAGACAAGGAAAGAAATTGAGGCGATGCCGAATGGTTCGGAAATTCTTTCTATTTATACGGATAATGATATTGAGACCTACCGGGATGTGCTCTACTATGTGGGGCAGGTCCTTGGTGGGTTTTTCTGTATCAATCGGGAAGGAAAACTGGAACTTAGAAAGTATGGAAATGAGCCTGTGATGACGGTACAGAGTAAGCACCGATTTACAAGCAGCTTTTCAGATTTTATTACCAGATACACAGCGGTTAGTTCGACCAATATGAAGACGCAGACAGCGGAATACTATGCACTGGATCCGGATGATGGTCTGACGATGAATTTGGGCGTGAATCCGCTTCTGCAATTTGGTGTTGATGAGACCAGGGAACAGCTGTGTACCAATATTCTGAATGACCTGACAGTTATAAATTATGTTCCGTTTGATTCGGATACGATTGGAAATCCGGCTTTGGATCTGGGGGATGTGCTTAGATTTACCGGAGGGCAAGCAGATGCGAATCAGATTTCTGCCATTACCTCTATGAACTGTAAAATCGGTGGGAAGCAATCGCTGAAAGGTGTAGGTAAGAATCCAAGGCTGGCGCAAGCAAAGAGTAAAAATGATAAGAATATCAGTGGTCTATTGAATCAGATTGAAGCCGGTAAGATTGGAATTCATACATTTACCAATGCTTCAGCTTATATGGTAGCAGAGACAGATGTGAAGATTATTTCCATTGAATTTGCTACCAGTGAAGAGAATCATGCCCAGTTCTTTGGGCAGGTAATTGTGGATGTTAAAGCGGATGTGGTAGAGAAAACAGCTTCAGCTAAAGGGGAAGTAGTGATTCCGTCAGTATCTGTGAATGGAATGGATGGAAGCAGCAGTGAGGAAACACTTGAAGTGTCCCAAATCGGAAATACCGTGGAGCAGACAGTGTCTGTGGAACTGCCGGTGATCTGGTCAGAGGATGGAGTGGTTCTAGTACATTTCATGTTTGAATTGAATGATGAAGTGATACTGGTCCATCAGCCGGAGGAGACCTGGCATTCCGGGAAGCATACCATTCTTTTGTATTATCCGATTGAAAATGTGGTACCGAATATCACGAATACCTTCAATGTATATATGAAGGCGAGCGGTGGTGCCTGCAGCGTGGATACGGGGAACTGTATTGCATCTATCAGCGGCCAGTCTATGGGAGCGGCAGCTGCATGGGATGGCAAGATTGAAATTGAAGAATCGGTGGGACGTTTTGCAATTGGTGGCGGTCTGGCTGTCAGAACATTTGATGGAGAGCTGAAGATAGAGACAATGGAACTGGTTATTAGAGGTTATTCTGATACGGTGGGCAGAAGCAGCATTGGTGCTTTCTGTAGGCCGGTAGAAATGGAGGAAAGCAGATTATGAAATTGAAGGGAACAATGGTGATGGAACTGACGGATGTAAATTCCGGAGAAGTCACTACGATTACAGAAGAAAATATGGTAACCAATGCGGTTAATGACATCCTGGGAACAAATCCTATGGGTGTCTTTTATTGTGAAGCGGATTATTCTACAGGGACTGTGTGGACGGGAAATCTTTTGCCTATCTGCCCGAATATGATTGGAGGAATTTTGCTTTTTCCGAAGGCACTTGAAGAAAGAGCAGATAATATTTACCCACCATCAGATAATCTTCCGGTGGCATATGCTTCAAATAATGTGAATTCCACAGCCAATACTGCGAGGGGAAGTCTGAATCTGACAGAGAGTAAGGCACTGGATAATGGGTATAAATTTGTCTGGGAATTTACACCGAGCCAGGGAAACGGAACCATTGCAGCAGTGGCACTTACCAGTAAGCAGGGTGGAGAGAATGGACTTGGCAGCTTGACAGGAGATGCCAGCACATTTCTTCTCCTGAAAGATGTAGATATCGGTTCCATGTCGAAGGCAAGACAGCTGGTGCTCTTTGAGGCTGTGGAGATGGATTTTGAAAAGGATCTGTTGTATTCTCTGACATTTGAAAATTCAGCAGTAAAGATTCGGACGGTTAGGATTCCTGTATTCAGTGTAGGCCTGAATGAAAAGATTGATGACAGCACTTATGTGGTTTTGGAAGAAAAAGCAGTCACAACACAGACGTTTAGTTTCCTTGGGGATTATACCTTGTATGGTGAATTCATGGACGGACATGATGGCTATTGGTATGGATTTTCTAATGAAGAAAATTCTTCAGGAAGTGCCACCATGGTGTGGGTAAAAATCAAAAAGGATGATTATTCGATAGAGGAAGGCCAGTGGACACTGTCCAATGCCAAGCTGATGGCAGTTGGGGAGCGAGATCCAAGCTCCAGTTATCCGGAACGTACTATCCGTTGCTGTGTGCGGAACGGTTATTTGTATGTGCCTGCTTATAATAAGAAGGGCATTTACAAGATTAATCTGGCCAATTCAGCTGATGTGACACTGGTTGATTTTGGTTTTACATCTAAATGGAAGCCACTTGGGGCAGCAGGTACCTGTGAGGTGTATATGACACTGATTGGAGATGTCATTGTAGGTGGTGACTTCCAGGTTCTTGCGGATGATACGATTGTCCATACACAGGGAAGTGAACGATTAAATGATTCTGCTACGCCACTGTTCCAGTATAAGGAATTCTTGATTGGCTGGGGTGGCAGCTATGGCAATGAGTATCGAAATGTATACTTACTGACGCCGTATTTGGCGACAATCAATAATTTGAGTTCTGCCGTGGTAAAGACTACGGATAAGACCATGAAGATTACCTACACACTGACAGAGGAATCTTCGTAAAACAAAAGTTTAAGGAGGATGCGTAATGAAAGAGTTTCGGAGTATGGTGCAAATTGTATTTGCAGGAATAGGTGGCTGGTTGGGCTACTTCTTGGGAGGCTGTGACGGTTTGGTTCTTGCCTTGCTTTTATTTGTGGTGATGGATTACATCACCGGAATTATGTGTGCAGTTGCCGATAAGAAGCTCTCTTCGGAGGTTGGCTTTAAGGGCATCTGCAGGAAGGTTTTAATCTTCATGTTAGTAGGAATTGCAAACATTTTGGATGTACAGGTGATTGGAACAGGGTCAGTGCTTAGAACAGCAGTGATCTTTTTTTATCTCAGTAATGAGGGGATTTCTTTGCTTGAGAATGCAGCACATCTGGGGCTTCCAATTCCGGAGAAGCTTAAGCTTGTGTTAGAGCAGCTGCATGAGAGAAGTGAGGAAGAGAATGATTCTTCCGGTGAAAATAAGGATGGTGAGTAGGTATGGAATTTACAAACAGCCCGCTTGTGGCGTATACGAAGCTTAGTCCGAATCATTCAGGATTAAGGACACATAGAATTGACAGAATCACACCGCACTGTGTTGTAGGACAGTGCACTGCAGAAGGCTTGGGAGATTGGTTTTATAGAACCTCTACCCAGGCCTCTTCTAATTATGGGATTGATAAAAACGGCAGAGTAGGAATGTATGTGGAAGAGAAGAATCGTTCCTGGTGCACTTCCAGCAACGCCAACGATCAGAGGGCGATTACCATTGAGTGCGCTTCGGATAAGGTGGAGCCTTATATCATGTATGAACTGGTGTATGGGAAGTTGATAGACATCTGTATCGATATCTGCCGGAGAAATGGTAAGAAGAAGCTGCTTTGGCTTGGGGATAAGGAGAAGTCTTTGATTTATGAACCAAAGGATGATGAAATGCTCATCACAGTCCACAGATGGTTTGCCAATAAAAGCTGTCCGGGAAATTGGCTTTATGCAAGGCTTGGTGACTTAGCAGAAAAGGTTACTGCTCAGCTTGGTGGTGCCGATGAAGTGATTCCTTCTGGCATGCAGGCAAGGGAGTTTCAGAAGATGACAGAAGCTCAGGTGATTGATAAGGTTGGTGCGTTATTTACAGCAGACCAGAAGAAGAGCGGCATTCTGGCATCTGTATCAATGGCTCAGTTTATTCTGGAGAGTGGCTATGGTAAGAGCGAATTGGCACAGGGTGCCAATAATTGCTTTGGCATGAAGAAATCTCTTTCGGGGAATACCTGGGGTGGTTCTACTTGGGATGGTGTTAGTATTTATACCAAGAAAACTCAGGAGCAGAATGCAGATGGAAGCTATGTGACTATTACTGCTGATTTCAGAAGATATGGATGTGTGGAGGATTCTATTGCAGATCATAGTGCTTATCTGCTTGGCGCTAAGAATGGCAGCAAGCTCAGATATGATGGATTGAAGGGATGTATCGATTATAAGAAAGCAGTGCAGATTATTAAGGAAGGCGGCTATGCGACATCATTAACCTATGTGGAGAAGCTGTGTTCCATTATAGAGAGATGGAAACTGACTAAGTACGATGTGCAGGATTCAGGCTCTTATGATGTTGTGGTGAAGTACTACAGGGTAAGGAAGAATTGGAAGGATGCTGCTTCTCAGCTTGGTGCTTACACTGTGCTTGACAATGCTAAGGCGATGGCGGAGAAGCATAGTGGCTATACAGTTTATGACTGGAATGGGAAGGCTGTGTATGGTGCTGAGGTTGATGGTGAAAATGATTCTGTGGCAGAGTATTCAAATGCGGATTGTCCGTTCCTGGTAAAGGTTGACATTGATGATCTGAATATCAGAAAAGGTGCCGGAACCAATACTGCTAAAACCGGAAGATATACGGGGAAGGGTGTATTTACCATCATCCAGGTGAAGAGCGGTAGTGGCTCAACACTTGGATGGGGTAAATTGAAATCTGGAGCTGGTTGGGTTAGCTTAGACTATTGTGTACGCATTAACTAACTTGTTGTTTCGGGAAGCGGATGATATTATCATTATTATCTAAGTTATCTGCTTCCCGGATTTCCATATATTCAGCATCAATGATTTGAGATGTCTTGGTTTTGTGTGTGGCAATTGTTTGAGGTTTTTTTGCGGGTGACTCAAGGTAGGTAATTGAATTTTGAACTAATTGATGTAATTTGGCCTGTAAGAGAGGTCTGCCATATTCATGCCAGAGCATTGATAAGATATCGATGCTTACATCAAATACAAAGTCTTTTGTCTGTTCTTTGAGTCTGTCTTTTTGCGTATATGTTTTCTGTGGAACTGCTGGTGGTATCGTAGGCTCCACATATGGAACAGGATTCTTGTACTGAACGGACATCTTTCCGTTTTCTCTAATTCCTCCAGAACTGTCAGATTGACCTTCTTTTAATTCGGGTGCTTCAACAATAAGTTTTCTCATCTTGATTTCCTCCTGGTTCGTGGTTTTTCTACTGGTAGGCATAATTGTGGCTCCTTTCATAATAAGGTTTGTAATTTACGCGGCGATTAGCATGTGGGTTACACCTTGGTTATAGGGATCCAGGTGCTTTTCTGAAACGTGGGTATTACAGAAATTTTGAGAGAGCATATCTTTGATTGCTGTTCCGTGGTTGTAACCATGAATGATAATTAGTCGAAAAACAATTCTGACTACATTAATAATGTTGTTAATAAATTTTTTGGCTTGGAGGCATTTCATACCATGGACATCGACGATTATACGCATTTCGTCTTTAAAAATTAGAGATATTCTGTCCATATCATTTTTACTAAGAATAAAGCTGAGTTTGGTTAGAATGTAATCGTAGTTATGTTCCATATTTTTCTCCTTTTCATGGTTGACTTTTCTTGTTGGTATTATTATAATTCAATTAGATTGAAACGTAAAGTAAATATAAAATAATATAATTACTTTTTGGGTAATAAAAGGAGGGCGTATGAAATATTCAGCAGAAGTTACAGGTAAAATTATAAAGAAAGAGAGAGATAATAGATGTTGGTCGCAGAAAACGCTTGGAGATAAACTGGGAGTTTCAGGTAAACAAATATCTAATTATGAATCTGGAGTGCTAATGCCTCCTATGGACATACTTATAGAAATGTGCGAAGTATTTGATTGTGAATTGGGATATATTCTTAATGAAGAAAGCTATACTAATGGTACAAAACTTATGACAGCTATAAGTGATAAACTTGGCCTTGATGCAGCCTCGGTTAGTTCAATAATCACTATTACAGGGAAAGAGAAATCTTGTGTTAATTTTGGATATGAATCTGAGAAAAATCGTAGAATACTAAATCAGTTCTTTTCTTCTCCTGCGTTTAGTTATTTTTATGAATGTCTATCCGATTTGGATCGAATGGTTGAACAAAGAAAAAAAGTGTGGGATGAGCTTGAAAAAACTTATTCTAAGGAATTAATAGAGCAGGCATTTTCCTATTACAATAGTACAACAGATTATTTTCATGATCCTAATGCCGAAAAGCTTGATGATGTTATGTATGAGATTATGGGTGCGATAGATAGTACAATTGACAAGGAAAATAATTTTATATATCCGATAAAAGTTGCTCGTTATGAATTGAACGAAGCGTTTGGAGAATTAATTAATTCGATTTATCCTAAGAAGGAATAATGTATATGTGGTAGGCGGCCTGTGGGAAGATATACCTGCAGGTCTTATTTTTTGCTTTTTTTTCGTCATTCACCGGAATTATCTCGGCAAAAGGCGCTTAGGAAGAAAGAAGGGTAGAACCTTACTATCTTATGGAGGTGTCGATATGACCGAGAAGAGAGAACTGCCTTGGTGGCAGAAATACACATTAACACTGAATGAAGCATCGGAGTACTTCGGTATCGGATATAAGAAATTAAAGCTCTTTGTTCAGGAACATTCAGATGCTGACTTTGTTCTTTGGAACGGCAATAGAGCGCTGATTAAGCGTGAGCAGTTTGAGAAGTATATGGACAGCCAGATGAATGTGATTTAGTTCAAAAAAGTTTTTTATTTTCTAGTGGAAAAAGAGTCTTGTCTGTGGTACACTATCAATACATAGTCGGATACATACTATGTGCTATATGAATAAAGCAGCAAGGCTCTCCCGATTTTGAAAGGAGACGATGTTCAATGAGCGAAAAAAGACGCGATAGTAAAAATCGCATTCTTCGCACAGGAGAGAGCCAGGAAGCGGATGGACGATACAAGTTCCGATACATAGATGGCAATGGAAAGCGTAAGACGGTTTACAGCTGGAGATTGGTAGCTACGGATAGTATCCCAGCCGGAAAAAGAGATAATGCACCTTTACGAGAACAGGAGAAAGCAATCAACAGAGATTTGGATGATATGATTACTCCTGATGGCGCAGGCTTGACAGTTCTTGACTTGGTAAAGAAATATATTGCAACCAAGACAGGTGTTAAGCATACAACCAGAGCTGGTTATGGTACTGTAATCAATTTGCTGGATAAGGATCCCTTTGGCGCAAGACGAATTGATAAAATCAGATTGTCGGATGCAAAGGAGTGGTTAATCAGATTGCAGCAGGTGGATAAGAAAAGCTATTCGGCGATTCATTCCATCAGAGGGGTAGTTAGACCGGCATTTCAGATGGCAGTGGATGATGATATATTGAGAAAGAATCCATTTGAATTTCAACTGGCAACTGTGGTGGTAAATGATGCGGTCACTCGTGAGGCCATTACAAGAAAACAGGAAAGAACTTTCCTTGATTTCATCAAAAATGATACGCACTATAGCAAGTATTATGACGGTATGTACATTCTGTTTAAGACAGGGATGCGTATTTCGGAATTTACAGGGCTGACGGTTAAGGATTTGGATATGGAGAACAGAACCATCAATATTGATCACCAGCTGCAGAAGACTGGGACGTTGGTCTATATTGATACAACCAAGACCTACGCCGGTACAAGAGTGATTCCGATGCAGGATGATGTATATGAATGCTTTCAACGTATATTGAAAAATCGCAGACCACCGAAGGTAGAACCTATGATTGATGGTTATTCCGGTTTCCTTTGCTTTGATAAGGACGGTAAACCTATGGTGGCAATGCACTGGGAGAAATATTTCCAGCATGCGGTTGACAAATACAACAGCATCTATCGTGTACAGCTTCCTAAAATTACACCTCATGTATGCAGACACACATACTGCTCTAATATGGCTAAGTCCGGAATGAATCCAAAGGTACTTCAGTATCTGATGGGGCATTCGGATATCAGTGTCACTCTCAATACCTATACACATCTTAAGCTGGATGACGCGAGAGAAGAAGTGGAGAAGCTTGCCAAGAAGCAGGCAGAAGCTGAAAATGAGTTTCGGCAGTTAGGTATGAAGGAGGACAAGGTCAAATTCAAGAAGATGGGGTAAATGGTCTAATTTAGACCATTTCGTAAAATTGCTAGAAAGTCAGTAAATTCAAGGCTTTGAAGATGGTCGTGGTCTAAAACAGATTGAAAAATGGTAAAATTTTTAGACCAAATTTTTTCGGAAAATCAAAGATTTCAGACATAGGAGAACGGCAAATGTCGGCTGGTCTAAATTTGAAATCTGAGACCATTTTAGACCATATTTTAGACCATTTGAAGGAAGAAACATACCGAGATAAGCCAAAATAAGCCGAGAAATGGAAAAAATCTTGATAGACTGAAAAAGTGCGCAAATGCTTGAAAAATAAGGAAAAACCGAGATAATCCGAGATAAAAAAGGAGTTAAAAATAGATGATTAGAGTGCTTTTTGTTTGCCACGGCAATATCTGATTGTCTGACTAAAAATCCTCAAATTACGGGCTTTAAATGACTTTTTAAAAGAGAGTTTTCACCAACTTTTCACCATTCAATTTTCAAAATCTCTAAGGGACACAACATATGAAAATAAGAAATGAATATATGCATAAGACCATCATTTATTAGTGTAAGAATGATGGTTTTATTCATGTACTCATAATAGAAGAGGGCAGCTAACTGACAGCTACCCTCATTTTTTTACGCTTTGAGATTTTCAATGTAAACCATAGCCCCCGGTTACTTTAATAGTAATATCCAGAAATTTTGAATTTAATTTTTCCAGAGTATGTAATGCTTGTATCAGATGACATTCTTGAATGTCCTGGTACATAGTTAAAAGTTATACCACCCTCAGAAGAGTATGATTGACTATTTGGGTCATATAATCTAGCTGCAATGTCATATCCGTTTGTTTTGGTTTCGTATGTATATAGAGATTTGCCCTCATAATTTGTTAAGGTATAAGCACGTTTGTAACTGCTGCCAGATACTCCATTTTCGTACAGTATAATGTATGGGTATTTATCTCCGGTTTCTTTGTCTGATGAAGTGACACTAAAACTTGTCTGGTCAACTTGAACAAGGACAGCATAACAGTCATTAAGTTGGCTTTCTGGTGTTAAGCTGAAATTTAATGTAGATGTATCATTGAGTGATAATGTTGCAGGAATATTCACTTCATAAGATATTGATGGAATTGTATAGGTAAGAGTTGTTGTTTGTGTTGAATCAGCGTGTACGACTGCGACACTTGCAGAAATAAGCATTGATAAGCAGAAGAGGGCAATATACAATTTTAAATGCTTTTGTGTTTTCATAGGTTTTATTCCTCCATTTCTATTGTGAAGCTCATAGATGAGCCGTTGAGCTGTCCACCATCCGTTGTAGTACATTCATAATCCAAGATAGCGTTATATGTACCAGGTTCCAAGGCTGAATCCAAAGTGATATTATAAATGGCTTTTCCACACGGTATGAGGTCAGATTGATATAACTTTGTACCATCATCTAAGGATAATGTCAGTTTGAAATTGATTCCCTTATTGGCTGCCGGATTATAGAAATTGACAGTTTGCTCAAGCTCATTTGCTTTCATAGTTAAGGAATCCCAACAAGGAATAGCAATATTATCAGCAAATTCTTGAGATTGGCTATCATCTGACTGCTGCACGATATCAACGGCGTTTTTATCATAGTTGTCGCCTTTATCTTTATGTAATAGTGGTGCAAGAAAGATTCCGGCAATTGTGCCAGCAATAACCATAATCAGACATAGCAGAATAACCACAAGAGAATTTTTGCGCTTATTCTTTTCTTCTTTATCGTTAATATGACATACCTTCTTTCGTATTCAATTTTATGCGTATTCTTAATTATATCATAGAAAATTTGCATAGATTTAAAAGTAAACAGATTTGATTATAAAGTATTGCATGGGTGGAATTGAAGAGGGGTCAGAGTGAAAAACATCACATAGGGGGTGTTGGAGAAAATCAACGATAATTTGAAATGTAAACCACGCCCCAC
The DNA here is from genome assembly GCA_945915475.1 of uncultured Clostridium sp. GTDB lineage: Bacteria > Bacillota > Clostridia > Lachnospirales > Lachnospiraceae > CAG-590. Next base: position 57,627 of record CAMEFI010000014.1, on the reverse strand, counting down.
TATAGCAGCCAAGGACAAAAGAAAAAGGGCGGCTCCCGCTGCCCTTTGCGATACTCTTATAATGTTTTACAGTTCGGATTCTTCCAGGAGTTCCCGCTTGTATTTATAGTAGGAATTCCTTGATATTCCTATCATCCGGATAACGTCAACGTCTTTTAATGTGCCTTGAAAGTCTTTAGAAAATTTCTGGATTTCTTCCTTTGCCCGGATGCTTTTCTTTGTCGTGAGTTTTGCGCCTGGTGTCTGTCCTATCTGTTTACCCTGTAGGCGTGCTGTTTCCATTCCTTCCTTTGTTCGCTGGTGTAGGTCATCAACTTCCTTTTGTGCCTGTTCAAATGCCTTTTTTATCTGTTGTATAGCAAGTAATTTAATAACCTTGTTTGTAGCTTCAATGTAAATATCTGCTATTTCGTTTCCGGTTTCCGAGATGCTTTGCTGTATGGCTGTATTATATACATCGGTGTTAATATATCCTTCTTTCAAAAATACAAGGTTTACGCCCTTTTCGTATAGTTCAAAATATGTTTGTATGCCTTCCTCGGCGTTTCTGCTCATTCGTGATACTGAGTCGAAAACAATAGTATCGCCGGGTTTTACAACCTTTAATAATTGCATCCACTTTTTACGACCTGTTGTTTTTGTACCTGTGAAAACTTCTTGATATATAATTGCTTTTGGGTATACGCTTCTTATATTGCGTATCTGTCTTTCTATGCTTTGCCTGTTTGTACTGATTCTTGCATATCCGTATATACTCATGCTTTCAACCTCCCTAAATAGTACCACATCAAACGACCCTTAATTTTTGTACAGTGTTCTTTGTGGAATATGCTTTTACTTTTGGTACATTTTTAATAACCTTTGTTTTAATACAGTTTTAAGGGCGGATTTTTTACCGCCCTTGTAATTATTCACCTAAGATATAAGCAACCGCCTTTTCTGCTTTGGATGCAGCCGAAACAATAAACTTGTTGTCATTCTGTAAAACATGTAACCAGTTTTGAATATATGCGGCGCTGTTTCTAAAGGTTTTCGCTGTCTCAATCCCTAAAGTATTTAAAATAGTAGCGCTTCCGATTTCTGCAACAAGTTCTTCCTTGCTATATGTTTCACTTCCAAAAGCTGCAACAGCTCCGGTTTTTAATCTGTCAAGCCTTGAAGGGTGTCCGGTTGAGTGGGTCAGCTCGTGAAATGTTGTTGAATAGTATTCGTTAATGTGTTTATACTGTTCTTTCATTGGTACAACCACACAATCCCTTGAAGGGCTGTAAAATGCTTTGTCGCTTGCTTTTTCTTCAAAAGTGATATGTTCGCGTGTTACATAGTCAATTATTATTTTGTCGGCTTCTTCTATCGGTGTAACCTCGTTAAATGGTTGTTTCAGAGGTTCAACGCCTTCAACCTGGGAAATATGAAACACATTGATATATTTTAATAATGGGATAGTAACCTTTTCTTTTTCGCCTTTGTCGTTGATTTCTTCCTTTTCGAATATCTTCCAGAAAACAACGATTTCACACTTTTCGCCCTTGCGGATTTTCCCGCCCAGCTCCGACCACTGTTTAAATGTTGCATATTCGCCTTCATGCTTTAAAAGCATTTGATTTAATAAGGAATAAGGCTTTTTACTTATTCTATTAAATGCGCCGCTTCTAACGCCTGTCCATGGTTTTTCCCATGGGATATTACCCTTTTGTAATTCTTCAATTATTCTGTCTGTTACTAATTGATATACATTTGTACTCATAAGCGTTTACCTCTCTTTCTTTGTTTGTTTCTAATATGATTATACACGAATAAAGGTGTATAATCAATAGATATACACGAAAAAAAGTGCATAAAAATAATCACGAATAAAGGTGTATATTTGTGCAATCTGTCAATAGACAGTACACGAAATATCGTGTATAATGAAATCACAATCAAACAAGAGCAAAGCCAAGGCGGACGAAAGTAAACGCAAGTTGAAACCAAGAACGCAAGGTAAGAACAGGAAACAGGATAAGAGAGATTGAGAAGTCCAGGAAAGTGACTAGATGTTTAAAGCCTGCTGTCGCTAAAGCTCCAATATAAGAGAAAATAAAAAATGGAGGTACAAAGTTATGTGTATGACAATGAATGAATTAGAAAAGGTAGTAGCAGATTACAGAAGTTTAAAGGCAATGAAAGAAGAGCTTGAAGAACAGCTCAAGGATGCAGAAAGAGAAATTCTTTCCTATTTGGATAACAACGAAAAGCAGAGCGAGACAGGCGCAGACTTCACCGTAAAAGTTAGCACTTGCGAGCGTAGAACATTAGACAGTAAGCGACTTGAAGCAGACCTCGGAAGCCTGGCAGAATACCAGAGAATCAGCCAATACAGAAGGTTATATGTCAAGTAGTCGTTGCAGCGACTTAAAACAGGGCTTTAGGCTGCAAGCGTTCCCATCCGGAAGGGTGGGAGGTAGTCAACAAATGAAAGGATGGTGTATTGATATGATGATAAGTGAATTTATAGAGTTGACAGGCTTTGAACCTACACAAGCAGAATATCAAGATATAGAAGCTGAGTATATGGGTTGTGATATCGACAAAGTAAAGTTCTGTAAAGACTGGAAGCGCAACGGCGGTATTCAAAGACTTTCAAGGATGCGTGTTAGAAGAATTGAAGAACTTGAAACCCAGCTAGCAACAGCACAGAAGCAGAGCGAGCAAAGGGAAGCTGAGTTATACGATGCACTTAACAAGGCGAGAAGAGAACGAGAGCAAACCAGGATGCAGCTTGATGACTTAAGAAACAGTATTAAGAACCTTTTATAATTATTTTGCTGTCCTATCTGGCATATCGGGGAGATTGGAGAAGAAAGAAATGAGTACATTTATAGTTTGTGATGGTGCTAACCAGCTTGTAGCATGTGAAAGCGCATTGACAGCAAGAAGCTATATTGACAGAGAAGAGAAAAGCGGATGCAATGCAGATTATGTTATTTATAGTGAAGATGGTTTTATGATTACACCAATAAAAGCAACAGAAAGAAAAAGAGCTGGTAAGCTGGTCAAAGTTGCTGATGGCGTAGCAGTTGGAAAAGTAAAAGAATACATGAGCCAATCAAGCCATATCTGCACAGGTAAATTGATGATTGGTTGTGGTAAACCATTGAATATTACTTTTGATTATTTCGGCAACACTCTTTTGATTCATGAATGGTGGATGATAGAACCGGAAACAAGAGAAACAGTAACAGACATTGTAACAAAGTATTTTGAGAGTATCACAGCATAGAAGGGAGAAAAAGACCATGAAAAGAATAATCGTAAATAACACTTTGATTTTGGATAATGTAGAGAAGCACACAGGAACAGTATTTGAAATATACACAGCAAAAATCAGAATCAACGGACAGAAGCCCATCAATGTAACATACGACTGCAAGAAAGATAATTTAATCATTCATGAATGGTACAATATCAATTCTGCTGCTTTAGATGTGGTTACTGAGTTATTAAAAGCCTGTTTTGCAAGGTTGATTGTAGAAGATGAAGTATATCCGGCAGCAGTCGCAGCAATGGACAGATACAATAAAGCTATCGGTATGGAATTCCCAGAAAGCTATATTGAAGGGCTTGAATTCAATATGAATTATTTGTTAAAGAAGATAGAAAGCGCCGGATTGATGGAAGAGTTTACAGAATATGCACTTGCATAGTTACCAGGCAGAAAAGGGAAGGGATGTTGAAAGACATCTCTTTTCTGGCACTCATAACCAAGGCAGATTAACTATTGATTATCAATTAGGCAAGTGTTAAAATATACACGAAAATAAATGTATAAAGGTAGGTAAGAATATGGTTAATTATACAAAATTACTGGAAAAATTAAAGGAAGCGGGCATTACAACCTATGTTATAAGGAAAAAAGGGTTGATACCACAAAGCACATTAACAAAGTTTACTATGTGCAGCGGTACGGATGCAGAGATAAAGGAAAAATTGGAAAAATACAAGAATGAGCATGATGGCGCAGAGTTTAAAACGGATGTGTCAACAAAGACAATAGAGGATATTTGCCAGCTTTTACAATGCCAACCACAGGAAATTATTGATTGGCATGTGGATTTGAACCCGGAGCTTGCATATAAAGCTGAATAGGAAAATTTACTTGCTGTTTATGGCGTTCTGTGCTTTTTCAAGTGTAACCATGTCCCATTTTGCACGAGTGATTTCTTGCTGCATCCGCTGGATTTTCTTTTTTGTAAAGGATTCCAGGAAATTTGCAAGGGTTTTTGATTTGGTTACTTTGACAAGAAATAAAACTATTGAAAGGAAAATTTCTTCAAACTTGTTAGCACAGGATTTTTTGATTTTATCGAACTTTTTTTCGCGATGTATTGTATATTCCATGATGCTATACCTCCAATCAATAGGAGAATATCACGCATATTATAATAAATCAAGGGGAAAAATAGAACATCGGCGGCGCTTCGGAGAAAATGAAAAACGCCCTAAATTGAGGATTTAGAGGAAAAAAAGAGCATCGGTAAAGTTATCGGAAAAAGGCTATAAACGCCCAAAATAGGGGCATTTAAAGGAAAAAATGGCTTAAAACTTCGGTTATCGGTGGAAAAATATATTGTTCAGAGTGAAAAGATGCACAATTTTACTGCATAATACACTATAATCTTTGTGCAATATTACAAAATGGAAAAGTTGACGTACGCTAATCCGTACGCTATAATAAAATAAAAAGGGGTGATATAATGACTGCAATAACAGCGACAAAAGCAAGAGAAAATATTTATCAGCTGATACAGGATGTTAATACAAATTGCGCACCAGTCACCATAACGAACCAAAAAGGAAAAAATGCGGTGCTTATCGGTGAGGAAGATTGGCAAGCAATAGAGGAAACTTTGCATTTAATGGCAATCCCAGGCATGGCAGAATCCATTATTGAGGGTGGAAAAACTGCAATAGAGGATTGCTTAGAGGAAAATGAGGTGGATTGGTAGTGTATAGAATTATTTTTACAAAGCAAGCCGCCAAGGATGCAAAGAATTTGAAATCATGTGGACTTGATAAAAAGGCAAAGGAACTAATAGAAGTGATGAAGGAAAATCCTTTTCAGAATCCGCCGGCATATGAAAAGCTGGTAGGAAATTTGCAAGGGTTTTGTTCACGCCGGATTAACATACAACATAGAATCGTATATCAAGTTATAGAGGAAAAACATGTTCATGATGATACAGAGTATCAAGGATATGTTAAAATTATCAGAATGTGGACACATTACGAATAAAAGGAAAATACCCATGTCGTTATTGATGTGGGTATTTTCATGTTATAGGAAAATTCTATCTGATTTTTTGATTCTTTTCACGGAGAATCTTGACCATTGTATTTATGGCGGTTATATCCTCAGTATCAAGCCCAGATACATCTATAGTATCAGCTTTTTCAATTCCAAGCAGATAATCAGCGCTGACATGGAAAATTTGAGCTAGTTTTCTAAGGATATCCGGCGAAGGTGTTCTGTCGCCCAGCTCATAAAATGAGACAACGGATTTTGTTATACCTATCATGGATGCAAGCTCTTTTTGCGTCAATTTATTTCTCTTGCGTAGTTCACGCAGCTTTTCCCCGAATGCTTTTTCAGACAAGTATCATACCTTCTTTCTTTTGTCCTAAAAGAGTGGACTTTTCTATGTAAAGAATACTAAAATAAAAACTTAAATAGGTGTACTAAAGTATCAAATGAGTAGATTTTCAAGGAGCTTTATGATAGAATTTTCTTAAAAATATATCGAAAGAGAGGATGCTATTATGGGAAAATCAAACTATGATTCTTTATATGACCAGTACAAAATGAAGGATGAGGAATTTTTGAAAAGCATAACTGTTGATAATGGTTATACAGAGGAAGCTGAACAGGTGGCAAAAGATGTATTATCAAGTGATAGGAAAGAATACAAGGAAAGACAACGCCAGGCAGAGGAAAGAGAACGCTTTGAGGAAAAAATGTTACAAGATAGGGTAAATAATCCGCTATATGAGGATATACACCAGATGGCAACGGATATACATTTCATAAAGAATCTAATAATTGTATCATTGGTTATTGCGGCAATCGCTGGAATCTTTATTGGAATGAAAATAAGCGATATTGTATCGTTGTTATAGCGATTAGAGGTGAGGAAAATGATTTGTCAAAAATGTAATAAGGAATTGCCGGAAGGTAGTTTGTTTTGTAATTATTGCGGTGTTGAGCAGATACAAGCAGAGAGTTCTAAACAAGTGGAATTATCGGATTTACCCGATACAGAGAATAAGAGAACAGACTATAGGAGAAATTATAAAATTGCTGCAATTGCCGGAGTTATCGGTTTTGTGTTTTGGCTCATCATAGGAATATTTGCTATTGATTATCCGGTAAATGAATTGCTAATATATAGTTTTGCATTTGGTTTATTGGTTGCATTTGCTGGTTTTGTTGCCAGTCTGAATAAGAAAATACTGATTGGAACTGTGGTTGTTGTGGCTGTAGCGCTTGGAATATATGGCTATTATATGGCTACAGACCTATCTATAGAAGAAAAAATAGCGATTGATGCAGTAGAAGATTATAGAGATATGCTAAAAGACCCGGATTCTATGAAATTAGCAGGTGATGTTATTGTTATTCATGCTTATGATTCAGACGATGAATACCATACATATTGCTATTTCACAGCAAGCGGAAATAATAGTTATGGTGCAGCAGTATCATCAACTGCGTATTATCGTGATTATAAATATATTTGTGATATTTCAAGTGCAGATGAAGAGGATTTTACAACGGATGAAGAGAAACTTGTTTTCCTGGATGGGAAAATACAATTGAGTTTGTATCAATTATATGGTGCAGAATCAGAAAGTTTTGTCAGATGTGAGGTTGTACCAATGAAAAAGGTCGCAAAAAGGGCAAAAATAGATTATGCAAAAAACTAAAGCCCCCTAGTAGGGGCATAATTGAGGATTGATTTATTGATAAAACTGCAATTTTATCAACAGATTTCCATTATGTTTAGTAAAATGGTTACTATTCACAAAAATAGCATGATTAGTAAATAGTTTATTGTGAAAAATATACAAAAAGCTATTGACAGGAAATTATAAGTGTGCTATAATAAGACTGTGCTGAAATACAGGTATATGTGAACTTGATTTTTAAATCCATGTTTTCTAGCTTCATTCAATATGAAAACAATTTCCTTCCCCTTTGGGGTTAAGGCTATGTTTAAAAAAAACGTTAGATTTGTAAGTAAATTACTAATCAGCGTTGCTTTTAGGCATAGCCTTTTTTATTGCCTAAAAGGTTGTCACGTTATTAACCAACACATAGAAAGGAAGAATGTAATGAGCGATGATTTAAAGAAACGATGCAGGACAATGATTGAAACAACAGAAGTTCCGGTGTCCAAGTTTTGCCGCCGTATTGGTATTAGTCCAACAGCATATTATAGATGGCAAAAAGGCGATTTGAACCTTGGAGAAAAGACATTACAGGCAATTCAAGCAGACCTTGAACGCCTTAGATATTAACATTTTGGAGGAAGAAGTAAATGAAAATCGAAGTAAAAAACCAAAAAGAAGCATACGTGTATAAAGTTCCATTGATTGCGGAGGATGAGCGTTTCTTCTTTGTGCCTGGTGCATCCGATTACGCATTGAGTACCTACGGCAGATTATACAAGAAAGTATCTGATGGCAAGTGGGAGCGACAAAAGATATTTTATTCCAATGCAGACAGTTATAAAATTCTTTATGATTTTGCAACTGAGGAAAAGACAGAAACTATTGAATCACTTGTAAAGCAAGTGTTTTTCACAGGTAAGGAAATATTCAAGATATATAATCCGGATTATAACCCGGAGGATGAAAAGCGATGGGATATAAAAAAATTGTATGCTTTGTCAAGACAAGAATATATGTATGTCCTACAGTGCAAAATGAAGCACAAAAAGCCAGAATTGGAGGAAAAACCGATTATAACATATCTTTACACTTTGCCGATTCGTTCTAAACTACAGTCATTGTACAGCGGAATGAAAACAAGAGCTTGTAATGAGAAATATAAAAAGAGATTCCCACGGTATCAGAATGTGATTATGTGTGATGACTGGAAGAAAAATCCAACACATGCTAAAGAGTATATACTTTCAAGGTGGTATTATTATCCGGAACAATTGGTTATGGATAAAGACCTCATGACTTTAGGAATGGGAAATTGCTATGCACCGGATTTTACTGTCCCGCTTCCGTACAAATACAATAATATTTTTTGTGAAAGTAATTCAGAGCTTGGATATGGCATACAACAAAAAACAAGAATCAATGGTAATGTGTATTATATTGTGCCTGGTTCTATGTTCAAAGATACGAAAAGTATTATATGTGATACATACGAGGATGCACTTAAAGCAGCAAGGCAGAGAAAAGCAACATATATCAGAAGTATCATAGAAGAAGAAAAACATTTAGGATATATGCCGCTTTATATTTTAGAAAAAATGGAAGTATGGGCTGCAAAGTGTGAAGCTGGGGAATTGTTAGCATGGGAACCACGTATAAATGTGTTAGAAAAAATGGGAGTGATAGCATGATTACGGTTATAGACGCCCTTATGGGGGCAGGAAAGACAAGTTTTGCGATTCAGTATATAAATCAGCATCCAGATGAAAATATCCTCTATATAGCCCCATATTTGGAAGAGGATAAGCGCATAGGGGATAATGTGGAACGTGTAATGAGATACCCGACATTTAAGGATGGGCGCAAGTTTGACGATTTACTGAATCTGTTGCAATGTCAAGAGGATATCGCAAGCACTCATGCGCTGTTTATGAAATTAGACCATGACTGTAAAGATATCCTTGAGCAAGGGCAATATACCTTGATTCTGGACGAAACTGTGAATGTGGTTGAACCATATAATTTGAAACACAAGGATGATATCAAGTATTTGCTTCAAAAGGGCAGCATAAAAATTGACGATTCCGGATATATCGAGTGGCTAGATGAGGATATTGACACAAGGTACAACGAAATAAAAATTCTTGCACAGAATCACAGCTTGTTTTTTGTGGATAAAACGCTTTTGATGTGGCGTTACCCTCCGGAAATATTCAAATTGTTTCCGAAAGTTTTTATCATGACATATATGTTTAAAGCGTCAATATTGCGATATTACCTAGACTTAATTAACGCAGAATACGAAATTAAGAGCCTTGAAAAATCAGAGGGTCAATTCTATGTCTGTGATTATTTTAAACCCGATTTAAGCCTATATCGTGCAAAAATCCATGTGTATATAGAGCGTGATTTGACAGAAAATTTTACTCAGAAAGAAAGCTCATTATCGGCTACATGGTTGAGAAGTGGCAGACATGAAAAGGAAATTGATATAATCCGGCGCAACATTTACAACTATTTCACGAACAAGGAACCAGCAAAGGGAAAACAAATTATTTGGACTACATTAAAAGACAGCAAAAACAAGCTAAAAGGAAAAGGATATTCTTCTAGGTTCGTTTCTCATAATTGCAGGGCGACAAATGATTATTCAGAAGCAACACATTTATGCTATGCAATGAACAAATACCTTGACCCAGGCGTTGTGAAGTTCTTTTCTTATAATGAAATTCAGATTGACCAAGATTTATTTGCATTATCTGAAATGCTGCAATGGATATGGAGAAGCGCAATCCGGAATGATGAGGATATTTATATTTATATTCCATCCAAAAGAATGAGAAGATTATTGCTTGAATGGCTTGATGAAAAGTATCAATAAAATTTTAGGAAGTTACCCTTCCTAACTTTTTCAAATTTCTCCCAATTTAGGGGCATTTAAAATGCAAATCGTTAAAAGAAAGAAAAAACATTTATATATAAATTCATTGCATAAGCAATGGATTTAAGAGCATTACAAAGTAATGCGAGCATAATAAGACAGAACAGTATTGAAGTTTTCGATTGATAAATCAATCTCAAACATATTTTTCTCTTTGGTTATAAACCAACAAGAAGAATCAGAAGTGTAATATTATTATATATTAGTCTTATATTTAAGAAGTCTATATAAATAATATTATCACTATTATATATATGAGATGCAGTTTTTGGCAAAAAGGAGCGATAGAATGATAAAGATAGGTGAATTTATACGAAGAATTGAGGAATATAGCGTTTTTGACATTGAAGGAAATAGTGTTGTAAAGCAAAGAGTACATAACTATAAAATTTTAGCTGTGGATGGAAATAAACTGGAGCTAATGACCTACAGAGGTACACCCCAAAATGCAAATGTTTATGAGGAATCAGAGATAAAAGATTCTTTTGAGCTGGTTTATATCAATGATGCTGAACTCCAGGAGATTGTACTTTATAAAGAATGTATGCGCCATAATATACCTTGTAAAGTGGCTTGTGGGCTTCAATATACCTGGAACAATAAAAGTGTTGAATTTCCATATACAGAACGAGTAAGAACGCCAAAAGGAGTAATTGAATTGACATGAGAACGTGTAAAGAATGCGAGTTTGGAGGGAAATGCTGCTATTCTCCAAAATATAAAATGTTTCGTGGAAAATGCTACATTGATGAAATTATAGAAAAAACCAAAAGAAAAGGTAAAACGATACTTGATTTTCACATGGAATTTACAAAGCTAGTTGGTATGGAAATTCAAAGTTACGCTGAATATATCAATAGAGCCAAAATAGAAGAATGGACAGTTGCAACAGAGACAGAAAAAAGAAAAATTGTAGCATGTACATATCCTATGTTTAATCAAGCACAAATTCTTCTGCTGGTTGCAACAGTAAATTCATACTTGGATACATGGCATACAGGGAAAGTTATTAGGTGTAAACAATGTGGAAGGCAAATCGAAAATAATAGCCGCCATAATCGCCAGTATTGTGATAGGTGTAAAGGATATCACCAAAAGGATAATCGAGATAAATTTTGCATTGATTGTGGCTGCCAATTTGAAGCAGAATTTAGCAATAGAAGTGTACGTTGCGAAGAGTGCCAAGAGAAAGCAACAAGGGAAAAAGCTAAAATCAGAAAGCAAAAACAACGTGCAAAAATAAGGTGTCACGATTTGGAACGCAAAGAATGAAAAAATAAATGTCCGTTAAAGCCCGAAAAATGGGGACTTCTATAATTTGCAAAATGCTAAAGAGGGGTAGGGAGTAATGAGAAGCTCTCCAATTTCAGACATGTCGCTTCTTAAACTTCCTTTCCTCTTCCCATATACTAACTTTATATTTGTAGCCTACATTTTTTAGGAGAGCGCCTGTATCCATTGCGGGCGCTTTTTAAAAACAACAACTTTATCAATCAATTTTATCAACAAATATCACAAACAAGAAAACGGAGGAATAAAACGATGTCAGTAATGGAAAGATGTCAAAGGATGCTAGATGAACTTGGTATTCCGGTAACAAAGTTTTGCCGCAATATTAACTTGTCAACATTTGCATTCTACGAATGGAAAAAAGGAAACATGAAGTTATCAGATGAGCGCATGAAAGCGATTGACGCTTATCTCACAAAGTATAATTTTTAGGAGGAAACGAAGATGTATAATTTTGGAAATCCAATTTATTTAGACGAAGAAACTTGTAAAACGAGATTAGGAAACAACTACTTAGCAGGTAAAAGGCGCTATACATTAAAAGTATATGACCTTCTCCGTAATGTATCAAAGGAATGGATTGATAAATACTCAAAATTCTCATGTGACACAATCGAAGAAGCAATTAGTAAAATGTCAGATTTGGTTGGAGAACTTCTGGCAGACCGCCCAGAATTGATGTTTCACAACGAAGGTACAAATGCAGAAACAGTAAGAAAATATAATATTGGTATTAGCGATGCTGCAACAGGTGGTTATGCAAATTATAATCTTGGTACATTGATTGATGCATATGTAATCAGTAAAGTTGTAAAACAGATGCCGAATGTTAAGGGATTTGCGCTGGGGGTAGAAGTCGATGGAAAACAGTGATATCTTTTCGGCTGAATCCAGCATACTTGATAAACTACATGCAGCTGGTCACAAGCGCTATGATGTAAGCACAAGTAATCTAATGACCATCGGTGAAGCAGATACCATAAAAGAAGTTTATACTATAATTCAGAGAGATTATAGAAGCAATTTCCCAAATGTAGACAATATTCCTGGTATTACATTTGAGAAATATATAATTTCTGATGGCGTGACTGGTGAAAGTACAACAATTTCAGCAAATGACTTAAATAATTTAAGTTTTATGCTGAAAATCTTAGGAAAATAAAGAGAATCAATTGATAAAATAACTTTTTTATTTAAGGGATTGTTCCGTTTTGGAGCAGTCCTTTTTTTGTTTGGAGGAAATCATGATAGAAATACAAAATGTTCAAATTGTCAAGGGTGGTCACTATCTGATTGGTACTACAAAGGGAATTGTTGGAGGTACGATTGTAGCCACAATTGATAGTGTCTATGGTGATGCCCTTGAAATATATACATGTGGTACAAATATAAGAATAATGGGAAAAGATATTGCCTATATAAAGCGTTTGCAAGGGCAAAGTGACTATGTTGTTGAAAGATAATGGAGGTAGTTTATGAGTGAGTTTACAGCGAAAATACGAGCAGAATTAGACACTTCCAAATTCGAGCAACAAATGAGACAAGTGACAGGCAATCAACATAGGATGAAGATTGACCTGGAAACAAGTGGTACGCAGCAAGGATTGAACCAAATCAATAACTCTATGCGGAATACTGCTAAGCAAGCAAATACTTTGGGCGACACAATGAAAAAATCGCTTAGAATTGGTGCTGCTGCAACTGTCACCGCTAAAGGTTTCCAACTGATAGAGAATGCTGCGAAAGACGCTGTTGAAGCGGTTGGGGGATTCGATACTGCGATTAAAAATCTACGAATGGCAACAAATGGCAGTTATGAAGATACAGCCGCTTTGGTTCGTGGATATAACGCATTGGGAAAGAATATTGGAGCAACGACAACAGAGGTTTCAAACAGTGCTAATGCGTGGTTGCGTCAAGGTAATTCGATAAAGGATACCAACATTTTAATCCGGGATTCAATGGTATTAAGTAAGGTTGCACAGCTTGATAGCGCGGATTCTACTAAATATCTTACAAGTGCCATGAAGGGATATAAGGTAGCTGCTGAGGATGTGTCAAAGATTGTAGATAAATTGACAGCTGTTGACTTAGTATCAGCTACAGATGCCGGAGGACTTGCAGAAGCTATGTCCAGAGTTGCTAATACAGCCAATGATGCAGGTGTTAGCATGGATAAACTGCTTGGATATTTGGCGGTAACAGGTGAGGTTACTCAAAAATCAATGTCCTCTATTGGTGAGAGTTACAAAACTATTTTTACAAGAATGTCAAATATTAAAGCTGGTGCGCTTGAGTATATAGACGAAGATGGAACAACCGAAACTTTGTCAGATGTTGAAACTGTATTGAATAATCTTGGTATTGCATTACGTTCTTCGGATAATGAATTTAGGAATTTTGGAGATGTACTTGATGAAGTTGCAGCCAATTGGAATAACTATTCAAGTGTTCAACAGGCAGCAATATCAAAGGCTTTTGCCGGAACAAGACAGCAAGAGAATTTCAGAGTTTTAATGGCAAATTATGAGCAGGCAAGCTCATACATGGAAGTTGCAGCAAATTCGGCTGGAACAGCTGAACAGAAGTTTAGTGCATACCTTGATTCTATCGAAGCAAAGACAAAGAGTTTACAAGCTGCTTTTGAATCATTAGCAACCAACACAATTTCTACTGAAATGGTTGGAGATATCATTGATGCTGGTACAGCGGTATTGGAATTTGTGGATGATACCAATTTGTTACAAGGTGCGCTTGCTGGATTAGCAACTGTTGGAGTTGTAAAAGCGTTTTCTGCAATAACAACAGGTGTTATGGATGCCGCTACAAAATTAACTGAGTTTAACAATGCGCTCAGTTTGATTAGCATGGGTAATCTTGGAACACAAGAGATTGAGCAGTTAGCAGCTATGACAGCTAATTTATCACAAAGTCAGCTAAAAGCGGTTCTTTCCAGTGAAGCATTATCCACAGAACAGAGAATTGCAATATTGACAACCCAGGGAATGACAACAGCACAAGCAGAAGCCACACTTGCATCCATGGGACTTGCGACAGCAGAAGGCGCAGCAACAACAACTACAGTTACTTTGTCTGGTGCCTTTAAAGGATTGTGGGCTACCTTGATGGCTAATCCGCTTGTATTGATTGCAACAGGTGTTGCAGCGGCGGTTGTTGCTATTGGTAAACTTGCAGATATGCAGAAAGAAGCTGCTGAATCAGCCAAGGAAATGGCAGATTCGATGAGGGAAGAAGCTCAAGAAGCAGCTGAGGAAGTGAAAACACTTGATGAGCTGATTGACAAATATAAGGAATTAGCAAAAAGTGATAATCAAGATTCTGGAACGCGTGCAGAAATAAGAGATATACAAAGTCAAATCACAGACTTGGTAGGTTCACAAGCGGATAATCTTGACCTTGTAAATGGTAAGCTGGATGAAGAGCTTGCAAAACTTAATGAGATAGAAAAGAAAGAAGCTCAGAAAGCAGCTGAAAAAGCTGTAGGAAATTATAAGGCAGCAGTCGAAGAATCAGACACAGCTATTGCCAGTGATTCATTTTTATTTGTAAATGATTACGTATATACCGGAAAAAGGGAAAAAGAGCTTGAAAAAATATTAAAAGATGGTGGATATGGTAATAATGTGCAGTCTGGAGGTTTCTTTGGTAATACATTGTTTGTAATGGACGAGTACGACAATGATATGAAGAAGCTAGAGAATGCCGAAGAAAAAGCGGAATATTTGCGTGGTATGTTGGAGTACATAGAGAAGAACTATGAGGATTATTCTTCAAGCAAGATGTATTCGGCAATTAGTAGCCAAATATCAGCTTATGATGAAATCACACAAAAGCAAAAAGAAGCTGCTGAAACATTACTTAGTACAGTTGCGTCAGAAGAGAAATACAACGATAAACTTAATGGATTGGTTGTTGATTCTGCTGATTCTTACGAACAGTACAGACAGACTTTGATTGATACCATTTCAGAAAGCGATAGAATAAAATACGCTATGGAAAATGGTGATATTGATAATTCAGATATAGAAGAGTATGTGAATAATTACATGGCATCATTGGATTCTTTCTCGGCTTATTATAATGCTTGGTCAAAGAAATTTTCCGAGGATTCAGTAGATACACTTGAGGATAAAGTAACCAAAATAAAGGATGCTTTTGCAAAGGTATATGACGATGCACAATCATTTACATTAGCTGATATTGAGTATACAAATCTTGTTACCTGGTTAAATGGACTAGATGACAGCGAAAAAGAAATCATATATAAGATTAGTGTAGAGAATGATACTACTGGTTGGAATATTACGGACTGGCAAGAGCAACTTGAATATTACTCTTCGGGATTAAAGGAAGCTGAGGATTCTTTACAATCATTTTATGATTTATTACTTGACGATAGCGAAAATAATTTTTCTGATACCATATCTAATTACACAGATACCCTTGATACATTGAAGGATGCGTTGGATGACTTCAACAATGGTTCGCTGACTGATTCGCAAATTGTAGAGCTAATGAAACAATTCCCGGAACTGACAAATTATGCTGATGATTTAGGCAACGGAATTGAATCTACAATGAAATCCATTATTGGAAGTTCTGATGATGCAGCAAGCATGTTGGGTGTATTTGATGCACAAATTCAAGCACTTGGAGAAGATAGCGCCGGAGCAGATGCATTACGAACTTTGCGTGATGAAATGCTTAAACTATATGATACTGCCAGTGATGGTTTTACTTTTAGCATTGATGCAGAAGTATCACATATGGATAATCTGTATTCAGCTATTGAGGAATCTGTATCATCAACCGGATTAAGTACACAAGGCATAAATGCCATTAAAGCAATGTATTCTGATTTGGAAGGATATGATGCAAGCAAATTATTTGAGAAAACAACCAACGGAATTCATTTGAATGTACAAGCGTTACGTGAGCTTGAAAAAGAATATGAAAACGCCAAGAATCAAGACTTCAAAAATGAGTTGCAGAAGTTAGCAGACCAATACAATGATGTGACTGAAAAAATCAATACTTGTAGTGATGCTGCTGAGTTGGCTGATTTATATAAGCAACGTGATGATATAGCAGACCAGATAGAAGATGTTTCTACTTTGGCTGCTCAATACGAAGGATTAACCTCCGCATTTCATAAGTGGGAAGAAGCTCAGTCTACACCAGACGAAGATGATATGTTTACAACATTATCAAAAGGGTTGGAAGATATCAAGGAATTATATGAATCTGGAAGAATTGGAGTTGATGACTTCCGAGAAGCAGTACAACTTATGTCAGATACCGATTTATCGACTGCATCCGTTGAAGAATTGATGGGTGTTTATGATAAAGGTTACGCCACAATGCAAAAATTCTTCACCGGAAATCAAGATGGTTTGATAGAATTTTTGAATACTGCAAAATCTGTGAGTGACGAACTTGGTCAAACATGGGTACAGCTAGACGAAAACGGAAATTATACTTTTGATTTTGGCGTTGGTGGTGATGAAGCACTTGCAAAAGCCATAAATGAAATGACTGATTTGCAGATGTCAACCGAGGAAGTGCAGATTCTTTTAAGGGCAATGTCAGCGTATGGATATGATATTAACCTGGATTCAATGTATACTTCGCTTGGGCTTCTGGAAACGGATGCGGAATCAGCAAATGAAAAGCTCAAAGAGCTAGGAAAAACAGATATACAGTTTTATTTTGATTCAACCAATATCAATACAATTACTGAGCAGATAGGACAAGCTCAAGAGATATTAAATCAATTTAGGAATAGTGATGGGTCAGTAGACCTCACTATCGAGGGCGCAGAGGAAGCACAAACCGTATTAGTAGCATTGATTGCACAGAAGCAATCATTAAATGCGCCAGCTGTCATGAATGTAGATACCACACAGGCAGCAAGTGATATTGGTTCTGTAATTGGATTATTACAAGACTTCCAGACCAATTACAACGACATTGAAATAGAAACTGCTGTTGGAGCTGATACCACAGAAGCCCAAACTAATATTCAAACAGTATTACAGAGCATCAATGATATGCCGGATTCGGTAAAAACGTCACTAGGTTTAGATGATAGTGAATTTCAGTCAGCGCTTGAAACATTAACGTCAACCAATATTGATGTTAAGGCAGGTGTAAACCTTGATACGACTGCCCTTAATACAATACAGTCAACCATTGCTGGTATTGACGCTGATATTATGGTTAAGGCGGGAGTTGATGCATCGCTTATTGAAGGATATGAACCACAAGACAAGGAAAGTACAGTTACCTATATTGTAGATGATAAAGCGGTAAAGGACTACGATGTTCCAGTTAAAGAAGGTGTGGTTAAATATCAGCCCAAATTGAACAATTGGACAGTCCCTACGCTATATGGAACAATTGTTTACACCAAAAAGGTAACAGGTAATTCCAATGCGACAGGTACAGCCCATGCAAAAGGTACAGCATTTTCAAGAGGAACTTGGGGAACAAAAGATAATGGTACTGCTTTAGGCGGTGAACTTGGTCAAGAGCTAGTTGTAAGAGATGGTCGTTATTTTACAATAGGCGATAGTGGCGCTGAGTTTTTCAAATATAAAAAGAATGACATTATCTTTAATGCAAGACAGACCCAAGAAATACTATCCAAGGGCAAAATAAATGGCAGAGGAAAAGCATTAGCAGAAGGAACAGCCTTTAGTAGTGGTTCCGGCACTTTTTACAAAGGTGGTAAAGTTAATGTTGGTGGAGTATCTGGTGGTGGAGATAAGTCTGGGAAAAATAGCAATTCATCCGATAAAAAGGATGATAAGCAAACCAAAAACTGGATTGAAGTTGCTATAAGTCGTGCAGAAAGAGCTATCAACAATCTTGACAAGACTGTAAAGAATGTTTACAAAACTTTTGCTAAGCGTAACAGTGCGATTACAAAAGAAATATCAAAAATTACCAGTGAGATATCTTTACAGAAAAAAGCATATGACAGATATATGAAAGAAGCAAATTCTGTTGGTTTGTCTAAGGATTTAAAGAAAAAAGTCAAAAATGGTACAATTGATATTAAGGAATATGATTCTGATACAGCTGAAAAGATAGAAGAGTATCAAAAGTGGTATGAAGCAGCGCTTGACTGCAAAGATGCGATTGATGATTTACAGGAATCCATATCAGAATTATACAAGGAAAAATTTGATAATATTGTTACTGAATGGACAAATAAAGTCCAGGATTTAGAACATATTGCAGAAAGAACAAGTAGTTTGATTTCAAGGCGCTCAGATTACGCAAGTGATTATGTGACACCGGATAAATCAACTGCTGCATCCAACGCTAATATAGCTGATTATCAAGGATTGGTGAAAAATGCTCAAGAACAAATTGGAATCAAAACAGCTGAGTTGGCAGCCTTAAAAAGTGAGCTTGATACTGCGGTTAGTAATGGTAGTATTGAATACAGGTCAGAAGCATATTATGAAATGCTTGGTTCAATACAAGCTGTAGAAAATGAGGTTGATTCCTTGAATAGCGATATTATAAGCTATTCAAATGCAATATCTGAGGAATACATGAACATTTTCAATGGCATATCACAACAGTATGAAAATAAAATGTCTTTGGCTGAATCCTTGTATAGTGAGTATCAAACGATGCTTAATAAAGCGGAAGCCATGGGATATGCTGCAAGTGGTAAGTATTATGAAATGCTGAAAGAACAGCAAGAAAGCACTTTGGATTCATTGAAGAGTGAGCAAAAGGCATTATCAGATGCCCTTTATTCTGCTGTTGCAAGTGGAGAGATTGAATATGGCTCAAATGCCTGGTATGAAATGTCTCAAGAAATTTGCAATGTTACAAATCAGATTCACGAAGCCGAACTTGCTGTGATTGAGCTTGATAATTCAATACGTCAAATCCAGTGGGATAACTTTGATTACTTAGAAGATACGATTTCTAAGTTAAAAGATGAAAGCGATTTCTTAATTGACTTACTCAGCTCTTCAAATTTATATGAAGATAATGGACAATTGACTGATGCCGGAGTTTCAACAATGGGACTTCATGGAGTTAATTACAATGTCCTTATGTCACAAGCTGATGATTATGCTGCCGAAATTCTATCACTGAATAAACAAATTGCAAGTGACCCAGCTAATACTACCCTCATTGACCGGAGAAATGAATTACTGTCTATTCAAAGACAGTGTATCCAGGCTGCCGAAGATGAAAAAGCTGCAATCAAAGACCTTGTAAGTGATGGTATTAGTAAAGAATTAAGTAGCTTAAAAGAGCTTATAGGTAAATATACTGATGCTCTTGATAGTCAAAAGGATTTATACAGTTTCCAGAAAAAGGTAGAAAAACAGACAAAGAACATTGCTACATTGCAAAAACAATTGTCTGCCTACCAGAATGATGTAACAGAGGAAACTAAGGCAAAAATCCAAAAAATCAAGGTAGACCTTGAAGAAGCAAAAGACGATTTGGAAGAAACTCAGTATGAACAGTACATCTCAGACCAGAAGAAACTTTTGGACGAGTTGTATGTTGAATATGAGCGTATTTTAAATGAAAGACTTGATAACATTGATGCACTTATAGAAGATATGATTGCTATGGTCAATGGTAGCGCTATTACTATCAACGACACATTAAATGCAGCTGCATCATCTGTTGGTTATACAATGACAACAGAAATGTCAAATCTTTGGTCGAATGCTGCTAATGAATTAGCTCAAAGCAGAGCTGAACAATTAGCAAATGTAACTGCTCTGATAAATCAAATGGTTGCAAATGGAGCTATCTCACAAGAGAATGCAAATAGTATTTTAGCTGCACTTGGTTCTGGTAGCGCACAAGAAATTCAAAATGCTTTGAATATTATTAGTAAACTGCAAGAAAATGGTGAGTTAGATACAACAAATGCAAATAGTTTGATTTCTGCACTTAATACACAGGGTACAAATTACACTGGTGTAATAACAACGTATGGTACAGATTTTTCAAATAAACAGACAGTTACAAATAATACACTTGATGGTATTAAGAATACAGTCAACTCTATATTGACTGCTGCAAATACCCAGGCTGAACTTGTCAAACAACAAGTAGACGCTGAAAAAGCTGCTGCCGCTAGTGCTGCTGCCGCTGCTCAATCTGCTGCTCAAGCCGCTGCAAATAGTACAAAGACTGCTGCCGCTGCCGCTGCAACGAGTTCAACGCCAACAACTACTTCATCGAATACTGGACAAGAGAAAAAGACAAGTAGTACAAGCACACAAAAGAAAAACACAACAACTACTACTAAGAAAACTACAACCCAAGGCGATGGAAAGATACAAGTTGGTGATAAAGTAACATTTAAGAGTGGTAAATATTATTGCGATTCTTATGGTGGTAAACCTACAGGAAGTAAAAATGTAGGAAAGACTGTATATGTTACTAAAATAAATAAAAAGGGTTCTAAACCATACCATATAAGTACCGGAAGTAAACTTGGAAGCGGTGACTTAGGATGGCTTACAAAGAGCCAGATTTCTGGATACATGAGTGGTGCTAAAGAAATCAATCGTGATGAGTTAGCTTGGACTAATGAAAATTATGATAAGATTGGTGGCGAAACCATTATAAGAAAATCTGACCATGCTGTATTAAGTACACTTTCCAAGGGAAGTCGTGTATACAATGCACTAGCTTCTGATAACATTTGGAAGATGGCTAACAATCCTGGTTCATTTATTATGGACAATCTTCTTGGTAATGGTTCTATTGACACCTCTTCTATTTCTAGTGGTGGCAATAATGATATTGAGCAAAATATTGACCTTGATATCAATATTGATAATGTAGAAGATTTGGACGATTTACTCAATCAAATGAAGAAAAGTAAGGATTTTGAGAAACTTATTCAAGCTATAGCCGTAGCGCCACTTACAGGTACAAGCGTAAATAAAAAGAATAGATTCAATTTTTAAATATATTTAGGGCGATGCATTGAGCATTGCCCTTTTACATATAGAAAGGATTTTTATTATGGGAAATGTGAATGCGATAGTAGAGATGCTGCGTGATGAGAACGAAAATTTGAAGAAAAGGATTAAAGAACTTGAAGAAATTGTAGGATATGTTGAGCAAACAGATGATAAAGGACTTAAACGAATGCAATTATCAGTAGCCAATTTTAAGATGCTAGAAGCAATGTGGAGAGAGAGCATAAAAGAAGCACAAGAAGCAAAAGAAGGCTATGAAGAACTACGCAAGGAATTATTGCTTGCGCATGAGTTGAAACAAGTAGGAAAAGAGTAAAGGGCGGCTCCCGCTGCCCTTTTTACGATAGGAGATGAGAAAAATGGCTAATTTATCAATTCCTATATGGGAAAAGTACACCTTATCTATTGAAGAAGCGGTTGCATATTTTGGAATTGGGGAGAATAAATTGAGAAATTTGGTTAATTCAAATAAAAATGCATCGTTTATTTTATGGAATGGAAGAAAAGCACAGATAAAAAGAGCTTTGTTTGAGAAATACATTGATAGTTTGGAAGCAATTTAGAAAAGCTGCAAGCGTTGGGAAAAGTACATTGACAGAGTTTTTTGGTCGTGGCATACTAACATTATATGTTGTGTCGCGGCTCTTTTTTATCGTGAAAGGAGAATAAAGATGAGAGATATAAAAAGGCGTGACAACAAAGGAAGAATACTGCAAACAGGTGAGATTCAGAAGAAAGATGGTAGTTATTCTTTTAAATATACAGATGCATTAGGGAATAGAAAAGAGTTGACTAGTTGGCGTTTGACTAATGCAGATGTAACACCACCCAATAAGAAGCACAAGGCATCTTTAAGGGAACAAGAAAAAGAAGTTCAGAGATTGCTTGATAAGGGGATTTGTAGTAATGGGATTACTGTACTTGAACTGGTAGATAGATATGTTGCTACCAAAGTAAATGTAACCCACAATACAAAAGCTGGTTATAAGACAGTAAGAAATATTTTAAGCAAAGAAGAATTTGGAGCTAAGCGCATTGACCATGTTAAATATTCGGATGCAAGACTATTTCTTATAAAATTGCAGAGTGACGGATATAGATATAGTTCAGTTCAGAGTGTGCGTGGAGTTTTGCGTCCAGCATTTGAAATGGCATTCAGAGATGAAATGATTGTTTCTAACCCATTTCAATTTGAATTGGCAGATGCCCTCATAAATGATTCGGTTAAAAGAGAATCATTGTCTAAGGAAAATGAGCGCAAATTCTTGAAATTTGTTAAAGAAGATGCACATTTTTCAAGATATTATGAAGGTATTTATATTCTTTTCAATACTGGTATCAGAATATCAGAGTTTTGTGGATTGACAATCTCAGATATTGATTTTCAAAATCATACTTTTATGGTTGACCACCAGTTACAAAGAGAACGTAACGGAAGATATACCATTGTAGATACTAAGACTGATGCTGGTGTGAGAGAGCTTCCGATGAGCAAAGAAGTAGAAGAGTGCTTTCGTAAAATTATTGAAAAACGTCCTAAACTGAAACCGGAGCCTATGATTGATGGTAAGATTGGTTTTCTTTTCTTTGATAAAAACAATAATCCGATGGTCGCTATGCATTGGGAAAAGTATTTTCAACATATCAGAGATAAATATAATAAGATATACAGAGTTCAGATGCCATTAGTAACACCTCATGTATGCAGACATACATATTGTTCCAATATGGCAAAATCGGGTATTAGTCCTAAGACTTTGCAATATCTTATGGGTCATTCAGATATTAACGTGACTTTAAATGTATATACTCACATTGATATTGAGGATGTGAAAGAAGATATTAAGAAGAACAAAAAGAAAGAAACCAAGGGCAAAACAAGAGCTTCAAAAAGTGGCAGTAAAGTTGTGAATTTTTGAGGTGAACAAAGGATTGTTTAAGATATTTTGCTATGGAAAAACGGCAGATGTTTCAGTGGTGAAATATTCTTGGGTTTTCACCATAGTTTTCACCAATTGTCGGAGAAACTATAAGAATTTATAAAGAGTTATGAGAAAAACAGAAAATTGAAAAAAGTCTTAAAACCGTTGAAATATAAGGATATAACAAGATATAAGAGGATATAAGAAATATGATAAAAATACTATTTATATGCCACGGCAACATCTGTCGTTCTCCAATGGCGGAATTTTTATTAAGGGACATGGTAAAAAAACTTGGCATTGCAGACCAATTTGAAATTGCTTCAGCAGCTACCAGTTCGGAAGAAATCTGGGGTAACGTTGGTAATCCGGTACACCCGGGGACAAAAAAGAAACTGAAAGAATTTGGTATTTCCTGTGAGGGAAAACGAGCAGTGCAGATTACAAAGAATGATTATAAGGAATATGATTATTTGATCTGTATGGATTCTATGAATTTGAGAAATGTGGCAAGAATCTGTGGCAGGGATAAGGATGGTAAGGTATATCGGTTGTTGGATTTTACAGATGAGAAAAGAGATGTTGCGGATCCATGGTATACCGGGGATTTTGACAGGACGTATGAGGACATTGAGCGTGGATTAAGAGGTTTTCTAGATTATTTACAGGAGAGAAAAGATGTATCATTTTATCGTTAATCCCAATGCTTCTTCCGGCAAAGGAATGCATGTCTGGGAGAAAGTAGAGCGGATTTTAAAAAAAGAAGGTATCTTGCACCAGTGCCATATTTTACAAAATGAAACAGATACAACAGAATTGGTTAGAAGACTAACAGCTGACAGGAAGAGGATACAAAAGCCAGGTGATTTACATAATAGTGAAGAGGTCGCAGTTACGGAGGAAGAACAGGAGTGCCATCTGGTTGTTCTAGGTGGAGATGGTACACTTAATGCGGTATTAAATGGAATAGAGGATTTTGAGCATACGGTTTTGTCCTGCATCCGCACAGGCTCCGGTAATGATTTTGCAAGAAATATGCATATCAATAAAAATGTGGAAAAAGCCTTATCGGGGATATTACATCATCCAAAGGAAATTGTTCTGGATTATGGCGAAATAGCTTATTATACAACAGATAATATTGGGGAAAGGAAAAGGCAATCAAAAAAGTTTATTATCAGCAGTGGTGTGGGGTATGATGCAGATATATGTGAAGAGGTAAGCAGAAGTCGTCTGAAAAAAGCATTGAATAAGATCCATCTTGGAAAACTGGTATATGTTGCGATTGGTGTCAAACAGATTTTTACAAAAAAAGCATCAGATGCAACCATTATATTTGATGATGGCAATCCGGAAAATGTAACCAATATGTTCTTTGTTGTGGGGATGATACATGAAAAAGAAGGAGGCGGTGTGCCTTTTTGTCCCCATGCAGATGCAACAGATGGTAAACTTTCGGTTTGTCTGGTTCGGGGAATGCCTAAATGGAAGCTTTTACTTGCAGTCATGTTGGTTTACATAAGGAAACATCTTTTGTTTCAGGAGATTACGGAATATACATGTGAAAGTATCTGTGTGAAAACAGAAAGTCCACAATGGGTTCATATGGATGGTGAAACACCATGCACAATAACAGAGGCTTTGTTAAAATGTAAAAAGGGATTACGGTTTCAGATATAGGAAATGATGGATAGTAAGGATAAAAAATGTGTATGATAAGGCATTATACACGATAATGGAAATGGGTAAAAAGGGTATGAAAGATTTCTTTTTGTTTGAAACAGAAATAACTGCTGACAGCGGGTTTGATCTGTTTGGCCCGTGTCATTTGATATGGCTTATATGTATTGCTGTTTTTACAGGAATCATGGCAAAATGGTATTCTGAAAAAAAGGAACCGGCAAGGAGAAAAATCCGGCATGTGACAGGTGTATTGTTTCCAGTGATTGCACTTTACCGGGATATGGTATTAGGTCTGACCGGACATTTTGGAAAAGGGTTTCTGCCACTTCATCTTTGCGGAATGGCATTGTGGATAGCTGCATTATACTGTTGGACTGAAAATCGGTTTTTAGGAGTGATTTATGTACTTCTCTGTGTTCCGGGGGCATTAGGTGCACTTCTTTTTCCGGATTGGACAGCGTATCCGTTTTTGAATTATATGCATATTCATGCCTTTTTATCCCATGGCTTTATAGTGGCTTTTGGCTTCTGCTTGATATGGGCTGAAGAGCTGATACCGGAATGGAGAGAATTCTGGATGCCTGTTGTATTTGGGTGTATTGGCTTTGTTATAATACATTGGATAAATGTGAGGCTTGGTACCAATTACTGGTTTTTGAATGTACCATCTGCAGGGTCTCCGCTTACATGGATATTATATCTGACAGGAGATAAATGGTATCGGGCAGGCTATTTCGTTTTCTGCATGGGAATAGTTGTTCTATGGCAATTCTTAATTCGTTTTATGAATAGATTTTTTAAATTTCTTGCAAGGCAGACATAGGTGTGCTATTCTAAAAATTAGAATGAATGATGTCAAGATTTCAGTATTGATATGAAATGATAACGTTATAGGAGAAAACAGGAGGATGTACAGATGCAGGATAAGTATGAGATTGACCAATATGTAAGAAGTATACCGGATTTTCCGGAACCGGGGATTATCTTCCGAGATATTACTTCTATTATTCAGAATCCGGAAGGACTTAAGAAGTCAATTGATGGAATTATAGAGAATCTGAGAAATGTGGATTTTGATGTCGTAATTGGTCCCGAATCTCGTGGATTCATTTTTGGCATGCCCGTTGCATATGCATTGGGAAAAGGATTTGTTCCGGTTCGTAAGAAGGGGAAACTTCCTTGTGAAACCATAGAGAAAGAGTATTCATTGGAATATGGTACAGCTGTTATTGAAATGCATAAGGATGCTATTCAGCCGGGAGACAAAGTGGTTATCGTTGATGATCTGGTTGCCACAGGAGGAACAATTGAGGCGATTACGGAGATGGTGGAAAGCTTAGGCGGTGAAATTGTTAAGATTGAATTTGTAATGGAGCTGGCTGGACTGAAAGGCAGAGAACGTCTGGGTAGATATAGTGTTGATTCTTTACTAATTTATGATGGAAAATAATATTTCATTTTCCAATATATGAATCGTGTCACATGAAAATATAATTGTAGCAATAAGATTCATTGTGAATTATGTTGAAATATGATACAATGTATATGCATAGATATCTATGTTAAGACGAAAAGGGAGGTATATGTATGGAAGCTTTATGCTGGCTTTTGCTCGCTGCCGTTTTTATTGTGATTGAGATTATCACATTAGGTCTGACCACGATATGGTTTGCAGGTGGAGCATTTATTGCAGCATTGGCTGGCCTGGCAGGAGCGAATCTTATGATTCAGATTGCATTGTTTTTAGTGATATCCATTGTATTACTTGTACTGACCAGACCAATTGCAGTCAAATATTTAGACTCCAAGACAGAAAAGACAAATGCGGAAGCATTGGTTGGAAAGCAGGCTGTAGTGCTGCAACAGATTGATAATCTGAAAGGCAGTGGACAGGTGAAGGTAAATGGAATGGAGTGGACAGCCAGAGCCAAAGAAGACGGAATGATTATTTCCGAAAGTGAAGTTGTTAAGATCTTGGAGATTCAGGGAGTAAAACTGATTGTCGAACCTGCGGAATCTGTTCAGAGTGAAGAAGATCAGGAAAAGTAAGGGTTAGAAAAGGAGAGAGGTTATGCCATTTTTAATTATTTTATTGATTATTATTATTGTTGTTGTAATGAGTAGTATCCGGATTGTTCCACAGGCATATGCATTTGTTATTGAACGTCTTGGAACTTATACCGGGACATGGTCTGTTGGTATGCATTTTAAGATGCCGGTTATTGATAAGGTTGCAAAGAAAGTTACATTGAAAGAGCAGGTTGTTGATTTTGCACCTCAGCCGGTTATTACGAAGGATAATGTAACCATGAGAATTGACACGGTAGTATTTTTCCAGATTACAGATCCGAAATTGTTCTGTTATGGTGTTGAGAATCCTATTATGGCAATTGAGAATCTTACTGCCACAACTCTTCGTAACATCATTGGTGATCTGGAGTTAGACCAGACATTAACATCAAGAGAGACAATCAACACGAAAATGCGTGCTACATTGGATGAGGCAACAGATCCTTGGGGAATCAAGGTGAATCGTGTGGAGCTTAAGAATATTATTCCTCCGGCAGCTATTCAGGATGCCATGGAGAAGCAGATGAAGGCAGAGCGGGAACGCCGTGAGCAGATCCTGATTGCAGAAGGAGAGAAGAAGTCAGCAATTCTTCGTGCAGAAGGTCATAAGGAATCGGTTATTTTGGAAGCAGAAGCAGAGAAACAGTCAGCCATCCTTCGTGCAGAAGCAAAGAAAGAGGCTACGATTCGTGAGGCAGAAGGTCAGGCAGAGGCAATTATTGCCATCCAGAAGGCGAATGCAGATGGTATTACATTATTGAATGAATCAGCCCCATCCGGTGCGGTTATTCAGTTGAAGAGCTTAGAAGCATTTTCTAAGGCGGCAGACGGTCAGGCAACCAAGATTATTATTCCGTCTGAGATTCAGGGATTAGCTGGACTTGCAAAGTCTGTTGTGGAAGTTGCAAAGGAACAGTAGAGAAAATGATACTTCATGGATTGAGATCTATGTAATATAGGATATTAGAGGAGATTGTCAGAGATGGCAATCTCTTTTTTTGTGTCTTTGAATCTTGTTTTTTTATAGAATAATACATATAATAAAACACAAAGGCAGAAATAGGAGGATTACAGGATTGAAGTGGAAGATTGAAAAGAAATATTTGAAAATTGCGGCGGTTACATTAGGGGTTATTATTCTTTCTATTTTATTTAAATACATGTTAGAGCATGAAGGAAAGATATCGGAATTAAAGAATACGGTGTGGGGAACGCTGGCACCGATTATTACGGGAGGTGTTCTTGCTTATTTATTGAACCCTATTTTGAATTTTTTTGAACATTACTGTTTTACGCCTCTTGGTAAGCTTCTATTTCAGAAAAAGGAATCAGCTTGGAAAAAGTTTTCCAGAATATTAGGAACACTTTGTACGATTGTGTTGTTCCTTGTTCTCGTGGTAGGGGGATTGTATCTTGTGATTCCACAGGTATATCTGTCTTTAAGTAAAATTGTAACAGAAGCACCGAATTATTATAATACTGTGGTGACATGGATTGATTCTCTGGATCCGAAACAGTCTGAATTGAGTCATTATCTATTGTTAGGATTAGATCGAGTGTATTCTCAGGCAATCGCTTACCTGAATCAGGATATTTTGCCCAATATGGACAAGATTGTGGTAGGTATTACTTCCGGTATTGTGGGCGGTTTGAAAGTGATATTGAACATGGTGCTTGCTTTGATCATTTCCATTTACGTAATGATGGAGAAGGAAATACTGATAGCCGTTGGAAAGAAACTCACATATAGTTTTTTCAGCAGGAAACATGCAAATGCGGTTATGAGAGGTGTGAGGTATGCCAATCAGGTATTTGGTGGATTTATCAATGGTAAAATTATTGATTCTTTTATTATCGGGGCATTATGTTATCTTTTTATGACGGTGGTGCAGTATGATTATGCGGTTTTGATCAGTATGATTATTGGTGTAACTAATATTATACCGTATTTTGGACCATTTATCGGTGCAATTCCAAGTGCACTGATTTTGCTCATGATGAATGTGAAACAGGGTATTATTTTTATTATCTTCATCATCATTTTACAACAGATTGATGGTAATGTGATTGGACCGATTATTTTAGGCGATCGTCTTAAGATCAGTAGTATGTGGATATTGTTTGCAATTCTCATTGGTGGTGGATTTTTTGGAGTTCCCGGAATGATTCTTGGAGCACCTTGCTTTGCATGTCTGTATGCGTTAGTGGGAACGATTTGTAAGAAATTTCTACGTGATAAGGGCTTACCGACACAGACCTCTGAATATTATGGTATTGATCAGGTGGCTGTTGCAGGAAGCAACGGCGTGGTTCATAAGAAAGAAGAACAGAAGGCAGGGGAGAAAGAGAAAGGGGAAACACCTGCGAAAGAAATGGACAACGAATAAGAGAAAGAAAACAGGACAATTTAGAAAGTTGTCCTGTCTTTCTTTACACAAAGCGATTTAAATTCTTGTCATAAGTATAATCTATGCCGGACAATTTAGAGGTAATCTCATCTTTGTTAAGTTCCAAATCATCGCATAGAGTATTGAAGTCAGGATAGAAGTCCCGGAGTTTGGTATTGATGAAGCTTAATAGCATCATGGGGTCATTCGGAATTTTTGTCATATGAGTGCTCCTTTCCTTTTTCTGTTACTATTAGGCAATTGCGAAACTCTTGAAAATGCATATTGAGTTGTGCAGATTTGACAAGTATCCTAAGCAGGTGCTTTGAGACCGCCGGTACTTAACGAGTGTGAAACACGAGTTTAGTACCGCTGCGAGACGAGAGCAGCGCAAGCGTGCCTGTGAGGATATTGTCAAATTGCACAACGTTTATAGAAGAAACAGGCGTTTCGCAAACGCCCATTCTATTACTATAATTGAGATGGAGAATTGTGTCAAATACCTTGACGTATTATTTGAATGTAGTAAAATAACGCATAAGATTATCAATAGAAAGAAGGAATGAGTACAATGGAACAATTTGAAGGATATACATATGTAGATGGGGGTGTTTGTGCAGCAAAAGGATTTCGCGCAAATGGTTTGAATTGTGGTCTCAATAAAGACAAGAATAAGAACGACTTAGCGTTGGTGGTAAGTGATGCTTTATGTAATGCGGCAGCTGTATATACAACCAATAAAGTAAAAGGAGCACCGATTCTGGTGACGAAGAAGCATCTGGCGGCAACAGGCGGAAAGGCGAAGGCAGTGATCGCAAATTCTAAGAATGCAAATACTTGTAATGCAGATGGAGAAGAAAAGGCCCAGAAGATGACAGAGTTAGCTGCAGAAGAATTGGGAATTTCGGTAGATGAAGTCATGGTTGCTTCCACTGGTGTGATTGGACAGACTTTGCCTATTGAACCGGTTGAAAATCATATTGGAGAACTGGTTGAGGGACTATCTTATGATGGCAATTCCAAAGCAGTGAATGCCATTATGACAACGGATACTGTTCCGAAGGAGGTTGCAGTATCCTTTGATGTGAACGGCGTCAAATGTACACTTGGCGGGATGGCAAAAGGAAGCGGCATGATTCATCCGAATATGGCAACTACACTTAATTTTGTGACAACAGATGCTGCTATTTCCAAAGAGTTGATTCAGAAAGCACTTTCAGAAATTACGAAGATTACATATAACTGTTTGAGTATTGATGGAGATACTTCTACAAATGATATGGTTTTAGTTATGGCAAATGGCATGGCTGGTAATCAGGAGATTGATAAGGAAGATGCAGCTTATGAAGTGTTTAAACAGGCACTTTATATTGTCATGATGAATATGACGAAAATGCTAGCTGCGGATGGAGAAGGTGCCAGCAAGATGATTGAGTGTACCGTATCAAAAGCAAAGGATTTGGACACTGCAATTATTGTGGCAAAGAGTGTGATTCGTTCTCCTCTGTTTAAATGTGCAATGTTTGGAGAGGATGCAAACTGGGGACGTATCCTTTGTGCAGTGGGTTATGCAGAGGCAGATTTTGATATTAACAAAGTAGATGTGGATTTAGCATCTGCAAAAGGAGTTCTTCCGGTATGCCGTAATGGTGCAGGTGTGGAATTTTCGGAAGAACTTGCAAAGGAGATTCTTTCTGAAAAAGAGATTTTTGTAAACATTTCTTTAAATGCAGGGGAAAGCACTGCCAAGGCATGGGGATGTGATTTGACTTATGATTATGTAAAGATTAATGGGGATTATCGTTCATAAAGGTCATAGTAGATTTGTAGAAAATGAATGACAATTCATAGAGAAGCGGTTATAATGAAAATGCATAGTGTACTGAAGGAGGCAGAGGGGATGAAGGAGCATGAGAGAAAGATTGTTACAACGATTATAATCACCATTATTTTTGTCCTATATTACATTCTGTATTTCATGGTTTTACTTGCCGAGTTGCCTGGTACAGTAAGCAAGCTGTTATTCGGATTGATTCCGGTATTTTTGATGGGCGTGATGATTTTCGTATGTATACAGCGGATTAATGAAATAAGGAGTGGTGAGGAAGATGATCTTAGTGAATACTGATTATATTTCAGGAAAAGAACTTGAAATGTTGGGATTGGTGCGGGGAAGTACTATTCAGACAAAAAATGTTGGACATGATATTACCCAAAGTTTCAAGACATTGGTGGGTGGAGAATTGAAGGCATATAATGAGATGATGGATTCAGCCAGGGCGTTGGCTAATAAGCGTATGATTCAGCAGGCGGAAGCACTTGGGGCAGATGCCGTTGTGAATGTTCGTTATGCAACTTCTGCAATTATGGCGGGAGCAGCAGAGGTTATGGCATATGGAACGGCTGTAAAGTTTGTGAATAATTAGTTGACAGGGTCGTTGGTCCGGCTGTTTCGGCAGCCGGATTTTTTGTGCAATAAGCCGTCATGCAGAAATTGTGCTTACACAAATTTCTATATGACGGCCAATGTTCATCGAGCCGTTAGGCGAGATGTCATTGCTTGCACATCGAGTAGGAGTCAGCCTACTCGATTTGAACATGCAAATTAAGGAGAAGGAGTAAACACCGGTATGGACAAAAAGAACATCTTAATTGTGGAGGATCATAGAGATATTAGTGATTTACTGAAAGACTTTCTGACAGAACATGGATATGATGTGGAATGTGCCTATAACGGGAGGGAGGCATCCGGTCTTTTAAAAGAAAAAGAATATACTTTAGTTTTGATGGATTTAATGCTGCCATACAAAAGTGGGGATACCCTGATTGGGGAGTTAAGAACACACTCTGATACACCAGTGATCTGTTTGTCTGCAAAGTCCGGAATGGAAACAAGATTAGAAGTGCTTCGAATGGGGGCTGATGATTATATTCTTAAGCCTTTTGATCTGGATGAAGTGTTGGTGCGAATGGAAGTTGTATTACGAAGAAGCAGAGTTGCCGGAAAACAGGATATGAGACATAAGAGTAGAACAGAAGCTATTTTATGTGCTGGTGATTTGAAGATGTATTTGGAGGAAAACCGGGTAGAGTACCAGGGTAGTAACATTTCTCTGACATGGAAAGAATACGAGCTTTTGCAGCTTTTTCTTAAGCAACCGATGAAGACATTCACAAAGGCAAATTTATATGAATCCGTGTGGAAAGACACCTATTATTGTGAGGACAATACCATTAATGTACATTTAAGTAATCTGCGGAATAAGCTAAAAAAAGCAACCGGACAGGATTATATTGATACGGTCTGGGGTGTGGGATACCGGTTGAAGGAGGAAAAGGGAAATGGTTCTGATAATTAGCAGTAGTATACTTCTGTTTATGATCTGCATATTGGTTGTCTATATTGTCCTTTTGAAACGGCAGATGAAAAATATGGCTAATGAAATTAAGCAGACAAGAGATACATCTTATAACAGGCAGCTCCAGATTTCTCTGATGGATAAAGATTTGGAACATCTTGCAGTAGAGTTAAATGGAAATCTGGATTATCAAAAACATTTAAAGCTGGCGGGCGAGCAAAAAGAGCTACTTCTACGGCAGTCGGTTTCTGATATTGCCCATGATCTGAGAACGCCGCTTACGGTCATAAAAGGGAATCTGCAAATGATAGAGCAAAATGACAGGCTGTCAGAACAGGATAGAAAACATCTTGCTATTTGTTTAGATAAGGCGAATGTGTTAAAGAATATGGTGGATGATTTTTTTGAAATGTCTGTTTTAGAAAGTGATAGTAGACAGGTAGAATTAGAAAAATTGGATGTGACCAATCTGTTAGCGCAGTTTATTGTGGATCATGAGACATTAATCCGACAGAATCATTTTGTACCGGATATCCGTCTGTCGGAAAAGAGTATTTATGTGCTTGCGGATGAACAAATGCTGCTTCGGATGCTTAGCAATCTGTTGAATAATGTAATGAAATATGCAAAGAATTCTTTTGGGATTAGAATGCAGCAGATGGAATGGAAGGGAAAGAATGTGTGTCAGATTACATTTGGCAATGCACTTTGTCCGGAAGTGCATTTAGATGTCATACATTTATTTGATCGTACTTACCGAGGGAATAGAGCAAGAGAAGGTTCAGGGGCAGGACTTGGTCTTTATATCGTTAAGTTATTGGCTCAAAAGCAGAATGCTGAGGTTTTTGCTGTGCAGAAGGACGAAGACCTCATTATTGGAATGCGGTTTCCTATTATAGATAATAAAAAGGAAATTTAAAGATATTTAAGAAATTCTTTAAGTTTCCTTTTTATAATGCAATTAAAGTGAAATCGGAATGATAGAAGGAGGAAGATATGTCGGAAATTGTGATTGATGTCAAACAGTTGGAAAAACAGTATATGAAGCAAAAAGCGGTGCAGGATGTTTCCTTTCAAATTCGGCAGGGAATGATCTGTGGACTCATTGGTCCGAATGGAGCAGGAAAGACAACTATTATGAAAATGTTAGGCGGTCTGGTACTTCCTACAGGAGGCAGTATTTCCATTTATGGAGAACATACGGAAAAAGGATTGGCGAAGGCTAGAAGCCGTATGAGTTTTATGATTGAGACTCCTTATGTGAAGGAAAAGATGTCAGCAAGAGAGAATCTTGAAAAACAGAGATTGCAAAAGGGTATTCCCGACAGGAAGCGTGTGGATGAAGTGTTAGAGATGGTGGGACTTACAGATACAGGCAAGAAGCATGCGAAGAATTTCTCCCTTGGTATGCGGCAGCGTTTAGGAATTGCCAATGCGTTGCTTACCAAACCGGAAATTATGGTGTTAGATGAGCCAATCAATGGGTTAGACCCGGAGGGAATTGTAGAAATTCGGGAGTTGCTTTTGAAATTAAACAGAGAAGAGCATATTACCATTATCATTTCTTCCCATATTTTAAGCGAATTGTCTTTGCTTTGTACAGATTATCTTTTTATTCATCACGGTCAGCTTCTCGAGGCAGTATCCTCTCAGGAATTGAAAAGGATGTGTAAAGAATATTATCATATTCATACGGATAATGATGCCATGGCACTGGCAATCCTGCAGGAGCAGCTTCAGGTGAAGGATTATGATGTAGAAGAGGATGGCAGTATTCGCTTATATGAGAGGATCGATGAGATTAAAGAGGTATCAAAGACCTTGTATGAGGGCGGTGTCATACCGCTATCCCTTGGTGTACGGGAAGCAAACCTCGAACAGTATTATATGGATATGGTAGGTGATAAGAATGTGGAATATCATGAAAGCGCTGCATTTTCAGACAAAAAGAGATAATGTAGTTATATATGCGATATTGATCGGACTAGTGTTATTGTGTAGCAGTATATTGGTAGAGGGGGATTGGACTGCATTAAATGGTGGAACATTTTTTGTTAAATACGGTTCGATGTATCCGATGCTGTTTGCTATGATTTTTGTTATTCTGATTCCGAGAATTTGTGGATGGGATGCCACAGACAAAACGATAAATTATGAGATTATGGCAGGACATTCCAGAAAAGCGGTTTATTTCGGACGGGTTATTGTAGGTCTTTTGTGGACAATGCTCATCGGAATTGTGATGATGATACTTCCGTTGCTGGTGGTAACTGTAATGAATGGATGGGGCGAAAATATAAATTTGGGGGCTGTTATGCTTCGATGCCTGTTAGTATTGTTTCCTTTATTTCGGTTTCTTTGCGAGCTGATTCTGTTGACAGTTTTAATGAAGAATTGTTATGTGGCAATGTTATTGGGATGGGTTTTTACAGATGCAGCAATAATCGCAAGTATGGTATATACGGAATTGACAGAGAACGCGCTTACGGCACAACTGGCAGTTTCGAATCTTACAACATTATTTACAGTCGATAATTATAAGCTGGAATATATAGGTGGCGAAGATATTTTGGTGTACAGTGCAGGAATTCGTTCTTCTGTTGTATGCAGTACAATACTGGTATCTTTACTTGTAGGTGCAACCTGCCTTATCGCTGGTTATGTGATTTTCAGGAAACGGGATATGAACTAGGAGGGAGATGCGATGGGAAATGTAATAAAGGCACAGCTTTATCAGCTTAAGAAAAGCAGTTTGCTATATGTTGTGTTTGTCTGTGTGGGGATAATGCAGATTACAGTCATGATGGGGGAAATAGGTTTTGATTTTTCCCTTTGCTCGGCGGGAAAATATGTGGCAGAGGATGGAGAATCCATTGCATTTATTTCATTGATTTTTGCATTGGTTCTTACCGGATATGTCTGTGGAGCGGATTTCAATGATAAGACAGCAAATTATGAACTGATGAGCGGACACTTGAGAAAAGAAATTTATTTTGGGAGAGCAGTTATCAGTCTCTTTCTGGGTGCGCTGGGCACACTGGTTCTGAATGCCCTTCCGGTTGTGGTGGCATGTGTTATGGGAGAATTTGGAGATACATTAAGCGTTGGTGATGTATTTGTACGATATATCCTGTCAGTCCTTCCTGTGTTACGGCTTATTTGTGAATTTGTTTTTTTGAGCTATATTGTAAAAAATGGATATGTGGTTATGGCATTGGGGGTTGTGCTGGCCATGGCAGGACAGGCCTGGGTTGATATGTTTCCAAATGGGACTGCGAAATATATGGCAATCAGCAACTTAGCGGAGCTGTTGCGGTTTCCAGCCTGGGAAACTTATACTCTGGTAGGGGAGAAAAGTATTGTGGTATATGATGGAGTGCTTGGTGCAGGAGACATCCTTGGGACGATTGTTTCATCTGTTGTGATTGGCGGCTTGTTCCTGCTGCTTGGATATTTGTTTTTTAACAGGGATGACATGAATTAGGAGGTGTAGTATGTGTTATGGTGATTGGGTATTGGTCATACTGGAAGGTATCTTTGCAATCGGTTTGTATTTGCTAGCCGGTTATGCAGCGAAGGTGATCAGTACGAAATGGAAGATTTTTTATGTTGTGCCTATGTGTGTCTGCCTGTTTGCTATTGCAACCTTTGGCTTTGAGGTATCCATGCTTGGATGTTATCTTGGTGCCGTTTTGTTGTTGGCAGGTTTTGTATGGGAAAAAGTCAGAGTAAGAAAATATGCCAGTGTTGTGGCAGGAGTGGCGATTGTCCTTTCTGGAATAGTCTGTTATCTGAATCCGGGGTACCGGGCACCGGACTATGTTGAAGACTTTAACAGGGCATTTGAAGAGTTAAGAGCACATTATGTGTTGACAGATCACAAAGAGATAGACTGGGAGAAGCTTTATGAAAAATATCTGCCACAGTTTGAAGAGGCGGACAGGAAGCATGATGAGATTGTGAATTATCTGGCGTGGATGACATTTACTTCAGAGTTTCATGATGGGCATGTTGCATACAATGTGAAGGATGATGAGGTTCGAAACCTTGCGTTAGAACAGGCCTGTGGCAATGATTATGGATTATCTCTTATGACACTCAGTAATGGACAGACGGTGGCTGTAAATGTGGAAACAGGAAGTGCAGTAGCAAAGGCCGGGATTCATAATGGCACCGTTATTATGTCATGGGATGGCAAGGACATCAAAGAGGCAGTGGCGGATGCAGAGAAATATGCTGTGAAACTATGTGGATATGCCTGTATGGAAAATGAAGCTTTTTACCAGACTCTGTCGGTTGCCGGAATGGGAGAGGACAGCATTACGCTTTCTTTCCTGGATGACAATGGTAAGGAACAGAGTGTGAAGGCAGATAAGATTGGTTCGTATAAAGACCGTTGGGAGAACAGCGTTCGGATTCTCAATCAGGGAAGGAAAATTTCGAATCTCCAATGGGAAGAAGTAGATTCCGATACAGCACTTATGCGTATGCGGATGATGCAGTATGATGCACAGGAAAATTTTGACGAGATGGAGCAGGAAGTACGCACAAAACTTCTGGAATTGAAGGAGGCCGGAGTACAGAATCTGATTTTCGATCTGAGGGATAATGGTGGTGGTTCCGGTACTTATGTGGAACATATTCTGAAACTGATTGCACCGGAAGGCGAACATGTTTATGCGTATGACGGGGTTCTCGATATGGACACACTTACCTACAAAAGGGATGTGAAGACAGGAACCTACGAGGTGGGAGAGTGCGAATCTTATCAGGGAGAGAATCTGTGGGGGAATGGAAATATTGTTATTTTGGTAAATGCGGCAACAGGTAGTGCCGGTGATCATTTTGCACAGCTTGCAAGCGCTTATCCGAATGTGACAGTGATGGGATTTACCCATTCAAGCTGTGCGGCACAGGGAATGCATGTGGTGCAGTTTGATTATGGATATTTATCTTATTCTGCAGTTCTGCTTTTGCAGGAGGACGGAACGGTATTTATTGATACCGACAGCAGTAGAGCAGCAACGGTTCCGTTGGATGTACAGATTCCTTTTGATGAGGAGGCTGTGGCAGCACTGTTTGATCGAAATGAGGATTATGTATTGGAGTTTGCAAAGGCGTATTTGAAGAGGGATAAATAAAGTAGAAGTATTGTAAAGCTTTCCAGTTAGATGAAAGGAGTAGTGGCGACAGGAATGGGGGTTGTAACACCAATAGGTATAGGTGTTTCTGCATTTTGGGATAGCATTTTACACAACCGGGTTGGAATTGATGTGATACAGAATTTTGATACAACCGATTATAAGGTGAAACTATCGGCTGAGGTAAAAGATTTTAATGTTAAGGATTATCTTGAGCCAAAGACTGCAAAAAGAATGGACAGATTCAGCCAGTTTGCTGCTGTAGCTGCAAAGGAGGCAATGGCTTTGTTACCGGGGAAGGTGCAGGAGTGCTGGTGTTAGAAGAGTTGGAACATGCGAAAGCAAGAGCGATTAAACGTGCATTTGGTAAGGCTGCCTACGACGTTCACATCAATTCCACTAAATCCATGGTGGGACATATGTTTGCCGGAGGTGGAGCTGTAGAGTTGATCACGTGTATTCAGTCCATCAATGAAAATTATATTCATCCGACGGTAGGGTTAAGCGAAGACGATCCGGAATGTGATCTGGATTATACAAAGAGAGCGGGAATTCAGATGTCGGTTAATATTGCGATGAGCAATTCATTGGGATTTGGCGGGCATAATGCAACAGTGCTTGTAAAGAAATATATGGATTAATATAGATTACAATAGGAAAGCCTGAGAGGAAAGCGTATGCGATTTATTCTCCGGCTTTCTTTTTTGTGTGGATTGTGCTATACTTTACGGCAAAATGGGATACGCTATGTTTAATAAAGTCATAGGAGGCAATAAGATGGAGGTATTATCAGATTTAGAACCTGGGAGAGTGTTTCATTATTTTGAAGAGATCAGTAGAATTCCAAGAGGTTCCTATCATGAGAAACAGATTAGTGATTATCTGGTGGCATTTGCAACAGAGCATGCATTCCAGGTATTTCAGGATGATTTATATAATGTTGTAATGTTGATACCGGCAAGTGCAGGATATGAGGATCAGGAGCCGGTTATTTTACAGGGACATATGGATATGGTTTGTGAAAAGACTGCAGATTGTGTCATTGATATGGAACAGGAGGGACTACAACTTGCAGTGGATGGTGATTATGTCTTTGCCAGGAATACGACACTTGGTGGAGATGATGGCATTGCGATTGCCTATATGCTGGCCATTGCAGATGACCAGTCAGTTGTGCATCCGCCTCTTGAGTATATTATTACGGTATCGGAAGAAGTGGGTATGGAAGGAGCAAGACATATTGATCTTTCGATGTTAAAAGGGCATTGTATGTTGAATTTAGATTCGGAAGAAGAAGGGATTTTCTTAAGCAGCTGTGCCGGAGGTATGTCTGCAATGGTAACGTTGCCTGTGGTATGGAAGGAATCTGCCAAGCAACACTGGTATACGCTTAAAGTTTCAGGTCTCCTTGGCGGACATTCCGGTTGTGAGATTGATAAGGGAAGAGCCAATGCTAACAAGATTTTAGGAAGAGTATTATACCAATTGAATAAAGAGGTATCTTTCACGTTACAGTCTATGGAGGGCGGAAAGAAGGACAATGCCATTCCGCTTCGGTCGAAGGCTGTTATTGGTCTTTCAAAAGGGGATGTTGCAGGAGCGGAACATTTTTTGAAAGAATATAATACTATTTTACAGAAGGAATATGCAAAGTCGGATGCGGGAATCCGGGTAGAGTTAGAACCAGAAGGAGAAGAGGAAAAGAGGCTGGTCTTAGATTCCGTCAGTTTGTTTCGGATTCTTGCATTTTTGATGACTGTACCAGATGGTGTTCAGGGAATGAGTATGTCAGTTCCGGGGTTAGTGGAGACGTCCCTGAATCTCGGTATTATGGAATTGCACCATGAATATTTATTCACGCAACATGCAGTGAGAAGCAGTGTAACAACAAAGAAACAGTATGTGGCAAGACAATTAGAATGTCTGACAACCGCACTTAGCGGTAAGATAGAGATTAGGGGTGAATATCCGGCATGGGAGTATCAGGAGAAATCCGTTGTTCGACCAAAGGTGATGGAATTGTATGAGAAGATGTATGGAAAAACGCCGGTTGTGGAAGGAATCCATGCAGGGCTTGAGTGCGGATTGCTGGCAGCAAAGATTCCGGATCTCGACTGTGTCTCCATGGGACCGAATATATTGGACATTCACACAACAGCAGAGAGATTGTCCATTTCTTCTACAAAGAGAGTGTATGAGTTTTTGCTGGAGTATTTGAAACAGAAATAGGAGATTAAAGATGCGGGTAGGAATGGGATATGATGTCCA
This sequence comes from uncultured Clostridium sp., assembly GCA_945915475.1. GTDB lineage: Bacteria > Bacillota > Clostridia > Lachnospirales > Lachnospiraceae > CAG-590. Next base: position 17,632 of record CAMEFI010000014.1, on the reverse strand, counting down.
CAAACTAGTGGAAGGAAGAAAGTTGATTATTGGTGGGGTGAACATTCCATATGAAAAGGGATTGTTGGGACATTCTGATGCAGATGTATTAACACATGCAGTCATGGATGCGCTGTTGGGTGCGGCAGCCCTTGGAGATATTGGAAAGCATTTTCCGGATACGGATGAACAATATAAAGGTGCTGACAGTATTGAATTACTGCGACATGTGAAAAAGCTGCTGGATGAGAGACAATATCTGATTAGCAATATTGATGCAACGATCATTGCACAACGTCCGAAAATGGCAGCATTTATTCCGGATATGGTAACAACCATTGCGGAAGCACTTGGATTATCTGAAAATCAGGTGAATATCAAGGCAACAACGGAAGAGGGATTGGGATTTACCGGAAGCGGAGAAGGAATCAGTTCCCAGGCAATCTGTCTGTTGGAAACAGTTGCAAATTATGAATATGACAAAATGGTGGGAGAAACAGATCGTAAATGCAATGGCTGTAGTGGATGTTCCGGGAGTCAGGTGTGATATGGATGAGCAGCGTGTGGCACGATCTCTTTGGAAACATTGTTTTCAGGATCCGGATGTTTATGAAGATTTTTATTTTAAAACGATTTATCCAAAAAATCGGGTGTATTTCAATGGAGAGAAAGGGATGTTGCATGTAAATCCCTATCTGTGTCATGTAAATGGTTCCAGGATTTTATTACATTATATTGTGGGAGTGGGAACGAGGAGCAGCTACAGAAGGCAGGGAGTGATGGCAGGACTTATGAAGCAGGCGCTGCAGGATATGTGGAAAGCAAAAGAACCCTTCACATATCTGATGCCGGCAGATGTTCGGTATTATGAACCCTTTGATTTCGTGAGTGTATCTAAGGAACAGGAATGCCTGTTAACCGGCAATATTGCGAAAGGATGGAATGACAAAACGATGTCTTACTATACCTATGAGATGTTGTTTCGGGATTTTCCTAAGGACATAGTATTGCAGATTTTTGAGAAGATGGATGTGCAGGCAGCAAAAGAACACACAATTTCAGCGGTACGGGATGAAGAGTATTTTAACCTGTTATATAAAGAAAAAGCGTGTCAGGGTGGAAATGTGGTGTTCTGTTTTGATGAGATGCACAACGTGATTGGTTATTTTGCTTATGCGATGGATGAAAATACCCTTTGTGTGGAGCAGACAGTTTGGACAATACCGGATGCATTTATGAAAGCGGTTTCTGGATTTTATTCCGGTCCCATCCGGTGGATGCAGACATTTCCATATATGATCCGTATTACGAATGTGTCGGCGTTTATGCAGTTGTTTGAAGATGCGTGTAAACGTCTGGCAGGGGATAAAGCAGGTTTGTATATTCAGGATGATATTCTCCCCGGCAATACAGGGTATTATTCTGAAAGGGACGGATGGAAAAGGATTGAAACAGGTACAGGTTGCACGAAAGAGGAATATTGTGAATTAACCATAGAGGAACTGACGGATAAAGTGTTAGGGACAGAGAATATATTTAATTATTCAACATTTTGGGCAGAAGTTGTATAGGAAGTTTGTTGACAAATGAAACGGTTAAAAATATACTATTGAAAGATGTGATGTCTTAATATATTACATCGGGAGAACTCCCGGGGAAGGAATTGAGAATATGAAGATTTACAATACAATGACAAGAAGAAAAGAAGAATTTGTTCCAATTCATGAGAATAAGGTGGGAATCTATGTGTGTGGTCCCACGGTATATGATTATATTCATATCGGCAATGCGCGCCCTATGATCGTATTTGATACGCTTCGAAGATATCTGTTATATAAGGGATATGATGTGAACTATGTATCAAATTTTACGGATGTGGATGATAAGATTATTAAACGTGCAATCGAAGAGGGAGTTACATCTTCTGAGATTTCAGAACGATATATTGAAGAAGTGAAAAAAGATATGCATGATCTGAATGTGATGGAAGCAACAACCCATCCGAAAGCAACGGAAGAGATTCCGGATATGATCGATATGATTAAGGTCCTGATTGAAAAAGGGCATGCCTATGAGGTGAATGGAACGGTATATTTCCGCACCAGAAGTTTTCCGGGATATGGCAAACTCTCTAAGAAAAATATTGATGATTTAGAGGCAGGGCACAGAGATGAAAAGCATCAGCTTAAGGTTTCCGGTGAGGATGAAAAAGAGGATTTCTTAGATTTTGTACTCTGGAAACCAAAGAAGGAAGGGGAACCATCCTGGCCGTCTCCATGGGGAGAAGGAAGACCGGGCTGGCATCTGGAATGTTCTGTGATGTCCAAAAAATATATTGGAGATATCATTGATATCCATGCTGGTGGAGAGGATCTGATTTTTCCTCATCATGAGAATGAGATTGCACAGAGTGAAGCGGCTAATGACGTAGAGTTTGCGAGATACTGGATGCATAATGGATTCTTGAAGATTGATGGTGAGAAAATGTCAAAATCTCTTGGTAATTTCTTTACAATTCGGGACATTGGTAAGAAGTATCCATTACAGGTGATTCGATTCTTTATTCTGAGTGCCCATTACAGAAGTCCTTTGAATTTTTCAGATACGTTAGTGGAATCTGCAAAAGCATCTTTAGAGCGTATTTTAAATGCGGTATCCCGTTTAGAGGATATGAAAGAAGCTGCTGTAGATCGCGATTTGACAGAGGAAGAGAATACATTGGCAGCCAGATTACAGGAGTATGTGACAAAGTTTGAACAGGCAATGGAAGATGATCTGAATACGGCGGATGCCATTTCGTCCATTTTTGAACTTGTGAAGTTTACCAACTCCAATATTTCAGCGGACAATGCCAAAGAATTAGTGGTCAAGGCATGTGATACCATCTGCAAACTTTGTGATGTATTAGGAATCATAGCGAAGGTGGAGAAAGAGATATTAGACAGCGATATTGAGGCTTTGATCGAAGAGCGCCAGATGGCAAGAAAGGCTAAGAACTTTGCCAGAGCAGATGAGATTCGGGATATGTTAGCGGCACAGGGAATCATTTTAGAGGATACCAGAGAAGGTGTAAAATGGAAACGAGCATAGACAACGGATAAGGATATAGAGGAATGAGTGAAACAGATAATTTCCGGTATTTTAAGGATGTTTTTCAAATTGAACATGCAAATCCAGAGACATATTCTCCATTGGCACTTGCATATATTGGGGATAGCGTATTTGATATTATGATACGGACAATGGAAGTAAGTCGGGTGAATATGCAGGTGAATAAGTACCATAAGGATGTCAGCAGAATTGTGTGTGCCCCGGCACAGGCCAGGATGATTAAGGGCATTAAAGATCAGTTGACACCGGAAGAATACGAGGTGTTCAAACGGGGACGCAATGCCAATTCTTATACAAAGGCAAAGAATGCAACCCGGTCGGAATATCGGAATGCCACTGGATTTGAGGCGTTACTTGGGTATCTGTATTTGAAAGAAGATTTTGAGCGACTGACAGATGTGGTGAAGATGAGTCTTGCATGTCTGGACGGACATAAGGATATGGATGAGAACTGCCGATAAGCGATTTCTGCTGGAAAGGGAGATAACATGAGATATGAGGAATATACAATTGAAGGAAGAAATGCAGTAACAGAGGCATTTCGTTCCGGTAAGACAATTGATAAATTATATGTATTAGACGGTTGTCATGATGGCGCCGTAAATACAATTAAAACGCTTGCAAGAAAGCAGGATACTATTGTCAATTATGTAACAAAAGAACGACTGGATCAGATGTCAGAAACCGGCAAACATCAGGGAGTCATCGCTCAGGCGGCAGCTTATGATTATGCAACGGTAGAAGATATTTTAGATGCTGCAAAGCAAAAGGGAGAAGAACCGTTTATTTTTGTGTTAGACGAGATTGAAGATCCTCATAATTTAGGAGCAATCATTCGTACCGCTAATCTATGTGGAGCCCATGGAGTGATCATTCCAAAGAGAAGAGCGGTGGGACTTACGGCAACAGTGGTAAAAGCATCGGCAGGAGCAATCAATTATACACCAGTTGCGAAAGTGACCAATATTGCAAAGACTATAGATGAATTAAAAGAAAAAGGAATATGGTTTGCTTGTGCGGATATGGATGGTGAGGTTATGTATCGTCATAATCTCACTGGACCGATTGGCCTGGTGATAGGGAATGAAGGTAATGGCGTAAGCCGTCTTGTAAAAGAAAAGTGTGATTACATTGCATCCATTCCAATGAAGGGAGATATTGATTCTCTGAACGCATCGGTGGCAGCAGGTGTACTTGCATATGAGATTGTAAGACAGCGTTATATGAAAAAATGATTGGGTAAGGAATAATAGACAATATTTAGAAAGCAGGGAACTTGTTTTATGGATAATGGAAAAAAAGGGTCTGGTCAGTCAGAGGAATTTGATATCGTTGATTTTGATTTGAACGAGTATGATGAAGAGTTTGAAAAAGAAGAACAACGGTTACAGCTGAAAGAAGAAAAAAGGATTGCTGCTGCTAAATCAAGAACACAGCGGGCACAAGAACAACAAGGCAAGCAACGGAAAAAAAAGGATAATGAGGGGATTATGCCTAATCGGGATATGTTAAAGACAATTCTCATGATTCTTTTTGTGATTGTAATTGCATGTTTGTTTTTGGGATTCATAACACTCATTGTAAATAGTGTTGGGGGAGGTAGCCGATCCAATAAGAATGACGCAAAGATTACTGAGGAAGATACAACAGAGAAGAGTAAATGGTTCCGGACAGAGGAAACAGAGGCAACGACACAGGCTACTTCGGATAACAAAGATGATAAAAAGAATTTAGAAGAGAGTATTGAAGAGATTACGAACAAGGTGAATAGTGATAAGAAAACAACCCAGACAGATTCTGATTCTAATAAGACGACGGAAGCAACAACCCAGTCGACGGCGGCAACAACGCAGGCAACTACAGAATTGACAACGCAGGTGACAACAGCGGCAACAACCCAGGCAACAACAGCGGCCGCAACAGAAGCAACGACGCAGGCAACCACGGAAGTGATAGCCCAGCCGGAAGCCAATAATATACCAGTAGAATAAATGAGGATTGAGATGGATACACAATTCCAGATGATGACCGATGAAAATGTGGTCGGACTTGCCCAAAATGGCAATCAGGATGCAACTGAATATATGCTGAAAAAATATTCACCTCTTGTCAAGAAATCCATCCGTACCCTGTATTTGATTGGAGCAGATACAGAGGATTTATCCCAGGAGGGAATGATTGGCTTGTTTAAAGCGATTCAGAATTATGAAAGTGGGAGTAATGCGTCTTTTTATACATTCGCCAAGATCTGTGTAGACAGACAGATATATAGTGCAATCAAAGCATCAAACCGTAAGAAACATTCCCCACTGAATTCGTATATTTCATTTTATAGTAGAAATAATGAAGAAGAGGAAGAATTGATCGATAATCTGGAAGCAGGCAGAAATTCCAATCCGGAACATGTTGTTCTGGATCAGGAAAATGCTTCCCAGATAGAAATGCTTTTAGAATCGCACTTAAGTAAAATGGAAAAAGAAATACTGCCGCTTTATTTAGATGGCATGTCGTATACGGAGATTGCAAACCGTCTTGGGAAGACAACCAAATCCATTGATAATGCCGTTCAGAGAATTCGGGATAAAGTCAAGAAACTTTATCTGAAACCTGGAAAATAAAATACAAAAAAGTACTTTACAAACCTATAATATTTTGCTATGATAGATAAGTCGTCATGACAAGCTGGCGTGGCACAGTCGGTAGCGCACCTCATTGGTAGTGAGGAGGTCACGGGTTCGATTCCCGTCGCTAGCTTTAGAGAGAATAAGCGTTAGCCCTTTATTTATAAGGGTTAGCGCTTATTTTTATGTTGCGGGACAATATGAAATATAATCAAATTATGGTCGTCAAAATGGTCGTCAGAGGCACTTTTTTTGACTTGTGGTCGTCAAAATGGTCGTCAAATTTTAAGAAGAAAATTGAATATTATACAATAAAAATTATAAAAATATGCAAAAGAATAATGTCGTGGGAAGTATTCCTCTTTGACGTTATAGGATTGTGTATATGGTTAATAACTTTGCAAATACGATTCCAGTTTACTTGTTGAGTTGGATTTCTTTGCATCCAGTTCAGCATATACTTCCAGAATCAGTTTAGTAGATTCATGGCCCATTAATCTTGCAGCTTCTTTAATATCGATTCCGGAATAGTAGAGGATGGTAGCATACTCGTGCCGGAATACATAAGGTGTCAGATCAGTGGCTTTGATACCTTTTATCTTTTGCCCTTTGACCGTTCGGTCTTTGGTTCCACCTAATTTAACATTAATCTTGTTATATATCCGCTTCCAAAAGTTACGATACGTGCTATATGACATCACATTTCCGTTATCATTAGAAAAAAGGTATAAACCCTTAACTTCTTTCATAAAATCTCTCAATGGGGACGAGAGAGGGCTTAGGATTGGAATTGTGCGTATGCCGGCATCTGATTTGGTGCGAGGAAGAATTTGAGGCTGGTTCTTATCCGGATATACAACTACTCGATTGACGGAAATGATACTCTGTCGCAGATCGATATCGGACAGCATAAGACCTCTTGCTTCTTCCGGACGCATACCGGTGTACCATAAGAGATAGACAAAGGCTTTCTCCATTGGAGAAAAATCGATCTTTGGAATGGCATTCCGTTCCAGATCCGTAAGAGCTCTGGTATCAGCAGCGGGAGATTGTGGTATTTTTACGGAACGGCATACATTCTTGTAGATCAGACCATCATCAATAGCCGCTTCTAATGACTCATTCAGAAGTAAGCGGATTCGGCGTGGAATGTCAGAATAGTGGGATGCGTTGTTGATGCATCTCTGGACATCGGATTTTTTCAGGTCCTGCAGACGGATATCTTCAATACAGCCAAGGTGATTCTTAATAATATTGTTGCAATCATTGATGGTACTATCTGCACAACCAACCTTGTAGACCTCCACATACTCACGCACCCATTTTCCTACTGTAAAGCCACGGTCGTTTGCGTAGGTGCCTTTATTGAGAGCATCACGCACAGCAGCTTTATTATCTTCCAGTTCCTGGATAGAATAACCATATACCGGTATGCGGATACGTTGTCCTGTTTCAGCATCACGACCGTTATCAACCTTGGTTTCGTATCGTCCGTCTTTCCGACGTTTGTATTGAGCCATAGAATCACATCCTTTCATTGTCATACGTGTGCGATATCGCACAATTATGAAATAATACTAATGGGAAGCATGTTGCATCAATGCATCAGTAAGAACCTTGGAAAAATTGATATTATTTTTCTCACCGTAGGTATTGAGCCATGCAGGAAGAGTGATATTTTTACGGACGGTTTGGGAACCGTATTTTGCTGAATAGGCATCGATATTCAATACAAGCATATTAACAAACTCTTTGCCATTAGTGGAAATGTCAGACTGTGAAGATGGACCTGGAAATGACTTGCCATCTTCCAGTTCATCAAGAATCCATCCACAGGCGGCATCAGTACCCATTTCGATAGCATCTATCAAATCTTGACCTTCAGAGACACAACCTGGTAAATCGGGAAATTCAACAGTGTATCCTCCGGATCCGTCTTCAAATGGTGTAAAAATTGCCGGATATAATAATTTCATAAAAACCTCCTTCCAGGCTGGCTATTTGATACCAGCCTGTTTCTTAATTGATTTAATCGTTGTAGGATTGATGTCACCGGGATGTTCCGGGATTGTAACCTTACCGGGTTTGGTAGGGTGGATGTACTGATGGTGGGAACCTCTTTGAGATTTGTGAACCCATCCATCTTGAAGTATCAGTTTCTCAATCTCTCTGAATCTCATGTGCAACCTCCTTATAATTATATTATACACACAATACGCATAAAGTCAAGGAAGAAATGCACATAATACGCATAAAATTAAATGCTTTTATTTTGAAATAATAAAATGAAAGAGCTGCATGAGATCATGCAGCTCAAATTATAATTTTTTTAAAATAGGTATTTTATAGATATCTTTTAACAACCTCAGTTAAAATATCCTTAAAATCATAAAGGGAATTTAAAGAATCAATGTAATGGCGTTCAAATTTTTTGTTTTCATCTGGGATAAGAATTTGTTTAACCTTTGTATCCAGATTGAGACGACATATCGGCTTACGATTATTGTTATTATATAAAATGCCAAAATAGCTTTCTGTATCACGATAAACAATATCTTCAATATTACATGTTCCTGCCAAAATTCCACGAATAATATAAAATGCCTCAATTTCTTCAGCAGTTGTCACTATTTTAGATTCTGAAATAACTGGCTCATCATTAGTTATTGCTGCCTCATCTTCTAAGTTATTATCAAGCGCGGATGAAAGTTTTTGGTTTATTTTTTCATTGATTAATCCTGAAAAAGCTTTTTTTACAATAGGTGTAAATTTATCCATAATGGCTTGATTTTTCTTACCATCATAAACATTTGAGACAAGAAGCTTTACAAAGTCAGGAGATGGGTTTTCTATTTCGTTTTGTATAACACCTTTAATTAGAGATGAATATTTCAATTCTTCAGCAGTACTAAAAATAGTTGTACTGTCAAAATTTTCTTTGGTGAATTTTTGAAGTTCTACTATTTGTGAATTTTGAAGATTTAAGAGGTTTAACTCAAGAAACGGAATTAAATCCATTTTATTAGATTCCTCTAGATCTGTATAAAATTTGTATACAATACCATTCGTCAAGATTCCAAACTTAGCAGGTGTTGCACCAAAGTATCTGAACAATTGTGAACCATGTTTATCCAACGATTCTGAACAAGACTTGCACTCAATTAAAATGGAAGGTGTATCATCAAATAATATAGCGTAATCAACCTTTTCTCCTTTTTTAATGCCAACGTCTGCCGTGTATTCTGGACAAAATTCTTTAGGATTAAATACATCATAACCAAGAAGCTGAAACAGTGGTATTACTAAGGACATTTTAGTAGCCTCTTCAGTATGTATGCTATCTTTAAGATTAGAAACCCTCTCTGAAAAATTTTTAATATCGTCTGTAAATCCCATACCATACCTCCTATGTATTTTTTACTGATTATAAACTAGCATTATAGAAAAATCAATATTATGTAAAAAGTAGGAATGAATTAATTGATATATTTTTATAAAAATTTTTGCATATATGTATGTAAGTGTATGTAAAACAACAATTTACAGAAAAAATACCATTTTAAAGCACCAATAGCTATTACTTATTATGAAACGGAAATCATTTCCGAGAAAAGGTAGAATAATGAAATATGGGCGGCGATAGTGAAGCTATTGGAATACATCAGGGGAGGAGGAAATTGCATGAAGGTACAAAAGGATAATAACTGGTACAAAGCACAATTACATAGAATGATTGAAATGTTAGAAGACAATGAGAAGTTGCACTTCATATGGACAATTGTGCGGAAATATGTAATGAAATAGCAAAAAGGAGCAGGAATAGATCACTCCTGCTCCTTTGAACGTTCTACGGAACGTATCAGAAAATCGCGAAATGCTGAGCGAAGGGATTTATCAAGCTTTGAATACTCAATCATCATTGATTTAATAACCGGATCATCCGACAGCTCTGCAATAGCAGCACCATATTCGTCGTCATCAGGTAACTCCTGGAAGATAGGACCGTTACCATTTCGAAGCCATTCTTCGTTCACATTATAGGTCCGGCATATAGAAAGAATCATTTGGTCGGTTAGATTGTTTTTTCCATTTTCCAGTTGGCTAAGTGTATTATGCTTAACACCAAGAGGTTCTCCAAATTTTTCTAATGTTAAATGCAAATGCTCTTTTCGCAATTCTTTTAAACGTTCGTTCATAAAAATCACCCCATCTCTATTATGTTTGTAATCGAAGTATAACACCTGTAATAATGCTAGTCAAGAATAAAATGTCATAGAATGACAAAATAAGGGTTGACAGATGTCTTGTAACGACATGTAATATGTCATACAAAGACATTCTAAGAAAGGAGTGAGACAGTGGAAGCGAAAGAGAAAGCAGATAAGAAAGAGGCAAGCGAGATCATTGAACTGATCGGACAGCTTCAGGAAGATGAAGTGAAGGTTGCGAAAGGATATCTTTCCGCATTGGTGGACGTTCAGGAATTGAAAAGCCAGAAGGCAGCGGGATAGAAAGGAGGCAGCGGGATAGGATGGTTAACCCTGAATTTGAAAAAATAGCAAAAATAAATCATGAGGAGTATGAAAAAGCAAGAAAAAAAGCGAGAAAAATGTCAAAGTCCTTCTTAGACATGTGCATCAAAGAAGGACTGACAATTTTTGAGCTTAAGATGATTCAAGAAATTTTTCCAAATTATATAAATAATAAAATTGAGGAAATATCAAAGAAAACAAAATTATCTTAAATCGCTCAATCCTTCTTTGACAGGTCCAAGGAAGGAAGATAAAAGGCTTCGATATTCGCACACAAAATCAAGTGCATTATTAGAATTAATTGTTTTGCCTTTAAGCTGATAATTCAAAATAACTGCTTGAACAGCTAAATCATGAGCACGTTGCTCAATAGAAATATCATTATACATGTCATGTTCTCCTTTTATATGTCCTCGGCATTGGCAGATGCCTGTAAGTAAATTATAGAAATGGAATGGAGTTTTTTCAAGATAGGAAGGGTGAGTGTGTGGATACAGGGAAGAGACTGACGATTAAGATTTTATTCGTTTTTCTAGTTCGTATGATTGCAAGACTGGACGAGAAACAGTACCAGGAAACGATGAGGATTGTGAGAGAGTCAACGTTACCGGAAGATTTTGTGTTTAGCATAGTGAACATATGTAATAAGAAAAGAGAATTGCAAAGGGAGTGATGATATGAATTATCCAAAAGAATTGATGTCTATAACAGAGCTTGCAGGACTGGGAAGTCCGAAAGAGGGAAGTGTATATTGCAGGTCAGCTTGTTAAGCGGTTAAAGGAAATTGAAAAAAAACATCAAATTGTCAAGGGAAAAGAGATATTAGTAGTGCCATCGTTAAATCCCTTTTCCATGAATATTGGAAAACGTTTCTGGACGCAGGATAATACGGATATTAACAGAATGTTTCCGGGGTATAATCTGGGAGAAACAACACAGAGGATTGCTGCTGGTGCTTTTGAAAAGATAAAAGATTATGGTATTGGTATTCAATTTGCAAGTTTTTATATATCCGGTGATTTTATTCCCCATGTACGAATGATGAAGACCGGATTGGAAAATGTGGAGATGGCAAAAGATTTTTCTCTTCCCTATGTTGCGGTGAGAGATCCGAGACCATTTGATACCACTACCTTGAATTATAACTGGCAGATATGGGATACAAATGCCTTTTCTGTATATGCGGTAGATACAGAAAAAGTAAATATGGAGGCTGCAAAGACTACCATTGAATCGGTTCTTACTTTCCTTGGACGACAGGGGATAATTGAATATACCCCTACAAAAACGGAGGAGTCGGTGATTGTTGAGGAAAACGATATCTTTAACATCAAGACACCAAAGGCAGGATTATTTGAATCCTTGGTGACAGTGGGTGAAAGGGTTAAAAAAGGACAGCCGATGGCTAATATCATTGATCCCTATGAGGGGGAAATTGTGAAAACAATTGCCGCTGACCGGGATGGAAGAGTATTTTTCATACAGGATGCTCCTTTTATTTTAGAAAAGACGCTGGCATTCAAAATGATTGCCGAATAATGGATGAACTGTAACATGGTATTCGCACTTTGTTTCGTTGACGAGATATGTTAAATGTGATAAAGTATTATCAATTATGGAATATTTTGACGGAAAAGGAGTAGCGGAATGGAAGGCGAAGTAGTATCTAAGAATTTTATTGAGCAGATTATTGATAAGGATTTGGAAGAGGGAACCTATAAGAAGATTGTTACCCGTTTTCCACCGGAACCCAATGGCTATTTGCATATTGGACATGCAAAGTCTATCATTCTGAATTCAGAGATTGCCAAAAAATATAACGGAACTTTTAATCTTCGTTTTGATGATACGAACCCAACAAAGGAAAAGAGTGAGTTTGTTGAGTCTATTTTAGAAGATGTGAAATGGCTTGGTGCAGATTTCGGTGATCGCGTATATTATGCATCCGATTATTTTGATGCGATGTATGAAGGTGCCATAAAGCTGATCAAAAAAGGAAAGGCATTTGTCTGTGATCTTTCTGCTGATGAGATTCGGGAATACCGGGGAACTTTGAAGGAACCGGGAAAAGAAAGTCCATACCGCAATCGTAGTGTTGAAGAGAACCTTGATTTGTTTGAACGGATGAAGAATGGGGAATTCCCGGATGGTTCAAAGGTGTTGCGTGCAAAGATTGACATGGCATCTCCTAACATTAACATGAGAGATCCTGTTATTTATCGAATTGCAAGAATGACACATCATAACACAGGGGATAAATGGTGTATCTATCCGATGTATGATTTCGCACATCCAATCGAGGATGCAGTAGAAGGTGTAACACATTCTCTGTGTACCTTGGAGTTTGAAGATCATAGGCCATTATATGATTGGGTTGTAAGAGAGTTGGAATTCGAAGAGCCGCCGAAACAGATTGAGTTTGCGAAGTTGTATTTGCAGAACGTAATTACGGGTAAGCGTTATATTAAGAAATTGGTAGAAGATGGTGCTGTAGATGGTTGGGATGATCCGAGACTGGTTTCCATCAGTGCACTTCGAAGAAAAGGTGTGACACCGGAAGCAATTCGTATGTTTATTGAACTTTCCGGTATTTCCAAAGCAAATTCTGTATCAGATATGGCAATGTTAGAGTACTGTATCCGGGAAGATTTGCGTATGAAAGCGAATCGTATGATGGCAGTCATTGATCCAATCAAATTAGTGATTGATAATTATCCGGAAGATAAGACAGAATTGTTGGAAGTAGAGAATAATCAGGAGAACGAAGAACTAGGGGTACGTCAGGTATCCTTCAGCAAAGAATTATATATCGAGCGGGAGGATTTCATGGAAGAACCGCCGAAGAAATATTTCCGTTTGTTCCCAGGCAATGAAGTTCGTCTTAAGAATGCATATTTTGTAAAATGTACGGATTTTGTGAAGGATGAGAATGGCAATGTGGTTGAAGTCCACTGCACATATGATCCGGAGACGCGATCCGGTTCCGGATTTAACGGACGTAAGGTGAAGGGTACGATTCATTGGGTAGATGCAAAGACGGCAGTGGACGCAACAGTTCGGTTATATGAGAATTTGATTCAGGAAGGCGATGAAGTATTAAAGGATGATTATTCGAATTTGAATCCGAATTCCCTAATAGAGTTGACAAATTGTAAGCTAGAAGCTGCATTTAAGGGTGTGAAACCAGGTGAGCGTTTCCAATTCCTGCGACATGGATACTTTTGTACGGATTCCAAGGATTCCACAGAGGAAAGACCGGTCTTTAACCGTATCGTATCATTAAAGAGTTCGTATCGTCCAAAATAGGAGGAGAAAGATGGGATTATTTTCAGGATTGGAGGCTTTTGGCTTTCAGAATTCGGATCTTAAAATATACTCAGATGATTCAGAGAAGGAAAAGCTTGAGCAGAAAGAGACAGCTCAACAAGAGACTAAAATTCGGGAAGAGGATTGTCTTTTCCCGAAAACCTATAAGTGTCCGGTATGTGACAAAGAATTCAAAAGCCTTGCTGTGCGCGCAGGGAAGATTCGCACGATAGGACAGGATGATGATTTACGGCCGCTATACAAAGATATCGATCCGCTTAAGTATGACGCAATTGTCTGTCCACATTGTGGGTATGCAGCGCTTTCCCGCTATTTTAATCGCGTGATGCCATTGCAGGGGAAAAAGCTGCGGGCAGAAGTACAATCACAGTTTAAAGGATTGCACTTAAGCATGAAATGCTATAGCTATGACGAGGCAATCATGCATTATAAGATGGTTTTGCTGTGTGATGTGGTTGGTGGTGTGAAGAATAGCCGTAAGGCCTATACCTGCCTGAAATTAGGATGGGTATTGCGTGGTAAAGAGGAGAACGAAGGTCCGAAAATGACACCGGAAGAGTGTGAGAAACTTCGGGCTGAAGAATTAGAGTGTATTGAGAATGCATATGAAGGATATAAGATGGCATTTTCGTCAGAGAATTTTCCCATGAGCGGTATGGATGAAATGACTGTCAGTTATTTGATTGCAGAGCTTGCATTTGAACTGGAGAAATATAGAGAATCTTTGCAGATGCTTTCAAATGTAATAGGGAACACTGCAGTGTCTCCGAGGCTTAAGAACAAAGCAATTGATTTGAAAGAACGGATTCGTGAAAAGGTGAAAAACGGGTAAAGTTAATGAGGTGTATTGTATTTGAGAAATAAGACGAAAAAGCAGACAAAATATATTTATGTCCTTTTGAGCCGAACACATACAACACCTGCAAGATTAATTCGATTCTTTACAAGAGAGCCATATTCCCATGCGTCTATTGCGCTGGATATTGAATTGAATCAATTGTATAGTTTTGCAAGAAAGCATATACATAATCCTTTTGATTGTGGTTTTATTGAGGAGAATATCGAGACTGGTATTTTTGGTATGGATAAAAATGTGTATTGCAGTGTGTATGAGGTGCCGGTGACGGAGGAACAATATGAGATTGTCAGAAATGAAATAGAAATTTTTAAGAAGAACAGGGATATCTACCAATATAACTATACTGGAATCATAAGCCTGATGTTTGGAAAAAGTGTGGCGGATGGCAAACATTTTTTCTGTTCGCAATTTGTCTCTCATATTTTTTATAAAAGTGGGGTTCGTTTATTTTCTAAGTCAGATGGATTGATTCGTCCATATGACTTTCATATTCGGTTGAAACGTCACATGATATATAGCGGCAGATTATCGGAATACAGGAGTTTTCTGCAAGGGGAAACGAAACAATTTGAAGAGAATTTGTTTGCGAAACAGGAAGAATATGCAAATGTAATTTAAAGAAGCTGTCACATTATCAGATAATAGGGGAATCTGTTTTCTGAATGAGACAGCTTTTTACGTGAAAGAAAGATTTTTGTTTTTACACACATTAGTATTTCGTTGATTTTTAGGGAAAAGTTCTGTTTCTATAATTGGATGTCAGGGGTAATGGTACTGTGCGATTTTAAGATGCTTCTCGGAAGAGCATCTTTTGCATTTTTCCAGGGCTCGTTTTGATAGCGATAATCAAATTTGTTGATAAACCATTCAATATCTTCCTGCATGCGTTCCATATTTGTGAAATATACAGTTTGCAGGTCTGAGCGGAATTTCAACAATGTATCTTTGGATAGAAATTCTGGTGCACGATCATATAATAATGCAAAATGATATGTACAAAATCCTTTTGATGTAATTATTTTTTCAGGAAAGGTGCTATCCTTTTTATAAAGGTGGAAAATAGTATCTATATATCGGTCAAATGTTTTGTTAATGCGGTTGCAGATAAAGCAGTTCCGCTGTAGGGATGCAACATAGGTTCCGATGCCGGAAGTATCATTTTTTCGCTTAAGGAAAGAACTACCGGTAGAGCCGGAGTCTGTTTGCTTTTTCAAATCCTTTGTCACCTTTGCCATATGTGTGCTTAAGATAAGAGCAAGACCTAAGCGATTCTTTTCAGAATAGAGTTTCTGGATATGCTGCTCACAAAATCCTTGTTCGTCTGTCATGGCACGGTTGTCATCTTCCATATAACTTGGACCAAGGGTATATTCAATTGCATTTTTCTCTAATTCCTGTTTCATTTTGCAAAGAGGACATTCACAGTTGCTCTCAAATGCATCGGTAACAGGAATGGTGTATAATTGTTCCTTCATAGATTGTCTCCTTTATATATAAATAGTCTGTAATTATAAGGGGATGAATTCCGGCTTGCGATTCTTAAATACGGTGTAATAGCGGAATCCGGTCTGCTTTAATAAATCTTCTGCAACATCAAAACCATATCCGATATTTTCTTTCATATGTGCATCACTTCCCACTGTAATAATCTCACCACCTAATTCTTTGTATAGCTTAAGAGCTTCCTTGTGGGGATGTGGATAGCCGATTTTCGTAATGCCTGCGGTATTGATTTCAATTCCTTTGCCACGTTTTATCAGTTCTTTTAGAAGAACTTCGAAAATATCACGATAATCATCAAAATGATAAACAAAAGAAGGATCCGGACAGTAGCGGACCGCATAGTCTAAATGACCATACACATCAAAACCGTCCGTCAATCGGACATTTTCTACTTCAGACATAAAATATTCCCGATAAGCCTCGATGTTCGTCTTGCCTGCATAATAATCCGGATAATATGGATCGCCATTTTGCAGTCCGGTTAAATGAGAGGAACCAATAACAAAATCAAATGGATAACGGTTAGACAGATCTTGGATCTTCGGAGCAACTTCCGGGCAGATTCCCTGTTCTACGCCATAGCGGATTTCAATGGTTCCTCTGTATTTTTCTCTCAGATACTGTAATTCTTTGATATAATTTTCAAAATCCAGTTGGAAAGTCATCTCCGGGGCAGATGAATGAACAGGAAAATCTTCATCATGGTGGTCTGTAAAATATACATAAGAAAACCCTTTATTAATTGCTGTGTTGATAATAGCTTCCGGGGATTCTGATGAATCAGAAGAAAAATGCGAATGAACATGCATATCTGTGGTTATCATAATGAAGTACCTTCTTTCTATCAATTGTTCATTTAATAAGGCTATCATATCATAGGATTATGGACACGTCTATAAGGGAATCCGAAAAGAGAAGCAGGTGAGATTGTTGACATAATGAACAGATTTGGTAAATTTCGTAATAAAAAAGTATTTACTACTTGAAATTTTATTATAAAAAAGGTATTATAAGTGCATGGGTCAACTGGACAAACAGGCGACCACAATTAATAATTCAAAACTTTAGGAGGAATTTATTCATGGCAGTAAAAGTTGCAATCAATGGATTTGGACGTATTGGACGTCTTGCATTCAGACAGATGTTCGGAGCAGAAGGGTATGAAGTAGTTGCTATCAATGATTTAACAAAGCCTTCTATGCTTGCAGATCTTCTCAAGTATGATACAGCACAGGGTGGATACTGTGGCAAGATCGGTGAGAATCTTCATACAGTTGAGGCTGATGATGAGGCTAACACTATTACAGTTGATGGTAAGACTCTTACAATCTACAAAGAGGCTGATGCAAACAATCTTCCTTGGGGTAAGATTGGTGTTGACGTAGTTCTTGAGTGTACAGGTTTCTATTGCTCAAAGGATAAGTCAATGGCTCATATCAATGCAGGTGCTAAGAAAGTTGTTATTTCAGCTCCAGCAGGTAATGATTTAAAGACTATTGTATTCTCAGTTAACCAGGATACATTAACAGCTGATGATCAGATTATTTCAGCAGCTTCATGTACAACAAACTGTCTTGCACCAATGGCTAAGGCTTTGAATGACTATGCTCCAATTCAGTCAGGTATCATGTCAACCATTCATGCATACACAGGTGATCAGATGATTCTTGATGGACCACACAGAAAAGGTGATTTAAGAA
>CAMEFI010000013.1 GCA_945915475.1 uncultured Clostridium sp. | reverse complement strand
GTTGCATCAATATAATTATACGCTCGCATGATTACATAGTTTTCTGCGAGAGTTTGCCACCTTGTTGCATCTGAAAATAATATTGGTCTCTTTCGGGAATAAAGCCACCCTCTGACTTAAATGTTTCATCATCTTGTATTGCCGCCCCTGTAAGCATAGCTACTTTATTACTTTCTAACCATTTCTTCATGTTATAAGCTCCTTTTCATTTAATATTATTGCTCTGAGATTGGAAATCCTCTAATAGCTAGCTATTTGTTTTAAGCGCCCGATAGGTGCGTCTGATTTCCCTCATTTTCGCAACATCGGTTTCCGGATAAAATACTGCAAGTATCTCCGCTTTTGTCATGCCAAGAGCCATCATCTTATGAAGCTCCTCTTTCTGCTCTTTGGAATACTGCCACTGAGCCATACGGTTCATAATGGTATCTTCTCCGGCAATCTTGCGTTTGGATGTGCCTGCCCCACCGGAACCGGAAGGCTTTGCTTCCTCTCCGGTTTCTTTAGTATCTTCCTCCTCCGGTGCATACTGTAATTCATTTTCCTGCTCTTTGTTAAGCTTCTCCCTCTGCTCCTTTTCGTCAAGGCTCAAAAACCGCTTTCGCATATCAAGCTCTGTCAGCACACCGAACTCCTCATAGGTCAGAGAGTCAATGTAGACATTTTCCCCCTTTTCCTTCAAGCCCTCATAATAGGCTAATGCTTTGGGTGACAGTATCCTGTACGGCTGTTCTTTGACACTTCCCTGACTGTAAGGGACATGGACATAAGGCTTACCTTTTCCGTCAGCGGTCTGTGAAAAAGCAGGGTGTGCAAACGGAATATACTTGTTATCCATAATCGGATCGAATCCACGAATAAAGATGAGGCATTTCTTGTTATCCAGCTTTCTTACCTCATCCGGGGTAAACAGTTCCCTTCCAAGTACATCATAGTTCCGGCTGGAGCTGCCCTGCCTGCCTTTGGTTTCCCCGCTGGATTTCTTGTCAATCGTTCCTTTTCCAAGAAGCTCCGACACATACTTATGGGTACTCTGTTCATTACCGCCAAGATAGATAAACGTATCGCAGTTGCCGGGGATTGTTTCCCAAGTATCCTTGAACAATGCTTTAAGCTGTGCAAAGTTCTGGATAATGATGATACTGGAAATCTCCCTGCTTCGCATGGTGGAAAGCAGGGAACAGTAGTCATCCGGCAATGCGACATTGGCAAATTCGTCCAGCATGAATGTCACATGAATCGGCAGTCTGCCGCCGCAGTTAAAGTCAGCCTGATAGTACAGCTCCTGAAAGATCTGTGTATAGAGCATTCCTATGATAAAGTTGTAGGACTTGTCAGAATCCGGAATGACACAGAAAAGAGCTGTCTTTGTTTCACCGTCCCCGTTCACACCGATACCCAGCTCCGCAAGTTTTAAATCATCCTTTGACAGCATACGGAGTACCTGTTTGTTTTCCAGAAAAGCAAGTCTTGAGTTTGCGGAAATGATGATGGAACGGACGGTATCGCCTGCACCCCTCATACATTTGTTGTACTGTTTCACCGCCGGATGTGCTGCACCAAGCGGCGAGGTTTCCTCCAGAAACTTCATACGGATGTCCAGCTTGGAAGGCTTGTTCTGCTCTGTTACCTCCGCTTCACCAAGAAGCTGTAACACGGTCTCAAAGTTTCTCCTTGCAGGCGGTTCCTCCAGCCACACATAATAGAAGATTGACTGTAAGAACAGCCCCTCGGCTTTCTCCCAAAATGGATCGGAAGGTGTCGCACCCTTTGGCGTGGTGTTGGAAATCAGGTTGGTAATGAGCTTTACTATATCTGTTTCCTCTCTCAGATAAGAGAAAGGATTGTAACAGTCTGATTTATCCATTTCCAAAAGGTTAATGACCTTCACGTTATAACCGTTGTTCTTTAACATTTCCCCGCAGCTTCTTAATATCTCCCCTTTTGGATCGGTACAGATAAAGGAGCAGTTATGGGGCATCTGCATCAGATTCGGCTTGACTTCGTAGAAGGTCTTTCCCGCTCCGGAGCCTCCGCAGATTAATATGTTGCCATTTAATTTCAGCCTTCTGAAATCCAGCGACATCTTCACATTCTGGCTCAGGATTCGGTTGAAATTCTCGTCCTTATCCATGAGGATTTTATTGGCAAACTGCGGGGACTCAAACCTCGCTGTACCAAATTCCTTGCCGGGCATGAAGTTTCTCTGGCTGGTAACATACATAAGCAGAGCGGTGGCATATACCACTAAGGCTATTACCACCGCTTTTACTGTTCTCTCATTATAATAATTTGCAAATGGTGCTGCGCACACACAGTTAAAAGAGGAAAGGAAGGTGTTGATATCCCCTCCCGGCTCCCATGCCCCGTTCAGCAGATACCCCGCATAACCGGAAAGTATGGCACCAAGAATGATGAACCAAAGGGACACTTTTTTCTTTTTAGGAACCATAGGCAGCTACCTCTTTTTCGGAGCAGGAGCTTTCTTTCCCCTGTTCATGGCAGCCGCTTTTCTCTGTGCTTCCTGATAACGCTTTCTGACCTCTGCCGCCACGCTGTCATAGTGACCTTCATACAGATCCCTGCCCTTCATTGTTCCCATTACTCTGTTATCCTCAGAGTACAGCTTGTATTCCTTATCACTGTCAAGGAATGTCAGAATGGTCTTGCCATCGTGGATTTCCATTGCATTTTCCTTGTTGATCCACAGATACCTCGCATTCTCTCCATACATTCCCGGTATTCTGGTTTTTACCGCATGGTCATTTTCCTCCAGAACCAGCTTCTTTGTAATGGTAATATCCACAAGGTTTTTACTCTGTGTGGCTGCTATGGTCTGCATACGCTGTGCCAGCTCCTTATAGCTTCGGATACGGTTAAGAAAGGCATCCTTATCCATGATGACCTTGTGCTGTCCGTTATCCTCTTTGGCAAGCACACCGATTCTCTCAAGCTGACCGACCACCTGCTGTGCCTGTTCTTTCTCAAGACTGAAATTTTCCTTAATGTCCTCCACACTGACGGTCTTTTTCTCCATTGCATACAGACCGACCTTTTCCATCAGCCCCTCTAAGGCTTCCCCGGCTTTTGCAGCTTCCGCAGTGTGGAGGTTATCGTTTCCCTTTTTCTGCCCTTTTAGAAAAGACATGACCTTTTCCAGTTCCTTTTCATCACTGTTTTTTAGGTAATCATCAAAGGTGGCTATCCTGCCGGACTTTAACTTCTGTATCATCATGTTTACTCTCGGCACCGCCTCAGTATGGAAGATAATCTCACTCATTCCGTCCTTTTTATTGATGTCCGGCAGAACCGAGTAAAGGATTCCATACTTCTTTGCCATCTTTTCCACCTGCTTCATATCCTCCGTGGCAAACTGCAGCACCTGAAGATCGCCGCCCTTTAACAAGAGCTTCCGCATGTCGGTCTTTCCCATCGTCTTTTCATGGTCTAATATGGCAATCAGAAAGTCCACCGCCTTTTTCATCTGCTCTACGGTGCCGCTTCCGACCTTCATGGCAATCTCAATCCCGTCATAAGCCACACGGATAATCTGCACCGCCTGTTGTATTTCTTCTGACATACATGCCCTCCTATCTTATCTTTGCTTCCTTTTTTCCAAGCTGTTCCTTCACCTTATCCACAGAAAGCTCCCTGATTTCGTCCGCTGTAAGACTCACTCCATTGACCGCCAAAAGCTCCGATATGGTGTTGATTGCCTTTTCCTCCTGAATGCGGTACATCTCTAACGCAATCAGAAGATGCTCTATCTTTTTGATCCATTCCGGCTGAAAGCCTGTCAGCGTTTCATACTTGCGGTATACCGCTTCTTTGTCCGCTTCCTTGGCAGTCAGTTCATCAATCAGCTTGCCTGTCAGTTCCTTATCTCCGGTAGCAAAGGCAAACTGTACGACAAATTCCTTATCTGCCTCTGTTATGGCAGTCTTCCCCTGCTCCATCTGCTCTAAGGTCTGTGACACAATCAAAAGTTCCATCAGCTACCCCTCCTGCTTCTGTCTGTTTTCATATACTGCGATGTTGATAATCTCCTCCATCTGCTCCGCCGGAATCTGGTTGTTAATCAGCACTAAAAGCTGTTCCTCTGACAATCCCTTTTCAATGCCGCTTCTGATCTGCACAAGCTGCTTCGGTTCAAGGTCATGCTCCGCAACCAGCTTTACAATGTCGATTTTCTTCTTAAAGGCAAGCCTTGAGAAAAGGCTTGTCACGGTACGGTTGTCTTTTTTACGTTCCATGCGTTCCACCGGGACCACCGACACAATCTGCCCCTTTTCATTCACAACTGCCACGTTGTATCCTGCCCCCAGTATCTGCGGATAAAGGGGAGCTTCCTGCATTCCTGCCGCCTGCTGTGCCATATCCTTTGCAGGCTTCACCGCTTTTTCCGGCTCTGCCTCTGTCATGCTGCTTCTTCCTGCCGCCTCTTTTTCCAGTTCTTCTGTACGTTTTTCCAATGCTTCTCTCTCCTTCTTCATACTGTCCATTTCATTTCTGAGCCTTGCAATCGTAGCCCTCGCATCATTTAACTCATTCTGCTGCTTCTCTAAAAGCCCGTCCTTTTCCGAAAGCTGTGCCAGCAGGTTATTCTGTATCTTTGTATCCTGTCCGGCAGTTTTCAGTTCCTGAATCTTTTCATTCAAGGCATCATAGCGTTTCTCCTGAAACTCTATCTTTTCCACAACCGCCTTAATCTGCTCTAACAGTTCCTCGGCATAGCCGCCCTGCTCTTTTGCTGCTTTCCCGGCTCCCTGCAACTTTTCCATCACGTTCCTAAACAGCTTTTTCATCACAAACGCTGTCTGTGAGCTGTTTTCTGTGATTTCTGCCACCGTTTCAATGGGAACACCCTTTTCATAGAACTCAAGGGCAACTGCCATCTGCTCCCCGGTCAGCCCTTCCTTTGTGATACATTCCCTGACATTTTCCGGGTATCCGTTTCTAAGGCAGGCGGAATGCACCTTCATCTGTGCATAGTCAAGCCTCTTTGACGTATAGGTTTCCGTCTCCGCAATGGTAAGACCATATTGCAGATCGGACTCCACCAGCTTTAGCATTTCCTCCGTAAACTTAGGATTTTTACGCAGGTTATTCAAATGGGCTTTGATGTCAATGCTGCTTACTTTTTCCCTTTCCTGCATCTGCTTCCTCCTTCCAATGGGTAAAAAAATACAGCCCTACAATACAGGCTGTCTGCTTTTCTCCACTTTTCTGTTTTCTTCTTTCTCTCTGGTTTCCTCTAATGCCTTTCCGGTATCCGGTTTCATAAGCTCTGCCAGAATACGCTTTGCAATCCGTTCCTCTTTGGAAACTGCTTTCTCTTTATCCCGCACCCTTGCAATCTCATTTTTATAATGCTGCTTAAATTCCTCCACCTGCTCCACAGTGTATCCCTGTGCTTTCAGCTTTTCCGATATTTTTTCGTATCTCTCATGCTCCGGGGCAAAAAGCTCCTCGCCTCTCTGGAAACAGTGTTCCAGTTCTTCAAGCTCATTCAATTCCGACACCATATCAAACAGAGGCTTCATTTTCGCTCGTTCCTTAAAGATACGGCTCTTTTCCCTTGACGTATCTTTCTTTTTATCTGTCATACTCTCTGCAATGGCATCAACTCCCGCCGCTGTCTGAATATCATGCCGGACAAGGAAAAGATAATCTTCCTGCAGCTTCTGCATCTTCCGAAGCTCATCCCGGTATTTCCATGCCTGACTGTATGGACGTTTTTTCATCAGTCCCAGTCGGTACAGCCTTGCAAAATAACGCTTCTGTACCCCGGACAGCTTTGCCCTTTTATACCGTTTCACCCGGCACCGCATGATTTTGGGTTCCTGTTCCTTTGTCATACTGCGGTAAGTGGAGAGGTTCTCGGTTTCAATCCGCTCCCAGATACGTTCCTCGGTATAGTCCTCTCCAAGACTTTTACACCGTCTGAACCTTGTCAGTCCCATCGGCTTAATGGCAAGATACTTTCCCTCGCTCCGATAGGCGTTCTTGATTTCATAGCCCATACCGGAGAGCATTTCCAAGAATGACTCATAGGTTGCCGCCTGCATGATACAGGCATCTATATCTCTCTTAATCATATCTGCCCACACAAATTTTCCATCCCGAAAGTCGTTCCACTCCTTGTAATTCTCGGACGGTCTGACACGATCCTCGGAAATTTCAATGGTGGACAGCCCGTATTCCTCGCACAGACGGTTGGTAATGGGCTGAATCTTTTTCGCCCAGTCCCCTTTTTCATAGCGGTACTTGATACCTGTCCGGAAACTCACGCTGTTAAAAATGATATGCCCGTGAACATGATCGGTATTGTCATGGACGGAATACACCGCCTCATAATCAGCACCGAGATATTCCTTTGCAAATTTCCCGATGACCTCAAAGGCTGTTTCGGCATCCACCTCACCCTCCGCAAAAGAGATAATCAGATGATACCCCTGCCTTTTATCCGTCTTGTCAAACTGCACCTTCGTCTGCCGCATCTGTTCGTATGCACTATCCGGCTGACAGTTCAGGGAAGATACCCACCTGCCCTGTCCTGTCTTGTAATCCTCTACAATATAATCAAGAGCCTGCTTTAAATGCTTTCCTGCATAACCGGAACCACAGTCACCGATATAAAGTATCTTACTGATTGCCAAGTGTATCCACCACCTCTTTTACCAGCAAATTCAGCTTCTTCATATAGGCTGACAGAAGCTCCCTGTCCTCCTCTCGGTACAGCTTTGAATTGTGGTTCCTTGTAATCTGGTTGATATTGTTTCCGATTGCATTGACCTCGTTAATCAGGTCACGCAGAAGGATACGGATTTCAGGATAGTCGTTGGGCTTCTGTGACATTAAAAGCCGGATATACTCCGACTCTTTCATGCCACGCTGCATAGCGTCTGACTTTAGCTTTTCTGCTTCCTTTTCCGTCATGCGGAAAGGCTTTACTACTGTCTTTTTCTCTCCAGCCATTTACCTCGCCCTTCCTGTCGCTGCCTTTAATGCCGGGGAAACATCCGGCAACAGGTCTTTCCCTTCCTTTACAGCCTCCGTCATTTTTTCGATTGCAGCATCAATGCCGCCCTTTGACTGCATATCACGGATAAAATCATCTGCCATTTTTTCTGCAAGCTGTACCAGTTCTTTTCCGTATTTCGTCCGGTCAAACATGGCATCGAGTAATCGTTCATCGGCTCTCAAAGACTCCAGCCTGTTTTGTTTATTCACAAAATCAATGAAATCATCCGGGTTCTCTACCTGTGCCTGTGCAGTCTGCACCATTTCATAATTCCACTCACAGACCACATCTATCGCATCATCAATGGTATCATTAAGCCACCGTACCTTTCCCTGTTCATAGGCTAAATCTCCACGATACAGCTTTCCGTCCTTCTCGCCAAGCAGGAACTCATGCCCGCCAAGATAGCCGAGCAGCACATCCGCTTCCTTTTCTGTCATGTGGAAAAGCATATCATTCTCATCCATGAACCGGACAAGCTCTGCACCGGAAGCAAAAGGCTTCGGTTCCTCTCCGTAATTTGCCAGATACTCTGCCGCCGTCAGGTTCTCCCCAGTAAAAGCGAAATCCTCATATTCAAGCGGTACATAGGCATCCTGTCCAAATTCCACCTTATCCGTCATAAGAACTGCACCGAAGTAGTTTACCTGAACTCCCTGCTCCAATGCTGCCGGATAGCTGTCATCATCTCCGCAGCGAAGCTCATAACAGTTCATGCCCTCTGGAATGGTACTCTTATCCACCCGAAGCTCCGTAAAAAGTGCCATGTGACCTTTTATTTCCACTTCCTGAATTTTCCCTTTGTTCACATCAATTACATTCAATCCGACCACCTCCTTTTAACTGTCCTCTGATTTTTCCCTAAATTCCCGTCCGCCTCAAATTCCCTGGGGGAATTTGCCAGATACGCACTTTGTAATACAAGTGCCTCTGGTTAGGGGGCTGCCCCTAAAACCCCGCTAATATGGATAGTCAACTTATTTTTTCAGTTAACTTTTACAGAATAAGTTTATTTTTTCAGTTGACTTTCCCGTTTTGAGTCAACTTTTTCAGTTGACTTCTCTGACAGACAGCTTTCTCCAGACCATTTCATAAAAAAGGTCAACTCACTTTTTCAGTTAACTTTTCCATTCCGAGTCGATTTTTTCAGTTCACTTTTTCTTTTTCAGTTGACTTTTTCAGTTGACTGTCATCGTGCCATTTCCTTTGCCCGCCCTGTCAAAACCATTGCTTTCCTTGCCTCTTTAAGCCATTTGTTGTAATCCTTGTAAGCCTTTGGCGGCGGACAGTCCTCCACATCATATCCAAGCCCATAATACTTTTCCATGAGCATATCTGTGGCTTTTCTGCCCGGTTCGTCATTGTCAAGGCAGAACTTAATGCTCTGTATCTGCGGGTGTTCCTTTAGGAAAGTTTCTAACGGGGCATCAGAAAGCATCCCAAGTGCGAGCTTATTGCTGTGGTAATCACTGTAAATATCCGCATAGCTCATCAGATCGATTGCTCCCTCAAATACCTCAAGCTCTGTGCTTTCCTCATTCCATACATTGACGCCAAAATTCTTGTCGTTTCCTGCCACATCACACTTGAAGCCTTTTCCGTCCCTGTCAAACACGCCACGCATACTTGCAAACCGGGTTACACCGTTTTTGTCATTGCCCCTAAAGACAATGTTATGGTGGCTCCTTTCCTCATAAATCAAGCCATTACTTACAAAGTAATCTATGACCTCTTTTGAGAGTTTTCTTTCATCCATCAGGTAACGGTACAGATAACGGTTGTCCGGTGCAGGAGGCGGAAGTACAAAAGGCTTTCTCTCCACCTCTTTTTTCTCTACAACAACAGGGGACGGTTTCCAGTCTGCACTTCTCTGATAACCTGCAAAGTCAAGCAGCCAGAACACCGCTTCCTTGACTTCCATTCCTGCAAAGACACGAAGGAAATCTATCTGCGATCCTCCGTTTTCTCCCCTGTCATATTCCCTCGACCACCGAAACCAGCTCCTGCGGTTGTAAATACGGACAGAATCCATTTCCTTTACGGTATGGTAATTGCCTACTCTTTTTACCGTATATCCAAGACTGGCTGCAACCGCTGTCAAATCCACACTTTTTGCAATGGCAAGTTCCTCTTTGGTAAAGCTGTTCCGTTCCTCCATGCTATCTGCTCCTTCCCGGCTCTGCCACCAACGCCCTTTCTTCAAACTCAAGGTAATGGTAGTCCTGCGTTAAGGATATTTTAGGCATGGTCATGATTTCCTTTTCCCGGAAGCTGAAATATCTGCTGTTATCCCCTCCCACAATCACATGATCATCGAGCGGTATTCCCAAAAGGCAGGACAGCTTTAAGATACGGTCTGTCATAATCGTATCTTCCTTGGAAGGCTCCAGCCTGCCACTGGGATGGTTGTGAACCAGTATCATTTTTGCAGCGTTGGAAAGGATTGCACTTTTGAATAACTCCCTCGGTTCTGCTACTGCCTGATTGATGGCTCCCATACTGGCAAAGTTGCAGTTGATAGGGGTTCCGTCAGATTTCAGGTTAATGACACACACCACTTCCCTGTCCATTTCACACAGCATTTCCCCCACTAGGGAAACTGCATCTTTGGGACCTGTGATTTTCCGGTCTGAAAACAGGGGAGCATTTTTTACAAGCCGGATGGAAACTACATCAAGCTGAAACGGTTCCTGCTTCTCCATCTGCATCCTCCTCTCCCGGCTCTACATGGATGATAAACTCTCCCTGCTGTGACTGAATGAGTCCCACAAGCTCCTCCACCGTGACCTCTTTTCCTTCTATTCCCATAAGTCCTCCTATCTGGACTGTTTTGCCTCATACACCATAGGCGGCTCTGCAACAATGCCGTCAAGTCTCCTGTTCGGTGTGTCCGTGGCAAGACTTAATTTTCTTAAATCTTTATCATAATGGTACACCTGATTGGACAGTCTTTCTTCCAAAGCAACCTGATCCATGTTAATTTCCGCAACCATTTCCGCCAGCTCATTCGGATCACCCATTGAAGCAGATACAGCGATGACCTCATGTACAGATGAAGGGAGAATATAAAGGTCACTTTCCATTTCTGTTGCAAGTGTATGAAGCTTATCTTCATACAGCATGGAAACTGCACCGTTTACTCCCCTGTCATTGGAAATCACCCACATCGACTTATCAGCGGGCATCTCACCGATCATCATCTCTGCTATCTCCTGCGGCATTCCATCTTTCATAAACATCTCACAGATGACCTCACTCATGGATCTTATGCATGGCGGGAAAATCCTTCTTGTATTCTCCGCAGCCATCTTAAATAACTGCTCCTCATTTACTCCAAGCTGCTCTGCCAGACTGTTCTGTATCAAAGTACTCTGAATCCCATCGTCATCCATTTTTATTACCCAACGGTAGATAATGGATAAATCCTGAAAATCACGATGGGGTACACCTGTAAGCATTTCCTTATTCTGCTCCGTGTTGACGAGCTGGAACACGATATTATCCTTTGCTTCTGCAAAGTCAATTCTCGGTGCTTCCGGACACATTTTGAAAGCATTAACCATACAGTCAGCCCCTGCCTGAATTGCCTTTTTCAAATCATTACAAGCCTTGTAGTGATCGTACATATCGTTGATATAGATGGTAGGGGAAACATTTTTTACTTCTGCTCCGCCAATCAGGTTAATACCATCCATCATGCGGTTTACTTTATTTACTGAACAAACTCTCAGTTCCATATCCTTATACTGTTCCGGCAAGTAATCCTTGAATGAATCCTTGACCACTTCCTTGAAAATCTCATAGTTCATCATAAAATCTATCTTCCTCCTTTTGTGCAGCAAAAGAGCCGGGGATTTCTCCTCGGCTCATTCATCTACTATATTCTGTTTTTAAAATTGTTGCTAAGGGGGAATCCTTCGCTGAATGATAATCATTCCTCTATGCTCCTTTCCTCTTTTTAGGCAAAAGAAAAGCCGGGGATTTATTCCTCGGCTATGTAAAAACTATTTTCTTTTTTTTCCTTTCGCACTTTATACTTTACACCATACTTTTCATAATACAGTTTTCTCAATTCCTTATCTTTCATAACATCTTTTGCTAAGCTCCATGTTAATTCTGATTGAATCTGCTTATTGTTCTTATCAATCTGTGAAAAACACTCTTTTATAGTGTTCACATCCCCTGCCCAAATTGCTGTATTAATTTTTCTGTGTAACTGTTCTTCTTCACTTTCTAAATATTCTCCAAATTCATCTGACAATTCTGGATGTTCGGAATAGTATGCGGCTTTACTTTCCATTTCTTCAATCTGTTTCTCTATATACTCGTCTGAATTAACATAAATTTCATAATACCAAAGATAATCTAACTGTTCTGTAATCCATTTATTTTCTGCTATTGCCATATCCGAGACAAAATCAAATATCTTCATAATGCGGTTCATAAGTATAACCATTCCATGCATTATTTGAAGTTTTGTATAAAACATTTCTTGAGCCGACAAATTCCCACTATTAATTGAATTAAGGCATCTTCCACATTCATTTACTGTACTAAAATACTTCATTTTATCATATTCTTCTTGTGAAATGATGTTATCTAAAAGTAAACTTTCAAAAGGTATCCCTTGATATTGACTTAACATTTCGCTGTAAAACGTAAGTGGCACATCCACCATTTTCTCTAATCTTTTTCTTTTTATTTCATCCTCAATAGCTTCTATTCTTATTTCTTTTATATTATTTAAAAAATCTGATATTTCTTTTGTATCCTCCACCGGTAAAAGAAAATATCCTTTTAAACCTTCTCTTACTCTATACTCGTTTACATTCTGCGCTATATGAATATACAAATTTTTTGTTGCCCTAAATAATGGATTTAAAAGCATCCGCTTATATCTTAATACCCTTTTTCGTTCTATTCTGTTATTTATAATATCTATATATAACGTTACCAATGCTGATGTAACAACTCCTGTTCCTAATCCTACTGCTATGTTTTTCAAATCAGTATTAGAAACCCAGCATGAAGCAACCATCAATCCTCCCCCTATTGTAATAATAATTATTATTGCTATATATAAACGATTAAGCTTTTGCAAAAGTTTACTAAACCATCCACATATTTTCTTTTTTATTTTACCTAACTTTTTCATCAGTCTTATACTCCTTACTTTATGTATAAATACCTGCTGGTGCTAACCATAAATCAATATATCCGCTTCCTCCATTATCCCAATCCCATTTCAATTCATTATACGTTTCATCTATATATTCTTTATCAGAAGCAGCTTTTGGACCTACATAACCATTGTATGCATCATAAGTTTCCCACCGGAATTGTAAATCTTCAATATCCTGTGCTGCAACAACTCTCGACATCCATACTTCTCCACCTTTGGAAACCCTTAATTGATGGTCCTTCTTATTTGATGCATTTGCAACCATTTTCCTATAATCATCTTTTGTAAGTCTTCTAATGTCATAGCAAACTTCTTCATCATATGAGAAAAAATCATCTTTTTCAGTCTCCAATTCAACAATATCAAAGAATTGTCCCTTTAACTTCCAATGTAAATCATCGCCTAAATTTACACCTACAATCTTAAGCTCCTCTGCCCTATATTCTCCAAAAACAGGTAACACATCTAAGTCATTTGTTAATACAACAAAATCTTTGGCTCTCTTTTTGAAAATATCGAACATCTTTTTTAAAGAAACCGCTTTATTTTCATATTGTTCCAGTATGACTTTCTTACTTCGTGCTATTCTTTTCAGCAATTCTGATTCTTCTTTGTATATAACAATAATATTGTCACAGGACTGTTTCTTGTATTTCTCCAAAACACCACTAAAACTATCCATCGAAAACTGTTGCTGAATCAAATCACTATCTATACCTAATGCACTTATTCTGGCTTCAAATGTATCCATATCCACAATTAGATTAAAAATATCCCCCTTTCTTATATTACATTTCAAGAAAAGAACATCATATATCTCCCATCTCCGCAGGATATCATTTGCATAATATTTTAATCTATATGAGCTTAAATCTCGATTAGTAACATTGTCCACTTCTGTCAAAAGCATTTCTATACTTTCAAACAATTGGTTAAGCATAATGACTTCCTGTGTAGACAATAAGGTCACAACATCTGCACACAATTTATTTGCATCCTCCAACACATAAAATTCAGTATATGCTCTTCCCTCAACAGCAATATCTTCAATCCATCTCTTTATATCATTTAGATAATTGATTATTGTCATCGCGGCTAATTCAGAATCCTCTTTTTGACTTTTCTCCCCTTTCCCACATTCTTCTTGCAAGAAACTTAAAATATTAGCAAGTTCCGTTGCATTCATGTTATTCAAAAACTTAAGTAAATCTTGAAAATCCCAAATATCTTCATCTATATTAAAATGTATTTTGCCCTCATATGGTTGCATATCTATTGAATATGAGTCCTGCTTGTCACCTAATATAAACACTTTCAGAGATTTGAAATCCTCATATACTCTTTCTTTCATCATTTTTTCAAGAGTATTTTTAATTTTAGCACTCGTTTTCGTTGTAGTTACCTGGATACCAATACCATTACTTCTATCTCCCAAGTCAATACCAGGATAATTAGATTTATCCATATTCAAATTTTCCAACTCATATCCTAAACAATCATTTAATAAATTTCTAATGATGTTTTCCCAATGTTTATTATCATCAAAAAGTCCTAACTTGCTTTTCTTTTCAATAAATTCTTTCTCTCTAACAATTATTTCTATTATTTGGTCCAAAATGTGATTTTTTGTTAACATTATTTTCGCCTCCATAATCTTATATTATATCATGGCTACATCACTAAATCCATCAAAAACTCAGTTCTCTCGGAATACAAAACTCAGTTCTCTCGGAGTTCACCGAGAGAACTGAAATAAACTAATTACTCTTTTTTCTTCTTAATACCATTAGCCCAATGACAATAGCCACAAATCCTACTCCAGCAAACAACCACGGATTCATGTTATCCCCGGTCTGTGGCAGCTTCGGTTCTGTCGGCTTGTTTGTTAATTTCAGGGTGTACTCGACAACATCCGGTGCATCATCGTCATACTGCAATACGACTTCATGCGGGGTACTGTCAAGGATATAGCCCTCTGCTGCTTTTGTTTCCACAACATAATACTTAATATCCTCTACATAGTTACCATCCTTGAATACTGCAATCGGAAGTTCCATTGACTCAGCATGACCGTTCTTGTCAGTTACAAGTGTTTCAATCACATTTCCGTCCTTGTCGCGGATTTCAAATTCCACACCTGCAATGCCTTTTCCTGTGTCTGCATCGGTTTTCTCAATGATGATTTTGCCGCTTACAAGCTCATCCTTCATGGATACCTGCTGAAGCTCTTTGGTATTCTCCACGGTAAACTTCACTTCGTTTGCAATCTTGTAACCATAAGGAGCTGTTTCTTCACGGAGGATATACTCACCCACCGGAATGCGGTCAATAACATGAGGCTTTCCGTCAGACTTCCATGTCTCCACAACATTACCGTCCTTGTCGATAATGGAAAGGGTTGCATCCTTTAACTCATGCTCCCCGGTAATATCTGTTTTGGAGATTTCCAGCTTTGTAGGATAGTTCTCAAATTCTGCATCAAGTTCAATGACCTTCACATCATCGCCCTGGTAAGAAGCATCCAGTTCAAAAATATCCTCTCCAAGCACATAACCCTTCGGTGCTTCGACTTCCTTCACATAATACTGACCAAGAGGAAGGTCACTTGTAAATACGCACTTTCCGTCTTTTCCAGTAACAGCCTTCTCAACAAGTGTCTCCTTTGCCACAACAACCTTACCGTCTGCATTTTCAATGTCCTCTGCCGCATACAGACCGAATACTGCCCCTTCAAGCTCATCTCCGGTTTCAGCATCTGTCTTAATGACAGTTACCTGCACTTTCTGTCTCTCGTTGGTAATATCCATGCCTGCATAGACAACCTTTGTGTACTGATCCACATAGGATAAATCAGCCTCTATCGGTTCCTCATTCAGAACAAATCCCTCTAAGGTCTTTGTCTCCACAAGGTAATACTTGCCTAATGGCAGATTTTCAATGCTTGCAATTCCCTTATCGTTGGTCACGATTTCTGCAACAAGCTCATCCTTTTCGTAATAAATGGTATCAAGACCGTCAGGACTTACAATGTCCTCTGCTGCATAGACCTCAAAGGTAACGCCCGCAAGGGATTTCTTGAAATAGTCAAAGATAAAGTCATACCAGTGTTCCCTGATCAAATTAATGTCGC
Organism: uncultured Clostridium sp.; assembly: GCA_945915475.1. Taxonomy (GTDB): domain Bacteria; phylum Bacillota; class Clostridia; order Lachnospirales; family Lachnospiraceae; genus CAG-590. The sequence continues at coordinate 63,894 of CAMEFI010000013.1, read as the reverse complement.
ATAAGAACTCACCATCTTTATTGATGATAATGGTTCCTGTCGGCACTTCGTCCTCCATCACTACTGTCTGGACTTCCTCAGTATCGGCAATGGTAAACTGGATTTCTTCTGCCTGCAAATATCCGTAAGGAGCAAATTCTTCACGGAGCGTATAAACCTGTCCTACATGGAGTCTCTTGATAACGTGTGCCTCGTCTGCAACAGATGTCCATGTGTCAATCACATTTCCCTCTGCGTCAATCACGGAAAGTGTGGCACCGGAAAGCTCCTCGCCGCTTGTAATGTCTGTTTTTGTGATTTCCACTGTTGTAGGTGTATTGATAAATTCAAACTGTAACTTTACTACTGGAATATCCTGTCCCTGATAAGAAGCATCGTAATCCACGATTTCCTCAGAAGATACATAACCTTCCGGAGCTTTTGTCTCTTTTGCATAGTAAAAACCAAGCGGATAGTCCTTAACAAACTCTGCTTTTCCATCTGTACCGGATACTGCCAGTTCAAGCAGTGTATCTTTCTCAATGATCACTTCACCGTCTGCATTTTCAATATCCTCTGCCGCATATAAGCCAAACTCTGCTCCGGCAATGGCAAGCTCTGTTTCCTCATCCAGCTTCAAAACGGATAATTCCACTTTCTGTCTGTCATTCTCAAATGTCATGCTTTCTTTGATGACCGGAGTTCTGTCATCCACATAGGCAAAAGTTACGGTCTGCTCCTCTTTATTCAGAACATATCCGTAAGGAGCTTTTGTTTCCACAACCCTGTAAGTTCCAAGAGGAATGTCGGAAAGAACTGCCTTTCCGTTTTCATCTGTGACAAGAGTTGCCACCAGATCGCCCTCGCTGTAATACTTTGTACGCTCTCCGTTTTCGTCCTTCTGGTAGTCGTTGGTATAAATGTCCTCGGCTGCATAGACTGCAAACTCTGCTCCTGCAAGGCTTCCTTCCTTATAGACAAATTTCTTTTCCTCGCTGTCCGCAAACAGACCGCCTTTGTAGGAATCCAGAACCTCGCCTTTCTTCTCAACAGTCAACTCACCAACAGCAGGCTGATCCACATAGTCAGCGGTAATGATTGCCTCGTAGGTGTCAGGATCAGTTTCATAAGCGGTATCTGTATCCACCGCAAAAGTGATATAGTCCTCATTTACCACATATCCATCCGGTGCTGCCACTTCCTCAATGCGGTAATTACCAAGTTTCAATGTTTCCGGCAGGATTAAGTCTCCATCCCCATCAGTGAAGAAAGAAGTATGCTTCACTTTTGTAGGATAAGTGGTGTACTGCACAACATATTCCTTTGTTTCCAGATTGTAAATCTTAAACTCAGCATTTGGAACAAGCACCGTCTGTCCGGTCTTGCTGTCCTTTTTTACGATACGGAGCTTTGCTGTAAATTCACGGTCAATGAATACTCTCCACATCTGCGGCTCGGTAGGGTGGTTCTCTGTGATGTGAACCTCAAAAGGCTTGATTTCCTTAACATTGTGAGGTACTACCGTTTCCACAACCACATAGGTTCCGTAAGGAATAGGCTGTGTCACCAGATGCCCCTTGCTGTCCGTATAAAGGGTTGTTTCCCCGTTTGAACCAATCACAACAGGCTTTGCACTGTCAAAGTCATAGCTTCCATCTTCCTTTACGGTTAATGAAGATTTGAGATAGGCGGTAAAGCCTGCACCCTCTAAAAGCAGTGCTTCCGTATCCTCTCCGTTGTCAGAAACCTTAATGAGCTGGAAAGGCTGCTTATACACCTGTTCCTCGGACTTTGTGCTTCTTGCCACTTCCGGTACTAAATCGCCCTCATAGTCACACACCACATCATGCTCTGCCTCGTCTAACAGATACCCTTCCGGTGCCTGAATTTCCTTCAGATAGTACTTTCCAAGATAAAGGTTGTTAATCTCGGCTTCCGCATTTTCATCGGTTGTAATGGTTGCAACAAGATCGCCTGCCTTAAAGATAACTCCGGTTGCACCATCGGGATGCACGATATCCTCTCTTGCATATACTCCGTAAACTGCCCCTGTCAGGCTTGCATCTCCCTGTGGAACTGCTTTTCCTGTTTCCTTATCCACTTTGTAAAGATGGATTTTGGCTGTGGTATGGTCGTTTACAAAAGTATGGGAAAAGGATGCACTTGCCGTTGTCTCTGACAGATAATTGAAATTGAAGGAATAAATATCCTCCGAATTTCTGATATATCCGTAAGGAGCCTGAGTTTCGGAAACATAGTAACTGTTTGCAATAGGCAAATCTACGGTAAATGCTGCATTTCCGTCCTCTCCTGTTGTAACGGTCTGCAAAGCTGTACCCTTTGTTACAATCACGCTTCCATCATAATTTTTAATGTCATTTCCGGCATACAGAGTGTACTTTCCTCCGTCCAGAAGATTTTCCGTATCGGCATCCTTCTTTGTCACGCTGACAGCAGCCTTCTGTCTGCTGTTGTAAATGCTGGTTGCCTCATACTGTACCTCTACGGTCTGATCCTTGTACTCAATGTTGACTGTCTGAGGTGTGGTATTGATGGTATATCCGTTAATGCTTACGGTTTCTGTTACCACATAGGTTCCTAAATGAAGGTTGGATAACAGCACCTTTCCGTCATTTCCAGTCACAAGGTTTTCCGCAATCAGATCACCCTTGTTATACACCTTTGTGCCATCCGCCTTGTAAATATCCGCACCGGCAGTTACCTTGAAGGTCGCTCCCGGCAGCTTTCTCGCTTCGTAAGTGAAGTTGGAACCGTTCCACCCGGTCAGGACTTCTCCTTCCTTGTAAATGGTAATGGCTCCAAGCTGCTCCTTGTCTGTGGCATTGACGGTTGTTGTCTTGCCCGCCTTTACCTGCAAGGTATGAACCTTGTCACTTACCACATACTTATTCGGTGCAGTGATTTCCTTCATATAATAGGTTCCCGCTACCAATGCCCCGGACTTTGCATAACCATTCTTGTCTGTGGTAATGGTCTGCACAAGATTTTTGCAGGAGCTGTCAGAATAGATTCCGTACACCGCTCCGGCTAAGTTTACTCCACTTGCTTCATCCTTTTTGTAAAGCTCGCCATATCCGATATTCTCCGTTTTTACCTTGATGTAGGCAGGGAGCGGATCACCATGCGGAACTTCTGACACGAACTCCTGATCCCCGGAATTTCCGGTCAGCCAGAACACACAGCTTCCGGTCACTTCCACCTTACCGCTGTTTGAGGTAAATGTGCCTGTTGTGTCATTTGTATTAACCTCTGACGAATAAATGGTAAGGCTGTTTCCATTCCTGCTTGTACTATATCCGCTGAGTGACAGGTCAAACTCGGACAGTACCCCGTTGTTGTCTGTCAAAGTGGTTTCAAATCTCTGGTTCGTCTCATTCCATTTCAGCTCATAGGTCGGAGCCTGACTTTTTCTGGAAGCTGCAAAGCTGGGAATGACAGCATTGATACCCGCATCAATGTTACTCTTTAAGGTCGCATAATCCAAACTCTTTTTTGTGGGTGGAAAGATACAGCTTTCCAAGATATTCATATCCTTTGGCATTTGCCTTTACATCCTCGATATACTGGATATTGTTACCCTCATAGCTTCCATAACGCTTCAGCACGGTTGCACCACCGCCTACAAAGACGATTTCTGTCACATCAAGGGTATATCCATGCTCTAAAAGAATGTTGTATACCTTTTCCGCATAGGCTCTGAGAGCATCCTCCACAATCGTCATGTACTTCTGTGGCAGTTTATCGTTCTTTCCGTTTCTCATGATCTCCTGTATATCTTCCTCGGAAAGTTCCCTGCCATACTGCCTCATACATTCCTCGTTGATGGTTCTCATGCACTTGATCAGTCCCTCCCGGATTGTGATGCACTCTGCTTCATTTGGAGCGGAATCTTCAATCGGCATAATGTCAATCGTCCAGCTTCCTATATCCACAACTACCACCCTTTTCGGGAGAGTCTTCATTCTGTCGGCAACTGCCGCATAGCACTGAGGGAATACCGATACCCTTGCAATGTTCATCCGGTACTGCTCGTTGTCAAACCGGAAGGTCACTTCCTTATTTCTTGATAAGTAGTCGATGAAGTCCTGCTTTTCTGCTCCGAAACGGGTGAGCGGTAACCCAACGGATAAAAGGACATTTGCATTTCTCATTCCCCGTCTGTTCAGCTCTTTTGCCACCGCTGCCAGCGTAAGCAGATAGAAGTTGTCATTTTCGACTTTCAAGTCCCTTACCTCTAATCTTCTGCCGCCTACCTTGTAGTAGGAACCGTTGTACTCCACCACGTTGTTGAAAAACGCAGGCTCCGTTGTAATCTCCTTTACTCCGGTGGTAAATACCTGACTGACCGTTTTCATGCCGGACCAGCCGTGGTCGATTCCGATTACTTCAATATGTCTATCCATCTTTCTTTTCCTCCTGTTCAAAAACAATTTCTTTCTCATGCTCCTTTTCCTCTATTCCAAGCAGCTTTTTCATACATGGAAAACAGTATCTTTCTGACTGTCTGTACGGACACCCGATACATTCATCTTTCTTTTTCTGCTCCACTGCTTTAGGCTGTGCGTCCTCTTTTACACATTTCTTTGCTATACACTGTCTGTTGTTTCCGTAGAAGAATCTGCACCGCATACAGCTTCTCAAATCTCTTTCTAACTTTGCCTGTACTTCAATAACATCTAAAGGCTTTGGAGATTTCTGTACCCTGACGTTAATTCCCACTTGAGCCACCCGCCTCTCTCTCGGCGGTAAGCCTCTGGATTTCCTCAAGTTTACGGTCTGCCATTCCTGCCGACCTGATCAGCGCATAAAACACTAACCCTACAAGTGCTGTCAATATCCCTATTCCTATCATCTGCAGCCCCTCCCCGACTGTTCCTGCTTCTTTCTCTGTTCTTCCTCCATCCTCTCTACATACTCCCGAATATCAATCAGATCTTCCAAGTCGTAGATTTTGGAACACATGGCATTCTCAATGTTTTCCGGGGTACACTCACCATGCTCGGTAAGTGCCGCTATTACTTTCTGCTTTATTTCTTCCTGCACATCATCCGGCATAGCTGCTATATAATATGGCGGCAGATAGGAAACCTCTGTCTGAACCTCCTTTTCATACTCGTAACTTTTCTCAAAATCACTAATGAATTTTTCTTTTACCAAGATTGCTCTTGTCTTGTTCTCCTCACTGGCTAACTCCACCAGCTCGTCCATGAACTGAATTAACTCTCGCTTTGTCATTGCCATCCTGAATCCTCCTTTTTACAATAAAAAAGTAGGACCAAGTCAGCTTTATGGAACTTGTCCACACAAGAGCTAATTTAGTCCTACCTAAATATCAAATATTAAATTATCACCTCTTTTAAGGTACACTTCATACACCATCCGAATATTTGATGGTAATTTAGTGTCAAGTTGCTCGGTTTTCAATTTTCAAGATTAAAAATGAGCTCATCCTAATCATTTTTCGCTGTTCTCACAGCATTTTTTCTTAGGACTAAATCAGCGGAAACCCTTGAATTTATTGGTTCCTTACTAACTTGACACTATTATATCATCAGCCCCCCACACCGGATTCGGATATACATACTCATCCTCCCTCTTTGCACTTTTATAAAAAAAGCTCTGAATCTGGGCCGCATAGAAATATCCCAATTCATAATACTGAACATCCCACTGTAAAAACAGTGCCATCACCCCTGCGCTATGGGCAGCCGCAACAGAAGTTCCGCTCGTCCTCACAAACCGATTGCGTAGGCCCGGACCATACACATCGACTCCCGGTGCTGCCAGATCCGGCTTTACCCGATTTCCGGAATTATATCCTCTGCCCGCTCTTGCATATATACTGCCATTTAGATGGTTATATGCGGTCATGGTCATGACGACGGGGGCATTCCCAGGTACTGTAATGGTATTTTCCGGATCTGCATTTAAAAAATAGGTGTCCGGTCGAAGAAATTGTCGCAGAGGCAGCCAGATATTAAAATGTCTTTGTTTTCCTTCATCTGCATAGACCTGGAACGTCCATATTCCCGGTGTAGGCCGGGTCAGCCTTACAAAAATTAGTTCTTTACCGGTATAAACCTCCACCATCTGATAAGCAACATAGATTTCTGAATGTGCCAGAGGTAACTGAATCACCTCCTCCTGCCCGAACCGGGGCGGAATCCGTTCTAACCGTTCCCCTTGGGGTGACACAATGCCAATTGCAAATGTCGTAGGGGCATTTCCCCATAATTCCAGTGTCAACGCCTCCTGTCCTTCATCCACATTCAATTCCACAGATTGATAGTCCATGTTCTCATTCAGGTTTCCTGCATAATGCAAGCGTTCGCTCCCCTCATTGCCGGCAGGAGCACTAACCATAATCCATATATTTTCAAGAAGAATGGAAAGATACTGCTCTAAAAATGTATATCCAAAATGCCCTCCGTTACTGCTTCCTGCTCCTATAAATATGGAAATAGGACGATTCCGGCTTAGCGCATACCGATACAGATATTCTACAGCATAGATAATATCTGTCTCGGAATACGCATTTACCTCTTCCGGCACACCAAAGAATTTCTTTAGATACGGTTTGGCTTGTTTTAATTTCACCACTGCAATTTCAGCAGATCTTGCGATTCCCGTAAAATCATTTACTCTGTCTTCCCCACCTGCTGCGATGCCTGACATAAAGGTGCCATGTCCATCTTCATCTACTGATGGAACAATATCATAAGGTGTTTCCGATTGTAACGCTTCCTGAATCTGCCGGTTGGAAAAAGCAGTGCCATAATAAGTTTGCGGTATTTCATCACTTTTTTCAAATCCTTGTATTGTTTGATCCCAAATAACACCAATTCGAGAATTCCCATTGGTATCTAAAAAAAGTGGATTTTGGTAGTCAATCCCTGTATCAATCACACCAACTATCACATTTTTTCCATCAAGTCCAAGTGTATTGGGATTTTGCACCTGTTTTACACCGATTGCCTCCATATTCGAAGAATCCATCAATCCAAACAGTTTCGGAATATGCGAATAAGGGGTTCGCTCAAGCAAAGTAAGATAATCTGCCGTCCTTGGCATGTGAAATATTGCAATCTTTGGATCGATCACATTCACACAGCCCGTACGGTAGACCTCTTCTGCTCCTTCGAACCCCTTTAGATAATTAATTATATAATCCGAATACTCATTGCTGTATATCATTTCTTCACAGGTCATATCACTATCACACATACATTACTCCATTTATTATATTCATATATATACAATGAAGTGATTTTCCATAGTGCAAACTTAATTATGCATCTTTCAAAAATGCCTTATACGACTTGTATGCCTCATACACATCTGCCTTACTGGTGATTTCCCATGGTGCATGCATATTCAGTACTGCAACGCCACTGTCAATCACATTCATGCCATACAGCGACAAAATATAGGCAATGGTTCCGCCACCACCAATATCAACCTTACCAAGTTCTGCCGTCTGGAATGCCACATGATTATCATCCATAATCTTACGAAGCTTTCCAATATACTCTGCATTGGCATCATTGGAGCCTGATTTACCACGGGATCCGGTGAATTTATTAAATACTACCCCACGTCCAAAATATGCGGCATTTTTCTTTTCAAACGCACTGGCATAATTGGGATCATAGGCTGCCGACACATCAGAAGAAAGCATATAAGAACCCGCTAAACATCTCTTTAACGTAAGCTCAGAATACTCACCCATTGCTTCTAACAACTCTGCCACTGTATTCTCAAAAAACTTTGACTGCATACCGGTTGCACCAACCGAACCAATTTCTTCTTTGTCTACCAGCAAACAGCAGGCCGTACGGGTCACATGTTCCATATCCAGCATTGCAACAGCCGATGTATAAGCACAGACACGGTCATCCTGCCCATATGCCATGATCATGGAAGCGTCTAATCCTGCTTCCCTTGCCTTTCCCGCAGGTACAATTTCTAATTCTGCAGAAAGAAAATCTTCTTCTTCCATACCATACTTCTTCTTCAGAATAGACAATACCATCTTCTTAACCGGCTCTTTCTCTTCTTTTGGAAGCGGCTGGCTGCCAACCAGAATATCTAACTGCTCGCCCTCTACTACTTTTGCGCCCTTCTTATCTAACTGCTCACCGGCTAAATGAATCAACAGATCTGTCACACAAAAAATCGGATCTTTTTCATCTTCACCAATTACAATCTCAACAATATCACCGTTTTTCTTTGCAACCACGCCATGAATCGCAAGTGGAAGCGTTACCCACTGGTATTTCTTAATGCCTCCATAATAATGGGTATCCAAATAGGCAAGGTCTGTATCCTCATATAATGGATTCTGCTTCACATCCATTCTGGGAGAATCAATATGGGCACCAAGAATGTTCAATCCCTCTTCAATTGGTGCAGAGCCAATCTGGAATAAAGCGATTGCCTTCTTCATATTCACTGCATATACTTTATCACCAGTCTTCAACTTCTTACCAGACTTCTTTACTTCCTCAAGATCCTGATATCCGGCTTTCTCTGCCAACCGAACAATGTATCTCACACATTCCCGTTCCGTCTTTCCGTTGTCTAAGAACTTACGGTATTCCTTACAAAGTGTCTCTAACTCCTTTGTTGCCTTCTTATCGTAATCTTTCCATGCATTTTTGCGTTCCATGTTTCTGCCTCCTTGTGCATTTCTTATAATATTGCTGCTATCAAACAGCTATTACTTTTAACATTCCCTTCTATATCACTTTCATTCAGCATCTAATCCCGGATGTTCATCCTCTTCTAATGCCAACGTCCCACGCATCTCTAAAACAGGTCCTCCTGTTCCTTCAATGTAATCTTTTGTGATGGTAACTCTGCCAATGTTATCATCTCTTGGAATCTGATACATGATATCTAACATAAATTCCTCTATAATGGCGCGAAGTGCTCTCGCACCTGTCTTCTTCTCTAATGCACGTTTCGCAATCGCATGGTAAGCACTATCATCAAAGCGCAAATCCACGCCATCTAATGCTAACAGTTTCTTATATTGCTTCAAAATCGCATTTTTCGGCTCTTTCATGATCTGCACAAGCATATCCTCGTCTAATCCCTCTAATGAGAACAGAATCGGTAAACGACCTAAAAACTCCGGAATCATTCCAAACTCCCGCAAATCTTCCACCGTAACCTTTTGTAGAAGATTGCGGTCTTTGTCATACTTGTCCTTCAGATCTGCTTCAAAACCAATTGATGACTTCTTATTCAGTCGGGCTTTGATAATATCTTCGATATCCGGGAATGCACCTCCACAGATAAATAAAATATTCCGGGTATTCATTGTTGTCAGTGGAACCATCGCATTCTTACTTCCAGAACCAACCGGTACTTCCACTTCTGCACCCTCTAATATCTTAAGTAGTCCCTGCTGAACTGCCTCTCCACTGACATCCCGGGAATTCGTGTTACGTTTCTTAGCAATCTTATCAATCTCATCAATAAATACAATACCACGTTCTGCCTTATCGACATCATTATCTGCCGCAGCTAATAACTTGGAAAGTACACTCTCCACATCATCACCAATATATCCGGCCTCTGTCAGTGTCGTTGCATCTGTAATGGCAAGTGGTACATTCAATATACGTGCAATTGTCTTCACCAAATACGTTTTTCCAGAACCCGTCGGACCAACCATCAGCATATTTGACTTTTCAATCTCTATATCGTCCATTGTATCTGTCAAAACTCTCTTATAATGATTATATACTGCAACCGAAATGACCTTCTTCGCATAATCCTGACCAATGACATACTCATCTAACTTTGCTTTCATCTCATGTGGTGCTGGAATCGTGCTTAATGTCATTTCCGGCTCTTCCTTTTTTTCTTTCTTCTTTTTCTTCTTTACCTTCTGTTTCTTCGGTATATCATCCACCGGCATAAACTGGTTCATATTCATATTCGGCAGATTGGAAAAATCCATAAATTGCATTCCACCACTATTAAAGCTATCAAATGTTTTCTGCATACAATCCTGACATATATTAATATTATTCGGAAGATAAATCAGTTTTCCCACCTGGGATTCCGGTCTGCGACACAGATAACAATATTTTTCGTAGTCGTCATTCTTATTATCATGCGCATCTTTGTTGTTATCATCCATGTGTATTACCTCCATATTGAATTCGTGTTTGCGCTCATGCGTTCATTATAGCAAATCTTTTTTGAAAATACTATTGTAAATTTGTTCCGAGCTATACCTTACATATTCCTGCAGGAATAATTTGGGTGTCATGCCCACAAATCTTTTAAATTCCCTTTGAAAATGAGAAGGATCCGAATACCCCGTCTGTTCTGCAATATAGGCAAGTGTATACTCCGGATACTGTAACATACTGTTGATCGCTGTATGTAGCCGGATAATACGACTATAAAACTTTGGTCCATACCCGTACTGTCTTTGAAACACCGTCTCCATTTGTCTGGTAGAATAGTCCAGTTCATCCGCAATATTCTCCATCATGGCACGACCTTTGGACTCTTCGATGATGCCAATAATCTGTGTCAAGAGGGGATGTACCCTTTTCACAGAAAATACCTGCATCCAATTCCTTCGAAAATACCTGGATCTTTCCTCGCTAGAAGACATATTCGTAATTTCTCTGAAAAATGCTATTATCCTGTCTTCTGTTCCTGTCACCACATAAAAAGGTGCAATACACACTCCGCAAACCAGTTTGTTATCACACTGCAAGCTTCTCACCTTTTTTTCATACGAAAAAGTATACAGCCTGTCTTTCCATATATAATGTTTTCTACCATCCGGAATATATAGGTATTCTCCATCCATCTGCCATTCATAATATATACATCCCGACATATCTTCTATAGAAGATACTCTTATTTTATTTTCTCTGAATCCCATAGTCTCCGTCATTCTATTCTCCTAAATTCTCTTTCACATGTAAGGTTTTCACCCTGCTTTCTGATATGATACACGCATCTTGCTTACAATGCAATCCCCACCATACTTAACTTCTTTAATGTTTTATCCCCCATTTTTTCAATGTGTTTTTCATTTTGTCCTAAAAAAATAAAAAAATAGTATTGACAAATTAACAATATTAAGTATAATAGGGAATTGTTAAGAGCAAAGGTGCTTCACAGATAGATGTGTTGCACCTTTTTTATCTTCATAACGAGGGAATTATCCCACAAAGACAAAGGCGTCTTTCCCAGTTGGAACGAGAGCATTCTACTTTCGTACCAAGTGGGTAAGGCGTCTTTTATATTTTAATAATGAGAAGGAGGAATGTCTTATGACAGAAGAAATTTTAAGCGCCATTAATGGCGAAGTGTTTGGCGTCTGGTTCCTGATCGGTGCCGCACTGGTATTTTGGATGCAAGCTGGTTTTGCAATGGTGGAGGCCGGATTTACCCGGGCAAAGAACACCGGTAACATTATTATGAAAAACCTGATGGACTTTTGTATCGGTACTGTTATGTTCATCTTAATCGGTTTTGGATTATTCTTAGGAGAAGATGCACTTGGTGGTTTCACCGGAACTCCCAATTTCAAAATTTTCACAGACTATGCAAATTTTGACTGGTCGAATTTCGTATTTAACTTAGTATTCTGTGCAACAACTGCTACCATCGTTTCCGGAGCCATGGCAGAAAGAACCAAGTTCTTATCTTACTGTATCTATTCCGCAGTCATTTCAGCAATCATTTATCCGATTGAAGCACACTGGACATGGGGCGGTGGTTGGTTAGCCCAGATGGGATTCCATGATTTCGCTGGTTCGAACTGTATTCATATGGTCGGTGGTATTTCTGCATTAATCGGTGCAGCTATCCTCGGACCTAGAATCGGAAAGTTCACAAAAAACAAAGATGGAAAAATTAAAATTGGAGCCTTTCCTGGACATAACATTGCACTCGGTGCTTTAGGTGTATTTATCCTCTGGCTTGGCTGGTACGGATTCAATGGTGCTGCTGCAACAAGCGTTGAACAGTTAGGTGCTATCTTTGTAACAACAACCATTGCTCCTGCAGTTGCTACTGTAGTATGTATGATCTTCACATGGATCAAATATGGTAAGCCTGATGTTTCTATGTGTTTAAATGCTTCCTTAGCAGGTTTGGTTGCTATCACAGCTCCTTGTGATGTATCTGATGCTTTGGGTGCTACAATTATTGGTGCTGTTTCTGGTGTCTTGGTCGTATTTGGTGTTTGGTTCTGTGATCATGTTATCCACGTCGACGATCCTGTCGGTGCTGTTGCCGTACATATGATAAATGGTATCTGGGGTACCATTGCAGTTGGTTTATTTGCAACTGATACAGCTCCAACTTACAGTCTTGCAGATAGCCAGGGCAATCCATTACTTGGTTTGTTCTATGGTGGTGGATTCAAGCTTTTGGGGATTCAGTTAACCGGTATGTTGGCAACTGCTTTATGGACAGCTATTACAATTACTATTACATTCATTATAATCAAAAAAATATTTGGTCTTCGTGTTACTCCGGAAGAAGAAATTATCGGTTTGGATGCAACAGAGCATGGTTTGGAAACTGCTTATGCCGGATTCTTAACATACGGCGATCGTATCAGTGGTTCTTCTATGGCAAATGATTTAGCACCATTCTCTCCTGATGATATCGATGGTGAGATTGCAGGCTCCGGTATCTCAATGGATGATGCTGTTCCAGTACAGATTGTTGAGAATAAAACTCCTGTGGCTTCCGATGTCAAACTTTCTAAGATTGACATCATCTGTAAGCAGAGCAAATTTGAAGAACTCAAATCTGCCTTAAATGCAGCCGGTGTTACCGGTATTACTGTTACACAGGTTCTTGGATGCGGTGCCCAGAAAGGTGCAACCAAGTACTATCGTGGAGTTGAGATGGAAATGTCTTTACTTCCAAAAGTAAAGGTAGAAGTTATCGTAAGTAAGGTTCCTGTAGCTACTGTTGTAAAAGCTGCAAAGAAAGCTCTTTACACAGGTAATATTGGTGATGGTAAGATCTTCGTATATGATGTAGAGAATGTCATCAAAGTAAGAACCGGAGAAGAAGGATATGCAGCCCTCCAGGGTGAAAATTAATCTCCCCTTTTATTACATATATACCAAGGGCGTGACACATAATGTGCCACGCCCTTTCTTTTTGTATAATCAAGAATGCACCTATATAGTATTAGCTGCGAGATGGCATCATGGAGATGATACGTCCGGCAAAATCGTTAAAGTTCTGTGTCTGAAGAACCACACGTCCCGGTCCTACCAATTTGGTCAGAAACAATCCTTCACCGCCAAAGAAGATATTGCCAAGTCCTTTCACTGTTTCTATCTCATAACGTACAGTTTTATCAAAGGCTACAACATTACCTGTATCCACTTTAAGAACTTCCCCAGGAGCCAATTCTCTGACTACCTGATCGCCATCCACCTCCAAAAATGCATATCCGCTTCCACTAATATCCTCCAGAATAAAACCCTCTCCGCCAAATAATCCTGCAGAAAATTTCTTTGTCAAGGTAATGGACACATCAACCCCATCCTGGGCACATAGAAATGCACGTTTTTGGGCGATAATTCCCGGAGTACCGGTTAAATTGACTGCAATTACATCTCCCGGAACAGTAGAACCAAAGGCAATCTTGGCGCCATCCTGATAAGCAGAATATGTTGCCATAAACAAAGACTCACCAGATAACATCCTTCCAAGTCCTTTCATCAGACCTCCCTTTGTATTTGTCTTCATTTCAATTCCTTCTGTCTGCCAGATCATGCCTCCACTCTGGGTATACATGGATTCTCCCCGGTCTAATGTAATCTCCACTGCCGGCACTGTTTTTCCTATAATCTCATACTGCATAAATATATCCTCCTCATTTATTTACACACATATTATTTCTATTCTTATTCTAGAATAATATGTAATGTGCCCTTGTGTATCATAACCCTCTTGATTTTCTTGTACAAGCTTTTACCGCTTCAAATACGGCACTGCGCATTCCTTTTTCTTCCAGAACACGTACTGCCTCAATGGTGGTTCCCCCCGGGGAGCATACCATATCTTTCAATTCACCCGGATGTTTACCTGTCTCTAACACCATTTTAGCACTGCCAAGCACTGCCTGAGCCGCAAATTCATAGGCCTGTGCTCTTGGCATTCCATCTGCAACCGCTCCATCTGCCATTGCTTCAATAAACAGGAATACATACGCAGGAGAACTCCCACTGACGGAAGTAACCACATCCATCAAATGCTCCGGAACCACTTCACATTTACCAAATCCACGTAAAATACCGGTAACAGTCTCTAATTCTTCCTGTGTCACGTTCTCATTATAGCAGGCTGCCGTAATGCCCTCTCCCACTAATGCCGGGGTATTCGGCATAGTACGGACAATCTTTACCTTCTTCCCAAACTGTTCTCCTAACCACGCAAGCGTCTTACCTGGCGCAATCGTTATGATCAGTTGTTTTTCTGTAACATTATCTCTAATCTCATGAATTACCGTCTCATAAAATTGTGGTTTCACAGAAAGTACTAAAACATCCACCTCACCTGCAACTTTTTTGTTATCTGTGGTCACCGCAATCCCCACATCAGCAAATATCTTATCAATACTCGCCTGGGACAGATCAGCCCCCATGATATCATCCTTTGTTGCAATACTATTTCCGATAATTCCCTTTATCATTGCGGTAGCCATATTGCCGCAACCTATAAATCCTATCTTCATATCCCGTGTCCTCCTTATATGCACTTATTGATATCATAAATGTATGACTTTACCAAATCATTTACCCTTCTATTTTATCACTATTTCTCATATGTGACACCTTAATTTTTCTGTATTCTTCACAATATTATATATATTTTTTCACATGAAAAAAGCCCTGCGGATCTTCACATTATATAACCTGTGACCATCCGTAAGGCTTTGTGAATCGGTGCAAAGTGTCAGATTTCTACATTAAACTCTCATAGAGTTTTGTAATATCCTCTACACTTGTCTCCTTTGGATTACCCGGTCTGCATGCATCATCATAAGCAGACTGTGCAAGGAACGGAATATCTTCTCTTTTTACAATATCTCTCAGGTTATCCGGAATTCCAACATCCTTAGAAAGTTGTTTCACTGCATCAATGGCTGCTTTTCGGTATTCTTCCTGTGACATATTTTCGGTTCCTTCTACTCCCATTGCCTTTGCTATATCACGATATTTCTCTCCGGTTGCTTCTGCATTATATTCCATAACTGTTGGTAAAATAATTGCATTGGCTATACCATGCGGCGTATCATATAATGCACCAAGGGGATGTGCCATAGAATGTACAATTCCAAGGCCAACATTAGAAAAGCCCATGCCTGCCACATACTGCCCAAGTGCCATACCCTCTCTTCCTTCCGGTGTATTATCTACCGCTCCACGAAGAGAACGTGCAATAATTTCTATCGCTTTCAAATGAAACATGTCTGACAGTTCCCATGCCCCTGCAGTAATATATCCTTCAATCGCATGTGTAAGTGCATCCATTCCTGTTGCAGCCGTAAGCCCCTTCGGCATAGATGCCATCATCTCCGGATCAATAAATGCAACAACTGGAATATCATGCGGATCTACACATACCATCTTACGATTCTTCTCAGCATCCGTAATCACATAATTAATGGTAACCTCCGCAGCTGTACCAGCTGTTGTGGGAACTGCAAATATTGGTACACTCTTATTCTTTGTAACGACTGCTCCTTCAAGGCTTACAACATCCTCATGTTCCGGATTATTGATAATAATACCAATTGCTTTAGCAGTATCCATAGATGATCCACCACCGATTGCAATGATATAATCTGTGCCTGCATTCTTAAATGCCTGCACACCTGTCTGCACATTTTCAATAGTTGGATTTGGTTTGATATTGGAATACAATTCATATGTCATACCATTCTCATCCAATACATCCAGTACTTTCTGTGTTACACCAAATTTCACCAGGTCCGGATCTGAGCATACAAATGCTTTCTTGAACCCTCTGGTCTTCGTCTCGGTTGCAATGTCCCTGATTGCACCTGCCCCATGATAAGATGTTTCGTTCAATACGAATCTGTTTGCCATAATAACGTCCTCCTTTGTTATATTAATTAATAATCCGCTCCGCCATTATAACCGGAGTCGTAATCATTTCCGTAATAATAGCCAACCATACTCTTCTCCCTAATCCACATTACATATATAACAAAAGACATCTTTACATAGAAAGATGCCTTACATTCACTAATAATTGCAGCTGACTGCCATTTTACAGGCTCTAGAGCTTTGTGTCGTCACGTTTCCATGAGTTTACCAGATTATCCAATTCGTATAGATTTATGATACCTTACCACTCCCATCTTGTCAACTGATTCTTCCTCACCAGACTACTATTTTTCCTTTCCTTATTCCATCTCTCCAGCTTTTTTCATATTTGCGAATCTCCGTCATCACAAATATAAAACCTATAATTGCTGCCACTATATCCGCAATAACAGCAGTCCAAAGCATGGTAACAATACTCTTAGAAATAGTCGCAATGATAATGGATGCCGGAACAAAAACAATCACGTCCCTAAGTAATGCAAGGATTGTTGACTTTATACTATTTCCCATAGATTGCAGAATAACCGCTGCCGATTTCACATAACAGGTCAAAATGATACCACCTAAAAAGATTCGAATACATTCCCGCACCCATATTATATCCGATGATTGGCTGTCCACCAAGACTAATAACACAAGGTATGGAAAATTGTTTCACCAGCTTTCCAATCTTATCATTTCCTAAATCCATCTCTTTCATTTCTTCTTACTCTCCTTTTTTACATATCAAAAATAGGTAATTGCGAAACTCTTGAAAATGCATATTGAGTTGTGCAGATTTGACAAGTATCCTAAGCAGGTGCTTTGAGACCGCCGGTACTTAACGAGTGTGAAGCACGAGTTTAGTACCGCTGCGAGGCGAGAGCAGCGCAAGCGTGCCTGTGAGGATATTGTCAAATTGCACAACGTTAATAGAAGAAACAGGCGTTTCGCAAACGCCTAATATCAAAAAGCAGCAAAAAGCGTAAACCCATAATTGGACTTACGCTTTCTGCTGCTCATTACATGTATTATCGTAACATAAATGAAAATAAATTTCTAATGTTTTTAACGTATCTTATAAAGCTACATTTCCCTGCTCGCCATCAGCGGTGTAATAAACCATTCCCTCTTCTGGCTTTACGTAAATATTAAGCTCTTTTACAGTCTTCTTACCAACTGCTTCTAAAACCTTAGCAGAGATATCTGCTGTTGATACTTCATATCCAAAGCACTGAATAATTACAGTCTCTGTTTTCTTTGCTGCAGGCTTCTTAGCTGTTGTTGTAGCTTTCTTAGCAGGAGCTTTCTTAGCTGCTGTCTTGGTTGCAGTAGTCTTAGCTGGCGCTTTCTTCTCTGCTGCCTTTGCAGGTGCCTTAGCTGGTGCTTTCTTCTCTGCTGCTTTTGCAGTAGTCTTAGCTGGTGCCTTTTTCTCTGCTGCCTTTACAGGTGCCTTAGCTGCGACTGTCTTTGCCTCTGCTGCTTTCTTTGTATCTGCCTTTGCTGCTTCCGCTGCCTTTGCTGCTTCTACCTTAGCCATAGCAGCCTTAACCTGATCTGCAGTGTTCTTCTTTGTTGTTGCCATCTTAAATATCCTCCACTTTGATAATAATATGTATGTAATATAAACTCAAGTTACATGTTAACAACTTCATACTACTCTATAAATTAAATATTTGCAACCTTTTCGCCCATTTTCTCTAGTATTTACAAGCATTTGAAAAAAAACAGAAAGTTTACAGACATTTTGCACAAAAGAAAAAGAGGAACAAGTCCAAAAACTCATTCCTCTATCTGTTCTTATCTCAAATGGTTCATCTTAACCGAAGTATCTCTCAAGTAATCCCTTAAGAGCCTTGCCATGTCTTGCCTCGTCTCTTGCCATCTCATGAACAGTATCATGGATTGCATCTAAGTTGTTCTTCTTAGCGCACTTAGCCAAATCTACTTTACCAGCTGTTGCACCGAACTCACAATCAACTCTCCATGCAAGATTCTTCTTCGTAGAAGCTGTCATGTTAGGCTCAAGATCCTCTCCTAACATCTCAGCAAACTTAGCTGCATGCTCTGCCTCCTCATAAGCAGCCTTCTCCCAGTAAAGACCAATCTCCGGATATCCTTCACGATGTGCTACACGAGCCATGCAAAGATACATACCAACCTCTGAACACTCACCTTCGAAATTAGCCTTCAACTGCTCGAAGATATACTTTTTATCTTCTTCACTGATTTCCGGATTGTTCTTAACAGTGGAAGCATATACACCAAATTCATGCTCTGCTGCAAGAGTAAGTTCGCCCTCTACAGCTTTGAACTTATCTGCTCCAACATGACATACCGGGCATTCAGCCGGTGCCTGATCTCCTTCATACACATAACCACACACTGAACATACAAACTTCATAATCTTATCTCCTTTTCTTATATAATATTCCTAAATCAGTTATACTGATTAGATTCTTATAAAACAGTAATAATTACTGTTATTGATATGATAACGTCAGACCTGTTAATTGTCAAGTATATTTTTTTAGGAAATAAAAAATATATACATTAAGTAATCCGTTATTAATTAAACAAAATGTTCACAATTTCTTTGAGATTCATGCCATTTGATGCCTTCACAAGAACCACATCCTCCGGACGTAAAGTTGCCATCAGATAGATTGCCGCTTCCTCATTATCAGAAAACGTATATACCTTAACAGGAGACGAATTCTCTTCTAATACAGCTTTGATATTCTGTGCCAATTCACCCAATACCACCAACTCATCAATGGGTTTATCTAAAAGAAACTTTCCAATTTCTCTATGATACTCCACTTCATTTTCACCTAATTCGAACATATCTCCAAGTACTGCAACCCGTTTACCTTCACATGGCATATCACAAAGTACATTAATGCTTGCTTTCATTGAATCCGGACTCGCATTGTAAGTATCATCAATAATTGTGAATTTGTGTTCTAAATGAATAACCTTCTGCCGTTGTCCTTCGAATTTTGCAAATGCTTTGGAAGCCTGTTCCATGGGGATACCATTTTCGTTAGCAACTGCAAGCGCTGCCACACAGTTTCCAACATTATGCTTACCAAGTGTATTCAATGTAACACTAACATTTTCTTTTCCATGCACACAGGTAAAAGTCGTATACCCGTCATGGTACACAATATCCTTAGCATAATAATCACACCAGTCCTGTGTTCCATAGAATAATGTCCGACAGGTAATCTGTTCGTTCTCTACTGCATCTTTTAACAGAGCATCATCTCCATTTAAAAACAGGGTTCCGCCCTCTTTCATGGAATGTACAATACAAAGTTTCTGTTTTCTGATATTCTCCTGTGTCTTCATAAACTCAATATGCGCTACTCCAATGGTTGTAACCACTGCCATATCCGGTTTCACCATATCAGATAGAACATCCATCTGACCTTCTTCACTAATTCCCAACTCTAAAACAGCAATCTCATCTTCACTGCTCATCCGACTTAAAGTAATGGGTACACCAATCTGTGAATTCAGGTTCTTCTCCGTATGAAATGTCTTCTTCCCGGAAGAAAGGGCCTGCGTGATCATCTCTCTTGTAGTCGTCTTACCAACACTTCCAGTAACTGCCACAACCGGAATATCACTGAGACGTTGTCGGATTGCCTTTCCAATCCGCTGTAATGCATCTATCGTATCATCCACGCGAATATATGGTTTGTCAGCAACCACCACCCCATTATGTTGAGAAGTAAGTGTCGCAGCACCTTTCTCTAATGCAGACTCAATAAACCGATGCGCATCGACACGCTCACCGATAATGGGAATAAATAAGTCCCCTTCCTTGATGATCTTTGAATTGATACAGATATCCGTAACCGGTGTATTCTCATCGCCACACAGCAACACACCACCTGTCATTTTAACGATATCTTTTACTGTAATATTCTCCATAATTACTCCATCTCTCCAGTCTGTTTCATCATCTGCTCTATATACATAGCCACGCCATTTTCTTCATTTGATGGCAAAACAGAATGTGCCATATTCTGAATCTCTGGATGCGCATTTGACACAGCATAAAAACAATCACTAGCCTCCCACAGTGCCACATCATTCAGGTTGTCTCCAAAACTTATCACACTGTCATAGTGTGCCTGCTCTCGCAGGAAATTAAGGGCTTCTTTCTTTGACGCCTTCTCGCTGTATATCTCTAACATGTAATAATCATCACTGTAGATATCGGCGTAGAATTCGGTCTTCACGCCCTTCACCACAGAAAGTTCCTTGTAAAATCCTTCTAACTTCTCCTTCGGTTCTCGCAGCATACAATAAATGATATTGTTTCCTGCGACCAGACTCAAATCCGGAACCTCCGTGAATTTCTTATTGTATTTCATGATCCTTTCATTACGGAAATAATTAAGCGATGTTGATTCTACACTATCATAGTATGCACAAAATGTATCATCAGTTAAACCATATAAGAAACAATTAAGTCCTCTTGTCTTGATGAGGCCAAGCAACACCATAACCACTTCTTCATCCATAACTTCCTTCTTGAGATATCTGCGTGACTTCATATCATACACAAGCACGCCATTCATCATCATTACAGGGAGCCTCAAATGCAATGGTTCTAAAATCTTCAGGGCTGTTGTAGGGGTCCTCGCTGTTGAAATAGTAAAATTCAGTCCCTTCTCAATTCCCCGATTAATCACATCTACCGTCACATCACTTAACTGTGCATTTCGATTCAATAATGTGCCATCCAAATCACTTACATATAATCTCTTCATTCGTTCTCCTCATTATATATATCAGACTGACTTAACAATCTGCCAATTCTGCTATATTATACCTCTTTTTTCTCCGCCATGCAATCTCCAGTCTAACAGCATTTCATTGATTGCCTTTTATTTATTCAAATGTTGTCCAGAAAGTATGGATATGTTCCGCCGCTGTATTCAGATTAATCACCTCATAATCTGCCCATTCCACAGGAAAAGTCTCCACCACCTGTCTGGTTATAAACCGGTCATCCAATAACAAAATGATTCCTTTGTCTTCCATTGTCCGGATTACCCTCCCTGCTGCCTGTTGGACCTTATTCATGCCGGGATATAAGTACGCATATTCAAATCCTTTTCCTTCTCTTTCCTCAAAATAATGCTGCTGAATTTCCCTCTCGTTGCACACCATGGGAAGTCCGGTTCCTATTATTGCCGTTCCAATTAACCGCTCACCTACAAGATCAATTCCTTCCGAGAAAATACCACCTAAAATGCAAAAACCCAGCACCGGCTCTCCATCCATTGCAAATCGCCTTAAAAATTGTTCACGTTCCTCCTCCGATAAATGTGCCGTCTGTTTCACCACCTCAATATCCGATAAAAGTTTCAAACTCTTTGCCGTCTCATATACATCCTCTAACATTTTATAAGAAGGAAAAAATGCCATATAATTGCCTGTTTTACCATGCACCAAAATGTCCAGATAACGAGCCATTTTTTCGTACTGCGCAGGTCCTCTTACACGATATCGACTGCTTACATC
This sequence comes from uncultured Clostridium sp., assembly GCA_945915475.1. Lineage (GTDB taxonomy): Bacteria > Bacillota > Clostridia > Lachnospirales > Lachnospiraceae > CAG-590. The sequence continues at coordinate 42,226 of CAMEFI010000013.1, read as the reverse complement.
CGTTCCCACTAACAATCTTCTGTGCCGTTTCGGAAATGGTGACGGAATATAGATTGCATAGTCTCCCTCATCATTATGCAGCAATTCCTTATAATACTGGATTGGTAACATGGTTGCTGAAAAGAATATGGTTGCATTTCCTTTTTCAATGCAATCACTTAAGTTATGTGCAGGATGAATACAGTATAATTTTATCATGAAAGATTTGTCCGTCACCTGTTCCCCATAGATTTCATAGCTTTCATCTACTAATTCATAGATATTGAGAAACTGGTTAATCTTAAAATAAAAATCCAGAATTTCCTCCTGATGTGATTTTAACGCCGTAATCTCCTTGCTCTCTTCCATAAAAGACTCCATCTGCGCATGCAGTCTTAATAGTTTCACATATAAGGATTCCATATCTGCAATTATCACATAACCTTTGGCATTATCACATTCTTTTTTATATGCCAGCATTTCTTTATTACAAGCCGAAAGAAGTCTGCCGATCTTTCCATTATAAGGTAACAGCAATTTTCTCATATTCAGAAAATCTTCTTTGCAGATGGCTGCACTATACATAGCTGATGCCCGTTCCACCAGATTATGTGCCTCATCTACCAGAAATAAAAAATCCCCTTTTGCCCCTTCCGCAAAATACCGCCGAAGCTTTACCCTTGGATCAAATACATAATTATAATCGCAGATAATACCATCCACAAACAGACTCACATCTAATCCTAGTTCAAAAGGGCAGACCATATGCTCATTCGCATACTGTAGTAGCACATCTCTTGTAATATTAAACTCCTTTGTAATGCAATCATAAATGGCCTTGTTAATCCGGTCATAATGCCCTTTTGCGTAAGGACATTTTTCCGGATCGCATTCCATCTCTTCCTGTGGACAAATCTTCTCTTTTGCCGTAATCATCACACTCTTGAAATAAAGTCCTTGTGACCGTAATATTTCCAGACTATCTACTGCCACGCCACGGGCAATCGTCTTTGCTGTCAGATAGAACAATTTCTCGCCGTATCCATCCCCCATTGCCTTCACTGAAGGGTACACAGCCGCCATAGTCTTTCCGATTCCTGTTGGTGCCTGTACAAACAGATTCTGACGATTCTTAATACATAAATATACGGTACCAGCCATATCCCGCTGCCCTTCACGATAAGGATATGGAAATTTCAAACCCTCAATGGAGGCATTCCGCAGTGTCCGGTTATCCACTTCAAATTGCGCCCATTTACAATATTCCAGGATAAGCTGATGGAACCATTTCTCCAGCTCAGAAAATGTATAATCCAACCGAAAACGTCTGATTGCTTCCGTGTCCAGATTACAATATGTCATCTGAACTGTAATCCGTTCTAATCCATGATCATGGGCATAAATATAAGCATACACCATTGCCTGGGCCTGATGCACAAAAACAGGACATTCCATATGCTCTAAATTTTTATAGACTCCCTTTATCTCATCCACTGTTACACCGTCTTTTTCTGTTAAAATGCCATCTGCTCGTCCTTCTATGGTCAACTCAAAATCCGGCTTTGCAATTGTAATCTTAAGGGGCACTTCTGCCTCGTAGTCCAGTCCCATCTTTCCCTGAATCTTACGATGAATCCGACCACCTTCTAACATGGCATCCTTTGAAAAGCTGCCATCCCCACTGGTGATATCCCCGCTTCGAAAAATGAACTCTACCAGACTACGAACTGAAATCTGAATGTGATACATATGTCATGTCCTTCTATATTATCTTCTCATCTATTACTTATGGTAAACAATCTTATTTCCTACCGTCTTAGCATTCTTATCATCCGTAAGTAACGTCAGCAATTTCAGACCAAAATCAATGCATGTTCCCATTCCACGGCTTGTGACAAACTGCCCATCACAGACAACATTGTCTGCCTTAACATTAGCGCCCACCAATCCGTCTTCCATTCCCGGATAACAGGTTGCATCTCTTCCCTTCAACAACCCCATTTCACCATATACGGTAGGTGCTGCACAAACTGCCGCCAAATATTTTTCATCATTACGATACTGCTCTATCAATCTTGCCAAACCTGCATGTGCCTTGAGATTCGGTGTTCCCGGTATCCCCCCTGGAAGAATCAGCATCTGTCCATCTGTAAGGTTTGTCTCATCAAATAATAAATCTGCCCGGACAGTAACATTATGCGAACTTGTCACATCATAGTCTCCCGATACGGATACCGTCTTACAATCTACACCACCTCTTCGCAACAAATCTACAACTGTCAATGCTTCCACTTCCTCAAATCCTGTTGCCAAAAATAAATATGCTTTTTTCATTCTATCGCCTCCTGAACACTTAATTCCGTTACTTTTTTATACGTTTCTACTTTATCATAATGTATTGCATTTGTCTATTTTACAAAGTAAAATATCAATAGAATAAAATAAAATCAGGAGGCACACCACATGGAAATCGAGCGAAAATTTCTAATCAATGAAAAACTATTACCTGACAATTTAGAGCAATACCCTCATAATCACTTAGAACAGGCATATATCATCACCAATCCGGTATTACGTATCCGAAAAAAGAATGATACTTTTATCCTTACCTACAAGGGACAAGGGCTTATGTCAAGAGAAGAAGTGGAATTTCCGTTACCGGAAGAAGCCTATAAGAAATTGTTAAGTAAAACAGAAGGAAATATTATATCAAAGACCCGGTATAAAATTCCGGAAAAGAATGAGTTGACAATTGAATTAGATATCTTTCATGGATTATTTGAGGGATTATACCTTGCAGAAGTGGAGTTTCCAGACGAGGAAACCGCATTATCCTATACCCCACCGGGATGGTTTGGAAAAGAGGTAACAAATACCTCCACTTTCCATAACTCTACTTTAAGCCAGATGCAGCCAGACGATGTTTCAAGCCTTATCTCCTCTCTATAAGGCGTCCTGTTCCATCTTCATTGCAACCATAGCTTTATTCATTAAAATTACTGTCACTAACATATTAAAGGCACTTCCTGTAAGTACCAGCACAGAAGATCCGATGCAATACGTAATCGCCATAACAATGGAACCTAATGTTTGTGCAAAAAGAGCAATCTTATACATCTTGCCAAATGTCATATCAAGCATCATTGTCTTCGATAGCAGATACATTACAACCGCATAAAAAAGTGCTGAAAACAAATATTTGATCAGCATAAAAATATATATACTTACATAAGCAAATACCATCACTACATAGAATACCGGTGCCATATCTGCCAGAGTGTCATTGGATATTGTAAGCTCCTTATAATCAGAGAATTTCTCCTCCTGTACCATCTTACCGACACCTGCCACTTCATTGTAAACAATCATATTGGTTCTGCTCACCATTATGGCTTCCACAACATTTGCCGGAATATCCTCTTTTGTAAGCTTTTCCTTATCCGTGTCTACTAAAATATAGACACCCATAGAATTATCCTGTTGCTCTATCTTATCATCTAAGGTAAATTCCCCGTTTTTGAGAGAGAAATGTGGCATCTGATTCTCAATAATATTCCGTATGCCACCAAGTCCAGCCACTGCTCCAAGCGTCGGGATGGCATATTGGATAAATGAAATCAAAAAAATAACCAGTGCCATAAATCCTACCACACTTCCACTTTTCAATTTCAACAACTTTCCATATTCTCTCGGCATGAACATTGCTGTCAAAAAACGGTCTGCAATACTCATTTTTACCTGTCCCTTTTCCATGTTCTGCGGATTTGTCTCTTCCATCTTATCCTCCATCTATTCTTCCTCTATCTCATCATCCGGTATCGGAAGAATCACTGTAATTACCGTTCCTTTTCCTGGTCTTGATACCACCTCTGTCTGTGCATGACATGTGCACTCTAACTGTGCTAATATTACCTTCAATGACGTGGCATTATTTTTCTGAAAATGCTTCGTGTCAAAACCAATACCATCATCAATGATCTGGATGGCATATCCCTCTTCCCTCTCATAGGTACGGATGACCACATTCCCCTGATTCTCTTTACCTGCAATCCCATACATAACGGCATTTTCTATCATTGGCTCCAAACTTCGTCTGGGTACTTCAAAATTCCGCACCTTACACTCCACCGAAAAATCAAGATGAACATTTCTTGTCTTCTGCAGTGTTAGATACGCAAGCATATGCTCCAACTCATGCTCAAAGGGGATCATTTCAAATGGTTCTTTCATAGCTTTCAGATTATCCCGAAAATAAACTGAAATATAGTATAACATTTTCGCACAATTTGTGGAACCATTTTTAATTAAATTCTGTAGTGTGTGAAAAGATGCAAACAACAGATTCGGATTCAATTCCTCAATCACCTGCTCCCTGCTACAGACTATCCCCTCATTGTGGGCATTTGCCATATTCTCCACACGAACTGCCATCAGAAGAGAAACTATGATCAATATCCCATAGTATAACATGCTTCCGGCAATCATATACACAAGGGATGACGCATTCTGTCCTCGACTCACCACACAAAGAAGCTGCCCAATAGCTGCAATCACCAATATTCCATTTGCACAAAATACAGGTTTTTCTTCCTTGCGTTTGTAGGCAAACACATCCACGCCAAGAAAAATCGTATAGATTAGGATAATCAATGAAAGTACACCCAAAGAAAGTACCCGTATTGTATCCATATGTATAAGGTGAAATCCCTGCAGCACCATCACACTAATATAATATATACTGAGCGTAAGAATACCAATATCCGTCAAAGATAACATTTTTTTCTTAAATGTAAAACTTCGGATAACAAGCAAATGCACGATTGACATCAGAATAAGACATGCCACTTCCATAAAATAGATTCCATAAGTCCAGGAAATCCATAATTTTACAAGCGAACTCTCTAAGAGAAACAAAATACCCGTAATTGCCATCTCTATTGCACAGTATAACAATGGTCGTTTACTCCGGATTTTATTCCGTACCAATAACCATACCAGCACAAAGCAGATGCTTCCTATAATCAGGATGCCGCCCACCACAACATAACTGCCATTTTCCTTCCAGCACGCCGCGAGCACTTTAGAACAGTCACCTTCATAAACGCCTTCTAATGTAATGGTATCCCTCTCCACACTAGTGAGTTCCATGGTTATCATACCATTCCGGTACTTCACATTTAACGGAATCACATGGGTTGCCGGCAGATATCCCTCCATATTGCCACTTTCATAGATTCCCTGTCCGTCCACCGACACCAATACCTGCTCTCCCTTTGTCTTCATGACAAGATAACAGGTATCCAGGGCAATATCCGGCACTTTATGGGTCAGGGTAAGGGTATTTCCCTTTTTTATGGAAAATGTACCCGGAAGATTCACAACCTGCCGAATCTTCCCCTCCGGCACTGCATCTGCTTCATCTGTCTGCCGAAACGCCTGCAACTGTGCATCATCAGCAGGTGTATAGACTGCCACCCATCCTTCCGAAAAATCAGAAAGCTCCGTTATCCCATCTACTCTTTCTGTAACCGGTTTGTAAAACAGTACAAAAAAGCAAAGCAACAAAACGGTTGCCCCGCACAATCCGCCCATTATGATATGAAGTTGTTTGTCTGTCAACCGAAACATAGTTTATCCCCACTTACTTTCATTTCATATTAAACCATAGTGATAAAGCGCATTCTCAATTCCATTTTCTAAAATATCCGTGGTCCGGTACTCTACTACCTGAAATACTTCTGCTACAGCATTTCCCATACCGACGGAATGTGGAACATATTGTAACATTTCCATATCATTAATGGAATCCCCAAATGCGTAACATTCCGAAGAATCAACCCCTAGATAATCGGCTAGAAATTGAATTCCGGTTGCCTTACTAAATCCATCGGGTACTGCTTCCATGACAGAACTTCCATGAGGTATCAGATGAAAGTCTTTTGAAAAAGTCTTCTGAAATGCCTCCCTATTACTTTCTGCTACACACGCCGTGGTAAATTTATCAAAAATCAGATCCGGATGCGTTGCCCCCTCAATAGGATAATCAGAATTCTTGGAAAAATAGTTATAGATATATTCCATGAAGCTGCCCTGTCCATGCTCCCCTTCTATAAACAGACGATCCTTTCCCTCAAATACGGTCTGAAATCTGTATTCCCGAAGTCTTTCCGCATACTCCACACACTGCTTCTTTGTCAGGGTATGGTGTAAAAGCTCTTTTCCTTCCAGCTCAATGTAAGTGCCACAGCCACACACCAGACCATCAAAGCCAAATTCCAGTAAATGCTTGTCAATAGCAGTCTTAACCCGTCCCGTATTGATAAAGATTTTATGACCATTCTCCTTTGCCCTGCGAAGTGCTTCTTTTGTACTCTCCGGCATCTTATGTTCATCATCTAAAGTAATCAATGTTCCGTCAATATCAAAAAATAATAGTGCTGACATAACTGTCGTCCTTTCTCTGTCTGATTAAATCCTGCTATATACAATACCTGTTTCTCAGGCTGATTTTACCTGCTTTTCAAGTATATGTTACATCTGTTTTAACAGATTTACCATCTCGATGGCACCCAATGCACAGTCGTAACCCTTGTTGCCTGCCTTGGTTCCTGCACGCTCGATTGCCTGCTCAATGTTCTCTGTTGTAACGATACCAAACATAACCGGAACCCCTGTATTAAGAGAAACCTGTGCGATTCCCTTAGATACTTCGTTACATACATAATCATAATGGCTGGTTGCGCCACGGATAACGGTTCCTAAACAGATTACTGCATCATAATTTCCTGACTCTGCCATTTTTTTTGCAGCCACCGGAATCTCAAATGCTCCCGGCACCCATGCCAAAGTTATATTATCTTCCGGTACATCATGACGGGTCAATCCGTCCATGGCACCGCCAATTAACTTGGAAACGATAAACTCGTTAAATCTTGCGGCAACAATGCCAATCTTCATGTCATTTGCTACTAATTTTCCTTCTAATGTTTTCATAATTTTCTTACCTCATCTTTCTATTTGTTATGCCATATGGCTTATTATCACTTGTTTTCACTGCTTTCTCTTTTTTCTATTATCTTTGTATTACGAGCATGGAAAATGAAGCTTACAGTTTGATAAACTTCTCATCTTTATCCGGAATTCCGGCTCCATCCGAAATGTACCGTTCCACTTTCATATGTAAATCATATTTTTCTCTCAGTTGAATGATTTTGTCCATCATTGGCGATGCATGGTGCACATCAATGGCATGCTGGTTTTCCCAGCTGTCAATAAGAAGCACCGTTTCTTCATCCTCCATAGGATAAAAATATTCATAACGGATATTTCCCTCTTCAGCGCGGATATCATTTACAACTCCGCTTGAAACCATTTCTTTTGCAAATTTTCTTGCATTTCCATGCTCTCCTGTATAATAAATGTTGACTGTAATTGCCACTATGTCACCTCCGTGAATTAAAAGTTGCCGAATTCTATTGCCCAAAAAGCACCCATTTTATTTATTTTTCCTTGTCAAATTATTAGCCCCTTGTTAACCATGAGAATCTTTATTTTTTACATGTAATAAGTAATCCGTACTGATGTCCTAACGGTTTTATTGAAATCTCTGTAAAACCTACTCTTTTACCCATTTCAACGTATTCTTCATTCTCAAATTTCTTAAATCCATTTTTAGTATAGAAAACTTTATCTAAGCTTTCCTTTGTCAAGACTGCATTGTAAAAAACTCCTCCCTTGGAGATAACTCGATATATTTCTGACAAGCCTTTCATTGTATCTTCCCAAAAATATATTGTATTCATAGTTGTTACAACATCAAAGGATTCATCTTCAAAACGCAAAGCACAACAATCCCCAAGTTCAAAGCTCATATTACCAGACTCAACATATTTCTTATTAACTGCAATCGCTTTTTTGACCATATCTTCTGATATATCAATACCCTTAATAACACATTTTACTTTTTTGAAAATTAATTTTTCAAGATAACCATTACCAAAGCCTATATCAAGTATTTTTAAATCATCACGAAATACCAACTCATTTACAATACCTTTGTACATCACATTATTGGCACGATTCATCACCCATGTAATTACTATACCGATAACACCACGTGGATTGCCACATTGCGACGCCCAATAGTCTCCAAACCTACTCATTCGTTTGCATCACCCTTTCGAAGGAAAATAGGAATTTGCCATCTCCACAAATTCTTATTTGTACAATTACTTATAATTCAGAATATGCCCCATCTTCTCCTGCTTCGTCCGCAGATAGAATTCATCGTACTTGCCCGGCTCCATAATAATCGGCACACGTTCTACAATATTTAATCCATAACCTTCCAGACCATACACCTTAAGCGGATTGTTTGTCATCAACCGAAGCTCTTTCACACCAAGATCTACTAAAATCTGGGTTCCAATGGTGTAATCCCTTGCATCCTCCGGGAATCCCAATTCCAGATTTGCCTCCACGGTATCCCTGCCATGATCCTGTAATTCATAGGCACGAATCTTGTTAATCAGTCCAATTCCACGGCCTTCCTGGCGAAGATACAGTAACACACCCCTGCCCTCTTTTGCAATCATTTTCATGGCGGCGTCATACTGCTGTCCGCAGTCACAACGGGCAGAACCTAAAGCATCACCGGTCAGACATTCTGAATGCACACGCCCAAGCACCGGCTTACCGTCAGCAATATCACCCTTTACCAGTGCCACATGATGTTCCCCGTTTAATTTATTTACATATCCGTAAATGGTAAACTCTCCATAGCGGGTAGGCATCTTTGCCTTTGCCACACATTCCACAAATACTTCATGCTCTTTACGGTACTGGATTAAATCCGCAATGGTTCCGATTTTCAGATTATGCTTCTTTGCAAAGGCAATCAAATCGTCCTTTCTTGCCATCATGCCGTCTTCCCGCATAATCTCACAGCAAAGTCCCACCGGCTTTAATCCTGCAAGCTTCATGAAGTCCACAGTTGCCTCGGTATGTCCCTGACGCTCCATCACACCGCCCGGTCTTGCCTCTAACGGAAACATATGTCCCGGTCTTCTGAAATCCTCCGGTTTTGCATCCTCCTCCACAAACTTTCTGGCGGTAATTCCTCTTTCATAAGCAGAAATACCGGTTGTGGTACTGACATGGTCAACAGAAACCGAAAATGCAGTACAGTGGTTGTCCGTATTGGTAATGCACATCTGTGGAAGATTTAATTTATCCGTATAGCTTGCGTCCATTGGCATACAAATCAAACCTCTCGCATAGCTTGCCATGAAGTTTACATTCTCTGTAGTGGCAAATTCTGCCGCACAGATGACGTCTCCCTCATTTTCTCTGTTTTCATCGTCCAAGATTACGATACATTTTCCAGCCTTTAAATCTTCAACCAATTCCATTGTTGTGTTAAATTCTGACATTATTTAATCCTCCTGTTGTTTGTTGTATTTTCAAAATGCACATCTGTTTACATAATAGTTTTACATAACCATGAATTATTCTCTTATCCCAGTATTTTTCATATTATCGAAAATGGCATTTTATATAAATCCATTTTCTGCAAGGAAATCCATGGATATTCCTCCCGCTGCCATATCTTCTTCTGCCTCTGCAACCGGAGTTTTTTCTTCAAAATGCAGCAGCTTATCAATATATTTTCCCACAATATCATTTTCCAGATTCACGATATCTCCCGCTTTTTTTGTAAGCAGGGTGGTATTGGCGGCGGTATGTGGAATCAGGGAAACCTTAAAGCACCGGTTGTCCACATAGGCTACCGTTAAGGATATTCCGTCTATGGTAATGGAACCTTTTTCAATAATATATTTTAAGAGTTTCGATGATGCTTTGATTGTCACCCAGACTGCATTATCCTCTTTCACAAAGCTTTCAATCTCTCCGGTTCCATCGATATGTCCGCTGACAATATGTCCGCCAAACCGGCCGTTTGCCGCCATGGCACGCTCCATATTTACCTTGCTTCCCTTGGATAATTTTCCCAGAGACGAACGTCGCAAGGTTTCCGGCATCACATCAACTATAAAAGTATTTGATGTCTTTTCTGTGACAGTTAGGCAGACACCATTTACCGCAATGGAATCCCCAATATGCATATCTTCAAAAATCAGATTTCCCTGTAATGTAAGTTTTGCAGCCTTTATTCCCTGGCTTACCGACACTACCGTTCCAATCTCTTCTACAATTCCTGTAAACATGTAAGTCCTTCCTTTCTTATTCTTCATCCGGCACCGGTAAATCTACAATCACCGGCTCATGTTCTACTGCCGGAAGGAATTTATCCAGAATATCCTTTGTCTTCATTTTCAGACTGGACGTACTGACACATGGGTGGCATCCTAAATATTCACTCTCTGCCACCGGTTTATCCATCAAAAGCTGAATGTGATGCTCTGTATCATTCATCAAACCCATAATAGACACTGCACCGGGTTTGATATCCAAATATTCTTCCATATATTCTGCCTTGCCAAAGGAAAGCCTGGCACTGCCAATCTGCTTTGACAAATCCTTTGTTTTAAAGGGCTTGTCCCCAGGCATCATCAACAGGTAAAACTGTGTTTCCTGGCGGTTGCACAGAAACAGATTCTTGCAGATGATGACATCTAACACCTTGTCAATCTCATTGCATGCCTCCATGGTATTTGCTTCCTCATGGTCAGTTCTTTCATATTCTATCCCAAGACGGTCTAATAAATCATAAACCTTGATTTCTTTTTCCTGTCTGCCGGTAGTATCCTCCGGACGTCCTTTCATCAGTTCCATTTGCGTCCTCCTAACTCGTCATTATATGCATACAAATTCACAACTTCCACTTTGCAGTCAGTTCCGGAAACGCAACCGCTATTGTCAAAAAAAACATAACAAACAGAATAACGGATACAATCACCCATTTTCCTTTCATTTCCCGAACCGCACTATTATATTTTCTTACACTTACCAAACAGGGAATTAGTCCACAGGCAAATCCGCCCAGGACACCAGCCAACAGCAAATACTCATTCGGAGAAATCACATACATCACAATATCAATTAAAATTCCTATGGCAATTACAATATTTCTCTTTTTCCCCTCTATAAAAAAACAAAATCCAAGCCAGATTACCGCACCAATAATTCCCGATATAAATACTATTTCCGCCTTGTCCATATTACATCCCCTGCTTCTGTTTCATTTGCTCTACTTTCTCTTCTCTTTCCTGTTTTGCAAAATGCATTGGTATTTGCATCAGGAATAATATAATCAAACCACCTATCACCAATCTTGCAAAGCCTTTAAGTACTTCTTTGGTTATCGGAACTCTCATGCTCTTTTGCATCTCCCGTAGATTATAAATGTGTCCATATGTCTTCTTTTCACAATTCTGACAATAGAATTTCTTTTCAAATCTGCTATATTCTGGTTGACTGACAAGAAACTCCCCCTGTCGTTTGACTTTTGTAGTACTTCTGGTTTTTGTCATGGTAATACGCATTGCTTCCTTTGGTGAAACATCAAATATCGCACCACAGGTCTGGCACTGTACATGCACCTTAAAATCAGATTGTGCCCTCTCTTTTGATATACGCCAAAAGATATTGCATACACAAAATATAGTCCAGGAAAATAAGAGAACTGCCATGATAATGATTATAATTATTTCTATATCCATAACTACCTCCATCACTCTTTGAAACGTTCATCACTAAGGCAATAAACTTCCCACCCCATAACCTCTACGTCTATAAAAGAAAATCCTGAAGTATAAAATACTTCAGGACATAAACACAACAATTATCGAATAGGCAGCCGCATATTCCATTCCCTCTTCTTCCATCCAGACTATACTGTCGGCACCAGAATCTCACTGGTTCCTGCCTTACGGCTCGCGGGCTTAGGAAACTTTTATTACTAATATAAAACCGTTGTTCCAACACCGCCGGTGGAGACTTTCACTCCGCCCTGAAGATTTATTCACTTTCCCGTTAGTCATTATAACTCGTTATATGAGGTAATGCAAGCTTATATTTTAAGATGTTTGTTATTGTAAATGATAAAAATGCAGAAACAGCAATCAATATCTCCTATATTCTTTCCAATGTTTACGATATTCATTTAAATTAATCGTCAGAGTAATACTGATTATAAGTGGAACAATGCCAATCCTCCAAATATACTTGCGACACCGGAAAAATACGCAATTACACAACACATATTAATGGAAGAACGATATCGTTTCATTTCAGACGATTTATAAAATTCACTCTCTGTCATTTTTGCAGTACTATGTATATCCGTCTGAACATAAGGCGAATCTTCCACATCAAATGGCTTCTCCCCATAATCCTTCTTAAAATATTTCATTGTTTCCTGCTGACTTTCTTGGTTTGGCAGATAATTCTGTGCACCCTCTTTACTTTCAAAGACGTTTGTTGTCACATCCTCGTCAGGATTTATCTTTAGTTCCATTCTTTTCCCCCTCGTTTCTTACATACTTTATTTCTCCATAAAAGAGTGATTCCATTCTTTTAAATCAACACTACCCATCACCCATACATTTAACTGTTTGTCCGAATAATCCTTGGCATTTACAGTATGAACTGTTTGATAAAACAATTCTGCCATACATTCACAATCAGATGGCTTGTACTTTCTAATATTCATTTCATCCGTTGATGATTTTATTTTACCTTACACTATCATAGTGAGTCCACATACGAATAATTTTTATTGTACCTTCGTATTCTATACCATCTTCTGTAAACGTTTCCTCGTAAACTTGATATACAAGTCGGTGTTGAATGTTTATTCTCCTGGATATTATTCCATCCAGCTTTCCTACCAGCTTTTCATATCTTGGAGGATTTTGATAAGGATTCTCTCTAATAATATCAACCAAAGTTTTTGCCTTTTGCGATATACCTATTCTTTTCAAATTCTCCAAATCTTTCAGTGATTGCTTAGTAAAAACAATTTTGTACATTACCACTTCACCATATCTTCTGAAACGCAATTCTCTAACGTTTCATTTGCTCCTTCCAAAATAGATTGTGTCATTCCTGGAATGGAGTCTAAATATAACGTTTCCTGTATTGCACTCCAATCGTCCTCTGATATGAGAACTGCATTTGCTTTTTTACCCACAATCAAGGTTGGCTCATGATACAAATTTACAGACTCTACCAGATTATAAAGATCCTTTCTTGCATTCGTAATATTAATTGTTGACATAATAAATCTCCCTTTTTCTTCTTGTTTTTCCTACTTTTGTATTTATCCTCAATATTTTTCATTTGAAAATCATATGTAAAATTTCTCGCGCATTCCTATGTATTATTCTCATCCTATTAAACAATATATCCTAATGTAAATCGTGTATTATTGTCTTTCATCTTTTTGAATGACGAGATTTTTATGTCACCATCATTGTAACGTACGTTTTTGCGTACGTCAAGTATTTATATTATTTTATGCAACAACATAAAAATATATTCCGATACAAAAATAGCATTCCACACTTTGCAAGCGGCTCTTTTTAAATCAATGACTGCTCAAAATCATATAACTTTGCCGTTTCCCTGTTCCGGTACTCATGCTTTTCATAATATCCTATCAATGTGTTGTCATTATCTCTTAGTGCCACCATATACACATCTTTGTTTTCTTTCTCATTGTAATATGTATAAATCATATTATGATCCGTACTTTCCCCAAACCAAGCAACAACATTTTTTATGATAGCATTGGATTGTTCATTGTGACAGTTGAAAAGGCTTTTGCCTATCAAATCAGCCCCGCCACTTTTTTCATACCGTTTTACCGCTGACGGATTCATATAAATGATATTATGATTTAAATCACAAATTACAACTGCCGCTCTGTCCATATCAATAATGCTTTTCATGTACTTGGATAATTCCATGTCAATTATTCCTCCTTAAAACCTTTTTATAAATAATCATCGCCTGAGCACTTTCCATATAAGACCGATTATCAAAAGCCAGATTAGTACAATCGGAACAGCATAGTACCATTTTTTTGGTTTGCCCTCTTCCCATATGTTCTCTGCCAATTTGCGATTTTTTTCTAAAATATCATGTGGTATCAATCGAACCGTCAAGACAACAAAAGCAGGTAATAGAATCACATCGTCCAGGTACCCCAAAACAGGGATAAAGTCCGGCACAAGGTCAATCGGCGAAAGTGCATAAACTACTGTAATCCCTGCAAAAATCTTTGCAATCAGTGGTGTATCTTTATCTTTCAATGACAGAAAGATAGTTGGAATATCTGTTTTTAGTTTTCTCGCCCGTTCTTTCAAATCCATAAGCCATAACCCCTTCATGCTGTAACAGCCACCGTTTTTTCTCCACTCCACCGGCATAACCGGTCAGACTGCCATTTGCTCCCACAACCCGGTGACACGGAATAATAATGGATATGGGATTATGTCCAACTGCCCCGCCAACTGCCTGTGCAGACATGTGTTCTATATTATTCTCTCTCGCAATGATTCCTGCTATTTCTCCATACGTCATAACTTCCCCATAAGGAATACGCACAAGAATCTCCCAAACCTGCCGTCTGAAATCGCTGCCCATTGGTCTAAGCGGCAATTCCGAAATCTCCGGATGTTCTCCCACAAAATAATAATCCAGCCACTCCTTTGTTTGTCTTAATATAACATCACTATCTTTTTCCTGAAGCGGCTCTTTCAGCGGACAATAATGTTTCTGTCCTTCCAGCCATAAACCGACCAGATGCGTCCCATCAGATGCAAGTAAGCTATCTCCAATTGGAGATTCATATCTCATAGTATAAAACATTTTTACTCCTATTCCAATCTACATTTCACAAAGCTTCTTATAAATCGCATTTCCAAGTTTTACATGATTGGTTTCATTAGGTCCAGTGCTTTTTGTCCGGTGCAATGACCTGTATAAAACTTTGTATCCCATTTTTTCAATTCCATAGTGGTATCACATATGGTCCACAGGTATCCTCCATCAAAGTAATTATTTTCATCTTCTAATCTCCCCCTCCGTTAATCCTTCAACTGCCGATATTTTCTTAACACAATGTATGCAGGTCGGTACGATGTAAATGCACGCCGATACCCAGGCGGACTGGTCAGCAAAGCAGATGGCAGTAAATCCAAACATCGGAACAAAAACAAGGCTTACCACTATCCGGGCTACCATTTCTGTCATGCCTGAAAATACAGCCCGTCCGGAATATCCAAGTCCCTGTGTGGTCATACGGCACACATTTAATATTCCAAGACTCCAGAAAAAGAATCCCATGCAGCGCAGATATTTTGCCGATGCATCCAGCACTTCCACCGCATTTCCTTTTACAAACAATAGCGACAGGTTTCTTCCTGCAAAAATCAGCACCAGACCGGCACATAGTCCATAAGCAACCCCCACAAGGACTCCCTGGCGGATTCCCTGTTTAATCCGGTCCACCTTGCCTGCACCGAGATTTTGTCCACAAAATACGGATATCGCCGTTGCAATGGCATCAAAGGGACACATCAAAAACTGTTTTATCCTCATACCTGCCGTAAATCCGGAGACATAAATGCTTCCAAGACCGTTATTGGCAGACTGCATAACCATACTTCCAATGGCTGTAATGGAATACTGCAATCCCATGGGAAGCCCCATCAAAAGCATATTTTTTACTTCACTTCTCCTTAGCCGGATATTGTCCTTTGACAGCTTAAGGATAGGAATCCGTTTTCTAATAAACACAAAACACAGTATGCCACTGACTGCCTGGGCAGTAACGGTTGCAATTCCTGCACCGGCACAACCCCATTTCAGAACAATGATACAGAACAAATCCAGAAAAATGTTTAATATGGTGGAAAAGGCAAGCAGGAAAAATGGTGTTTTGCTATCTCCTACCGCCCGCAAAATACTGGATAGCAGATTATACAAAAGTGTAAATGGAATTCCTAAAAAAATCACCAGCAGATACTGGTATGCACCGGAAAAGATATTTTTCGGTGTGGACAGTATCCTTAAAATCTGTGGACACAGCAACGCACAGGCAGCAGTCAGTATGACTGCAAATCCCGCAGTCAGAACCATTGCATGGAAAATGCAGTCCCGCATTTTCTTATAATCACCTGCTCCAAAGTTTTTAGCGATTGGAACTCCAAACCCACAGCAGATGCCGATACAAAAACCCAGTACCAAAAACTGAACACTGCTGGAAGCGCCGACGCTCGCCAATGCATCGGCACCCAGTATCTGTCCCACAATTGCCGCATCAATAATATTATAGGTCTGCTGTAATAGATTTCCGACTAATAATGGAAGGGCAAACTGTAATATCAATGTCAGTGTTTTGCCTTCTGTCATACTCTTTGTCATTTGTTACACTTCCTTTATACAAAATCAAGTATCTCCATAACCTCTTTTGCTATATAAGTCGCCCCAGCCTTACTCAATTCCTCATAATCTCCATATCCATATAAGACACCAATGGAATCCATTCCCACCTGACGTGCACCAAGTATATCATGCTCCCTGTCCCCTACCATTACTGCATCTGACAGACTTTCAACCGGATAATTGTCTATAGCATACTGAATAATTTCCCCTTTTTTGCAGCGTGTTCCATCCATGGTTGCCCCTGCCACAAAATCAAAATACTGCATCAAATGAAAATGCTTCAAAATCCTTTTTGCAAATTCTTCCGGCTTCGAGGTTGCAAGAAGAATATGTTTTCCCGCATTTTTCAAGGCATAAAGCATTTCTTCGATTCCGTCATATACTTCATTTTCAAATATTCCTGTCACCCTAAAGTACTCTCTGTAATATTCAACTGCCTGCAGACTTTGTTCCACCGAGAAACCATAAAATCTCTGAAAGGACTCCTGCAGTGGAGGACCGATAAACTTATACAATGAACGTTTATCTTTTACGCTTATTTGAAACTTGTCTAATGCATAAGCTACTGAATTGGTAATTCCTTCTCCGGGGTCTGTCAAGGTTCCGTCCAAATCAAATAAAATATATTGATACATTTATTTACTCCCTTACAAGTTTCTATAATAATTTGCCCTTATCACTCAATCTTACCATACACAATATCTCTTCGCAATTCTATATCTCACTGTTTCCGGAGCTATACTCTCTCTAAAATACTTCCGTCAGTTGCAATGGTCACCACATTCCACGGAATAAATTTCCCGCTATCACGCAATGCTGTTTTTACGGCATTTTCTATTCCTGATGCACAGTTGCTACAGAAACTGTCTCTTGACGTTTGATAGTTTTGGTTGCAGAGCCAGGACAACCACATGGCAACACCTGTTCCTTTTTTGCTTTACCATTTATATCAAATTCAAATAAGCAAATGCATGATATAAACCGTCTTGATCCACATCATCCGTGATGTAATCCGCAACCTCTTTGATCTCTATACCACCATTTCCCATAGCCACATTATAATTACATAATTCGAACATGGATAAAATACATTTATTTTGAAATACTGATAACATATCCAATACAAACAACGGAGGTATCCAAGTATGGCCAAAGCCGGTATGAAACGACCTGACCCAAAAAAACCACATGGTACAGAAAGCAATCACAAAACAAAACCACCAAAAAATGATGCTCCTCCCGTACCAGAAATTCAAGGAAAAGAAAAAGCAAAACCAGTATAAATGGTTTTGCTTTCATACATACAATGTTCATTTCAATCTTCTGTCCATGCAAGTGCACATTTTACGGCTCTCTTCCACCCGGACAACAAGTTCTGCCTTCTGCCTTCCGGCATATCAGCATGAAATGTCTGTGAAAGTGCCCAGTTTTTCCGTATATCATCCAGATCTTTCCAATATCCCACAGCAATTCCCGCAAGATAAGCAGCTCCTAATGCAGTGGTTTCTACACATTCCGGTCGTAGCACATCCACATTCAATATATCCGATTGAAACTGCATCAGAAAATGATTCTTTGCCGCGCCACCATCTACTTTGAGTTGTACAATATCCACACCGGATTCCTGCCCCATAATCTTAAGAATATCATAGGTCTGATAAGCCATCGCTTCTAATACTGCCCGGACAAAATGCTCTTTCCGGCAGCCTCTGGTGATTCCAACCACAGTTCCTCTGGCATAAGGATTCCAATAAGGAGCTCCCATTCCGGTAAATGCCGGCACAACATATACACCATTTGTATCCTCCACCGCAAGGGCATACTTCTCTGACTGTGCGGCATCTTTCAACATCTCCATTTCATCCCTCAACCACTGTATTCCTGCACCTGCCACAAAAATACTTCCCTCTAAGGCATACTGAATTCGATTCTCTAAACTGGCAGCAATCGTCGTTAAAAGTCCATTTTGGGAAACAACCACCTTCTCTCCGGTATTCATCAGAAGAAAACAGCCTGTTCCATATGTATTCTTGACATCGCCTGCCGAGAAACAGCACTGACCAAATAAGGCTGCCTGCTGGTCACCTGCCACTCCCGCAATGGGAATCCGATTCCCCAGCACACTGGTCTCCGTATAGCCATAAATGCAACTAGAGGGCTTCACCTCCGGAAGCATTTCTATGGGAATCCGGAAATATTCAAGAATCTGCTCATCCCAGCACAACCGATGAATATCGAACATCATGGTTCTGGAAGCATTCGTATAATCCGTCACATGAACAGCGCCCTTCGTCAAATTCCAGATCAGCCATGTATCAACGGTTCCAAATAACAAGTTGCCTGCCTCTGCCTCTTTTCTGGCACCCGCCACATTGTCCAGAATCCATGCAAGCTTCGATGCCGAAAAATAGGCATCCGGCACAAGCCCTGTAGTCTGCTTTACATAATCCGACATACCCTCCTGCACCATCTGTTCAATCTGCTCCGCTGTCCTTCTACACTGCCATACAATGGCATTATAAATCGGTTCACCGGTATGCCGATTCCATACAATAGTGGTTTCTCTCTGGTTGGTAATTCCGATTGCTGTAATATCTTCTCCGGTAGCACCAATTTTACTGATAGCTTCCATTGCCACCGATAACTGTGATGCCCAGATTTCCATAGGATCATGTTCCACCCATCCGGGATGCGGATATATCTGACGAAATTCCTTCTGTGCCATACTACAGATTGTCCCTTGCTTATCAAACAAAATACATCGGGAGCTTGTTGTTCCCTGATCCAATGCTAATACATATTTTTTCATTTGTAACCTCCCATCCCCAAGCTCTCACAACAGGAAATTCATGATAATTCCTCTAACATTTGTGCCGGATTGTCAGCGGCTTTCACCTTTTTAAATACCTTTTCAATGATACCCTTTTCATCAATGAGGTATGTTGTTCTTACAACTCCCATAGTTACTTTTCCGTAGTTCTTCTTCTCCTGCCATACATCATATTCTTTGATTGCAGTAAGGTCCGGATCCGATAACAGAGTAAAACCAAGATTGTACTTCTCTTCAAATTTCTTATGGGATGCCACAGAATCCTTACTTACTCCCAATACCACTGCATCTTTTTCCATAAACTGTGGATACAGCTCACTGAACCCGCATGCCTGTTTGCTACATCCCGGGGTATTATCCTTTGGATAAAAATACAGGATTACCTTCTTTCCTTCATATTCCTTTAATGTGTGCATCTTTCCATTTTGATCCGGCAATGCAAAATCCGGTGCTTTTGTTCCTACTTCTAACATATTTTTACTCCTTTACAAAAATGTATGTCTCCTCATCCGATAACTCTTTCCGGAACTTATAACCCAATCCGGTAAATTCCTTTGCTGTTTCCACATCTTCTGCCTGCCTGTTTGCAAGGAATCGAACCATTTCTCCCCTTGCCATCTTGGCAAAGGTTCCCTTTTCCTTTACTTTTCCATCTGACATTTCGCCAAAGATACAGGTTACCATCCGGCATCGTCCTTTGTTATAAGCGGTAATACATTTACTATACTCCTTTGACGCAAGATTGAAAATACAGTCTGTCTCTTTCATAAGTGCATCAAACAACTTATGATTCCAGAACTGATACAGCGTGTCTGTCTCAAAATGCAGCAATCTGCTCTGCATTTCCAGACGATACGGTATAATTCCGTCAAATGGTCTTAATATCCCATAAAAACCAGACAGAATACGGAGATGTTCTTCTATATATTGAAGCTCTGCATCCTCCATCACCTGTGGTGCCATATACTGATACTGAAGCCCTTCATAGGATACAATGGCAGGTGTAAGGTTTTTCCTCAGATTCATATTTTGAACCCTGTCATAATTGAGGGAAGCAATCGTATCATTACATTTCCAGATTGTTTTCAATTCCTCATAATTCAATGTCTTCAAATAATCTACCAGTTTTTCTGTTTCCGGCAAAAACTGCGGAAGATTATTCCATGCAAGCAAATCGGTTTCTATATTCATTTTCTTTGCCGGTGATATGATAATTCTCATTGGTTCTGTCAATCCTTTTTCTAAGCAAATAAATACATTTCTATTGAGACAACCTCTATTTTATACGATACCAATTTGAAAGGCAAGGCATTGTTGTTTCTACAATCGTTCTATAGAAAAAACTGCCACCTTTTACGGTGGCAGCCAACAAAAATATATTCCTCGCAAATGAGACTTTCCGGACTACTGTAAATCTTTGATTAATGCCTGCAGCATCATAATATGGTACTCTTCATCCCGAATGATCCTTGCAAGCACTGCATTGATATAATTATCTTTTATCATCTTCATATGCATTTTATACTGATTGATTGCTGCCTTTTCTGACTCAATATCTGCCATCAACATTTTCCTTACATTTCCATGGATTGACAAATATTCCGGTGTCCACATCTTCTGTTTACCATCACGCTGCTTTACGGTAAAATCAATATTTCCTCCCAGCAAAAAAATCAATTCTCCAAGCTTTTGCAGATGTATCATTTCCGCCATAGCAATTCCTAAAATGATCTGTGCCAGTGGGCATCTTTCAGCAGACATCCGGTTTTCATTATTGATATACTGTGTAATGGCAGACATTTCAGATACCGCACCACAATAATCAACACTTAACAAATTGGCATAAACCGGATTCGATTCCCGTACCTGGATTTGCGGATAGGGTAAATCCATCATAATCGGTCTGACATTAGCAAAATCACAGGGATTGATTTTGGACTTTTCCACTTCTCCCATATCACAATCTCCCAATATATCTTTCTATAATACTATATGGGTATTTTCCCATGATGTGCCATCAAACCATTACTCCTTAATGATTCTATATTATTTTAGCATTTTCATTTCCCGCATGGTTGCCATTACAGCCCCCTTTTTTCCAACAGTCAATGCCGCATATCTAGCCGAGAAATCAAGAATCCTTTTTAAGTCCTCATCACAGATTCCATCCAATTGTTCCAGAGAATAATCTGCTGCGGCCAATTGATATAGAAATGATCCGATAAATGAGTCTCCTGCACCTGTGGTATCCACAACTTGTTCCACCTGAACAGATGGTGTATGCGCACTGGCATTTTTCGTATAAACGCTAGACCCATCCGCTCCCTTGGTTATAATAACCATATGGCAGTTTTCTGCCAATAGTTTCTCCACCACTTCCTGTTCCGTCATGCAGCCGGTAACAAATTCCAACTCGTCATCCGAGAGCTTCACAATATCTGCATAATGTAGAAATTCACGAATCGCATCCTGACATGCCTCTGGAGACTCCCACAACGGAAGGCGTACATTCGGATCAAAACTGACAATTACCTGTTGTTCCTTTGCCAATTGGATGAGTTTTTCATGCGCCTTTTTTACAGGCCACTCCACCAAATCCACAGAACAAAAATGTACGATACCTGCATTTTCAAGCATTCCCTCTGTAATCTGTTCCGGAGATAAGAACAAATCTGCACTGGGATTGCGAAAGAAAGCAAAATCTCTGTTCCCTGTACTGTCCAAAGAAACGAAAGCCAATCCTGTATTCGCTTTTTTTGTTTGAAATACATAATCCGTATTGACTCCATTTTCTTTTAAGGAATCCATAATATATTTACCAAACCCATCTTCACCAACCTGCGAAATCATAACTCCGGCACCACCAAGTCTGCTCACGGCTGTAACAACATTTGCAGGTGCTCCCCCTGCCACTCGTTCAAAATGGGAGACTTCACTTAATGGACATCCCTTTTCCTGTGGTACAAAATCAATTAACAATTCTCCAATGGCAACAACCTTTTTCATCAGGAATCCCTCCTATTTTTTCTATATTATAAACCTGCCCATTTCATATTCATCGGACGTAATTTATATTGTTCGCCTTCTCCATATCCATATATAGTGAGTGTATCATTGTCACTTGGATAATACCTGGAAGTCATAACCTGTTCTCCATCATTAAAAAATAACTCAAGCGACGAAGCATCACAAAGCAAACGTATATTTTTAAGTTCTTTTATTTCCAAAATACGTTTCGTTCGTCCATATCCCGCCCGTTCACCGAGCGAAAAATGAACCAGTCCATCCTTCCATTGAATCTGTGCATCTTCTCCTATTGTAATCGTCAAACTTTCACCCTGATTACAAAAATATATTTCTCCAAGGCGATACATTGGCAGACTGATTTTACCTTTACAAAGAAACCTCTCTTCTTCTTCTCTTAACTGTTTTAACTCATCAATGGGCTGTGCTGTAAGTCGACCATTCATCCAATGCAATTCCCTTGGAACACTCATGCAGTGCTGCCACAAATGGTCCGTTGTAGGATTCGAGTAATCTGCATCCGGCATTCCCATCCATCCGATTACGATCCGACGTCCATCCGGCGCTTCAAAGGTCTGTGGCGCATAATAGTCAAATCCGGCATCTGCTTCACAATACTCTCCTAATGTATACATTCCACGAAAATCTCCATCAAGTGGGAAATATCCACAGGAATACACATTCTGTCCAACATACCCCTGGGGTTCCATCCCCTGGGGAGAAGTCATAACAATCCATTGACCGTCCACACAAAAAATATCAGGACATTCCCACATATACCCAAAAGGTTCCGGTGCTTTTATCACATTAATGTGTTTCCAATGATATTTGTCTTCTGATTCAAAAATCAATAATTCTCCTATATCTTCTCTAGTCCTTGCCCCAAGAACCATATAGTATTTCCCATCCATTTTCCACACTTTGGGATCCCGAACATGGCAACTCATATCTGCAGGGTAATCCGCATTGGACAATAACAATTGGTTACTGTCCGGACGAATCCCATCTTTTGTCACCGCCAAACATACATTGTGCCCACGACCTTCATAGATATAATCGTGTTCACCGGGATATTTCACATTTCCGGTATAGTATAGATACATCGCATCCTCTTCCACCAGGGAAGAACCGGAATATACTCCATTGATATCCCACGGGTCTACAGGATATAAAAAGGTAGGCTGTTGCGTCCAATTGAGCAAATCCGGACTTGTAAAATGCCCCCAGAAAATATTACCTCGATTGGCATCCAACGGACTATGTTGATAAAAAACATGATAATTTCCCTTATACCAACATAACCCATTTGGATCATTCATCCAACCGGAAGGAGGCATTAAATGATATCCCTGACGATAGATATCGCCCATCATTTCTTTTCTTCCAGCCGCTTCTGCAACGAGAATCTGTTGATTCAGTATTTCCTTTGTTACTATCATTTTAAGCCTCCATTTTACCAATTGTCAACAAATGTTCTCCTGCACAAACCGTTTTTCCAATGTGTGCCGTCACAGCTTCATACTCATCCGTATTGGTCACAATAACCGGTGTAATTGTTTTGTATCCTTCCTCCTGGATACTTTTCATGTCAAATTCCATCAGCAACTCACCAGCTTTCACTTCCTGACCTTCTGTACAATGTGGCGTATAATACTTGCCCTCTAATCTGACCGTATCAAGACCGATATGAATCAGCAATTCTATTCCATTTTTCCCTTCTAAACCGATCGCATGCCCCATAAGAGAACTCACAGTCGCATCAAAAGGAGCATATACTTTTCCTTCAGCAGGTTCGATTGCAGCTCCCTTTCCAAGTATTTCAGTAGCAAAGGTTTCATCCCCTGTTTCTTCCAAAGATACCGCCTTACCGGTCAACGGAGATGCGATATTAAGCACACCCTCTGTTTCTTCCTGAAATGTGGTTTTTTTCTCTGTTTCTTCGGTAACTGCTACTTCATCCTTTTTATTCTCATATCCAAACATCCAGGTCAATACAAAAGCAACGCCTGCAGATATCAAAAACATAAGCAGGTATTTTACAGGTGTGTTCAGGCAAAGCAGAATGCCGAAGATACCCGTAACCCCCGTACCGGTTGCGCCAAGTGAAGTAATGGACGCAAACATTGCACCACATCCACCACCAATGCAGGCACAGACAAACGGGCGGAAAAATCTCATATTTACACCGAAGATTGCAGGCTCTGTAATGCCCATAAATGCTGACAAAGAGGACGGAAGTGCCATGGACTTCAATTTTTATCTTTTGTCTTAAGAGCAACTGCCAGTGCTGCAGCACCCTGCGCAATATTCGCTGCAGATGCCAGCGGCAGCCAATATGTACATCCAAATTCCTTAATCTGTCCCAGATCAATAATAGTATACATATGATGAATACCGGTCACTACAGTAGGCGCATACAATGCTCCCATCACCAACGAACCAATTCCAAACGGAATACTGATTAATTTCTGAATACCGTTAATAATACTTGATTCAACCAGGTTGAATACAGGACCAATGACAGTCATTGTCAAAAATCCGGTAACAAACACAGAAACTAACGGAGTAACAAACAGGTCAAACATTGCAGGAACACGTTTATGTAACCATTTTTCAATTGTTGCCATCACAAATACCGCAATTATCACAGAGATAACGTGCCCCTGATATCCAACCAAAGGAACCTTCCACAGACCAAAAACATCTAAGTATTGCTCTACTCCACCCGTCATCGTCCATGCATTCTGCAGATTCGGATGCACCATGATCATACCAATGACCGCACCCAGGAATGGATTCCCACCAAAAACTTTAGCAGCAGAAAAACCAATCAGTATAGGAAGAAATACATAAGCCGTATTAGCAAACATATTTGCCAACACGAAAATACTACTTTCATTGGACATACTAATATAACCATTATTGATGAGGAAATTCAGAGACTCCATAATGCCCATAAGGAATCCTGAGGCCACAATGGCTGGAATAATTGGCACAAAAATATCCCCCAGAGTCTTAACAAATCTCTGTAACCAATTCCCTTTGCTTGCAGCGGCACTCTTCACCTCTTCCTTTGTTGCAGAAGCAATCCCTGCAATGGCAATAAATTCATCATATACTTTATTCACTACTCCAGTTCCAAAAATAATCTGCAACTGACCGGATGCTTCAAACACACCCTTTACACCGTCGACTTCTTCCAATGCATTCTTATCCACCTTGTTATTATCATCAATAACCAATCGCAATCTTGTAGCACAATGTGCAGCAGATACAATGTTTTCTTTTCCGCCAATTAACCGAATTGTTTCAGCGGCAGCTTTTTTGTAATCCATAGAAATACCTCCTCGTTCTTTTTCTTCATTCAAGACTTCGTTTCATCTATGTTTCATATTATATCATATTGTTTCATATTTTCAATTATGATTTTTCATAATAATTTCACATTTTCTTTATGCACTCTGCACATTATATATAAACAAAATGAACCATCTAATCCTAATAAAATAAAAAAACTGATTGTAAAATATTGTTTCACAATCAGTTTCACATCAACAGGATTCCTGCTGTATTACCTCAAATCCCATTTTCAGTTTCTTTTTCATATCCATTCCACTTTCAATCATCTTAAGAAGCATATCCGCCCCTTCCATCCCTGTAGATTTATAGAACAAATGGGCAGTAGTAAGAGTAGGTGAAACAATTTCTGTCATCCGGGAGTGTCCAATCCCCGTTATTGCCACATCCTCAGGAATCCTTTTTCCGATTCCTTTCAAATATTGCATGGCTCCAATGGCAATGGTATCGGTTGCACAAAAAATCCCTTCCGTATCCGGAGCTTGTGTAATCAGTTTTTCTGCCGCATCATATCCGGATTCTAAAGTAAAATCCGAATATACGATTCGATGCTCTTCTACAGGAATAGAATTCCCCTTCATAGCATCTGTATAACCAAGATGTCTTGCCTCTCCTGCCGCCTTATCCTTAGGTGTAACCAAAATGGCTCCCACCTTCTTCTTTTGAGACTGAATCAGACGCTCCGTCATGGCTTTCGCCGCCCCATAATCATCATGATATACACAGGAATATTCCGTAATTTTCTGCC
This sequence comes from uncultured Clostridium sp., assembly GCA_945915475.1. Lineage (GTDB taxonomy): Bacteria > Bacillota > Clostridia > Lachnospirales > Lachnospiraceae > CAG-590. The sequence goes on along the minus strand of CAMEFI010000013.1, from coordinate 15,875 downwards.
CAAGAATCACCACCGGAATATTTAAAGACTGTAACAATTCTTGATGCTGTTGTGTAATGATGGCTGCAATGAAAATGAGTCCATCCAGTTCATCCTGATGGAAGGACTGCAGATACTGTATCTCCTTTTCCACACTATTTTCCGTATCTGCCAACAGCATACGATATCCTTCTCGATTCAACACTTGCGAAACACCCGCAATCATACGTGAAATACTTTCCGAGCTGATTTTAGGAATCATCACCCCAATGGTAGGCTTCTTTGCCGGAACCGTTGATTGAGACTTTTTATTCGGTACATATCCTGTCTCTTCCACAACTTTTTTGATTTTTTCCTTTTTTTCTTCACTGACATATCCATGATTAAAATATCGCGAAACACAGGCCTTTGATACACCTGCCCGTTTTGCTATTTCCGTTACCGTCATAACTTTCACCTCAAACTCATTCCATCAAGTTTGATTATGATTGTAACATACACATTTTTTCTCTGCAATTGTTTTTCACATTGTTTCATGCATTTAAACAAAAATATGGACATTACTTTGCCGAACGCACTGCTTCCATCATGGAAAGAAATCCTTTTTCCTTGATAATTGCCAGCCCCTGTGCCTCATCTCCAAGCACAACCAGATTATCTCCGGGCTCCAAATGAAATATTTTTCTTGCCTTTGCAGGAATTACAATCTGCCCTTTGTCCCCCATCTTCACAATTCCAAAAATATGCTTCCCCTTCGGGGGTACCCCAAAGCCATCTTCCTTATCACTATAATTGACCAGATCATCTAACGACACCTCAAAGTAATCTGCTATCACCTTGCACTTTTCAATATCCGGTACGGACTCTCCTGTCTCATATTTCGATAATGTCTGACGACTGATTCCCAACTGCTCTGCCAGTTGCTCCTGGGATAAATGATTCATTTTTCTAAGGGAAATTAAATTATCTTTGAACATCTGCTTTCTCCTTTTTGATTCCTAACACACACCATCTGATAACCGGGATTCTCGATATAACCTCGAATATGAGAAAACCTCCGGCAAATGCTGCAATCAGAGTAATACCATATATTGCTATTCCCGGCAAACCGGTATATGTAACCAATGCATACGCCGTTGCAGACATTGCCAAATAATGGAAGACATATAGACCAAAACTCTTCTTCGTCATAAATGAAGTAAATGCATTTGTCCTATCCAGCCAATGCTTTGCTCCTCCAAGGATTGCCAGACATGCAATCCATGCATACGCAATTGCCAGAGGACAATTAACAACAGGAGATGTTGCATAATTATCTCCATAAAAGATTACCGTATATACCACACCCAGAATTCCCGCTGCCACAAGAAGTGGAATACAGTATTTCTCTAACTGCTTAATAACGGCGTCATGCGAAAATACATAGTACCCTAACAGGAAACAAAAACCATAGATTCCACACCGGAATACTACAATCATTGGTGCGTTCAGAATCTGTGCTGCCCCCCAGACAAGTACACCCAGTAGCAGCATTACAAGAATATTCATTCTTTCTGTAAGCTTCAAAAGTTTACCTTTTTCTATTTTACGTATCAAAAGCAGTAGAACTGAAAATGCCCACATCAACTGAATCGTCCACAGTACACCGGTTCCGGAAAACGACATAATCATATACAATACCGGCTTTGGCATCTCAGCAGGAATGCTGGAAAATGCATCACTGATTGTCATACTGACATAACCCTGAATCCACTGGAATACAAAAAGACCAATGGTTGACGGAACCAGTAATTTTCTGGTTCTTGCCTTTAAAAAATCCTTTCCACTATGGCTGTCCAAATAAAACTTAGCACACATGCCACTAATGATAAACAAAATCACCATGAACCATGGATATAACAGATATTCCAAAACATCCTGTCCATGAAATGAAGTAATAGGACCAATTACACCTTCTGTTGTAATACTGTTAAACATATAAATCACATGATAGATAACAACCAGAATAACCGTTGCCCAGCGAATATTGTCAATGTAATACTTTCTCATACTTTTACCACCTTTGCTATGATTTTTAACATATTATAGCAAGGGAACAATTGAGAGTCTACCAACCTTCCTTAACGAATTCCATCCGTTTTTGTTAAAAATAATAGCATTCGAAGTAAGTTATCGAATCAACCTCATATCATTTATCACCCAGCCCTCATTTTCCATATGGTACTCTGTATTACAATAAGGACATATTCTTTGTCGTACGGCATCAAAGCTGCCACCGCAATTTTTACACTCCACAGAAGTAATGGAAAAACCGGATGGTTCCAGCTCAGCAACATTCCTGCTTATTTCCACATCAATACAATCTCCTGTTTTCTGTATTCTTCCCTTGATATCATTGTAATTTACCCACCATGTACGCAAAGACATATGCAAAATATCGCCCTCCGCCCATATGCGATTCACACATATGGCATTGGTATATGTCATTTCCAAAATGTTTGAAAATCCGGGATCTCTTTGTCCTCTGCAATAGCAGACCAAACTCTCCGGATGCTCTGCAAACACTGCCATTCGTATGAGTGCCACAATCTGTCCTTCAAATTTATCAAAAGAAAAATTCGGATCATATTTCTTCATGGTATTGGTTATTTTATTCTTAGAGCCAATCCATTTAAATAGGGAAACATGCTTCATACCATCCCTGTCAGCGGATGTGATAATCAATCGAATATCTGCCACAATTAGTCCTAAAATTCCACCACAAAAAACGGCAGCAAGGAAACATACTGTAAGTTTAGCAGGCAAAGGACTTTCGTTATCAAACAATGAAATCACAAATATCACGAAAAACACCGCTAACATTGAGATAAACATTGTCCTCTGTATCATCCCGGAATTGGAAGCAGTAGACTTGCTTTTAATAAAGAAAAGATTTACCACTCTTGGAAACAGATCTTTTATCTGAAAACAGGTACCACAGTATTTACATCCTTCTTCCAAACCTGTAACGGGACTGACTGCCCCACAACTCGGACAGGTCATGGTAATATTGGAAAGTTGGGAATCATTCGGTGTATGGACAATAATCTCATACATTATCTGCTCCACTTCTCTTTCATAAATTGTGCCCTGCATATTATCGAATCGAATCCTTCTATGGATATTCTCATACTCCATATCTGTCGTATACCAAAGCGATTTCCTTGAAAGTGTTGCTGTACCAAAACTCGCCCCCTTTACAGGCATAATCTGATCCGTCATCTTAAGTCCCTTTTTGTCTAAACGCTTTTCCTGTAATTTCAAAAAATATAAAGTATCTCCATCACAACAAGCAGGCACATCACCATTTTCATGCCAGGCATTTAGCTCCTGTGCAAATTGGTCATACATTCCTCGCTTTGAATCCCATGTAGGCACATACTCTTTATACGCTTTATATGCCGACACATATTTATACAGCATTTTACAACCTATTACACAAAAAACAATTCCTACAATTGCAAAAATCATTTTCCATATCATAGAAACTGAAGTAGTTATAAAAGAAATCCCAATCAAGCCTGCTACCATCCAAGCCAGTCCTTTAAAAAGATCGATTCCTTCCGGTTCACAGACTGTATTCCTCTTTTTTGTTTTCAAATCAGGAAGCATTCCCATTTTTATCCTCCTTTATATCACAAAGTTTCACACGTTATCCCTCATTTTCCATATGGTTCAACTCATATGTCAGCAGCACATCTTCCCCAATACATTCCACAGATACCAGCCTGCACCCCATTGCTTCAGTGGCAAGCTCCACTCCTTCACCGCCAACCGGTGTATAATACCCTGCTCCGCCAAAGAATTTCGGTGCCACATAGGCTTCCACCCGGTTCACAATTCCAGCCTGCAAAGCCGCATAGTTCAAGGTAGAGCCACCTTCTAAGAGGATTCCATCAATGGTTTTTTCTCCAAGTTTTTTCATTAAATCCCGTAAGTCCAGGCGGCCTTCTTTCTCTTCTACCACTAATACTTCCACTCCGGCAGCTTCCAGTTCTGCTTTCTGCTCATTCCAGAAACGGTTGTACTCCGCATGGGGTGCTATGGTTGCAACAATGGTTGGTACTACCCTTGCAGTTGCTACTACGTTGCTGGACAATGGTATCCGAAGCTTAGAATCACAGATAATCCGGATGGGATTCCGCCCGCCTTCTATCCGGCAGGTCAGTCTTGGGTCGTCATTTAAAACCGTACCGATTCCCACCATGATTCCTTTGAGGGCATTTCTTGTCTTCTGTACCCTGGCTCTGGATTCCTCTCCCGATACCCACTGGGAATGTCCGGTTCTGGTAGCAATCTTGCCGTCTAAGGTCATGGCATATTTCATCACCACATAAGGTGTTTTTGTCGTGATATAGTGAAAAAAGACCGGATTCAATGCATCACATTCCTCTTTCAAAAATTCCGTTACCACTTCAATCCCTGCATCCCTCAGTATCTGAATGCCCTTTCCGGCAACCAGTTCATTGGGATCATTAGAACCCACATACACTTTGGAAATCCCTTGCTCTATGATTGCTTCTGTACATGGTGGTTGTTTGCCATAATGACAACAGGGCTCTAAGGTCACATACATTTCCGCACCCTTCGCATCCTCCTTGTTTTTCAGATTCTTAAATGCATTGCGCTCTGCGTGCAGATCTCCATATACCATGTGATAACCTTCACTGATAATTTCACCCTCTTTGACAATAACTGCTCCCACCAATGGATTCGGATTCACTTTACCAATGCCTGATTTTGCAAGTTCAATCGCCCGGCGCATATATTTTTCATTTTCTATCATGTCGTCACCTCATATTCGGAATACTTTATAGGCGTTTGCGAAACTCCTAATATGTGATGGTATGCTTTAAAATTGCATTTACATCTGTTCCGGAAATATTCTTTATTTTTCTGTCTTCACCATAACATATCCCCAAGTCAAAAGCAATTATTATTATATCCTATAGGGTCTTTTATTAATAGAATTACAATTCTGTAGCAAACATTTATCGGATTCCGCTTGAAATCATAGCCAGAATCATATACAATGAATATAGTTATGCCGATGCGATAATGGCAACAATATCATATTCCATTATGGGGAGGTTTATTGCAATGAGATTAGTAACACGTTCTGATTTTGACGGACTGGCTTGCGGTGCATTGCTGTTAGAAGCAGGTATTATTGATTCCTGGACATTTGCACATCCAAAGGATTTACAGGACGGATTAGTTCCTGTTGATGAAAATGACTGTCTTGCCAATGTTCCGTTTGTAGAAGGCTGTGGTCTTTGGTTTGATCATCATTCCAGTGAACACGAACGCCAACAGCTACAAGGGAAATATAAAGGAGAAAGCCGTATCACTCCATCCTGTGCCAGAATCATTTATGACTATTACGGAGGCAAAGAACGCTTCGGGCACTTTGACGAGATGATGGAAGCAGTCGACAAAGTAGATTCCGGTAATCTTACCATTGACGAGGTGCAGAATCCTACGGGCTGGATATTGGTAGGTTTCTTAATGGATCCAAGAACCGGTCTTGGCAGATGGCGCAATTTCACCATTCCGAATTACAAGCTGATGGAGGAACTGATGCAGGCATGCCGCACCATGAATACAGAAGAGATTCTGAATCTTCCGGATGTGAAGGAACGAATTGATGTATACTTTGAACAGACGGAGAAATTCAAGGAGATGGTAAAAGCACATACCCGTGTAGAGAAAGATGTTATCATTTCTGATTTACGCGGTGTGGATCCAATCTACTCCGGCAACCGTTTCATGATTTACAGTATGTATCCGGAACAGAACATTTCTGCCTGGATTGTAAATGGTAAAGGTGGCAAAGGCTGTTCTGCCGCAGTTGGTTATAGCATTCTGAACCGTACTTCTAATGTGGATGTAGGAAGTCTTATGTTAAAATATGGTGGCGGCGGTCACAAGGCGGTTGGTACCTGTCAGTTTACCGATGAGAACATGGACACCGAATTACCGAAGATGTTGGATGAACTCATTAACGGTGTGAAATAATGAACCACTATAGATTGTATGTATGAACGTACCGGTCTGCACTGGCAAATCCCGTGCAGACCGGTATTTTTATTTCAAGTCACTCATAATATTTCCTCATATAACCGGAATACATTACCATATAAGATCTTATCAATCTCACTTTCATGAAATCCTGCATCTGAAAATGCATCTGCAAGTTCTATCATTTTCTCTGCCTTAGGGCATCCCGGATAGTCCGGTATCCCGTCAAAATCACTGCCCAATCCAAGGCACTCCATTCCACCCACATTGACAATATGTCCGGCGTGTCTTGCAATATCTTGGAGGGTTGCACGACTTCCCGGCATAGTGTGATACCCCATCTGCGTCGCTACCTGTGTAGAATTCTTTTTATTCTTATTCTGTTCCAACGGATCCCGCAGGAAATCCCCACAATAATTCAGACCGATCACGCCTCCCCTTTGCGCCAGTTGCCGTATCATATCATCGGTCAGGTTCCGCACCCAGGGACAAATGGCGCGTGCATTGGAATGACTGGCCACAAAAGGAGTTCGTGTATATCGTAATACATCATAAAATCCGGCATCAGAGAGATGGGATACATCTATGATCATTCCCATCTTTTCCATCTCTTCTACAAACTGAATTCCTACGGGAGTAAGACCATGGTCTGTATCCGCAGCATATGGGAAACCCGGAGTCTCCTTTTGCAGATTAGGATATCCGATTTCATTGGGATAATTCCAGGTAAGGGTCATCATTCGAACACCCTGCTCATACAGAACATGCAGATTCTCAATCCTTCCCTCACAAGCTTCTCCTCCCTCTACAGTAAGTAAAGCGGACAGTTTCCCTGCCCGCTCATTCTCTTTTATCTCTTTTGTTGTGGTAACCGGCACAACAAGATCTTCATTTGTTTTCATCTCTATCTGAAACACGGTAAGCAGTTCCTGTACTTTATGAAAACTACCCACTCCCTTTTCCTGTTCTACGAACAATGCAAAATTCTGCACCGAGTATCCACCCTGCTTCATTTTCTCCAGATCCAACATCAGTGAATTCCTTCTAAGACAGATATCTTCTCCCCTTTTGCGGCCTTCGCAGATCTCATATATGGTATCACAGTGCATATCTATAAGTTTCATAACAGCCTCCCCTTATCATCTATCACTCTTCTTCTCATAGAAACTGATGCCAAAAATTAACGCAAGCAGAATCAATGCAAATGTCATCCAGCCAATCAATACTGCATTTCCCTTTGGTGCAAAGAAATCATAATATCCCTTTAAGTATACTACCACGATAATCATTGGCAATACATAGGTCATGTAGTATCGAAGCCACCCTGGAAGTTTTGCTCCTTTTCCAATGTCAGCCTCTGCCTTGAAATTCACAAATCCCCATCCATTCTTTCTCACACAGAACAATACAAAGATTAACCCTCCAAGTGGAAGTATATTATAAGAAACCAGAAAATCCTCTAAATCCATAATCGTTGTCCCCACTCCCAGCGGCTGTATTGTGGAAAGCACGTTGTATCCAAGTACGGCAGGCATAGACAATAGAATAATCAAAATCACATTTATCACCACCGCCTTCTTTCTGGTCCATCCCATCATATCCATGTAAAAAGCAATAATATTCTCACATACCGCAATAATGGTAGAAAGTGCTGCAAATGCCATAAATACAAAGAACGCTGTTCCCCAAATTCTTCCGCCCTGCATATGGTTAAACACGTTCGGCAAAGTGATAAACAGTAGGGAAGGACCTGCATCCGGCTGCACACCATAGGCAAAACAGGCTGGAAGAATGATAAACCCTGCTGTCAGTGCCACAAAGGTATCCACTGCCACAATACTTCCTGCCTCACCGATTAGTGTCCGTTCCTTTTTCAGATAACTTCCAAAAATCTCCATGGAACCCATGCCGATACTTAACGTAAAAAATGCATGGGTAAGTGCCGCAAATACAACAGAACCAATTCCAATCTCCTTCATGGCCTTAAAATTCGGAATCAAATAGAACTTCACGCCTTCCATAGCACCATCTAATACCAGAGAATGAACCGCTAATACAACCATCAGAATAATCAGAATACTCATCATTACCTTCGTAATCTTTTCGACACCATTTTGCAGCCCCAAGGCACATACGCCTAAGGAGATCAGGACAGCAAGGATCATCCAGAAGGTCATCTCCGAAGAAGACGCCAGCATCTCATCAAATCGACCGGCTATCGCTTCCCGTTCCAGACCATACAGCTCTCCTGCTGCTGACTGATACGCATAATTGAGCATCCATCCTCCCACCATGGTATAGAACATCATCAATAAATAATTACCTAACATATCACTCCATTTGAAATGATGCCACTTTGTATTCTTTGGTTCCAATTCATCATATGCCATGGAGATACTTTTCCGACTGGCTCGACCCACGGCAAACTCGCAGATTAGCACCGGCAATCCTAACAATATTAAAAATGCCAGATAGATCAGAATAAATGCTGCTCCTCCATTTTCTCCACAAATATATGGAAACTTCCAAACATTTCCAAGACCCACAGCACAACCTGCCGATACTAAGATAAATCCCAGTCTTGAACCAAAATTTTCTCTCTCCTTCATACTTCCTCCTGTCATTGTATGATATCCGTATCCGATTCTATACGGAATATCCCATTAGAAAATAATTTTCCTGCCTCGCCATCCAAAACGCATGCCCGATAATCCTTAGGTATCATATCATATTACAGGAAATTTTACACTAGAAAATTTATGCATTAGAAAAGCTGCCATATCTGGCAGCTTTCGTATTATTTCTCACTATTATTATCTTTTATATTATTCCATGTCAGATTGTATATTACCGAATGGTCTTGATCCAACCTTCCGGTGCTTCAATACGACCCATCTGAATACCGGTTAAGGTATCATATAACTTCTTCGTAACAGGTCCCATCTCATCCATTCCGCTTGGGAAGCAGATCTCATTGCCATGGTCAACAATCTTGCCAACCGGTGAGATAACGGCTGCTGTACCGCAAAGACCACACTCAGCAAAGTCTTTCAATTCAGCAAACTCAACCTCTCTATGCTCTACGGTAAGACCTAAATACTTCTCTGCAACAACCATCAAAGAACGACGGGTAATAGAAGGTAAAATACTGTCTGACTTTGGTGTTACAAATTTGCCATCCTTTGTGATAAAGATGAAGTTTGCTCCACCTGTCTCCTCAACCTTTGTACGAGTTGCAGGATCCAAATACATATTCTCGGAATACCCCTGCTCATGGGCATCTACAATGGCATGTAAACTCATTGCATAGTTAAGTCCGGCTTTAATATGACCGGTTCCATGCGGTGCTGCACGGTCAAAATCAGAAACACGGATTGTAATCGGCTTAGCACCTCCTTTGAAGTATGGGCCAACCGGTGTAACAAAGATACGGAACTGATACTCATCTGCCGGTTTCACACCTATTACAGCGTTACTACCAAACATATATGGACGAATATATAAAGTTGCTCCGGAACCGTATGGCGGAACATAATCAATATTCGCCTCTACCACTTTAGTTACCGCCTCAACAAATTTATCCTCCGGGAATACCGGCATCTCCAAACGCTTGCAGGAATCAGCCATTCTTGCTGCATTCAGATCCGGACGAAAACATACAACATGTCCGTCTTCTGTTGTATATGCCTTCAATCCTTCAAAACAGGTCTGCGCATACTGTAAAACACCGGCACACTCATTAATCGTTACATTGGGATCATCAATTAATGCACCATCATCCCATGCGCCATTCTTATAATTGGATACGAAACGTTTATCTGCTTCCATATATCCAAATCCAAGATTTGCCCAATCAATATTCTTACTCATTAAAAAAACTTCCTTTCTTCGGCTGTCTTGTAACCTCTGCATACGCATCAGATACCCTGCCATCGTACATGTTATCTATGTATATTGCTATACTTTTGTTCATGTATCACATGAAAACAGTTTACCACTCACCATTGGAATGTGCAAGTACTAATCCTGTCCTCCCACATTTTCCTGCATGAAAGTATTTCTTCTTTTCATGAATGAATTTCCATCTGTTCACATTATAATGCCTTAATTCTTCTAAGGGCTTCTAATGTATTCTCATAGGTACCAAACGCAGTCAGTCGGAAATAACCTTCTCCACTCGGTCCAAATCCGGAACCTGGTGTACCTACTACATTAGCATTCTTAAGCAGATCATCAAAGAACTCCCATGACGTCATGCCATTCGGTGTCTTTAACCAGATATATGGTGCATTTACTCCACCGGAAACAGAATAACCAGCCTCCTTTAAGCCCTCCTTGATAATCTTTGCATTATTCATATAATAAGCAATCTGTTCTGCTGTCTGTTGCTTACCTGCATCCGAATATACTGCTTCGCCTGCACGCTGGATAATATATGGGGCACCATTATATTTTGTTCCATGTCTTCTAGCCCATAATGCATTCAAAGAAGTTCCATCGCTTGCCTTCAATTCTTTTGGAATAACAGTATAACCAAGACGAGTTCCCGTAAATCCGGCATTCTTAGAAAAACTCTTCAATTCAATGGCACATGTCTTCGCCCCTTCACACTCATAAATCGTATGTGGTACATCCTCTTCACTGATATAAGCTTCATATGCTGCATCATAAATGATAACGGCACCTGCTTTATTGGCATAATCCACCCATTTCTGTAGCTGTTCCTTCTTAATTGTAGCACCGGTTGGATTATTTGGGAAACACAAATAAATGATATCCGGCGTCTCATCCGGAAGCTCCGGTGCAAAACCATTTTCTTCCTTACATGGCATATAGATCACATTGCTCCAAAGCTCTGTTTCCTTATTGTAATCACCGGTTCTTCCTGCCATGGCGTTGGTATCCACATATACAGGATATACCGGATCACATACTGCAATCTTATTGTCAATGGCAAAAATCTCCTGAATATTACCGGAATCACATTTTGCTCCATCACTTACAAAAATCTCATCAATGGCAATATCGACTCCCCGGTCTGCATAGTCATTCTTCGCAATGGCACTTCTTAAAAACTCATAACCAAGATCCGGCGCATAGCCATGGAATGTCTCCTTCACCGCCATCTCATCCACTGCCTTATGTAAGCTATCAATTATAGCCGGTGCCAATGGCTGTGTAACATCACCAATTCCTAATGAAATGATCTCCTTATCCGGATTCGCTTCCTTATATTCTCTTACTTTCTTACCAATCGTTGAAAATAAATAACTTCCCGGTAATTTTAAATAATTGTCATTAACCTTAAACATAACATCCTCCTTGTAAAATAACACTTATATGTCATAACCGCCACGCCCGACATTCATCTGCAGCCAGACGGCTATCTATCAATATAACCTACAACCGATTACAATGCAATCTCTCCATCAAAAACCACTTTTGCCGGACCGGTCATATACACAAGATTTGCTTCTCTATCCCAGCGTACCATCAGATCTCCACCCAACAGATGCAAGGTAATCTCCTCCTCTGTAAGACCATTTAATACACAAGCTACTGTGCTTGCACAGGCACCGGTTCCGCACGCCAACGTCTCTCCGGAGCCTCTTTCCCATACACGCATATTAACGGTTCTGTCATCAAGAATCTGCACAAACTCCGTATTGATTCTCTTAGGGAATCTTTCATGATTCTCAAAATCCGGGCCAACATCTTCCAGCGGAAAATGTTCAGTATCTTCTACAAACACCACACAATGGGGATTTCCCATGGAAACACAGGTCATCGCATAGGATACACCACCTACAACAATCTCTTCTCCGATCACCTTCTCTGCATCCGATACCACCGGAATGTTTGCCGGATTCAATTCCGGAGCACCCATATTCACAGTGATTAAAGCAACTTTTCCATTCTCTATCTTCAGATCCAGATATTTGATACCTGCCAATGTCTCAATGGAAATACGGGTCTTATCCGTCAGACCATAATCGTATACATATTTTGCCACACATCGAATTCCATTTCCGCACATTTCGGCCTGGGAACCATCAGCATTATACATATCCATCTTAAAATCTGCCACATCAGATGGTTTAATCAGTATCAGCCCATCGGAACCGATTCCAAAATGCCGGTCACTTACCTTTACTGCCACTGCAGCGGGATCATCTATCTTCTCTTGAAAGCAATTAACATATACATAGTCATTGCCTAACCCTTCCATCTTTGTAAATCTCATGAAAACCCTCCTTCCATCTAAAACACATCCAGTATCATATGTGCCGTTTCAACCAGATTGGTTCCATTGTCCATACTCTTCTTTTGTAAATATTTATGTGCTTCTTCCTCTGTCATTCCCTTTTGCTCCATCAGCATGAGTTTTGCATGAATAATTACCTGTTTCTCCTCCTCTGTCCGGACTGCCGGCTTGGACTTGGCACGTTTCATCTGATAATATAATTTATCATACATCAGATTCACCGTACCAATGAGATCAGCCGCCTTAATCGGCATGGAAAGACATACAATATCACTCATACTACATTCAGCATAATATCTCTGAGAAGCAACCAACAGCATATCAAATGTATCCGGAAGACACTCTAACAACTCACTATACATCATATCGACAAACTTATATCCACTGACAACAATTCCATAATCCAGATCATCCGTCAAATTAATGACCTGTGCTCCCGTGGTACATGCCGCAATTACATCAATTCCGTTCCTTACCAGCAGATTCTTAATGCTTCTGGCCTCCTCCAGCTTAGGGAATACTACGATTACACTAATCACGTTCTTCCTCCTTGCTCAAACTGAAGTCTCATCACCAAATTATATTTTATATAAATATTCTTCAAGTTCCCACTCTGTAACCTGCTCTCGGAAACGATACCATTCTTTTCTCTTTGCATCCAGATACTTAGCGTGAACATGTTCGCCTAATACCTGTTTCATAAACTCATCATTCTCAAAATAATGACATGCTTTACTTAAATTCGATGGAATTGATTCAATCCCCCGTTCCTCTAACTCCTGCTTCGTCATCTCATAAATGTTACCATCCACACATTCCGGAATTGGTAATTCATTCTTGATTCCATCCAAGCCTGCTGCTAAACAAGAAGCTAATAATAAATATGGATTTGCAGCCGGATCCGGCGACCGGAGTTCAATTCGCATATTGGTTCCACGGGTCGATGGAATCCGGATCAACGGACTTCTATTTCCTTCAGACCATGTAATATACACAGGAGCCTCATATCCCGGAATCAAACGCTTATAAGAATTCACAATTGGATTAGCCACCAATGTCATTCCTTTCATATGTTTCATCAAACCGGCAATAAACTGATATGCCTCTTTGCTTACACCATTTGGTGCAGAATGATCATTAAAGATATTCACACCATCTTTACATAATGACATATTGATATGTAGTCCGGAGCCACACACACCATATACAGGCTTTGGCATAAAGCTGGCAAACAAACCATGCCGCTTGGCAATAGACTTTACAACCAGTTTAAATGTCATCATATTATCAGCCGCCTTCAAGGCATTGGTATACTTGAAATCTATCTCATGCTGTGCCGGAGCAACCTCATGATGGGAAGCCTCAATCTCAAATCCCATATCCTCCAATGTTAAAATGATATCACGTCTTGCATTTTCTCCTAAATCCAAAGGAGAGATGTCAAAATATCCTGCTTTTTCGTGACTGATGGTTGTTGGTCTTCCCTCATCATCTGTATGGAATAAGAAAAACTCACACTCCGGTCCCACATCAAAGGTATAACCCATATCTGCTGCTTCTTTCAGTACTTTCTTTAATATGTAACGCGGATCTCCTTCAAATGGTGTTCCATTGGGACGATATACATCGCAGATCATCCTGGCAACTTTACCATGCTGTGGTCTCCATGGAAAAATCTCAAATGTGTTCAAATCCGGATACAAATACATATCCGACTCATCAATTCGTACAAATCCTTCAATGGAAGAACCATCAAACATACATTTGTTATCTAATGCTTTCTCCAACTGACTGGCTGTAATCGCCACATTCTTAAGCGTTCCAAACATATCTGTAAACTGAAGACGGATAAATTCAATATCCTCTTCCTCAACCATACGCATAATATCCTGTTTTGTATACTTGCTCATGTCATCTCTCCTTTTTCATGTTATGACATGTTCTTTACCATAATAACTTTGCTTGTATATCCATGGCAAATCACATCATTTTCATGTTATCTTACTTGTTTTATTTTGTCAATTGCTTTATAAAGAATCTTTATGATATCGTGAACTCGCTTAGCACGAATGCCACTTCGTTGCACTCATTATATCGTGAACTCGCACTTCGTGCTTTATCGCCTGTTTCACAGGCTGTTCACTCAATAATGGCACAAGAAAAACAAATGCCTGCTTCGCAGCCGCTTGTTTTTCTTGTGTGCCTATTATATCATATACAGCTTAGAGATGCCATAGTAACTGCCTTCTTGAAAATTTTCTTATAATTATCATAATAATTGCGCCGAACTTTTATCACTGCCTTTTTGTGTATCCCCTTAAATGCACCTGATCCTATCGTCTTTATCTTTGTGGATTTTATTGTAATTTTCTTAAGATTCTTACATCCCTTACATGCATTTTTTCCAATCTTAGTAACATTTTTCCCAATGGTCACTGAGACAAGTTTCCTGTTTCCTTTTAATGCATTTTTTGATATCTCTGTCACCATATAAGTCTTTCCCTCCACCTTAATTGAATTGGGGATTACAACATTCTTTACGCTCTCTTTTTCTACACCGATCAGACTTACTGTTGCATTCTTAGCCGTTTGGGTTACTTTATATTGCAAACCTTTCACAACCACAACACTTCCTTTCGGCATTTCCTCCACTGTATCGTCATCTCTGTCATTCTGAACGACTCTGTCTGTCTCTTCATCCGTATCTGTTAATCCATCCGGCTCTACATTTTGATATATACCACCTGTCTGCTCATTCACAAAGTTCTGATTTTTCTCAGAATTCTGTCCTTCTTCCAGAATCTGATTCTCCTTTGAACTCTGTTCTTCCTCCAGGTTCCCATTCTCCTCTGGGTTCTGATTTTCTTCCCGATTTTTTCCTTCCTCCGGATTCTGTCTCTCCTCTGCTTCTGAATCCTTTTCATTGTCCTGAGTCTGATCACTCAGACCTTCTACAGTTATGTGACAGAATAAATTATCCTGTCCCATATTAGCGGTATTCTTTGCATATACCAAGAGCGTATATTCACCATTCATATTGAGGCTGATTGGAGAAGCCCCCTGGGATGTGGCAACAAGACTTTCTTCCTTAATTGTATCTCCTCGTTCGTAATGCTGATCATATACTCTGACAGCACCAATTGTTTCATTATTCAACATTTGCAGTGAAAATGTCACCTGACTTTTCTCTTTATTATAATCTAATTCTGACATGGTAACCAAATCTGAATTCTTCACTCCACCAATATATAACTGTGCCTGTGCATAATAATATGCTCCGTCATAAGAACCAACACCCTTTCCATTCGCCTGGAAATATACATAATAGGTTCCTGCCTTGATATTCCTGTTGTCTGCTCTAGAATCTGCATTTAATGTTTTATAGAGATCTGTACACTGGAAATCTCTGTAGAATTTCACGACTCCTCCGGTTCCACCTACATAAGTATGTATATAGGTATCCTCCTCAAATGTAATTTTCTTGCATTTTGATGTGCCACTTGCCGAACTACATACTATAGTGGCTCAGTTGTCAAGACAAAAATCTAAGATTTTTATAATGAACTGATAT
>CAMEFI010000012.1 GCA_945915475.1 uncultured Clostridium sp. | reverse complement strand
TATCAGTTCATTATAAAAATCTTAGATTTTTGTCTTGACAACTGAGCCACTATATATTTGGACAAAAAAACAGTCCTTTTCGTGTAAGTTCACATTTGGAATCAATTGGTTCTTCTTACAATTATCAGAAAGTAGATTCGTGCACTCGTGTAAAAAATATGTTATCCGGATATGTCTATGATAAGACGGGAGTTATTATACCTAATGCACATCTTACCATACAAAGTACAACGAATCCGGATGTGGTTTATCAATTATGGACGGATAATACTGGATATTATTCGTGCAAATTGGCGAATGGTAAATATTATGTAACAGTAATTAATGATGGTGAAGTTCTTTATGAAAATGTTATGATTACCATAGAAGATGAGGATGTTACGTATGATTTTGGTAAGGTTGTTCTTTCTGGAAAGGGACCGGGTTTTGAATGGACGTTAACAGAGGAAGGACATTTATTGGTGGAAGTGACGGATAATGCAAATCCGGCATATGTGTGGTTTAAGAGTACAGATGATCGTGGATACATAATACAAGAATATACAGGTGTGGATTTGAATTATATCCGTGAATCTACACGTTCTGTAACGGTTGTTGGAAAAGTAAGAGGAGTAGGATTCTGTAATTTTAACAATTTGGAATTTGTTGATTTAAGCGAATGTGATACCTCTAGTGTTACAGATATGAGAATGATGTTTAGTGGCTGTAGTAGTTTGCTAGCACTAGATTTGAGCAAGAATGATACGAGCAATGCAACGAATATGAATCAGATGTTCTATAATTGTAGTAGCCTGACAAGACTTGACTTACATAATTTCGATACAGCTAATGTTACGGATATGAGTGAAATGTTTAGAGGGTGTGTTAGTTTAATAGAATTAGATTTGAGCAGTTTTAATACAAGTAATGTTACAGATATGAATGGTATGTTTAAGCAATGTTACATGCCATCCCCTAACGATATTGCAGATGAGATTTACATGTTTAACAATTGTAAAAGTAGTTTACAAAGAGTGGATTTGAGCAGTTTTGATACAAGTAATGTTACAGATATGAATTGTATGTTTTTTGGCTGTAGCAGTTTGACAGAGTTAGACTTGAATCATTTTGACACAAGTAATGTTACAAATATGAATGGAATGTTTTGTGGTTGTAGTAATTTAAAAGAGTTAAATTTGAGTAACTTTAATACAAGCAAAGTGACAGGTATTAATATGTTTGCCTGTTGTAAGAGTTTAACAGAATTAGATTTGAGCAGTTTTGACACAAGTAAAGTAACCAATATGAGTGAATTGTTCGTAGGTTGTCGTAGTTTGTCAAAACTGGATTTAAGTAGCTTTGATACCAGTAATGTAACAGATATGAATTCAATGTTTTATTATTGCAGTAATTTGACAGAGTTGGATTTAATCAGTTTTGATACCAGTAATGTAACAGATATGAATTCAATGTTTTATTATTGTAGTAATTTGACAGAGTTGGATTTGAACAATTTTAATACCAAGAAGGTTATAAATATGTATTCCATGTTTAAAGATTGCAGTAGCCTAAAAACATTAACTTTAGATAATTTTGATACGAGTTGTGTTGTTACCATGAAAGAGATGTATAGAGATTGTAGCAGTTTAGTAGAGTTAGATTTGACGAGTTTTGATACGAGTAACGTTAAATCAATGGCCTATATGTTTGCAGGATGTAAGGCTTTAACAGGGCTAAAGGCAGATAATTTTGTTATTAATCAAGGATGTGATAGATGGGATATGTTTAGTGGATGGGACAAGTCGAATATGCCGCAGTGGTATAAAGATTTATGTAATATGAAATAAAAAATTGAGGAGAAAAGAAAATGTTTACAAGAATGTCAAAAGGTTTATTAATTTTTATGGAAGTAGCCCTTGTGATTGGTTCCATTGTTGGAGGATGTGCCATTGGTGCGGCATGTGATGAACCGGGGTTTGGATTGTTAATGATTTTAGTGTTTTTATTAGCAAGTTTTATTATCCTGTGTTCCTTTGGTCTGTTTGTTGAACTGGCAAACAACATTTTAGATATAAAACGGATGCTGGAGAAACAGAATAAAGGCTATGCAAGTAGCGTTTCTAAACAGAACAATAGTCAGGAAAATAATGTTGCAGAATTGAATCAAAAACATGCAAAGGCTAACGTTGACCGGAACAACAACTATACGAATACTATTTCTGAGCATGGTGACAGGATATACGAAAATAATGAAGTAAGAATCAGCCTTGATGATTTGGCTAATATGGCAGCTCAGGCAGATGCAGAACAAAGACCGCAGCAAGAGTGGTTTTGCAGCGAATGCGGTACAAGAAATTCAGCTGGTGCAGTGATATGTAAAGCATGTGGAAAAGAAAAGTATGGTAATTAAGGTTTTGTAATTTTAATGATAGAGGGAAAAAGATGAAGTGTTTTAAGTGTGGAAAAGAAATAGATGATAATTCAAAATTTTGTTTTTATTGTGGGGAAAAGATTTCTGCGAAAAATGATGATTCGCAATTTGGGGATAAGGAATATTCATCAAATATTTCTTTAAAGAACAAGATTTGGATTATATTGGGTATATGTGTAATGCTTGTAGTAATAGTTGGTGCAGCCTGTGTTCCGAAAATAAAGCAAAAAATGAAAGAAGAAGAAAAAATGCAGAAAAACAGGGCCACCGTACAAAAAGCAATGGATCAGATAACAAAATTACAAGGCGAAGATGAAATGTCAGTATTTATACATGCATCGGAACATTCTAATGCTTCATATAACGGAACATCAACTGTGGGAGATTATAGCATAAGTTCTTATGTAGATTTTAAGGATGGAGAAGCACATTTACGTGAGGGAGATTACTATGAATCAGTAGATGTGTATGGCGATGAATATGAATTTGAAGCATTTTTGACATCAGATGGGGATGTAATTAGAAGTGAGAATTCAGGAGATTATGAAGAGGTAGGAAGTGTCAGTTTTACCGCAAAAGAACTGCTGGCTTTTTTTGACGATGACATGAAAAAATCTCTTTTATTGGATTTTGAACACGGTGAATGTGATATAGGAGACGATGATATCGTATTTGAATTCTTTATGGATGGAGAAGACTACATTTATCAAAATTATATTAATTATCTTGATTTTGCCGGAGTTAATCCGGAGCAGGAATATGATGTAGAAAACAATATAGAGTATAGAATTTCGATTCCGCGAAAGGCTGAAGATGAGATTCTTAGAATAACAATTTCTTTTCCGGATGTGGAAAATATCTGGTTTGGTTCTGCAGATGACGGGTTGGAATTTTCTTCTGCGACAGGAGAATTTTCTATTACATTTTACAACCGCGAAATAGAAGATTTTACGATTCCGGAAATGCCGGCGGAAAATGGTGAAGATTTTCTTTCCTATAGTGGAATGGATAGGTGGATTGCTGCAAGTAAGTACTTGATGAGTGGTATTACTCTTAGGGACTTGATGGCGGATGGACTAGAGATTGAGCAGGTTAGACATGATAATTCATTAGGCTGTGATGTGATTGTGGTAGACTACTATAGTATGCGTTTTAAGTGTACATTAAATGAAGTGGATTTATCAGAATATAAACAGAATATCAAAGATAAAGATTATGAAGATATTTTTGATATGATGATTACAAGTGCAGATGTGCCTTAAGCTATGTAAAGCATGCGGAAAAAAGTACGGTAATTAATATATGATGTGGAGAGGAAAAAACACCTTCTCCAACATCAACAGAATCATAATCCAATACATTATCTTTGTTGGTTGGATGGAAGTTAGTGAATAACAGAAAAGGAGAAAACGAATATGCCAGCAACAACTTTTGATGTAATGAAATCCAAAATTAACAAAGGTCTTATCACTGTTTCAGTTAAGACAAGTTCCTCTATGGAAAAAGCAAAGCTTAATATTTATATGGAATCGGTTCAGGGGGAAATTAAAAAATTAAAACAGGATTTGGGGTACAAGGTGTACGAGTTGTGGGAAAAAGAGAGTTTCGAATTAGGAGAAATCGAGAATGAGCTTCGGGCAATCAAGGAAAAACAATCGGTGGTAGATGATTTGCAAAAACAGATACAGAATATTGATGAGCAGGCGAACAATATTTTAGGAACACCAGATAAAATAGAAGAACAGGAGGCAGAAGGCTGTACCTGTGCTGAATGTGGCGCTGCGTATGCGAAGAGAATTAATTTCTGTGTGCAATGTGGAAATAAAATCATGTAGTGTGCAGAAAAAAAGTTTTTAAAGAATTTTAGAAAAATCAGGTAAATAACCGAATTGGAGGAAATTATGTTTTGTAATAAATGTGGAACGCAATTAGAGGAAGGCTTGAAGTTTTGTTACAAGTGTGGAACACCGGTAAAACAAGATTTGGAAAGCGTTACCGAAAAGAATGATAAAGAACATGTGAAAAGTCTGGCAGATCATGTTAGTTTGGAAGAACAGACACATCCAAAGAAGCTTAGTCAAACAAAGAAAAAGCATAATAAGAAAAAGTTCTCGTTGAAAGTACTTATGGCATGTTTACTGATTATGGTTGTGGGTGCAGGGACATTGCTCTATCAGATGTTTGGAACAGGTTTTTCAAAAACACTGAAAGCCTATGTTAAATTTGCCAAGGAATATGACAAGAAGGATAAAGCGACACATAGTTATGTAGTGGGATTAGATGCTTCCAATCATCCGTATCTTATTGTCAATTCCTATGACGATGATGAGAATGAGATGATGTTTAAGAGTAGTGTATTGTATACTTATAAAAAAGGAAAAGTAATGAAATTAAAGGATTGGAATACTGATTCTATTGCCTATTCGGACGGGATTATCATTATATATAATCCGGAAGGAAATAATGGTTATCAGATTAATGATGGAGAGATGCAAAAGATTTATGGGGAAAAGGGGGATGAACTGACATTATATTGCGGGTCTGAAAAGACAACATTTGATACAGAAAATATGGATGTTGAAGCCTATAGGAGTAAACTGAAGGATTGCGCAAAAGAATGGTATAAGTATCAGGATGTGGATGTAGAACTTTTGGATTACGTGTCAGAATTGGGAGATGTTAATTATAAGAATGCGTTTCTCTCTTTTCCTATAAGTCGGTCTGATGGAAGGTCTTATATTTATTCTGCCAAAGATTTGGAAGGTTTTGTTGATATTCTTAGAAAGAAATCTGCGAAGACACAAGATTCCTTTATGCAGGCAACGTATGATTATCATTATGGTACAATGAATGAACAGAGTGAAGAGGATGATGTTTTAACTTATAATTTAACCGGTTGGTCAGAATATGGTATATATCGGAACAACGATATTTTGCTGGAGATGGATTGTACGAATGATTTGGAGCTTACGGATGAAGATTTATGTGGTTTTTTGGGAAAGGGCAATATAGAAATCATCAAGAATCAGAAAGTTACTTCTGTAGATCTCACAAACATGGATTGGAGCTGGAAATATGATATTGAATGGCTTGGGAAAAAAGGAGTGGTAGATGCTGAAAAAATATTGGCGGAAGAGCAAGATGAATTTAGCACAAATAGTTCAATTGCAAATGTTATGATAAGAAACCGTAAGGAAAATATTACGAATAAGGATTTGTTTAGCAGCTTGAATGAATTGATAAAAGAGCAGGACAGAATTACAGCAGGAAAAGAAACTTTTGAATCCTACAGCCAGAAGTATGCCTGTGAACAATGTGGAGCAATTAAAGAGTGTGTAGATATGGCATATGTATGTTCTAATCAGGCTTGCGAAAAATATGAAGATGACAGAAAAAGAAAAACAATGGATCCGGATAAACTGGAAAAAATTTATGATGAATATAGTGAATTATATGATTATGATAATGTTGCAGATAAAACGTTTGAAACAGACAGTGAATATTTAGATTCATTGGACACGGAATATATCAGTTGTGGTGATAAAACGGTATCTTTTAAGGTTAAGGAAGGTTTTGAAAGAGATCAGGAAGAGGATGTGTTTTCCGATGATTCCTCTCAAATGGTATTTTTTAATGAAAATCTGACTGAAGTGGTCACGGTATACCTGTATAAGGAAGAATCTACAATGCCGGAACTTGAAGAAGCACTAAAAGCACAGCTTAATTGGGAATACAATACTGGTGAATGCAGCATTGGCACAGAAGATTCTGATTTAAGCGGAATATATACCTATTGGTATGATGATCTGATAGAAACAGATTCTCTGAAAACATCTTTTATGGCATTAACCAAAATAGATGGATATGTATATGCAATTACAGCTTATGATGATAGTGGGATGTGCTATCTTACATATAGACCGCATGAGTATCTTGCACCGTTTCTCAGGGTAAAAGAGGAAGACTATCCGGTAGAGGAAGAAGTTATGGAAGAGAATGACGACTATTCAGACTATGACATGACCACATGGGAAGGGGCGAGAGACTATCTGCTTAGTGGAATTACACTTGGCGAGATACCACAGGATGATTTATATATTATGGACATTTGCCATGACGAGTCGTTAGGAATTGATACGGTATCAATTGAGTTTCATGGTTTCCTGTATAAGTGTGAATTGACAGAAACGGATTTGTCGGCATATGAGGATGATGTCAATGAAGGTTATTATGAGGATATTCTGGATATGATTATTTGGAATGTATATGAAATGGATTTTGGCTGATGGGTATAATGCATAATATGCAAATTCACAATACTGGGTGTTATATTTACCCATTGACCTATAAAAATGAGAGGAGATATTAGTCAGAAATGAATAAAGTGAGTTGTTGTAAAAGATGGATGAAAATAGTTTTGTTGGTTATGGTGTGTATTTGGCTAGAAAATCCGGTATCGGTAGAAGCAGCAAAAAAGATAACGGAACCTGGGGCTGCAGCCACGAAAGGACAATACATTTATTATGCGTATGAAATGAAGGGGATTCGTATGGGAATTATCCGCTATGATACAAAAACCAACAAACAAAAGACTTTGGTGAGTTATATGTATAAAGGGAATGCAACAAATGGTTTTTATAATATTAATGTCACAAATAAGTATATTGTAGCAAATTGGAATCGAAAAGTTGGAAGTGATGCTACTTATAATATGATTTATCGTTTTAATAGGAAAAATGGAAAAGGTGCAAAGAAGCTGGCAGTAGGACGGAATCCAGTTGTAATTGGTAATTATGTGTATTATGTGGAAGGGAAAATATCGAAAAATGGACGCGAAACCTATGATACCGGCTATATATGCAGAGTAGAATTAGATGGCAAACATAAAAAACGATTATGTAAAACAAAGGGATATGTTGAAAGAACATTTAAATGTGATAACAAATTTGCGTATGCAATATCGCCGTGTTATCCTAATATTGAAATCAAGCATTTATGGGGTACAAATGGTAAAAAAGTCAAATTCGATGCCAATAGTTATAATATAAACAGATTTTTCAAGAATAAGACAGGGACATATGTGGGAGGCAGTAATGAAGTCATTTTCTCTGATAAGAATTGGAATGAGAAGATCATATATGATAGTGAAGGTGCTGAAATAACCAGTAGTTATGTCTGTGGAAGTAATATTATGCTTAGACAAGAAGATCAAAACAGAGGAATAGGACGAATCGTAATCGTAAACAAGAATGGAAAAGACAGTAAAGTGCTGAAACAATGGAATTTGGCAGAATGAAAGAATCGTAAAAAGTATTTATCAAAGTAAATATGGTTTTTGTATTGTAATTTGGCCAGCAATCCTTGTGGTTGCTGGCCATTTGGTTAAAATCGCAATGTGTAATTGCGGATTCCCCTGGGAAATGCTATACTTAAACAAAATGCAGACAGGCAGGTGAGACAATGGGAATTTACTTAAATCCTGGAAATGGAAGATTCCAGCAGGCAATTAATTCAAAAATCTATGTGGATAAGACGGAATTGATTGGATATACCAATTCCATTTTACAGACAGAAGAGAAATATATATGTGTCAGCCGTCCAAGGCGGTTTGGAAAGTCCATTGCTGCAAGTATGCTGATGGCCTATTATAGCAGAGGGTGTGACTCAAGAGAACAGTTTGCAGGATATAAGATTGCAAAGGATAATAGTTTTGAGAAGCATTTAAATCAATATGATGTTATTTTCCTGAATATGCAGGAATTCTTAAGCCGCAGCAAAGATATGACGGAAATGCTGGAAAGGATTAAAAATATTGTTACTCGAGATCTGTTGAAAGAATATCCGGATGTAGATTATTTTGATACGACAGATTTGGTACAGAGTATGCAGGATGTGTATGTGGAAACAAACCGACCATTTGTGGTTATTATTGACGAATGGGACTGCATTTTCCGTGAGCACAAGAGAAATAAAGAGGCTCAGGAGCAGTATCTGGATTTTTTGAGGGATTTTTTCAAGGATAAGGATTATATCTATCTTGCCTATATGACAGGTATTCTACCGATTAAGAAATACGGCACTCACTCTGCCCTTAACATGTTCCAGGAATATTCCATGTTAAATGCCAGAGACCTTGCAGAGTTTGTAGGATTTACGGATGCAGAGGTATCGGCACTCTGTAAAGAGTATGGGATGAACATGGAGGATATGAAGAGCTGGTATGATGGGTATTATTTTGAGGAAGTGGGATCCATTTACAGCCCAAGGTCAGTTGTAAGCAGTCTGTTGTCAAAAAAATATGATAATTACTGGAACCAGACGGAGACATTTGAGGCACTCCGGATATATATTGATATGAACTTTGAAGGAATTCGGGATGATGTACTGGCAATGATGGCAGGGGAGCGTGTACCGGTGAATACTTCTAAATTCACAAACGATATGACGACCTTTGAAACGAAGGATGATGTATTTACGTTGTTGATTCATTTAGGCTATCTGGCGTATGATTTTGATAATAAATGTGTATATATACCGAATAATGAGATTCGTAATGAATTTGTAAATGCAGTTTCGGTTTCGGAATGGGGAGAAGTGTCCAGGGCACTCCGCAATTCTGCCCAGACTTTGGAGGGAATTTGGAAGAATCGCCCGAGTCAGGTTGTAGAGGGGATTGAGCAGGCACATTTTGAAACTGCCCATATCCAGTACAATGATGAGAATGCTTTAAGCTATACCATTTCTTTAGCGTTGTATGCTGCAAGAAACTTCTATACTGTGTATCGGGAGTTTCCTACTGGAAAGGGATTTGCAGATATGGTATATATTCCGCGTAAGAAATTTCCGGATAAGCCTGCAATTGTTGTTGAGTTAAAATGGGATAAAAGTGCAAAGGGTGCGATTGACCAGATAAAAAATAAACAGTATTGCAAGAGTTTAGAGGAGTATAAGGGAAATCTCCTGTTGGTGGGAATCAATTATGATAAAGAAACCAGAGTGCACGAATGTGTGATAGAAGAGTGGACAATGGAATGATATGAAAAATGAGGGAGGTTAAAGTGACATATTAAGAATAGTAGCGGGAGATAAGGGGAATGAAGAAAGAACAAAAGAGTTTTCAAAAATATTATAGATTTTATATTAGTGTTGTTTGTGTGATTGGGCTTCTTTGGAATTGCTTTATATCTGCCTGTGCAGCAGCAACCATTGAGACAGAAGTATTATATGTGAAGATGAAGGATGATAATACTTATATGGTTTCCAGATATGATGCTGAGAAGCGGGCAGGGAAAGAGGCGGCAATCTATATCCGTGCCAGCGCGAATACGGATGCGGATGATAAAATGTATCCGGTATCGGAGATTGCGGAAGATTTATGCAATAATACAGGAGAGATGTCGACGAAGAACACAGCTCCTTATGTATTTCACTATATGGATATTAAGGCGTCAGAGGGACTTGTGATTGGGAATCGTGCATTTCGCAGGAATATGGTGGGTGCAGTTTTGGGGGATACTGTAGCTCCATATGTGAAGATTGATGGGGATACGGTGGCAGGAATTGGACGGGAAGCATTTTTCGGAAGTCTGTTTTATTGCAGCTTTACGGTAGACGCACCGGTAACTTTGATAGACCGGGAAGCTTTTGCTACAGCACAATTTTATAAGAAACCGGTACTGTTTCATGGTGCTATAGATACCATCGGGGCACAGGCATTCGGTGGGGCACTGTTCCATAACGGGCTGGTGTTGGATGGCGGAGTGGAGACCATTCAATCCAATGCATTTCAGGCTGCAACCATATTGGCAGATAACAGGGATACACAATCAGCATTATATGGAACAGCGTTGCAGTTAAAGGATGTGGGAGAGATTCAGGAAGACGCATTTTCCGGAGCAACGGTACATAATGGCGCCATTGTGTTGTCCGGAGATATCAGTAAGGTTGGCGCATCTGCTTTTGAAGGAGTTAGATTTTCTTATTATACAGATAATGAGGTGAAGGCAAATGAGGAGATTCCGTTAGGGTTTGTGCTCTCTGATTCTATTTCAGAGATAGGGGAGTCTGCATTTGCTGCTGCCGGAGTGAATATGACGAGTATTACCATGCCTGAAAACTTGGAAAGTATTGGGGCGAATGCCTTTCAGGGGTGGGATGCCCTTACATCAGTAACCCTGAATTCAAAGCTTTTAACGATGGAAACCGGGGCGCTTCCGGATCGCGCAGGTATGAAGATATATCTTCCGGATGACATTGCCAATGTGTA
Organism: uncultured Clostridium sp.; assembly: GCA_945915475.1. Taxonomy (GTDB): domain Bacteria; phylum Bacillota; class Clostridia; order Lachnospirales; family Lachnospiraceae; genus CAG-590. Next base: position 68,944 of record CAMEFI010000012.1, on the reverse strand, counting down.
CAATCTGAATCTGCAAGCCTATACCAATGTGGTGATTGTGGTAAATGATACCGCAAAGGATTTGCAATGCCGGTTGGACAAGATTGGCTGTACCTATGAGGTGCGCATAACTGGAGAGGAAGAAAAAACATCTGATGATAAGGAGCCATATCCGCCATCATCTAAGGATGAGGACACGTCAGAAGACGGACAACAACCATCACAGAATGGGGATACATCCGGACAACAACCATCGCAGAATGGGGATGCATCCGGAGAACAGCAGAACGTATCAGGGGATAACGGCAATGGTACACAGACTACATTGTTGACAAAGGGTGATTCGTTTGTTGTGGGAAATCTGAAATACAAAGTGCTGGATTCGAAAAAGGCGGCATTTACAGGTGTGAATAGTAAGAAGGTGAAGACACTTACCATACCGGAACAGGTGAAGATAGGTTCTCAGACTTTCAAGATTACAGAAGTACAGAAGAAAGCATGTTATAACAATAAGTCATTGACCACTGTTATGGTGGGGGATAACGTGACTACCATTCGATCTGCTGCTTTTTCGGGATGCACAAAATTGAAAAATATTACCCTTGGAACGTCTGTTAAGAGCATCGGAACAAAGACGTTCGCTAAGGATAAAAGGGTGAAGAAAATAATCATAAAAGGTAAGAAGTTGAAATCTGTTGGCAAAAATGCTTTTTTGGATGTTCCGAAAGCAATCGAAATCCGTGCTCCTAAGGTGAAGGTGTCGGCATATACAAAAATGATCAATCGTTCGGGAAAATGCTGGTGGAATAGTCTATTGTAATAAGCAGGTTAGGAGAGAGCAGATTTTGTATTTGTTGATTGAGATTTAACAGGAAATCCGTTATACTAATGGAATATATTGGTATGACGGATTTTTGAGGTTGTCTGCAGATAGACAATAACAGGGAGTAAGTTATGTTAAAGATTGGAATATGCACAAAGCGGGTGGATTTTGAAAATTATGTAGAAGATTTGCTGGGCAGTATCTTATGTGAACAGGATAATTGGTCCATTGAAATGGTGCCGCTTTCGGTGTTGCAGGAGCGGAAATTAGAGAAATATCTTGATTATCACATCTTCTGTCTGGATGAACAGCTTCTCCGATTACAGGGGATAGAACCGGTGACATATCTAAGCCGTGTGAAACCGGGTTCATCCATTATATTGCTGGAAGGGGTAGAGGAAAAGGGAATTACCGGTATGCGGTATCATTTGTTTACTTATCAGATGAAACGAATGAAGCAGCGGGATCTGAAGACAGAACTTGGCAGACAGTGGCAGCGTGCCAATCATGCACCCCATAGTCTTTCCATTGAGATAGACGGGGAGCACATTCTCATCCCTTTAGAACAGATTGTGTACATAGAGAGCAACAGCCGCCGGATTATCCTGCATACCCTTCAGGGGGATTATGAATACTATGAGAAAATGTATGTGCTGGAGGAATTGCTGGAAGAGGATGATTTTGTACGGTGTCACCAGAGCTACATCGTATCAAAACGGTTTGTGACGGAGTATAACAGCACGGAAATCCGGCTGGATCAGATAGGAGTGCCTATAGGACGAAAATATAAGGAACAGGTTTATCAGGCATTTGGTGTAGTATCTCGGAACTTTACGGATGAAAAAATGCAGGGGAATGCATCGGAAAAGCAGGGTGTACTGATTGGCGTGGATGGAGCCTATAAAGGAGTTACCTTATACTTTCGGCCGGAACAGAAGATATTGGTAGGCAGGGATGGGAAGGTTGCTGATATCGTAGTGAATCTGCCTGCTGTCAGTCGTCTTCATTGCGTGATTGTATATCATGAAAAAGACAATACCTATGAGATTGTAGATTTTTCCAAAAATGGAACATATCTGTCCGATGGACAGCGGCTGGTGCCGGATACGACCTATTGTGTGAAGGCAGGAACAGAGCTCTGTTTTGGAGATTTGGACACGGTATATTGTCTGGGTTAAATACAAAAGAAAGCGTTAAGTAAAAGCAATGATGAAGGAACAGGTTATTGCATCGGGGACAATTCTATATGGTGGGTATGTAATCGAGAGGGTGCTTGGAGAAGGTGGTTTTGGTATTACTTACCTTGCACACAGACAGGAAACCGGAGAAAAGGTGGCGGTAAAAGAATATTTTCCGTCCCAATTTGCTGTGCGGAAAAATAATTCCTGTGAGCTTCATGTGGCGGATAGAGACATGGAAGAGTATGACCGGGGCAGGGCTCGGTTTATGAAGGAAGCCTCTATTTTAAAGGAGTTTCGTTATCTACAGGGAATTGTAAAGGTATGGGATTGTTTTGAGACGAATTGTACAGCATATATCATAATGGATTATATTGACGGGGTGACTTTAAAGGAATATATTGCCAGTCATGGCAGCATGGAATATCCGGAATTGATGGAAATGCTGTCGCCCATATTAAAATCATTGGTTACCCTGCACAGGCATGGTGTCATCCATCGGGATATCAGTCCGGATAATCTGATGATTGGAATGGATAACAGCCTGTATCTGATTGATTTTGGATCGGCAAAGGAAATGGAATATGGAAGAACAACAACCGTCTTGTTGAAGGCAGGATACGCACCACCGGAGCAGTATCTTCATGACGGGGAACTGGGGGCGTGGACGGATGTGTATGCACTTTGTGCCACCATTTATACTGCCCTTTGCGGAAAGGCTCCGGCAGATGCGGTTGCCAGGCTTCAAGGGAAGGAACTGGTTCCCCTGTCTGTATATGGCGTGGTGTTAGAAGACTGGCAGTGGAATGCCATTTCCAAAGGGATGCGTATGCGGTCGGCAGAACGGTTCCGTGACGTGGGAGCTTTGTATGATGCCCTGGCGGTAGCACCGACCCAGGAGGACATAGCGACGATTGTGGAACCGGAGATAGATCCTTTCTTACGGGAAAAAATGGAGCATTTAAATGCGTCAGAAAAACCAAAGTCTGACAAAAAGAAAAAGGGCGTTATCCTGTCCGGGGTGGTGGTTCTTTTTTTGCTTGTCTTGACTGTTGGAGTATTTTACGGCAACAGCCGATGGACAGCAAAGCCAGAGACACAGCAGAATCAGAACAGTGATTTAACAGATGAAGGGAAAGATGTGCAGAATAATATATCCTCGGATGCCCTTCAGGAAGAGGAGCATACAACGTCAGAGGAATCTCAGGCCAAACTTTGTCAGATGCCGGATGTTGCCGGATTGGATAAGGAGGCGGCAATAGACAGAATTTCCAGTGTGGATGCAGTAATTAAAATCAGCATAGTGAGAGAGTACAGCAATGCTGTGGAACGGGATGTGGTAATCGAACAGAATGTGGCACCGGATACCCGGTACAATGAAGGTGCTATTAAGGAAATTGTATTGACAGTGAGTGATGGTGCCAAGCCGGCTGCAACCACCAGTACAAAAACATCAAAATCAGATAATAAGCAGGATTCCTATGATGTGAAAAGTGATGGAAATGAATCGGTGGATTTTTATCTGGATGATTAAATGGGTGTTGATAAGTTGGAATAGTATGTTGTTTATGTGATTTGGGCTGTAATATGTGCAACAGGCAAAAAAAATAAAAAATTTGTGGTACAATGGATGAAAGATTAGGACAGGAGCAGATTCACTTATGAAAATGGTAAAATGTATTATGGGGCATAAATATAACGCAGAGAAGTTCAATGTATGTCCGCACTGTGCCAGCATGGAAGCAAAGAACCAGATGATAGAGCCTTTTGGGGATATGCAGGATGAGGTGGACACAGAGGAACCGGATATAGCAAAACAGCTAAAGTATGAGATTGTTGGAAGAAGGAAAGTGGTTGGCTGTCTGATCTGTGTCAGGGGTTCTATGATGGGAGAGGGATTTTTCCTTGTTGAGGGACATAATGATATTGGAAGAGGTGCCAATCTGGAAGTGGTGCTTTCCAAAGAACTTACAGTTTCAAGAAAGGCACATGCCTGTATTACCTATGAAAAGAAAGAAAATCAATATTATCTGGCAGCTGCTGAAGATAAGAAGGACGTGCTGTATGATGGAAAGGTAGTGGAATCCCCTGTGTTAATCAAAAATGGTGGGGATATCCAAATTGGGCAATGCGGCTTGCGGTTTGTGGCATTTTGTGATGACAAATTTATCTGGAAGGGATAGAATCCCTAAAAGACATAGCAGATGAGGTAAGATGCATCATGGCTGCTTTGCATCTGCCTTATATGTCGCGATATCCTCTAGATTGCAGTCTAATATTTCACACAGACGCTCTAATGTGTGAGTAGATACGTGACTGTTTGCCCGCAGACGTGATAACTGTCCTGCGGATACGCCATAATGGTTGATTAACTGATACTGTGATATCTTTTTCTGTTTTAATGTGTTCCAAAGTGGTTCGTAAGAAATCATAAAATTAACATCTCCTCAATTGCATACTACTCGCTTTTTGTCTATAATAATATTAGCCATAAACGGCTTATATATGCCAGATGGACAATTGACGGTTAAGAAGAGAAAATAGATGAGTATTATAATTGTAATTTTATAAAAAATCCGCTATACTGATATTTAATGATTTGAATTGGTATGGCGGATTTTTGATGCTGGGAATTTAGTTTTGAAGGACTGTTTTACAGAATGAGAGGGTTGTTTGATGAGATACGCAGGAAGAATCTTATTTTTTGTTATGATGTTTTTTGGTTGTTTGTTTGCAGCTGGAATAGAAGGAAAGGCTCTTTATTGTGGCCCGTATATTGCAACATACGAAGATTATGATTATTATTTTGATGAGCATGCTGGCGGTGCAAGGATTGTTGCTTATCATGGTAATGATGAGTCCGTTATAATTCCAGAGCAGTTGGAAAATTTTCCAGTGAAGGCCATTGGATATGGCGTATTTGAAAACAATAATAATGTGACAAGTGTACATATACCGGCTTCTGTTCAATTGATAAAGGGCGGTGCTTTTGCGGAAAGCGGCATTCGGACGATAACCGTAGCATCAGATAGCACTTATTTTTATGTAAGCGGTAATTGTATAGTAAATATAGAAGGGACGCAGGTGGTTGCAGGTTGTGATGCATCTGTAATTCCACCTGGTATTACAAGTATTGGAGAAGAAGCCTTTAAGGGAAGTGCCGGGTTGACGGCAGTTACAATTCCAGAGGGTGTAACATCCATTGGTGACCATGCTTTTTATGGTTGTAACCTGTCCGCTATTGAGATTCCGAAGGATGTGACGACAATTGGAATTGGAGCATTTAGGGGAAACTCTATTAACCGTATAACTGTTGCATTGGATAATGAGGTATATTATGTAAGTGGCAATTGTCTGATTGAATCATCAACAAAACAGGTGATTTTTGGATGTGGATTTCCGGTTATTCCAACGGATGTGGAAAGTATTGGGGAAGAAGCGTTTGCAGATTGTATGATGACAACAATTACAGTTCCGGAAAGTGTGACGAGTATAGGCAGAAAAGCATTTGAGGGTTGTTCGGGTATTCATGAGATTACAATACCGTCTGGTGTGACAGCGATTAATTATCGTACATTTTTTGGAACCGGCCTGACAGCAATAGAGATACCGGCGGGCGTAACGAGTATATCCGGTACTGCATTTGGTGGTAATAATCTTGTGAGAATGACCGTTTCACCGGACAATGAGACATATTATGTCAACGGAAACTGCATTATAGAAAAAGCAACACAAACATTAATAGCAGGGTGCAATGCTTCTGTCATTCCATCTGATGTGAAAAAAATTGGCAGTGATGCATTTTATGGTTGTGGTAGTCTGAAAGTAATCGATATTCCGGCGAATGTTGAATCTGTCGGTTTTGATGCTTTTGCTTATTGTAGAAGTTTAAATAATGTATCCATTACCTCCCATACTTCCATATTAGATGAAGATGGTCTGTTTACGGAATGTGCGGATGATTTAACCGTGTATGGGGAAAGTGGAGTTGACTATTCAATGTTATTTTTGTTTACAGATGCAGAACGTGGTTATCTTCTTCCTGATTTAAAATGCAAAGTAAAAATTCTTTCGGAGGATACCGCTAATCCGACTGTAGTGTATATGGGAACAACGGATATTGATGCAAAGGTTATTCAGATTCCGGATACAGTGACAATCGGAGATGTGGAATATATGGTTACAGATATTGGAAAGGATGCATTTTCAAGTTGTACCTCTTTGGAAGAGGTGGTATTGCCAGCTTCACTAGAGCATATCGATTCAGAAGCCTTTGCAGGAGTGACTGATATGGACGGTGACCAAAGCTTTAAGATTACAGTTCCGGAAGACCTGGAAGATATCAGTAATGTTGGGATTGAGAACATCACCAATATTCAGTATATTACTATTTATGTGGCAGAGGGAAGTCAGGCGGCCATTTATCTTCAGCAGACGGGCAATACGAATATCGTGACGTATATGGGACAATATTCTGGGACAGAGGACAAGAAAGAGGAGAATGTTCCAGAACAAAGCCAGCAAACTGTAACACCGGAAACCAAACCTCAGGTTGGAGAAATCTATGCCGTGAATAGTTTGAATTACAAGGTAACCTCTTCAAAATACGTTACCTTTACCGGTGCATCGAAAAAAACAATCAGGACGATTACCATTCCGGCAAAGGTCACAATCTTAGGCCAGTCTTTTCAGGTGACAGCGATTGAAAAAAAGGCACTTAAGAAATATACCAGGCTGACAACAGTTGTCATTGGCAGCAACGTAAAGACCATTGGCAATGAAGCATTTATGAATTGTAGGAACTTGAATAAAATAACCATTGGAAAAAATGTGAAAACCATTGGTAAAAAGGCTTTTTATGGTGACAGGAATTTAACTCGTATTATTTTTAAAGGTTCCAAAGTTACCAAGGTCGACAAGAAGACTCTTCATAATGTGCCAAAAAAGGTTAAGATTACAGCGCCAAAAAAAGCAATGAACAAATATAAGAAGTTGTTAAATGCTGCAAAGTAGATAGATAATTTTGAAAGTGAAATATATATGTAAAAGGCGACAGGTTTATTGTGGAAAACCTGTCGCCTTTTGCTGTTTTTTGGTAGTTTATGACATCTGAACTGTAGAATGTGCAGAAATCTGCAAAAGAGAGAAAAGATATGATAGGATGAGTTATGTTTTGAATCATAGGAAATGGTGCAAGGAAAATATGTACCGGTACTTGCAAAATAGCCGTTTACGGGCTACAATGCTATTAGCAGTAAACGGCTAATGTAATCGGAAAAAGAACGATAAGAAAAATGATTAAATTTACAGGGAGGAGTAAAAAACGATGAAAAAAAGAAATGTAAAGAAAAGAATTGTTACAGCAGCATTAAGTGCAGTTATTGTGTTGAGTGCAATACCGTCAACCACGGTTTTACAGGCAGCCGGATTAGAAAGTGCGGCAATTGTGGAAACCGAGTTAGAGCAGAGAAGTGCTGTTGCGGATCTGACCATATCCAACGCAAGGGAGTTAAATGAATTTGCACAAAAGGTGAACAATGGGAATAACTATAGGGACAAAGTAATTAAGCTTACAAATGATATTGTCTTTGATGGAGTGACGGTAAATAACTTTACGCCGATTGACGGTTTTGCCGGCACCTTTGATGGATGCGGATATACCATATCCGGCATTATTGTGGTAAGCACCGGTAATGTTGGGCTGTTTAATTCTGTGTCCGGCGAGGTTAAGAATGTAACGGTGAGCAACAGCTCCTTTAGCCATGTCTCAGGGTATTCTGATGTTGCTGTTGCTGGAATTGCTGCCGAAGCCTGCTACGGAGCCAGTATTTTAAACTGCCATGTGTGTGATTCCCAGATAATGAATGATTGTTACAGTGGTTATGCAGGTGGTATTGTTGGATATTGTGACGATAAAAATGTGACGATTAAAAACTGTACATCAGATAGTAGTATAGTGACAACAGGGTCTTATGTCAGCGAGGCAGGTGGTATTGCCGGATATTTTGCTTCTGATAATGCTGTAATAGAGAACTGCTGCAATATGGGCACTGTGACCGGACCAAGATGTGCCGGAGGGGTGTGCGGTACCTTTTACGGCTCCATGCAGAATTGCTTTAATACGGGAAAGGTAACCGGAAAGACGGGGGAAACAGGGGGGATTGTAGGTAGTGCAAGTTTCATCGTAGCAAACTGTTACACGTTAGATACGGCAGCAGCAACCAACTTTGGCTCCACGGCAGGAACAGAGCTGAATAATAAGGCATACACGGATACCTACATGAAGTCTGCCCAGTTCTTAAGCCAGTTGAATGCAAATCGTGGAAGTAATGCAGACTGGTTTCCTTGGGAGTTTCGTGGGGATTCTGTCTACCCGCTGCCGGTAAAATTGGCGAATATTGCACAATGCAGTGTCGCACTGGCATCGGGCAGCTGTGTCTATAATGGAAAGGAACAGACGCCGGCATTTTCAGTGACGAATGGAAGTTATAGTCTTGTGCAGGATGTGGATTATACAGTTTCATACACGAACAATATAGATGCAGGAACCGCAACGGCAGTCATCAGTGGAACCGGTATGTATACTGGAGATGTGACGGTGCCTTTTACAATTGAGAAGGCAACGCCATCCATTTCATGTAAAAAATCAGTGGTAAAGACCTATGGTGCAAGAGCTTTTGCTTTGGGAGCCAAGCTGACCTCCGGTGAGGGGAAACTTTCTTATCAGACCTCCAATGCCAAAGTGGCAAGCGTGGATACCACCGGAATGATTACAATTAAGGGTACCGGTATTGCGGTTATTACGATAACCTGTCCTGCCGCTAAGAATTATAATGCGTGTACGGTAACGGCTACAATGAAAGTAAAGCCAAGACAGCAGAGTGCGTCAGTGAAGACAGGAATCAAAAAGCTTGCAATTACCTGGAAGAAGGATTCTAAGGCGACAGGATATCAGGTACAGTATGCCGGCGATAAAAAGTTTAAAAAGAATTGCAAAACAATCACCATAAATAAGAAAGGCAAGACTTCCCGGACGATAAGCAAATTAAAGAAAAAGTCTACTTATTATGTACGGGTACGCTCTTACAAAACCTCCACTGTAAATGGAAAGAAGATGACGGTAACGGGAGCATGGAGCAAAGTAATTAAAGGGGAGACACGATAGATGTTTTGTCGTAAATGTGGAAAAGAAAATGATAATGATTCATCATTTTGTATGTATTGCGGTACAAAGCTGCAGATGAATTCCAGTGAAGTTAATGCAAATATAAAAGCTGATGAACAGACAAATTTGCAGATAGCAGAAGAATACTGGGACTTGGATCAACCGATTATAGTGATGCCGGTTAAAAAACCGAAAAAAGGATTGAAAATAGCATTGATAGTGGGGCTTGTTATCCTGATATTGTCTGGGGCAGGTATCGGAGTCGGATTATATCAAACTGGTGATGAGGCATATATGAAGGCATTTGCCGATGCACTTACAGAGCGAAGGTGGAAAGATGCATATGATTACTTTCAGTATTTAAGGGCGGACAGTGACGAATACGAAACATGGGCGGCAGATGAATTTTCTACAGTGCAATCCTATCATTTAGAAGAGCTTGGGATGGAGTCTGACGCACAGGAGGATAATAACAAAACAGGGCAGAAACAATATAGGCTTATACTATTGGATAAGGATAATAAAGAGATTTTTTCAGATGTTTTTATAGTAAGACAGCAGGAAGAAAAAAGGTTTCTTATCTTTCCAACCTGGAAGCTGGAAGAACCGGATATGTTAGCAGAAGATATTGATATTGTAATGCCGGAGGGAGCAGCCTTTGCATTTGACGGTGCAGATGTGCCGCAGGATCAATTAACGGCAAACGGAGATGGAACCGTTACTTATCATGTGGATTATTTGTTTTCTGGCACCCATACGGTTAAGATGACAAAACAGTATTATATGGATGTGGAACAGCAGATTCAAATTACTCCGGAAACAATGGAGGCAGGACCGGTTGTGCTGGCGTTGGAGATGAACCCGGATTTTGTCTGGAGAAAGGCTTATTATGATTTTATTGTTGCAGTGGCAGATGGTAACATGGATATAATTAATGTCGGTTTTCCGGAATCGGCTGAAGCGGCACAGGCATTTCTTGATGCTATAGTTTCTGTAAGGGAGATGCATCCGGAAGCTGTCGCACATTTTTCCCTTGTTTATCTGGATGACAATGACATGCCGGAGATTATGCTGAGTATTGGGGAGGATACACTTGAGAGAACCGGAATGTTGTTTGCCATCAGGGAACAAAGGGTGGTTCCCATTATGTTTCCTGAGACAGAGTTTGGCAGCCCGTATCTGATTCCGGGTGCATTTGATACTTATCTGAAAGAAAGACAGGGGGTTATCGTGAGTGATAATTATGCAATAGAAGTGGGTGGCAATAATAATATGGATGCATATAGTTATGATGGAACCAATATGGTATTAAGCAAAAGCATTGCATGTAATACGGCTCAGCTTCTTGTAGAACAGGGAAATGAGGAAGCGTTAACCTATTGCAGTCCGGAGAAGATGAAATCAACCATAGATGGCAAAGAAGTAACTGCTAAAAAGGCAAATAAGCAGATAGAAAAGCTGAAAAAGGATGCAATTAATATTTTTGAAACGGTGGCAGATATTACACCTGAAAATTTGGCAAATGCACTGGACTTTTCATATTAGAAGGGGAAAAGACCGGTCATGGATTTCAAAAACCACAGAAAACAAAGAAAGAGGATAGGAGAAAACAAATGAAAATATGTACAAGTTGTAAGAAGGAACTGCCAGATGAAGCATTGTTTTGTGCAAACTGTGGTGCAAAGGTGGAGTCAGAGAAGAATAACACAGAACAGAAAGACGCAGAAATATTATTTTGTCCCGCCTGTGGCAATAAGCTGGATTCCGGATATGAATTCTGTCCGGCTTGCGGCAATCGTATTGCACAACAGATGGGACTGGAAAAGGAGAATGAAAAAAAATCTCTTGCTGATGGAAGGACAAAGAAGAAGGGGGTATATATACTTCTGGTATTAGCGGTTGTTCTGATAGCAGGTGTGGGGGCTTTGTGCATTGTTTGGAAGACAGGGAAGAAGAATACGAGCCGGCTGTTCTATGTTAAGGATGACAGACTGTACATGAAGGATGGTAAAGAAGATGTCAATATGCTCAGTGGGAAGATTCTTGAGAAAACAGAGAATAAAGATGAATATGAATATGATGAAGCAATGGTTGCTACAGAAGAGTATGATGAAGATGAATACTATGAGGATGAAGATGAGGATGAATACTATGAGGACGAATACTATGAGGATGAATATTATGAAGATCAGGAAGCGGAACCGGATAAGATTGAGGATTATGTAACAGTATATGAAGATGAGGAGCGTATTGTTTATCCTGAAGATATGCTGCGATCCTATGATGAAGAAGAGGATGATCACGACATTCAGTATTCATTATATTACCGTTCATTGAAAGATCCGGATACGGAACCGGTGAAAATTGATTCAAAAATTGAGGGGTATTATGAGGTTACGGAAAATGGTAGCCGGATTTTTTATATAAAAAATGGGGATTTATATGCCTATAATTTCGAGACAAAGGAAAAAATAGGAAGGAATGTAGAGCAATTTAAGGTAAATAGTGATGGAAGCAGAATTGTATATTGTGGTGGTTCCGGTTTGTATTGTAAGGAAAATGGAATAGAAAAGATGCTGTCGGATACAGAGCATAACTGGTTTGCCGTATCAGATGATTTTTCAAAAATCTGCTATGTGAATGAAGTACAGGAATTGTATCTGGCTGACTTTGATGGTAACAGTAAAAAGCTTGCTGAGAATATAGACGAAAGTGCATTGACCGGTACATCAGATTTGAATACTTATGTACTGAAAGTATATAATACCGGTGAGGTATATTATACAGTAAATGAGAAAAAACAATTAAATGCTGCAGATTATATTATCAATGATGTTGCATCTGGTGAAGTGGTGGAGGAACCGGAATATCCGGAATTACCGGAATATCCGGAAAGGTCTGACTATGATGATGAGAAAGCATATGAAAAGGCTTGCAAGAAGTACAATAAGGCATATGAAAAATGGGAAGAAGCTTATGCGGAATATTTCGCTGCTTACGAGGCATATGAGACGGCTGCAAGCTGGAATGAATTGAATGCGGAGATTGAGCAGGCAACATTTTCTGTAACGGATACAGTCTATTATTATTACAATGGGACGGAATCAAAAGAAATCGGACGGATAACCGGGCAGGGAAAATGTTATGATTATGCTGAACAAAAGGCTGCAGGTATTTTTGCATGTAATGATGATACTGCAGTTCAGTCGGTAAAGCTGTCTGAGTGCATGGGAGAAGACGGCACGGTTGAGGATATTACTGTTGAAGGTTTGGTTATCAGACTTCAGAATTTGTTTCCGAAGGATAGTTCTAATAGCAAAGCTGTATTAGCACTTGGAGGTGTTGCTTGTGAGCTTCCGGACAGAACCCTGCAAGGTGCATATGACATTTGCCTGCATGAGGATGCAGGCTGTATAACTTTTCTGCAGGATGGAGATTTGGTGAAGATAAAGATAACAGAAGGGGAACTCCAGAAAGAAGAAATCTATGATACGGATGTTCTGGGGTATACATATTTGGATTCTGCTAAGGATGATATCATATATGTAAAGGATTATGATTCGGATAATATGGCTGCCGGATTGTACCGGAATAAGAAAAGGATAGATAATGTAGCTGTAATGACACCAGTTGGACCTTTTCAATTTATCAAAATTGATGGTAATACGGTATATTATCTAAAAGAATGGGACGCGGATGGAGCTGCCTATTGTGATGGAGGAGAAGGTACCCTGATGATGTACAACAATGATGAGGTAGAAAGGATTGCTTCGGGTGTATATTCGATGTTTGCTGAAGATATAGATGGAAAATCCTGCTTGTTTTACACAACGGATTTTGAGAAGGAAGAGGATGAGCTGGAAACATACAGCGTATACTGTTTGAAGAATGGTAAACAAGTTAAACTGGCGGATGATGTTAATGACTATATGGTCTTAGAAGACGGTAGCTTTTACTATCTGACGGATTATAACATGAAGAAAGGTAACGGGGATTTATATATCTATAACAAAAAGCAGAATGAATTAGTGGATACCAATGTCCAGGCGTTAGCAGACATAGATGTAGTAGAGGAATAGGCGAAGGATGGGAGTGAAAGATCAGAATGCAATTGATGTGGTAAAATCAAAGATTAATAAAGGAATTACAACGGTATCATTGAAGACAAATCAGGCAATTTTGATATTACAAAGCTGGAAGCGGAATTGTCTGTTATCAGGGAAAAACAGAAAAAAGAATAGGAGGTTAACTGTTATGAAAAAAAGGAATGTTTTGATTTTTTATTTTGTGTTTGTATTTTTGTTGTCAAATATCTTTGTTTCTTCTGTTAATGCCAGTGGCAAAAAAATTACGACAAAAACCAAAAGTTTTTCACTTTCGCTTGAAAGTGAAAAAACGAAAACTTTACAGGCACCGAAGAAAAAAGGTTATAAAATAAAGAAAGTTTCCTACTGTCTTTCAAAAAAAGGCATTGTATCTGTCAAAAAGAAAGGTACCAAATTAAAAGTAACAGCCAAGAAAAAAGGTTTTGTAAAAATAAATGAGATTATTACATACAAAAAAGGGAAAAAACAATGTAAGGTCAAGTATGTGTATAAGGTCACAGTTAGTAAAAAAGACATTAAAGTTACTTCAATTCAGTTAAATAAATCGGAACTTTGTCTGACAGAGGGAGAGAATGCAGTTATTACTGCCAGTGTTACTCCGTCAAATGCAACCAACTTGAACATTGTATGGACAAGTAGTGATACTTCCGTGGTAAAGGTTTCCAAGAAAGATGAAAAAAAGGCAGAAATCACTGCGTTAAAAGAAGGAACGACAATGATTACGGCTATGGCAGGAGGGGTGAGAACGACATGTGCAATTGAAGTAAGAGATAAAGTTATATATTCTTATTCCATTTCACCATTGCTGCCGCCTTTTAATGAATACTTCTATGTAAGAACGGATAATCCGAATCCGGAAAGCTTTTATTTTTTGGACACGGAAAGTATATATCGTGAAGAAGGGAGTACTACGCAATGCGAAATTCGCCCTACAGTGGAACGTTTTATTGATGTGGAGTATGAAAACAAAAAAACAGGGCGTGTAAAGGGAGGATATATATGTAAGAGGCAAGGGGATTCTTCGGATGGAGGGACACTTCATTTGATGAAAATGGCTGACGGGAAGAGCTCATATGTTATTTCTACGGATGTGGGACCTTTTAGTTTTTTACAGATTGATAAAGGACGTGATACAGGTGTTACAGTGGAGTGTGTACCGGTAAAGGATATGTATAATTATTTACTGGAGACTTATACAACAGCGGATATGTCCTTCTTTGACAAAATGAGTGCAGTGGCAGGCGGCATGGATTTGGCATTATATCCGCAGGAGGTGGTAGAGCAGGATATAACGGGTTATATCCAGTATCCGTTTCTTTGTACATCTATTTATCCGGAGCATGGTTTGTGGTATCATACCAATGAAATGTATAAAGATTCAACGGACAGTTTCTTGCTGGAAGCGTTATATCCATATGTACTTAGTTCATATGGAGTTCCGCATACCATAGCAACAGTGGCAAGAATGTTAGCACCTGACTGTGAAATAACAGCAGTTCCTAACGATCATTGTCTTATCAATATAAGCAAAGATGGGGTAACAGAAACATATGGTGGATTTGGAAGTGGAGACCATAATCCGCTGTATGTTGACCATATCGAAAAACTGTACCTGTTTGATGGTTCGGCAGACGATTTTGCAACAACGGGAACAATGGAACGTATGGAAGCAAAATGGGAGGAGTATCGGCAACTTGCAAATAAAGACAATGAAAAATATGAGAAAATGCTAGATGATGCACTGGATATGATTGAATACAGCAGCTGGATTCGGGTGGGCAGTGACCATAGTACTTGGCCCTGCTATGCATATTTGACCAAGGGCGTAGAGAATCATGAATACTCATATGTAATCTCATCTAGTCCAATTCATAACGTGAGTAATATATGGGTAGACGGAAGATATATTGATGAACATGAGGAATTTATAAAAGGAGCAAAGTTTCAGGATTATCCGACAGCCTCTATCATGATTCAAAATATGGAATTCACAGACGTTGCGGGACATGACAGAACCGCAGATGTAACATTTGAATATGATGAAGAAACGGATACATGGAGAGCAGACGAGGATTATACATATGGTATTCTTTATGACCGGGAGAATTATACACTGCCGGATGAAATGATTCTAACAAGAGAAGAAGTAGATGCATTGAATGTGGATAGGAATACCAATGAGAACCCACGCGATGTGTTGATTTTTGACGGGACGGTATATCCGGGAACAAAAGAGGAATAAAATCATACAAACCAACAGCCTTTTAACGATATGTCGAAAATTTTACAAAAAAGGACGAAAAAATTATGAACTGTGTCTATATATTTATTTTCTTCATAATGCTATTATAAAGGACGGATAAAATGCCGTTTGCATTTGAGGAATGAAACGGTAAGGGAATATAGGAGGAGAGAAAAGATGACAATGGCACAGGTTTTGGCAGTGGTTATCTTTGTTGCAATGTTTGTACTAATCGTGTTAGATAAGATTGAACGTCAGGTTGTTACCCTTGTATGTGGTGTGCTGACCCTTGTATTGGTGTTCGGTCTTGGTATGCATAGCATGAGTGCAATTGTGGACACGTTGAATGTACAAAGCATTTTCACACCGGGATTCTGGTACGCAGTAGGTGCAGAAGAATCTTCTTCCGGGATTAACTGGGCAACAATTATATTCATTGCAGGTATGATGATTATGGTGGAGGGAATGGCAAAAGCGGGATTTTTCCAGTGGCTTTGTATGAGACTGGCAAAACTGGTTAACTATAAGCCGATTCCGTTGTTTGTGGTATTTATGGTGATGGCTGCGGTGCTTTCCATGTTTATCGATAGTATTACTGTTATCTTGTTCCTGGCAGCTGTTACGGTAGAACTCGCAAAATTATTGAAGATTGACCCGATTCCGATGATCTTATCGGAGATATTCTGTGCGAACTTAGGTGGTTCTGCCACCATGTGTGGAGATCCGCCGAATATTATTATCGGAACATCCTTAGGATATACCTTTGGTGATTTCCTCACCAATACCGGTCTGATTGCCGGTGTGGCATTAGTGGTTGTAATTTTCTATTTCTTTATGGTATACAGAAAAGAATTGATTCAGGAGGAAGGTCAGGAGTTTGATCCATCTTCTATGCCGGATCCAAAGGAAGCAATTACCAGTAAGAAGGATTTTATTATCAGTTGTGTGATTTTTGGCTGTGCAGTTGTATTACTGATCACCCATGCAACGACACATCTTACGGTTGCATTTATCGGCACTGTAATTGCGTTGATTACATTGCTTACAGCTGGCAAAGATGCCTTGGGACTTTTGAAGAAAGTAGATTATAAGACGCTGTTGTTCTTTATCGGTTTGTTTATGGTTGTAGGTGGATTGGAACAGACCGGTATTCTGGAACTGATTGCAGGCTTTATCGGAGATGTCAGTGGCGGTAATATCTATGTGATGATTGCCATTATTATATGGGTGTCTGCGGTGGCCAGTGCATTTGTGGATAATATTCCATTTGCGGCAACCATGATTCCGGTTATTAAGAGTCTGGCTGCAACAACGGGAACAGATCTTTCCGTACTTGCCTGGGCATTATCCATGGGTACGGATATTGGAGGTAGTGCAACACCAATCGGTGCATCTGCCAATGTTGTGGGGACCTCTGTGGCAGCAAAGAATGGTTATCCGATTGGATGGGGTAAGTATTGTAAGACGGCAGCGCCGGCAACTGTGATCGTAATACTCATCTCCATGGTTATGATTTTCGTGCGGTATTGTTAGAATAGCAAAGTTTTGGAGAAAGAGTGAGTGAACCCATATATGAAGAAGGAAAGAGGGTTGTCGCACTGAAATTAGAGCGGTGCCTCAAAAAAGATACTTAAGCAATAAAATAAGGTCGTGTAGATTCAGGTGTTTTGAGATCGTCGGTACTTAATGAGCGCGAAGCGCGAATTTAGTGTTCGTTATGAGGCGGGAGAAGTGAGAACGTGCCTGAACTACAGACCTTATTTTATTGCCTTTACAAAGGAAAAGGACACCAATCACGCGGGAAGAGTTTCGCAAGCGAAACTCTTTCTTGTTGCGCGGTATTATGTTATAATAATCAATACAAATCAAGTGATTGGAAGGAGGACTTATTATGGCAGAGCAAATGATTATTTCAATCAGTCGAGAGTACGGTAGTGGTGGACATGAAGTGGCAGAGCTTGTTGCAAAGGAACTGGGAATCGCATTGTATGACCGGAATCTGTTAGATGCAGTTGCTGATGAGAATGAGATGTCTGCAGATAAACTTCGCAAATATGATGAGAAGCCTAGGAATTTCCTTATTGGACGGAGTGTGAACGGACATTCCAATGCCATGGAGGATGTGGTGGCAAATATGCAGTTTGAGTATTTGCAGAAGAAAGCGGCGCAGGGTGAATCCTTTGTTGTGGTCGGCAGATGTGCGGAGACGGCGCTGAAGGATTACAAGGATCTTGTTAAAGTGTTTGTAATGGGGGATAAAGAGTATAAGCTTGCGCATGTTATGAAGAAGTTTAATCTGTCTGAGATGGAGGCACAGGCCAAGCTTACAAGGCATGACACGAAGAGAAAGGCTTATCATAATCATTATTCGGATAGTAAATGGGGAGATTCAAGGGGGTATGATCTGTGTGTCAGTAGCAGCAGACTGGGAGTGAAGAATACGGCAAAAGTAATTGTAGATTATGTAAAAGGATGCATGCAGGAGAAGTAGTGTGAAATCAGTTCATCTAATGGTGAAGATACATGAAACTTCTATTTGATAAATATCACTAAAATCTTTGTGCATTCTGTATAAGGGTACGAATATACGTTGTTTTATGTCTGCAGGTGTCGAAATATGTTCTTGCATTTTGGGAAGAAGTGATATACAATAACACAAGATGTTGTGCCAGCCATGGATGGCTGGCACATTATATTGCCAAGAGCATTATGTTTGAAGGGAAGGAATGTGTGACATGAGAATTATTAAGAGGAGTGGGACAGAGGCAGCATTTGATATTTCTAAGATTGTAGCTGCGGTTGAAAAGGCCAATAATGAAGTGCTGGAGAAGAACCGGTTAACCCCGGAACAGATTAAGGAGATTGCGAAGAAAGTCACCCTTACCTGTAGCAGTATGAATCGTACTTTCAGTGTCGAGGAGATCCAGGATCTGGTAGAGAATGAGATTATGGAGGCTCAGGCTTTTGAGGTGGCAAGAAAGTATATTACTTATCGCTACAAGAGAGCTTTGGTTCGTAAGGCCAATTCCACAGATGAACAGATTCTCAGTCTCATCGAATGCAATAATGAAGAAGTGAAGCAGGAGAATTCCAATAAGAATCCGGTGGTGAACAGTGTACAGCGTGATTATATGGCAGGAGAGGTCAGCAAGGACATTACCAAGCGTTTTCTCCTTCCGGATCACATTGTGAAAGCCCATGAGGAGGGGCTGATCCATTTTCATGATTCGGATTATTTTGCACAGCATATGCATAACTGCTGTCTGGTGAACTTAGAGGATATGCTCCAGAATGGAACGGTGATTAGTGAGACCATGATTGACCGTCCGAAAAGTTTCTCAACGGCCTGCAATATTGCAACACAGAGTATTGCACAGATTGCAAGTTCCCAGTATGGAGGACAGAGTATTACCTTATCCCATTTAGCACCATTTGTGGATGTGAGCAGGAAGAAATATCTGAAGATTGTACGGGAAGAATATGAAGAAGCCGGTGTGACGGTGGATGAGGAGCAGATTGCCAAGATTGCAGAGCTGCGGGTGAGAGAAGAGATCAAGCGTGGAGTGCAGATGATTCAGTATCAGGTCATTACTTTGATGACGACCAATGGTCAGGCACCATTTGTTACCGTGTTTATGTATTTGGATGAGGTACCGGAAGGCCGGACAAGGGATGACCTTGCCCTTGTGATTGAAGAGATGCTCAAACAGAGGATTTTAGGCGTCAAGAATGAGAAGGGCGTATATATTACTCCTGCATTTCCTAAGCTGATATATGTATTAGAGGAGGACAATGTGCGGGAAGGCAGCAAGTATTGGGATCTGACAAAGTTGGCAGCAACCTGTACCGCAAAGAGAATGGTTCCGGATTACATTTCAGAGAAGGTAATGAAGAAGCTGAAACAGGGACACTGTTATCCGTGTATGGGATGTCGTTCTTTCCTTACCGTATACCATGATGAGAATGATAAGCCGAAGTTCTATGGAAGATTCAATCAGGGTGTTGTGACATTGAATTTGGTGGATGTGGCCTGCTCTTCCCAGGGAGATATGGAGAAATTCTGGAAAATATTAGACGAACGTTTGGAACTTTGTTATGAAGCGCTTATGTGTCGCCATAATCGTTTGAAGGGAACCCCTTCGGATGTAGCGCCAATCCTGTGGCAGTATGGTGCACTGGCCCGTCTTAAGAAGGGTGAGACCATTGATAAGCTGTTGTATAATGGATATTCTACCATTTCATTGGGATATGCCGGGCTTTGTGAATGTACAAGATACATGACAGGATTGTCACATACGAATCCGGAAGCAACACCATTTGCTCTTGAGGTTATGGAGCGCCTGAACGCAGCCTGTGCAAAGTGGAAGCAGGAGACGAATATTGACTTTAGTATATATGGAACACCGTTGGAATCAACCACTTATAAGTTTGCAAAATGCTTACAAAAGCGTTTTGGCAAGATTGAGGGCGTGACAGATAAGAATTACATTACCAACAGTTATCATGTGCATGTAACAGAGCCGATTGATGCGTTTCATAAGTTAAGCTTTGAAGCACAGTTCCAGGAGCTTTCGCCGGGTGGTGCCGTAAGCTATGTGGAAGTGCCGAATATGCAGAATAATATAGATGCAGTCCTTGCGGTGATGCAGCATATTTATGATAATATTATGTATGCAGAGTTGAATACGAAGAGTGATTATTGCCAGAAATGCGGATATGATGGAGAGATTCAGATTGCATCCGACAAAGAAGGCAAGCTGATTTGGAAATGTCCGAATTGTGGGAATACGGATGAAGATACCATGAATGTGGCAAGGCGTACTTGTGGTTATATTGGTACGCAGTTCTGGAATCAGGGAAGAACCCAGGAGATTAGAGAGAGAGTTTTGCATCTTTAGGAAGAATAGCGACCAAAGAAATGCAGGACAACAAAAAGGCTGTTGTAGAAGAAATAGCTTCTACAACAGCCTTTCTAAGATTCTTACAATAGGAAAAGATCCATTAAGCTATTACTGTAACATTCACTGCCTGAGCGCCCTTTGCACCCTGCTCGATATCAAATGTAACAGACTGACCTTCCTCTAAAGTCTTGAAGCCATCTGCAACAATACCAGAAAAATGTACGAATACATCCTCGCCAGTTTCGCTGTTGGTAATGAAACCGAATCCCTTAGTAGAATTGAACCATTTTACTGTACCTTTGTTCATGAAAAGTACCTCCTTATAATGTATAGTGTATCAATAGAGGTAATGTGAATACCAAAACATAGCGAGAAGTGATGGTATCGAATAACGCTTTATAAATACATGGTAAGTTTATCATCATTAAAAATGGAAGTCAATAACTGTAAAGTAAAATATTATAAAAAAATTAACTCAAATTTTACAATATGCACAAAAGAAAAAAGAAAAGGATAAAATCCATTGAGGATTTTATCAAATTAAGGTATAATGAAACAAAATGCCTTATTATAATAAGTTTGGGGAAGAAAAAAATGAAAAGGTGAATAATCTTTTAATAGCTGACAATAAGTAGTGGAGTACGGCTTTTATAACTGGATTGGAGAACACAGATGAGAAAATATATGATGATGGCTGGTCTTTTGGTTGTTTCAGCATTGAGTCTTTGCGGGTGTCAGAAGGAGTATTACGGAAAAGGACAGGCATTTACCATGAAGATGTCTGAAGCGGCAGCGGGTTACAGTAATGCAGATATTGCGGCAAGATGCGAGGATAATTATCAACGTTTTATGCACGCAAGTTATATCATGGCAACAGATAAATTTGGCACAGAACATAAGATTAAGATTAGTGCCAATATTAAGCGGAATGATTGGGATTTTTCCAGTTTACAGACCGATGGTGTGTTTAAGAATTATGTAGAGGCAGATGGCTCTGCGAGGAAAGTGGGAATTGATGTATCGGAGCATCAGGGGGCAATTGATTGGGCAACTGTGGCCACACAGGTGGATTTTGCGATTATTCGTTTAGGATATAGAGGTTATACATCCGGCGGACTTGCCTTAGATGCGTATTATTCATCGAATATTGCCGGGGCTACAGAACAGGGAATTCCGGTAGGGGTGTATTTTTATTCCCAGGCAACTACTTATGAAGAAGGCGTGGAAGAAGCGAATTTTGTTCTGAGTAACCTGGGTGATTATGGATTGGCCTATCCGATTGTATTAGACAGGGAAGATCCTATGGCGGAAGATGCAAGAACCAATGATCTGACGGCTGAACAGCATACACAGGCAGCATTGGGCTTTTTGGATACAATCCAGGCTTCCGGACATAGAGCCATGATGTACACGTACCGGATGTATTATGCATTATACCTGGACTTGGAACAGATATATAATTATCCGATCTGGTTTGCGCAGTATGCAGATGAACCGGATTGGCCGTATGAGTTCTCAATCTGGCAGTATACGGAGAGCGGAACGGTAGCAGGGATATCAGGACCTGTAGATTTGAATTTGGAAATGATGCCATTACAATAGATGGCGTGTAGTATGTAGAGGGGGATAGTTTGCGATGGAGTGGAATATAGATTACGAGATATGTGCCCTTATCGTATTAGGCGTTGTAATCGCATTGCATGTATCCAAGCAGTATGTTGCAGTGAAAAGAAGCCATTTGTTCCTTGCAATGGTTGGTGTAGAATGTGTGTCCATCGTATGTAATATTGCGATTGGACAAATGCTAGCCGGGAACGGAGAGGCAGTTGGAAGATCTGGAATTCTGCTTGTGGATTTCTATATTGCGGTACAGTATATGTTGCCATTATTGTTCATGTATTATATGGTTATGTGGTCTGGTAAGAGCATTGTTCATAATAGGAACCGGATTGTGCTTATATTGTTTTGGCTGCCGATTGCGGCATATATTGGTATAGTGGGATATAATTGTCTGAGGCAGAATCTATATCAGATAATACCCGGAACGGGATATGTTGAGACAGCAGATATGATGTGGCTCAATTGGGTTACACTATATGCGGTAATGTATGGATTGGTGTATGCGGTTGTTTATATTCGGATCCTTTCCTTTGAACGACTGTCTATGATTGGATTGTTTGGTGTACTGGTTGCTTTTGGTGTTGTAGCGCAGTATTACATTCCGTATACATTATTTATTGATTTTCTGATTGCAATATCGCTGCTTGTACTGTATTTAGTTGCACAGAATCCGGCGGATATGCTGGATGGTAATACGAAGGTGCTTAGCCGCAGTATGATGGATGAGATTCTTCGTGGAGATATTGAAGCCCAGAAAGACTTTGACTTGATTATATTGGCATTAGATGATTTCAAGTTTGTGAATAAGACATTTGGGGTTACTACTGGCGATATCATGTTGATGCAGGTGGCGAATTATCTGACAACCCTTACTAACAAAGGACGGGTGTACCGTTATGGAGCAGATCAGTTTGTACTTCAGGTTCGGCATGGCGAAGCAGATATGTATGCGGTGTTGGATTTGATAAAGGAACGATTCCGGCATCCATGGATCACAGAGGATGTATCTGTCATGCTGTCGACGACAATCAGCTGTGTTTCCTATCCGGAGGATGGCAATACAATGGAGACGCTGGTGGATGTGATTGATTATTCCGTATTATCGGCAAAGACACAGGGCAAGGGTTCTGTTATATTTGCAAGGGATATGGATTTGCATGCGCTTCGCAAAGAGAAAGCCATTGAGAAGGCGATTGAACTGGCGATGGACCGTGATACCATTGAAGTCTATTACCAGCCAATCTTTAATACAGAGAAACAATGTTATACGTCAGCGGAAGCTTTGGTTAGATTGAATGATGATTTGCTGGGGAATATCTCTCCGGAGATTTTCATTCCGATTGCTGAGAAGAATGGAATGATATTGAAGCTTGGCACAATGATTTTTGAAAAAGTATGCCGTTTCATTTCTGAACATAATCTCAAGGATACAACAATTGAGTATATAGAAGTCAATGTTTCTGTCGTGCAGTGCATGCAGCAGAATTTTGTGGAAGATCTGATTGAGATTATGGATTATTATCATATTGCACCGGAACAGATTAACCTTGAGGTAACGGAGACAGCGGCGGTGAATTCCCTTGCTGTCCTGCAGGAGAACATTGAGAAACTGCATGCGAGAGGAATCTCGTTCTCGTTGGATGATTATGGGTCAGGATATTCCACTCTTGGATATCTGCATCAGTTACCATTTCAGATTATTAAGCTTGATAAGCTTATGGTGTGGGATGCCTTTGAGAATGAACGGGCTAATATAACACTGAAATTTACAGTAGGAATGCTGAAAGAGTTAAAGGTTCGGATTGTGGCAGAAGGAGTAGAGACACAGGAACAACAGAAGCATCTGACAGGAATTGGTTGCGATTACCTGCAGGGCTGGTATTATTCAAAGGCCATTCCGGGAGAAGAGTTTGCTGAACTGATTCAGCAGGCGGCAGGATGATTCGAATAAAAGTTTAGATATAAAAAAGGGACTGAATAGTCCCTTTTTGTTTGCCCTTAAAACCGAAAGTCCCGCTGGCCGGCATGAATGTCATATAGGTGCTTCGTGACAATGTCTTTTACATTGGGATTCGGGATGCTTTCCAGTTCTTTTTCAATTAGTTTCCTGCCAAGAATGGCAGTTTCTTTGGAAGCATAATCCTCCAGATATTCCTCTAGCGTCATAAGTGCATTGGGAAGACAGCAGTTTTGAATCTCGCCACTCTTGCAAAGACTCATGAAACGGTCGCCTGTCCGTCCGGAACGATAGCAGGCGGTACAGAAACTTGGAATGTAATCCATTTGCATTAACCAGCGGACAACTTCGTCGAGGGTCCGGTTGTCACTGACATCGAACTGGGAAGAATCTTCTCCTTCGGGTTCCTTTTCGTAATAGCCTCCAACGGAAGTACGGGAACCGCCACTGATCTGGGAGATGCCAAGATGTAATACTTTTTCACGGCATGCCTGACTTTCTCTGGTGGATACGATCATTCCGGTATAAGGAACGGCAATGCGGATGCAGGCAACAATCTTTGCAAATGTATCATCGTCAATACCATTGTCGAAAGTGGATGGATCGATATCATCTGCCCGGCGGATCCGGGGAACGCTTATGGTATGTGGACCTACACCGTGGACAGCTTCAAGATGTTCTGCATGCATGAGAATGCCTGCGAATTCGTAACGGTACAACTCTAATCCGAATAAAACCCCTAATCCCACATCGTCGATACCGCCCTCCATGGCACGATCCATAGCTTCTGTGTGGTAGTCATAATCGTGTTTTGGCCCGGTGGGGTGGAGTTTTTCATAGCTTTTTTTATGATAGGTCTCCTGAAAAAGGATATAGGTTCCAATGCCGGCATCTTTCAATTTTCGGTAATTTTCTACCGTGGTTGCTGCGATGTTGACATTAACCCGGCGGATATCCCCATTTTTATGATGAACGGAGTATATGGTGTCCATGCACTCTAAGATATATTCGATGGGGTTGTGAACAGGGTCTTCTCCGGCTTCAATGGCAAGGCGTTTGTGTCCCATATCCTGCAATGCCATAACCTCTCTGCGGACATCCTCCTGTGTAAGTTTTTTTCTTGGAATGTGTTTATTGACTGCGTGGTAAGGGCAGTAGACACAGCCGTTGACACAATAGTTAGAGAGATATAATGGAGCAAATAATACAATCCGGTTTCCGTAGAAGTCCTTTTTAATCTGTTCTGCTAAATGAAATATCTCCTGGTTCAGATCTTTGTCCGCGCACATCAGGAGAACGCTTGCTTCTCTGTGGGAAAGCCCCTTGCGTTCTCTTGCTTTTTCTAAAATCTCCTGAATGAGTACCCGATCATTTTTATGGGCGTCACTATATGCAAGTGTATCCATAATCTCAGCATGATTAATAAATTCTTCTGCGTGAAGTGAATTTGGATTATACATATATATTCCTCTTTTCTTGATATATTTTTCATTTCTTAGTGGTAATCGCCGCGATCAGTAACGATGGAGAATCCAATGCTTTGCATCCGTGTTGACATGCAGGATATACATTGGGCGGATTCATCACCGGTACAGATTTTGTTGTCGTATAGACTGTATTGTTTGCGTACACCAACGGGGGACAAATTAGGCATGACAACATTAGCACCTGCAAGAATGCCCTGTTCACGTCCTTTTGGAGAAATAGTGCCCAGGGCGGTGGTGGCAGGTAATAATACATTGGGATGAATCAGCCGAATGATACTTAGCAGGAGTAAAGTATCTTCCAGGGCACCGGCGGACTGGTTGGCAAAGGGGGTGTCACTATGGGGGATAAATGGTCCGATTCCCACCATGTGGGGGCGGAACTGTTCAATAAATAACAGGTCATTTGCAAGGTCATCCGCTGTCTGGTAAGGGGAACCCACCATGAACCCACAGCCAACCTGATATCCGATTTCCCTCAGATTTCTGAGACATTGCATGCGGTTATCATAGGACATGGTATCCGGGTGCAAACGCTTATAGTGTTCCGGATTAGCAGTTTCGTGGCGTAACAGGTACCGGTTGGCACCAGCCTCGTATAACAGCTTATAACTTTCGTAGCTCCGTTCCCCGAGGGAAAGAGTAATGGCGCAATCCGGATATCTTGAGCGGATATGGGAGATGATATCTGTCATTCGCTCATCGGTGTAGTACGGATCTTCCCCGCCTTGAAGGACGAAGGTACGAAACCCGAGGGTATATCCCTGCTGACAACAGGAAAGAATCTCTTCTTTCGAGAGCCGGTAACGTTGTATCTTTGTATTGGCGGCACGGATTCCGCAATAGAGACAATTGTTTTTACAGTGGTTTGTGAATTCAATAAGTCCCCGGATATAGATGCGATTTCCAAAGTGTTCTCTTCGGACAGCATCGGCTTTCTGTGCAAGATATTCCCTTAATTCTGTGGAATTATGATTGAATAAAGCCACAAAATCTCTGTGTTCAAGGAATTTGTGGCTTTCTAATTTATCCAGGCTGGTTGTCAAAATTGTGTTCATTTTCTTCAATTACCTTTTCAATACGGGATTTCACCATGTCAGCAATCTCTGTTGTTTTCATACCTTTGTATTCTTCGTATGGAATTGGAGGCAGAAAATGAATCTGAACATCCACATGGCGAATGGAATTTGTGTCAAATGGCAGATAGCTATCGATAATGGCAATTGGTACAATGGGACATTTTGCCTTTGTGGCCGCCTTGAAGCTTCCGCTTTTGAAATCGCCTAAATGATTACCGTTTCTAGAACGTGTACCTTCCGGAAAGATTAGAAAATTCCGCCCGGCTTTTACCTGATTCGCCATTTCATTGATAATCTGTAATCCCTGTTTGATGTCGTTGCGGTCCATAAATAATCCGCCTAAAGTCTGAACTAATTTGCGGAGCAGGAAAATATCATAGGTCTCTTTTTTGATTACAACGCCAAATGGTGCCGGATCGAGATAGACCAGACCCATGACATCAAAAAGCCCCTGATGATTTGGATACATGATATAGCCCGATTCCTGTGGCAGATTCTCAAGTCCATATCCGTGAACATTGACATTGCCACACTTGCATCCTCTAAGACCAATCAAACGAATCAATTTATATTTTTTCTCTTCGCTTACTTTGGAAGAGCCTGCATAGTACAAAAGTTTGACGAACAAATATGGCAACAGCAAAATGTTGCGAAACAGCATCATGGTAAGGCGTTTGGCCATGGGAATATCCTCCTGTCTGTATTTTTTCGTTCATTTACGGTTTATATAAATGGATGATTATACCTCTACGTTCCAGTAACCGTCTAAGGTTGCAAAATAATCTTCCGGAGTTTCTGCACGACGAATCATTACGGAGTCGCCGTTTTCTTTCAGAAGAATTTCAGAGGACTTCAATTTGCCGTTGTAATTATATCCCATTGCAAATCCGTGTGCTCCGGTATCATGGATTACTAAAATGTCGCCCATGTCAATCTTCGGAAGCTTGCGGTCGATTGCAAATTTATCGTTGTTCTCACAAAGAGAGCCGGTCACATCATATACATGGTCAGCCGGTTCATTTTCTTTGCCCATAACCGTGATGTGATGGTAAGCACCGTACATGGCAGGACGCATCAGATTGACTGCACAGGCGTCCACACCGATATATTCCTTGTGGGTATGTTTTTCATGAATAGCCTTGGTTACTAAATGACCATATGGAGCAAGCATGAAGCGTCCAAGTTCTGTATAGATTGCTACGTCGCCCATGCCGGCAGGAACCAGTACTTCTTCGTATGCCTTACGGACACCCTCGCCGATGGCAAGAACATCGTTTGGCTCTTTGTCCGGAGTATACGGAATTCCCACACCGCCGGAAAGGTTGATGAAGGAAATGTGTACGCCGGTTTCTTCCTTTAATTCCACTGCTGTCTGGAATAAGATTTTGGCTAAGGTTGGGTAGTAGTCATTTGTTACCGTGTTACTTGCCAAAAATGCATGTATACCGAATTCTTCTGCACCCAGTTCTTTCAGACGCTTGAAAGCCTCTGTCATCTGTGGACGGGTCAGACCATACTTGGCGTCTCCCGGGTTGTCCATGATGGTATTGGCAATTGAGAACTTTCCTCCGGGATTAAAACGGCAGGAGATTCGCTTTGGAATATAACCGATGCTGTCCTTTAGGAAATCAATATGGGTGATATCGTCAAGATTGATGGTTGCACCAAGCTTTGCAGCAAGCTGAAAGTCCTCGGCAGGGGTATCGTTGGATGAGAACATAATGTCCTTGCCGTCAAAACCGCATTTGTCAGACATTAATAATTCTGTATAAGAAGAACAGTCTGTTCCACAGCCCTCTTCTTTCAGAATATGTAATATTGTTGGGTTTGGAGTAGCCTTTACTGCGAAGAACTCCTTATATCCTTTGTTCCATGAAAATGCTTTCTGAAGCTTTCTGGCATTCTCACGGATTCCCTTCTCGTCGTACAGATGAAATGGAGTAGGGTATTTGGCGCAAATCTGGTCAATCTGTTCTTTGGTAACAAATGGTGTTTTCATAATTCAAATATATCCTTTCCTATGTTGAGTTTCTTTATAATAGAAGGTGAAATGCACACCTAAACAATAGTTTAGTGTATTTTGGGAGTTTGTCAAGAAAATTATAAAAAATGCTTTTATTCAAAATTCACTTAAAATTCACTTGAAGTAATGGCATGGGTAGGCTATGATAAAGGTTATAGGTAATTTTTAATCAGGAAGGAACTTTTATAAGATGTTAGATAGTGTATTTAATTTGGACAATCCGTTTTTTCGATTTATGAACAGGATTGCAGATATGGTTGTGTTGAATGTGATTTTTTTGATAAGCTGTATACCTGTCATTACCATTGGACCGGCGCTTACAGCTTTGTATTATGTGGCAATCAATGCCTGGGGTAGAGAAGATGGTTACATATTCAGAATGTATGTGAAGAGCTTTAAGGAGAATTTCAAGCAGGCTACCATTATGTGGCTGATCATGCTTGCAGTAGGAATTATTTTAGGAGTCGATGTCTGGTTTTGGATAACGCAGTGGAAGGAAACCGGGGTGACCATGTACAAACCGTTAACGGTTATCAGCGTGGTAATGCTCATGGTATATCTGATGATATTTACTTTTGTCTGGCCACTGCTTGCAAAGTTCAGTAATACCATCAAAGGAACCGTTAAGAATGCAATGGCAATGGTACTTACGCATGTTCCGGAGACGCTATTGATCTGGGCAATCTTTGCATTGGCTGCCTTTGCGGTCTATATTGTAAGCTTTGCGCGAATTGCAGTGTTCTTTATTGGGGTGGCGCTGGTGGCTTATTTACAGGCATTGGTATTCCGGCATATATTTAAGCCGTATTTAGGCGAAGAGGAACACATGACGCCTGAGGAAGAAGCAGCTCTTGTGGGATATGATAATACCTATGCAGATTCCAAGATAGAGGTTGCAAGACTGGCAGAGGAGATGGCAAGGAAAGAAAAGAATCCCGGGAGAGAGGAGAGTACAGACTTTGAGAGTATAGAAGAAGAGAATACAGATGTGGAAAAAGAGCCGGAGACGAATACCAGACGTTCCATTAGCGATATCATTGCTGCAACCTCGAATCCGGAGGAGGAAGACGAATAGAGAATACCTTATCCGAGGATGTCCTGATCCACGATTTGGTTGACTTTCGGATAGACATAGAAGTTATCCTGTTTGTCACAGATTGCGAGAAAGACATCCTCGATTTTTTTGATATTCTGTCCTTCTAATTTCTGGTTGAGCCAGTTCATATCCCGGCCGACGTGTTTGAGATTTTCCTTCATGACTTTTCCGTCAATAATAATGTTGGCAAAGACTTCCTCCTGAGTTGGTGTTATGCCTAGGTCTTTTGGCGTAGCAGGACGTTCTTCACTTACGGGCAAAATGCTGATCTTGCCGTTTGGCTCTAAAATGGCACTTTCGATCTGTGACAGGTCAAAGTAGCCGTTAACACGGCATTCCACTAAGAATTCATCTACATCCATCTTTGCTTTGCGCAGGTTTTCATTATAGATCTTACCATTCTGATAAATGGTAATGGCTTTTCCGTTGATTAGTCTGCGAAGTTTAATGGATTTCTGTGATATTTTAGATAGAAGCAGGACAACTATTGTATAGATTATCATTGCCACTAATGGCTTCAGGAAGTTTCCCTCTAAGTCCACTGCCATTTCAGCGGCAATAGACCCGATGGTGATACCGTTTATATAGTCAAACATGCTGAACTGGGAGACTTGCCGGTACCCCATGAATTTGGTCAGCACTAATAAGGCAATAATAGAAAACAGAGCCTGATAACATATAGTAAGATATTCCATAAACGTACCTCCTAGTAGAAAAAGTTTGTAGGCGTTTGCGAAACTCCTGCTTCTTCTATAAATGTTGTGCAATTTGACAATATCCTCGCTGGCACGCGTGCGCTGCTCTCGCCTCGCAGCGGTACTAAACTCGTGTTTCACACTCGTTAAGTACCGGCGGTCTCAAAGCACCTGCTTAGGATACTTGTCAAATCTGCACAACTCAATATACATTTTTAAGAGTTTCGCAATTAGCTAGAAAAAGTTTGTGTTACAATATGGAAAGTATGTGTTGAAATATTAAAAATTATTAGAAAAGGTTAAGGATAAATATGGTAACGGAACAATTTTCGTGTGTAATCGAATATAAAGAGATTAAAATGCCGGAGTTTATGGAACGATATCATTTCGAAAAAAAGGATATGGAAATGATTATATCCTGTGTGAGGTTTGTGTGCGAGGTGATCCGGGTGGAGATGATAATTGGATATGAGGAAAAAAGTGCGGTCTGTGCAGTTACGCTTGGCGAAAAATACGATAAGTTATCAGATGTTGTGGCGGAAAATCTGTTGCTGGCATATTGTGTGGAATGTGTGGGGATGGAATTGCTGTCAAAGGCATATGAGCGGGTAAATGTACATGTGTATGAGAAGATGGGTATGTGGTTAGGTCGTTACAGATTTCCGGAAAAGGATGGAATACAGGATGGACTAATGAAACTTCAGCCGGAGTACATAGAGTGGAAGAATGGAATGTTGCATCCTGCAAAGAGTGTAGTATTTACAGCACAGTATGTGGATGACAAGAAACAGAGTGGATGTGAGCATTGTTCTCTGTGCGGTAATGTATCCTGCACATTTCGGAAACAGGAAGATGTGAGGAATAATTTAGAGAAAATCAGTAATACTAGTGCAGTGGGAGAGAGTGTGTATTCATATGGAATTCATCAGATATTTGGAAATAATAGGAAATGAAAGAAAAAGTATATGAAAACGATACCGTATTATGTGCAGATAGATGAAGATGGATGACACGTAAGAAATTTTTTGAAGAAAATGACGAAAATGTCAAGGAAATAATTGACTTTGTATTATGCATTTGTTATAATCATCTCATAAACAAACAAAAAAATATGGGAATCTTCACAAATATGTGATATGAAATATGGGTAATCGTTCTCACATATGGTGATGAGATTCCTGAGAAAGAGAGGACATTTATCAATGAAGGAATTTACTTATGTAATTACTGACGAGATTGGAATTCATGCAAGACCGGCAGGAATGTTGGTGAAGGAGGCGAAGGAATTCGCTTCTAAGATTACATTAGAGGCCAATGGTAAGAGTGCGGACGCTACAAAGCTAATGGCAGTGATGAGTCTGGGTGTTAAGACAGGAGCAGAGGTTGTGATCAAAGCGGAAGGTGATGATGAGGACGCTGCAATCGCTAAGATGGAAGAGTTTATGAAGGAGAACCTGTAAGAAGAGATACCTTTTGTGGATGAAAGGCTATCGCATTACACAAGATGTACTGTGATGGCCTTTTCTACTATACAGATAGGAGGTTAACATGGAACAGTTTAAAGGCAAGTCTATTTTCAAAGGGACTGCAATCGGTAAAGTATTATTTTATTCAAAGAATCAGCAGCAGGTAAAACGGGAGAAGGTTGAAAATTCGGAAGCAGAGATTGCAAGATATGAAGAGGCAAAGGCAAAAGCCATTGAACAGCTTGGGATATTACATGATAAAGCTGTTGCAGAAGTCGGAGAAGCGAATGCAATGATTTTTGAAGTGCATGCCATGATGTTAGAGGATGATGATTATAATGATTCAGTATATAATATTATTCGTAATGATGGTGTGAACGCAGAGTTTGCTGTGGCGACAACAGGGGATAATTTTTCTGTGATGTTTGCGGAGATGGATGATGAATATTTTAAGGCAAGGGCAGCGGATGTGAAGGATATTTCTGAACGTGTGATCGGTGCACTTACAGGAAGAAATACGGATGGTGATTTGGGAGATGAACCGGTTATCGTTGTGGCAGAGGATCTGGCACCAAGTGAGACAGTGCAGATGGATAAGACAAAGCTGCTTGCGTTTGTAACCCGATTAGGATCTTCGAATTCTCATACAGCGATCCTGGCAAGAACCATGAATATTCCGGCATTGATTGGTGTTGATATCAAAGAAGAATGGAATGGCAAGATGGCAATTGTGGATGGCAAGAATGGAATATTTTATGTGGATCCGGATGTTGCGACATTAGAGAAATACCTGGAAGAGAAAAAGAAGGAAGAAGAAGCGAGAGAATTGCTTTCCAAGCTGAAGGGGCAGCCGGATGAGACTGTAGATGGCCGACATATTCATTTATATGCCAATATCGGAAGCGTTGCTGATGTGGCAAATGTACTGGCAAATGATGCAGCGGGAATTGGATTATTCAGAAGTGAGTTTTTATACCTAGAGAAAGAAGATTATCCGACAGAGGAAGAACAGTTTCAGGTCTATAAGACCGTTGCACAGAATATGGCTGGTAAGAAGGTTGTTATTCGTACATTGGACATTGGGGCTGATAAGCAGGTGGATTACTTCAACATGGAGCATGAGGAGAATCCGGCAATGGGGTATCGCGCAATTCGTATCTGTTTAGATCGGGTTGACATTTTTAAGACGCAGCTTCGTGCTCTTTACCGGGCGTCAGCATTTGGAACAATTTCCATTATGTTTCCCATGATTATTTCTGTAAAAGAGGTACAGGATATCAAGAAAATCTGTGCAGAGGTTCGGGCAGAGTTAGATGCGGGTGGAATCGAATATGGTGAAGTTGAACTTGGCATTATGATTGAGACGCCGGCAGCTGTTATGATATCAGACCTGTTGGCAAAAGAAGTAGATTTCTTCAGTATTGGAACAAATGATCTTACACAGTATACCCTTGCCATTGACCGCCAGAATCCAAAGCTGGATCCGATATATGATTCCCATCATCCGGCAATTCTTCGGATGATTCAGATGGTAATCGACAATGGACATAAGGAGAACTGCTGGGTAGGTATCTGTGGAGAACTTGGAGCAGATACTTCTTTGACGGAAAGATTTGTGAAGATGGGCATTGATGAGCTTTCTGTATCGCCGACCTTTGTACTTCCGGTAAGAAAAGTAATCCGCGAGACATCATATAAGTAGAATTCATAAGGGGCATATCCTGATAAGATATGCCCTTTATCTGTTATTGCAGATCGTGAATGTCATCGTCCATATCGTGTTCGTCATCGTGATCCATCATGTATTCACGGCTGGTAACACGTTTGGCATCTCTTTGTGCTTCTACCAATTCAGATAATTGCTCTTTGACATCCCGGGGATGTTTGACGCTTACAATATCAAAATCTCCCAGTGTCTTATCGGCAGAACAACAATGAATCGTGCCCACTCCAAATATCCGCTGTCCGAAAGAACGGTTCAGGGATAGATCGGTGATTCGGTATAAGCGGACCTCGTCTTCTTTTTTATTCAGAAAACCTTGCTCAATAAATAAGCGTTCTTCCGTTACCATATATTTGGTGAAAGAGAGTGGTAAACCAAATATTGTGCGCTTTCTGTCTTTCCATAGATATTCCATAATGACAACCTCCCAAATTACTTGTGAACATATTTTTTACCATTATAACATCTATGAGATAAGAAAGTTAGTCTTGAATGAGCCGGAAAAACTCAGTATAATAGAGAGGTTAATGTGAAAAAATCAACCCACAGCCTGTAGTCATACAGGTTTGAACATACAGATAGGAGAAACAAGATTGAAAACAATTAAGAAATTTACTTCATGGATATTAGTTGCAGTTATGGCAGGATGTCTGGCGATGCCGGTGCAGGCAACGGACAATACGAATTTACCGGGAAATAGTGAAACGACGGGGGAGGAGACTTCTGTCACAAGGGAGACCTCTGATAATACGGATTCCGCTGAGAATCCGGTGGAGACAACCACTGCAACGGAAGGCAATACCACGACGGAGAGAGTGGTGGAAACACCAACTGTGTATGAGCCGGTTGTACCGGCAGCGGACGTGGAGGCTACAGGATTGTCGCCGCTTACATCCCGGGTAATTGTGATTGATCCGGGACATTGCAGGAAACATTCGGGAGCTGCAGGAAATGGCTTACGGGAAGAAGTTGTGGTGATGGATATTGCGGAGGCATGCCGGGAGGTGTTAGATACATATGGTGATGTTACGGTATATATGACAAGAGATGCTGACAGTTGTTGCGAAAGCCTTGGACTGGGTGGATGTTTAAGTGCAAGGAACAATTATGCGAAGAAGCTGGATGCCGATTTTCTTGTCAGCATGCATATTAATGCAGGAAGAAGCAGCGGTGCAAATGTGTTAACGGCATATCAATCCGGATATCATGACAATATCCGGAAAGAGACACAGGCGTTTGGCAGGCTTGCCCTTAATAATTTGAAAGCAATTGGTATTGCCAACAGAGGATTGCTTCTTCGGCGCTCGGCGAGTGGTAACCGGTACAGTAATGGCAAACTGGCAGATTACTACTCTATTGTCAGAAGAGGTGTGGTGCAGGAGATTCCAAGTGTTATTATAGAACATGGGTATATTACCAGTGCCAGTGACTGCAACCGTTTCTTCCGTACAAAAGCAAAACGTACAAAAGTAGGAAAGGCTGATGCGAAGTCTATTATATCCTATTATAATCTGAATAAGAAGATTGTTTCCGGAAAGATCAGTGTGGAAACGGATGGAACTTATTATCGTACAACGTCTGGCAAGAAGGCCGGTGGTTTTGTCAAGACAGATGGTGTCTGGTATTATTTTGATGAGATGACGGGAAAGATGTGTACAGGTTTTCAGAATGTCGGCAATGACACCATTTATTTAAACCCTTCCGGTGAGATGGTGACGGGCTGGTTTACTGTAGATGGCAAGCGTTATCTGGCAAAAGGAAATGGTGCCATTGTGAAAGGAGAGAGTTACACCGATGGCGTTCACAAATATCTCTTTGATGCCAATGGTGTGAATTTGAGAAATGGTCGTTACTGTATCGGTAATGTAGTCTGCTATGTGGATAAGAATGGGTATATGGCATCGGGTGTTGTGAGCATCAAGGGCAAGAAATATGGATTTGATCCGGATACGAACGAGATGTTATTTGGCTTTCAGAAGATAAACGGATATTACTATTATTTCGATAAAGAAACCGGGGGCATGCAAAAGGGATGGCAGAAGATAAATGGTAAGTATCGTTATTTCAGCAAGTCTACCGGTAAGATGCAATGTAACAAATGGATAGGGAAGTATTATGTGAATGCAAAAGGAATTCGCTCAAAAAAGAAATAAGACTTGTGAAAACTGGTGGTTTTTGGTAAAATAGAATCTGGGTTTGAGGAATAATATAATAAAATGGACATATGAATGGTCCGGATTACAAGGAGGAGAACGAAGACATGGCTAGAAAGTTAGACTTTGACAAAGAAGCTTTCAAAAAAGAAGTTGTTAATAATGTCAAGACTCTTTATCGTAAGACAATTGACGAAGCAACGGAGCAACAGGTATTTCAGGCAGTATCTTATGCGATTAAGGATACCATTATCGATCAGTGGATTGCAACTCATAAGGAGTATGAGAAGCAGAACGTAAAGACTGTTTACTATTTATCCATGGAATTCTTAATGGGTAGAGCACTTGGCAACAACCTGATCAATTTAACTTGTTACAAAGAGGTAAAGGATGCATTAGACGAGTTAGGCTTTGATCTGAATGTAATTGAAGATCAGGAACCGGATGCAGCTCTTGGTAATGGTGGTTTGGGACGTTTGGCAGCATGCTTCCTTGATTCGCTTGCAACATTGGGATATCCGGCATATGGTTGCGGTATTCGTTATCGTTATGGTATGTTCCGCCAGGAGATCCAGAATGGATATCAGATTGAGAAACCGGATGACTGGTTAAGAGATGGTAATCCATTTGAGGTTCGTCGTGCAGAGTATGCCTGTGAGGTCAAATTTGGCGGCCATGTTAAGGTAGAATATAAAGATGGAAGGAATCATTTTGTTCAGGAAGGATATTCGTCTATCCGTGCAGTTCCATATGATATACCGGTAATCGGTTATGGCAATAATGTTGTTAATACATTGAGAATCTGGGATGCAGAAGCAATGCAGGATTTTAACCTGGATTCTTTTGATAAAGGTGAGTATCAGAAGGCAGTGGAACAGCAGAATCTTGCAAGAACTATTGTTGAAGTATTATATCCGAATGATAACCATTATGCAGGTAAGGAGTTAAGACTGAAACAGCAGTATTTCTTCATTTCAGCATCTATCCAGACTGCACTTAACAAGTTTAAAGAGAATAATAGTGACCTGCATGATCTTCCAAAGAAGATTACATTCCAGTTGAATGATACCCATCCAACTGTTACGGTTGCAGAGCTTATGAGAATCCTGGTTGACGAGGAAGGCCTTGAGTGGGATGATGCATGGGATATTACATGCCATACATGTGCGTACACCAACCATACAATCATGTCAGAAGCATTAGAGAAATGGCCAATTGAATTATTCTCTCGTCTGTTACCTCGTGTATATCAGATTATCGAGGAGATTGACCGTAGATATGTAAACATGATTCGTGAGAAATATCCAAATAATCCGGAGAAGGTTAAGAGCATGGCAATCCTTTATGATGGTCAGGTTAAGATGGCTCATCTTGCAATTGCCGGTTCCTTTTCTGTTAATGGTGTTGCAGCATTGCATACAGAGATTCTTAAGAAACGTGAGCTTAAGGATTTCTATGAGATGCGTCCGGAACAGTTCAATAATAAGACCAATGGTATTACTCAGAGACGTTTTCTGTTACATGGCAATCCATTGTTAGCAGACTGGATTACCTCTAAGATCGGAGATGAGTGGATTACTGATCTGTCGCATATCTCTAAGTTGAAGGTATATGTAGATGATGAGAAGTGCCAGCAGGAATTCATGAATATCAAGTACCAGAATAAGGTTCGCCTGGCTGCATATATCAAAGAACATAATGGAATTGAAGTAGATCCGCGTTCTATCTTTGATGTTCAGGTTAAGAGATTGCATGAGTACAAGAGACAGTTACTTAACATATTACATGTTATGCATTTATACAATGAGATCAAGGAACATCCGGAGATGGATATTGTGCCTCGTACATTTATTTTCGGTGCAAAAGCTGCTGCCGGATATAAGAGAGCAAAACTTACCATTAAGTTAATTAATGCTGTAGCAGATGTGATTAACAATGATGAGTCTATCAAGGGTAAGATTAAGGTGGTATTTATCGAGAACTACCGTGTATCCAATGCAGAGTTGATCTTTGCTGCTGCGGATGTTTCTGAGCAGATTTCTACTGCTTCCCGTGAGGCGTCCGGAACAGGTAACATGAAGTTCATGTTAAATGGTGCTCCGACACTTGGAACCATGGATGGTGCAAATGTTGAGATCGTAGAAGAAGTTGGCGAAGACAATGCATTTATCTTCGGATTGTCAGCAGATGAGGTTATGGCTTATGAGCGTGATAAGAACTATCATCCACAGGATATCTTCAACAGCAATGCCAATGTTCGTCGTGTATTGACACAGTTGATCAATGGTACTTACAGTGATGATACAGAGTTGTTCCGTGATATTTATGATTCATTGATCAAAGAAGATGTATACTTCACATTGAAGGATTTTGATTCTTACTGTGAGGCTCATAAGAAAGTAGATGCAGCGTACAGAGATGAGAAAGGATGGGCTAGAATGGCAATGCTTAACACAGCCTGTGCCGGTAAGTTCTCATCTGACCGTACCATTGAGGAATATGTACGTGATATTTGGCATTTAGAGAAAGTTACTGTTACAATGCCAAAGAAAGCTCCTGTTAAGAAGATTTCAAAGTAACAATTCTTTTGCAAATATGACATAGAAACAACCTCTTCCACATAGATTAGTGGGAGAGGTTATTTTTATGCGAAAATGGTTGTTATTGCTACTGGGAATGGTGGGAGTACCATGTCTGATCTGTGTAATTGTATGTGCCATTGTTCCACAACTGGTAATTGGCCAGGGGGACCGAAATATGGAGACGTGCCATATGGGTCAGGAAATTCTTGTGGAAATCGATGGAATCTATAAGCCTATGGATGTGGAGGAATATGTACTGGGCATTTTAGCAGGAGTTATTTCGCCGGATTATGAAGAAGAAACATTGAAATTGCAGGCGGTTTTGATTCGTACCAACCTGTTGAAAGAAATGAAGGAGAGAGGGACAAAGGATGCGGAGGATATCCCGTATACATATATTTCAGTAGAGGAACGAAAAGAAATGTGGGGGGAACGCAATTATGAGAGGCAGGAAAAACGATTTGAGAGGGCAGTGATGGATACAGCGGGAAAAGTATTGGCAAAAGAGGGAAATCTGATTATGGCATGTTACCATGAGGTTAGTATTGGAAAGACGGCCAGTGCAAAAGAGATATTAGGGGAAGAGGTGTCTTATCTGCAATCGGTGGAGAGCAGTCGTGATGTGGAAGCCAAACATTACATGAATCTGGTAGAGTATTCGGAAAAAGAGTTGGCCGAATGTGTGAATCAGTGGAATACAGCGGCAGACACAAATGGGGAAAAGGAAGGAAAGGATACGGATACACAAAGGGAAGAACAACAGGAAATAGCAGTGGAGATAGAAGAAAGTACAAAGAATGGATTTGTTAAAAAAATACGTGTGAATGGAGATTCCTATACAGGAGAGGAAGCAATGCAGATGTTTCATTTGCCATCTCTGAATTTTTACGTTGAAAAAAGAGAAGAGGGGTTGCGTTTTGTATGTCTCGGTACAGGAAATTGTTTGGGAGTATCGCAGTATGGAGCGAACCGTATGGCAAAGGAGGGAAAAACAATGAAAGAAATTCTTGATTATTACTATCAAAATGTGAGTCTTGTAAGCTACAAAGAGGTTTCATAACCACATTGACAGTCTCTTTATTTTATGGAATAATGAAAACAAAAAGTGAAACAATTACCATTGAGAATAGAACGAAGAAGGCAAAAGAGTATGAAACGGAGATACCATTTTTTCCTTACAAGTGTTCCGTTTATGTTTGTGTTAAGTATGCTTATCGTCTTTGTTGCGGATTGCTATGATGGCAAGGCAAAGATGGTAAGTTATAAGGCGGGAACAGCGGACTTGGGGAATTATAGCGGAGAAGTAATCAGGGATGGTGGAACGAATGGT
The DNA here is from genome assembly GCA_945915475.1 of uncultured Clostridium sp. Lineage (GTDB taxonomy): Bacteria > Bacillota > Clostridia > Lachnospirales > Lachnospiraceae > CAG-590. The sequence continues at coordinate 29,342 of CAMEFI010000012.1, read as the reverse complement.
TCAGAAAACCAGCCGGAGCAACAATTTTATAATGGCAGCGACTTAAAGGATAATGGACTTCCTTATTGTATTAAAGTGAATAAGACAAAGAATGTGGTCACTGTTTATGCAGTAGGAGAAGATGGATATTACAGCAAACCTGTGAAAGCAATGGTCTGTTCCGTGGGTGAGTCGGGGAATACGCCGGAAGGAATCTTTGATCTAGGTGACAGGGAAGAGTGGCTTGCATTAGATAACGGGGTATATGGACAATATGCAACAGCGATTACAGGTGATTTTTTGTTTCATTCTGTACCGTATTTTACGCAGAACAAGGCAGATTTAGAGGTTGAGGAATATAATAAGTTAGGACAGAGCGTATCTGCAGGCTGTGTGCGTTTATCTGTGATTGATGCAAAGTGGATTTATGAGAATTGTAGTGAGAAGACATACGTTGAGATATTTGAGAGTGATTATGATGGACCACTAGGTAAACCGGTGTCGGCCGTTATTACCAGTGGTGGCGAACAGGGCAATTGGGATCCTACGGATCCGGATCGGGACAATCCGTATATGGGCAATATTCCGGTTATTTTGGGTGCCTATGACCGGGAGATTGAGAGATATTCCGATTTTGATATTGCAGCAGGTGTGACAGCACTGGATTCTACAGGCAAGGACGTAACGAATTACATGAAAATAAAAGGCGAGGTGGACGAAGATACCTGTGGTACGTATAAGATAGAGTATTCTGTTACAGATGAGACAGGAATAACCGGTACTGCAACAGCTAATATAATTATTAAAGATGATCAGGCGCCGGTATTATATGTAAACCAAAAGGTGAGCTCCATTGGAGCATATGATGTATCATCGACAAAACAGTTGCTGGATCTGCTGCTTCAAAATGTGAAGGCGTATGATGGCAGTCACATGATGGAAGACAGTGCTGTTTTGGTGGATTATTCTGAAATTCTGGAAAAAGGCTATGGCAAATGTCATGTCAAATATCGTGCAAAGGATTCCGAGGGTAATCAGTCGGATGTGATTGTGCTTTCGGTGGATGTGGATATGGAGGCACCCAAGATTGCGTTAAAGAATGAATTGCAGGGAGATATCCATATCTCTAATATATTAGATGACAATTATTTGTTAGGTCTTGTTGAGGCAAGTGATAATAGCGGACAGGTAGAGGTGACTGTGAGCCGTCCACTTACCTATCAGGAGGGAGAACCTTATATTGTCCTATATTGTGCGAAGGATATTTTTGGTAATGTGACGACCTTAAGTGTGACATACCAATTAAAAAAATAAAGAGTGAATAAATCATCATTTCTATGGAAAAGCTACTTGTAGAGGTGATGAATATGAAAAATGATGATACAACATTTTTACAGAAGTTAAAAGATAATGCTTTTTATGTAGCATTGGGTCTTGGGTTACTTGCAGTGCTTGCAGTGGTTGCAGTGTATACGGTAGAACAGAATGGAAATCAGCTGGCCAGCAATGAAGTGGATCTGAATAAGGCATCCGATTATGCGACGATTACGACACAGGCGACAGAGGCAAAAGAAACAAATGCAAAGACAGTCAAAAAGAGTGAGGCGACGACTCAGCAAAATATAACAAAGGAAACGTCTACAGCTGAACAAGAGGTGAATACCGCGGAAACATCCTCGCAATCGACGGAAGATGCTGAGGCAGCTTCTCAATCATTGGCATTGAGTGATACAGACAGCAAGGATGCACTTCCGGTTACTTCCAATGCAGGTGAACTTGATTTTACAAGTGATAAGACGATTACCTGGCCGGTAAATGGCGAAGTAATCCTTCCATTTAGTATGGAAACTACTGTACACTTTAAGACGCTGGACCAGTACCGGTGCAATCCCGGTATGCTGATTGCGGCTGGCAATGGAACGACTGTTAAGAACGCATATCTTGGCAAAGTAACGAAAGTAACAAGCGATGATATCTATGGTAATCTGGTAACGGTTTATATTGGTAACGATTACAGCCTTGTCTATGGACAGTTAGATACGATATATGTGAAAGAGGGAGATTACCTGAAAGCAGGAGATTCTGTTGGAACCATTGGTAATCCGACAGATAGTTTCACGGAAGAAGGAAGTCATCTGTTCTTTGAAATGTTGCAAGGGGATACCCCGGTTGATCCTGCTCTTTTTATCGAATAGAAGATATTATAAAAGGGACTATCCCATTCAAGTCAGTACTATCTTTTTGGAAAGTATTACTGAATGTGACAGTCCTTTTTGGATTGCATATTAACAGACACAGTCGCTGCAAAGTCCCTCGAAGAGAAGGGTATGTGATGCAATGGTGCCGGAGAATGATTCGCTGGCAAGGATATCAAGGGATTCCTGGTAGGGCAGGTCAATATCCTGAACACATCCACATTCCTTGCAGATAAAATGATAGTGAGGTCTTGTATCTGCATCAAAGCGATCGGTCTTGCCATCACAGGATAGACGCAATATCTCACCACGTTCTGATAGAAGAGAGAGATTACGATACACGGTTCCGAGACTGATATTGGGAATTGTGCTTCGAATATCCTGATAAACCATATCTGCTGTGGGATGGTTCTTATGCATCCTCAAATAGGCTATAATAGCTTCTCTTTGCTTACTTCGTTTCAAAGTTGTTTGTTCCACCATAACTCCTCCCAAATAGTAACGATTATTATTTCCATTATATAATAATTCTTTCCAAAATGTCAATACTGTGTTATAATTGACCATAGGAAAAATAAGAGAAACACTGCGATTTTCGGTGAAAATGAGGTGGATTATGGATAAGGCAAAGGGACTTGCATGCCAGATTATGGATTTGTCTGAGCAGGCTATGATTGCTGTTGATGGGCAGGATCATAGTGTGATCTATGCAAATGCCAAGGCAAAGGCAATTTTTGGGGAAGAGATAACGGAATTGACCTGTTATCATGTGATGAAAGGAAAGGATGATCCTTGTGAGATCTGTCCGTTTAAAGATGCAGATGGAGAAGAGCATATTGTAGAACGGTATTTTGAGAATTTTGACCGTACCGTCCATGTGAAGATAACGGCATTAGCATGGGATAATGGGGTACCCGCAGTCATGTATACGATTTTAGATTCAGAGGAGTTGTTAATTGCCAAGATGAATCTCGAGGCGAAGACGCAGTCTTATGAGGAACAGCTGCGCTTGTCGGGAGAATTGTATCAGACTGTAGTCAGCCAGTTACGGACTATAGTATTTGAATATAATGTAGAACAGAATACATATTATGTATCGCCTCTGTTTCAGGAAAAGTTTGGAATTGATGAGATTCATAACATTAATTTTCTGTTAGATGATGCAACAAGAGATTTGATATATGAGCAGGATTGTGATATATACAATATGCTATTTTCTAAACGGGAGGACGATTTTCGTGAGGTGACTTGTCGACTGAAGACGAAGACAGGACAATTGGTCTGGTATCGAATCTGTATTCAGTTTATTCGCAATGACAAGAGACAGATTGTCCGGATAATTGGAACACTCAAAGACGTAGATGAGGCAACCCGTTCCTATGAGACTCTTCGGTATCGTTCGGAATTTGATACCTTGACAAATATCCCGAATGTGAATCGTTTTTATGTAGATGCGGGTCGCATGATTATGGAGAATGACACAAGGAATCATGCTATTATTTCATTTGATATTGATAAATTCAAACTGATTAATGATCTGTTTGGTATGAGTACAGGAGACGATGTACTGAAACATATTGCGCATGTATTAAAGGAGAAGGTTCCGCAAGGTGCGTTGTATTGCAGAGTACATTCAGACATGTTTCTGCTTTGTGTGATGTATGATAGGCGGGGCGATGTGATTAAGTTAATAGAGAAGATTCGTAAGGCGATTTATAAGAATGAATTTTCTTTTGATATTAATACAACATATGGAATTTATTTGGTTACGGATACAACCATTCCAATCAATCTGATGTGTGACCGGGCAACTCTCGCAGCACGAACAGTGAAGGGGAATGCCATGAATTTCTGTGCATTTTATGATGAACAGTACCGTGCAGAGATTATTAAAAATACAGAGATTGAGCAGGATATGAATGCAGCTATCCAGAATAAACAGTTTCTCATGTATCTGCAACCGAAGTATAATCTGGTTACCGGGAAGATATGTGGTGCGGAGGTGCTTGCAAGATGGAAACATCCGGTGAAGGGATTGATTCAGCCTAACGATTTTATTCCTTTATTTGAGCGGAATGGCTTCATTTTGCGATTGGATGAATATATGTGGGAAGAAGCTTGTAAGACCCTTGCAAGATGGCGTGACGAGGGCAGAACACTCGTTCCTTTGTCTGTGAATATCTCACGGTATCATATTCAGCATAATGATCTGATTGGTGCATGGAAACGTCTCATTAGAAAATATAATATTCCAACATCCTATTTGACTTTGGAGATAACAGAAACATTTTTCTATGATTCAAAGGATTTGTATGATGTATTAGAACAGTTACAGACTATGGGATTCCTGTTAGAGGTTGATGATTTTGGTGCTGGTTATTCTTCACTTAATATGATTCGTCAGATACCGGTGGATACCATTAAAATTGATAAGGATTTCTTAGATAAGAAATTGTCTACAGATAAGGGTAAGATTGTGATTAGTCATACCATTGCTATGGCAAAGGATCTGAAGCTTGGCGTTATTGCCGAGGGCGTGGAGACAAAAGAACATGTGGATTTCCTGAAATCATCCTCCTGTGATGTTGCACAGGGATTTTACTTTGCGAAACCTATGCCGGTGGATGAATTTGAACATATTTATTTTGATGAAAATGGAAAGATCTAGCTAAGAATTGTATTGAATGTGAAAAATTTGGGATTTTTACATATTTTTTCAAAGGATAACTTGACATGATATATATCATGTTGTATAGTCAACATTGATAAGAGTGGTAGTCGGAAGACCCCAATCATAATGTAAAAGGAGAAAGCAATATTATGTTAGAAAAGATGAAAGAAATTATCGCTGAGCAGCTTAGTGTTGATGAGAGCGAGATCGAATTATCTTCCAATTTCAAGGATGACTTAGGAGCAGATTCATTAGACTTATTTGAGTTAGTAATGGCTCTTGAGGAAGAGTATGACGTTGAGATTCCATCAGAGGAATTAGAGAACATTGCTACAGTTGAGGATGTTATTGAATACTTAAAGGCTCACGGAGTTGAGGCATAATCCTTCGGACTACTTGATCGTAAAGTAAAAACTGCCACACGGTAATAGCATAGCAGATGCGGATGTTACTATTGTGTGGCAGTTTTTATTCTGCTGTTGTATGTTGTGATTCATTACATTTGATGTCGTACAACACCATATTCGTCATCTAACCGGAAAAAAGAGCAATTAGTATTTCTTCCTTGTAAGAACTTGACCATATCGTCTTCGTCCAAATTCACATCACAGGAGTAGCACTCCCAATCTTCATCATATACAAAGTGCACGCACTGGTCGCACAAATCCATGTTGAGCCTCCTATCTTCATTTATGCACAAGGTAATTAGGTAATTGTGAAACACGTTCCATGTAGCATTATTGAGGAAGTGTAAATGTGTTTTAAAAATCATACAATCCTTTTTATGCGATGTGTCAGGTCACATATTTAAAATGGGCTTTTGACACCCTAATCCTCTAAGGGTATAAATAGGCGTTTGCGAAACGCCTGTTTCTTCTATAAACGTTGTGCAATTTGACAATATCCTCACAGGCACGCTTGCGCTGCTCTCGCCTCGCAGCGGTACTAAACTCGTGTTTTACACTCGTTAAGTACCGGCGGTCTCAAAGCACCTGCTTAGGATACTTGTCAAATCTGCACAACTCAATATACATTTTCAAGAGTTTCGCAATTGCCTATAAGGGTATAAATATAAGAAGGAGCTGCCGCAGATTTGTGCGACAGCTCCGGTTATAGTTGTGTGTTATGGGGATTAGCCCATTACGACTTCTACGCTGTGAGTGTTGCCGTCTCCGAATACTGGGAGAACATTGCCCTCAATGGCAGCACCATCAACGGTTACGCTCTTGATACCCTTACAGATATGATCCGGATTAGAAATCTTGATATCATATGTAGCACCGCGGAACTCTCTCTTAGCTGAAAGACCGTCCCAAGCAGATGGAATGGAAGGATCAATTCTTAATCCGTCAAAGTCGGCAGCAATACCTAAGATGTACTGGGAAATAGCTACCATGTTCCATGCAGCAGTACCAGTCAACCATGAGTTCTTACCCTGACCAAAGTTCTTTCCGGTCTGTCCGATATCGGAACCAGCATCCTTACCACCAATCATCTGACCATATACATATGGTTCTGTCTTATGAAGGTCTGAAGTCTCTTCTGTAAACGCAGGAGCGATTTCTGAGTAATACTTGAATGCCTGGTCACCTTCTCCGGCATAAGCAGCTGCACAGATAATCCATGCATTGTTATGTGTAAAGATACCAGCGTTTTCCTTGTATCCACCTGGGTAAGTAGAAATCTCACCGTATTGAACGTAGTACTTGGTAAATGCAGGATTATTCAGTACAAGACCATGCTCTGTATTCAGTCTTTCATCGATAGATTTGAGCGTCTTCTTTGTTGCTTCTTCATCGATGTCTGACATAATGGCAAATCCCTGTGGCTCGATGAAAATCTGTCCTTCTTCACATTCCTTAGATCCCATCTTCTCACCGTTTGCATCATATGCTCTTAAGAACCAATCACCATCCCAGGCATGTTCCATGATATTTGCTTTCATCTTATCAATCTCAGCCTGAGCAGCAGCAGCTTCATCATCTTTTCCTAAATGCTTTAAGATTGCAACGTAGTTAGGACCGGAATATGTAAATAATGTAGCAACCATAACGGACTCAGCAACCTTTGAGTAACCGCCTTCGGCAGCGAACTTAGGGTTTGTGTAAGTCTGGAAAGACTCACCCGGTGTATCTGAGAAACAAGAAAGGTTGATACAGTCATTCCAGTCAGCACGCATTGCAAGTGGAAGACCGTGAGGTCCTAAATTGTTAACAATGTGGTAGAAGGAAACCTTCAAATGGTCAAGCAGTGGCTGAGCCTTAGACATATCATTGTCATAAGGAACCATCTCATCAAGAATTCCCCAATCACCTGTTTCTTTAATGTAGGCAGAAACAGAAAGGATTAACCATAATGGATCATCTGAGAAGTCTCCGCCGATATCTGCGTTACCCTTCTTTGTGAGTGGCTGATACTGATGATAACATCCACCATCCGGGAACTGTGTAGAGGCGATATCGATAATTCTTTCCCTTGCACGGTCAGGAATCTGATGAACAAATCCTAATACATCCTGGTTAGAATCGCGGAATCCCATACCACGTCCGATACCTGACTCGAAGTAGGATGCAGAACGTGAAAGGTTAAATGTTACCATACACTGATACTGATTCCAAATATTAACCATTCTGTTAACTTTGTCGTCCGGAGTGTCAACATTAAGTACACCAAGAAGCTTATCCCATGTAGCTCTTAATTCATCAAGACCGGCAGCAACCTTCTCAGGTGTGTTGTACTGTTCCATCATGGCAAGTGCTTTTGTCTTATTGATTGTCTTGCCGTCTGCTTCGAACTTTTCTTCAACAGGCATCTCAACGTAGCCAAGAATGAATATCAATGTCTTAGACTCTCCTGGAGCTAAAGTAATCTTCTTGAAGTGAGAAGCGATTGGTGACCATCCGTCTGCAAAGGAGTTGTTTGCTTTGTTTGCTTCTACAACCTGTGGATTATGGAATCCGTTGTAAAGACCGAAAAAGGAATCTCTATCTGTATCATATCCGTCAATGTCATCATTTACTGTGTAGAATGCAAAATGATCACGACGGTCTCTGTATTCTGTCTTGTGGTAAATTGTAGAACCGGCTACCTCAACACGACCTGTTGAGAAGTTTCTCTGGAAGTTGGTGCAGTCATCCTGAGCATCCCATAAGCACCACTCTGCAAATGAGAACAGAGAAAAAGACTTAGGTGCAGTACCTTCGTTGGTCAGTACAACCTGCTGAACCTCTCCGTTATAATTCTGAGGAACAAAGAATGTAACCTCTGCCTTCAAATCGTTCTTCTTACCGGTAATGATAGTGTAGCCCATACCATGACGACACTCATAAGCGTCCAGTTCGGTCTTAACCGGAGACCAGCCTGGGTTCCAAATGGTTCCCTCATCGTTAATGTAGAAATAACGTCCGCCCATATCGATAGGAACGTTGTTGTAACGATAACGGGTAATTCTACGAAGACGAGCATCTTTATAGAAGCTGTAACCTCCCGCAGTGTTCGAAATTAATGAGAAGAATCCCTGTGTACCTAAGTAGTTAATCCATGGATATGGAGTCTTAGGTGTAGTGATTACATACTCTCTTTTGGCATCATCAAAATGTCCAAATTTCATGTTTTCAATACCTCTCTTTCATGTGATGGGCTAATTATGATAGAAGAACCGGAAACCGGGAGAATGTCTATGTAAATTAGTCACGAAACTCTCCTCACTCTATGCTTCGTTACGCGCGGTTATCTTCTGATTCCAGAAAGGAAACTCCCCATATTGTATGTTGAAACAGAATCCCTGCTCTGGAAAAAAGCCGTATGGATACATTATAGTATAAATAACGATAAAACACAAGAAAAAACAATTTTTTTTGGTACATTTTATGGAAAAAGATATAAAAAATAATTTCGTATATTATGCTGTAAAAATATGTTCTTTTACGGTCTTGCTCTCATTTGGTGCCAGCTCAATATAGCCTGTCTCCTCAGCAGGGAGATCAAGGTTTGGTGCATCAATCATCCAGCTCATTGGTTCCGGACAGAAATAATCTTTGGTGCCCCTATCATTCCATACAATGAAAAATTTGAAAGTTTCATCTACTTCATAGCATATGCGTTTGCCGGATATGCTGTCTGTCATGATTGCACCATAGAAAGGTTTTCCGTCTAATTCACCGGTGGTGACAGTATACATATCATTGTTGATAGGAGATTTAATTACATGCTTGGTACCTTTTACATACTGTTCGTCATAAGCTGAAAGCTCCCGTACTTCGCCGGTTGGAAGCTGGCGGTCATTTAAGATGCAGCGTTTTACTGCCGGAATCTGAAGCCGGATATCTTTGCCTTTTCCTTTCTTTGTAAATGGTGCCCGGAATGCTGCGTGGTTGCAGACACCATAAGGCATTTGTTTGTCAGAAAGATTGGTCAGGGTGAAGTTGTAATGCATGCCTTCTTCATCTAAGATAAATTCATAATCTGCCTGAAATTTCACCGGAAAATATTCAAAGTATAGATCTTTCTCATCATAGATATACTGTGTTCTTGCAATGGCTTTCCCATCTTCGGTTGTCATTTCGATTACGGTATCATTTCTTTTGTGAAGAAAACCGTGTATGTAATTCTGAAAACGGCTTTCATTTACCGGGAACTGATAGGTTGCGTCACTTACTTTCAGTACACCGTGGTTGAGACGGTTCGGGATATAAAGGGTTGGTAAACCGTATGTTTCAGGATTGGCAGTTAACTTCTTGATGGGATTCTCTTTGTGATAACGAAGAATCTCAATCTTATTCTTACAGTCTCTTAGTCTTGCAATATTGCTGCCAACGGTTGGGGCAATGATGGCAAGATATCCGCCGGCTTTCATTTCGATAACGGGTGCTCCGTTCAACTGGATCTCTTTGCAACTGGTGTTCATTTGTGTTCTCCCTTCAAAAATTGCTTATTACTATATAATATGGTATGTTTAGTATAGCATAGGATGAGTATTTATAAAATAGGAAAATCTATAGATGATCTTTAAATTCACAAAAAGAAGGTTGAAAAGATGGATACGCAAAGACATTCGGAAACGGTATATTTTCATATTGATGTAAATAATGCGTTTTTAAGCTGGGAGGCAATCTACAGGATGGAGGAGCTTGGAGAGACAGAGGATATTCGGAAACAGGACGCCATTATTGGCGGGGATATCAGTACCCGGCACGGGGTAGTGCTTGCAAAATCCCAGTCGGCAAAGAAATATGGGATTCAGACGGGAGAGCCGGTGGTGTCTGCCATGAAGAAATGTCCGGGACTTAAGGCATACAAGCCGCATATGGATTATTATAGAAAGCGTTCTAGAGAACTGATGACGCTGTTTGAAAAGTATGCTCCGGTGGTGGATCAGTATTCCATTGACGAGGCATTTCTTGATATGACCGGTACATACAGTCTGTATGGGGAACCGGTGGGATTTGCCCATAAGCTGAAGGATGAGATACGACAGACACTTGGATTTACGGTCAATATCGGAATCTCATCTAACCGTCTCCTTGCAAAAATGGCGAGTGATTTTACGAAACCGGACAAGGTACATACGTTATTCCCGGATGAGATGAAAGAGAAAATGTGGCCACTTCCGGTAGAGGATTTGTTCTATGTTGGAAAATCAACTGCGGTTAAATTACATTCCCTTGGGTTGCATACCATCGGAGATATTGCTGTCTGTGATCCCAATGTGTTGCGATCCCATTTCAAAAGTCATGGTGAAGTCATCTATAATTTTGCAAATGGAATTGATCTGACACTAACGGATCGTACTGAGGCAGTACAGAAAGGATATGGAAATTCTACCACTATACCCTATGATATCAAAGACAGTGAATCGGCATATCATACGATTATGAAGTTGTGTGAATCGGTGTGTGGCAGAATGCGAAAAGACCACGTGCAGGCGTTGGTGTTATCGGTGGAATTGAAAGACAGTAATTTTGTTGTGAGAAGACATCAGCGGACACTGCTTTCGCCAACAGATGTAACGGATGAGTGCTACGCAGTTGCCTGTGAACTGTTTGATGAATTATGGGATGGCTCCCCCATCCGTTTGATCGGTGTTGCAGCAAGCAAGGTAGAAGATGGTGGTAACCGCCAGTTGAATCTGTTTGACCTTGAAAGCCATGATAAGAAACGGGATCTGGATAATGCTCTGGATTCGATCCGGGAACGGTACGGAAACGGTGCTATACAAAGAGGCAGTTTCTACACATCGAAATCTTCCGCAAAAAAGAAGCAGGATCATTAGATGATTCCTGCTTCGTGATATTTTGTAAGTTGATCCAGAATTATTTTATGGTATTTCTCGTATTTTTGAAAGCGCGCCTTATCTCTTTCGGTAGGATAGGGGATACGGTCGCGATTCAGATTATCTTCTATGTCGTAGAGCTTGATCTGGGTTGCCAACGGATTGGTGAGTACACGGTCAATGAAATCACCATAGGCTTCCCCTTCGTGCTTGGTAATGCACTCAACTGCAACCAGTACTTCATCAGAAAAACCTTCTAAACGCAGCATTTCCAGAGTGACAGGAGTATCCTCCACAACGTCGTGCAGAATGCCGACAATCATTTCTGTTTCATTCTGTCCCCGCAGCATAACCCGCATGGGATGAAGAATATATATCTTACCGGCTTTGTCAATCTGTCCTCTATGTGCTTCTACTGCTATCTCGATGGCTTTCTCTAACATAATGTCCTCCAATGGTACAAAATGAAATCGTGTCTGAATCTTCATCCACTATACTATATTTTTTCCATTTTCTCAAATGTTTTTCATTTTTTTAGAAATGCAGTTTGGATGTATTTAATCAAGTTCGAGTAATTTATTGATAGCGGATTGCACTTCCGGATGATTCCGGTAGGCGGTAATTAATTCTTTTTCAAATTCTGTTATATGAAGTGGCTTTGAATCGGTGCTCTGATATCCGAATGCCGCTAAAATATCATCAATTTCGTATAGTTTGCAGAGAAAAAGCAGACGATCAGCATCCGGCTGGGTGCGTCCGGCTTCCCATGAATAAATGGTCTTGGTTGCTGCTGGCAGATCGACATCATTTAACCGGTCAGATACTGTCTGAATAGAGTAATTGTGTAAGTTTCTGTAATAGCGGAGCATTCTGCCCATTTGTTCTTTATTCATCCTTATATCCTTTCATAACATTATTTACATATATTTTGTGTAATTCTCTCTTTTTATTTCAGGATGTGCCATTCATTATTCTGTACGGGGATTTCCAGTGTTTTTTTTATATTAGCCCAGTAAAAAAATAGTGTCAATTGATTCTCGGAAAATGAGAATGAAAACGGTTGAATTTCTCGGTAAACAAGAATATAATAGAAAAATATGAGATGAAATTCTACAAATCCGAGAAAAGGTGGAGGAAGAATGAACGTAACAAATCGTCTGGCTAATTATATCCGGCAACAACATATATCACCGGAGCGGGTGTCGAAGGATACGGGAGTAGGGATTGAAAAATTGATTCCGGATACGGGTGCTGTGCTAGACGCAACAGAGTTTTTAGAGGTATGTGTGTATCTTGGAATTCGGCCGGAAGATATGGATGTGAAGGAATGATTACTTATAGATGTGACAAAGACAATATGGAATGTACAAGCAGTATTTGCCCGGTATGTGGGGAACGGACACAGTTGCTTCGCTCAGATATCTTCTGGTGCGAAGAGTGCCAGGTGCCCCTCTTTGATCCGGTGTGTGGCTGCTGTGGCAAACGGGGGAAACGAATCGGTTCCGATATTCGTCCGGTATTTCCGGAAGAACGCTTGCTGATTGAGGCAGTACTTGGGACACCAATGGAATTTTATGGAGATTCTGTATGGAATGCCGCAGGTAATCGATATTATGTGAATGGCAGGCATCTGCCCTTTTCTATCAGCAATTTAACGAAAGTCGACGTAGAAAGTGTAAGTCAGACAATACAGGAATATACGCCGGAGAATGGGTATGAGTCTTTTCAATTGATAATAGACAAATTCATCAGGGCGAATCGCCGCAGATATGAAGATATTGTGTCAGAAGCCACATCTTATATCCGGAAGATGACCCAGGGGTGTGATGCAAAAGACATGTTTGTATCTTTTAGTGGAGGTAAGGATTCCACAGTAACAGGAGATCTGGTGACAAGAGCATTATCGAATCCCAGAATTCTTCATATTTTTGGAGATACCACATTGGAGTTTCCGGAAACATATGCCTATGTAGAGAGATTCAAACGTGCACACAGTAAAACCACGCCGGTACTTTCCTCAAGGAATAAGGATAAAGATTTTGAAGAATTGTGTAAATTACTGGGACCGCCAAGTCGCGTTATGCGTTGGTGCTGTACCATTTTTAAGACAGGTGCCATTACAAGAAAGATACAGACCTTGTTTGGGAAGAAGGAGCGGATTATTGCCTTTTATGGCATTCGAAGAAGTGAGTCTGTAAGCCGGAGCAAATATGAAAGGGAATCCAATAGTCCGAAGATTGCCAAGCAGATAACGGTATCTCCCATCATTGACTGGCTGGATTTTGACGTATGGCTGTATCTGCTTACAACAGGAATTGATTTTAATCGTGCATATCGTTTGGGGTATTCCAGGGTGGGATGCTGGTGCTGCCCGAATAACAGCGGTTGGTCAGAATTTTTGTCAAAGGTGTATATGCCGGAGCAATCCCGGCATTTTCGGCAGATGCTCATTGACTTTGCTCTGTCAGTGGGCAAACCGGATGCAGAAGTCTATGTGGATACCGGAAAATGGAAAGCACGTCAGGGAGGCAATGGTCTTGATTATGCCAAAAATGCGGTGGTGGAATTCAAACCCTGTGCCACAGAGGAGAATGCATTTAATTACGAGTTGACCAGACCAGTGACGCCACAGTTGTATGAATTGTTTAAACCTTTTGGTTATCTGAATTATGAAATGGGCAATAGGCGGCTGGGTGAGGTATATGTGATGAACCGTAATGGGGAACCGGTTGTGAAATTGCAGGGCAGAACAGGAAGCACCACATTGAAAGTTACGATATATAATAGCCATTTCGCGGGTGCAAGATCCATGAAGACAGCGGAGGAACGGGTGAAATGCCAGCTTACCAAATATCAGATGTGTATGGCTTGTCTTGCCTGTGAAGGAGTATGCAAGCATGATGCTATCTCGATTCATGAAACGGCAGAGGGGCATGTTTCATATGAAATATCAGATGAGCGCTGTGTCCGCTGCGGACAGTGTGTCGGTCATTTTGTATCAGGATGTTATATGCGAAAGGTGTTGGCTACCAAGCGTAATTCATAGATTAAGTAACATAGGAGAAAGGAATTACCCATATGGGAAAGAAATACAAGATTAAGGGGCATGAAACATTTATCTTACGGGAAGGATGGCTTACGAAAGGGATGCAGGCTGTTACGGAGAATCCTTTTGTGTTTGGGGAGAATTATGGCGCGGATGCCCTTGGCGTTGGCACGAATATGGCAAAGGCAATTCGTTACTGGATGAAAACGGCAGGTCTCATTCCGGACAAATCCGGTAAGGAAAGTCATCTTACGGAATTGGGAGAGATGATCTATAAGATGGATCCCTATCTGGAGGCTGCTTTTTCACTGTGGTTGATTCATATTGGAATAGCGGGAAATGAGGCAGGAGCCACGTCATGGTATCTGTTCTTTCATAAAGTGGAGGAAGAATTCACAAAGGAAGAGTTGGCAGAGGAACTGTCTGACTGGCTTGGAGCATACGTAACAGAGGGAAAACTGTCGGAACGATCTGTAAAGGATGACTGTAATGCATTGATCAATATGTATTATGCAGCAAAAGAGCAGGATTATGATCCGGAGGATAAGAAGATTAGTCCCTTTGCAGGACTTGGACTGCTTCGGAAAAATGGAGAGCATTATACGAAGACGACACCCAACCTCAAATTGCTTCATCGTAATGTAGTTCTGTATTGCATGGGATATATGCTTGGAACGGATTGGGAAAGTGTATCCATTGACGATCTGATGAACGGAAAGAATAGCCCGGGAAAACTACTGAATTTAAGCCGGACTGCACTCAATTTGTATTTGGATGAACTGGAAAATGAAGAGTGGATTACAGTAAACCGCACAGCCGGATTGGATATGGTTTACCGGGAGAAATCATTTACTCCGGAGGAAGTAGCAGTAGAATATTATACACATCATTAGAAATGTTAGGGGAATAGTCATGGAATTAAAACAGGTTGTTACAATAGATAATCGATTTCAGAAGTCTGTGAATCTGTTTCTGGATCTTGATAATCATGACAAGATAGCAGATTATATACCGACCATGTCATCGCTTGAGGTTCTTGACCAGTATATCACGGCCATTGGAGAACAGACGTATAACCGGGCAACCATTCTCATAGGCCCTTATGGGAAAGGAAAATCCCATCTCATTCTGCTGTTGTTGAATCTGTTTCGCAAGCAGAGTATTCCGGTTATAGAAGAGACTCTTGACCGGATGGAACAGATGGATGGTACCATTACTGCCCATATCAGGCAGGTGAGAAAACAGACGAAACCATTCCTTCCGGTTCTTGTGGATGGGGGAGAAGAATCTCTTGACCGTTCTTTTGCAAGGGCATTATACCAGGCATTAGAGAGGGAAGGACTTGCGTCAGTGACGCCGGACACATACTATTCCAAAGCATTAGACAAGATTCGGGAATGGAAAAAAGACTATCCGGATACCTACAGTCAGTTTGAGGAAATGCTGCAGGAACAGGAATGTACCATGGCACAGTTTATGCGCAGAATGAAGAAAATGGATTCCGTTGCGTTACAGTTCTTTATGGACAGCTATCCATTGTTGACGGCAGGAAGTACTTTTGAGCCGATGTTAGTTGCCAAAGCCAGAGATCTTTATCAGAGTGTAAATGATATCCTGTGTAAAGAACATGGATATGGAGGAATCTATATTATTTTTGATGAATTTAGCAAATATATTGAGGGATATCAGGGGAATGCCTTCGCGGCAGATATGAAAGTGCTGCAGGATCTATGTGAACTTGCAGATAAATCCGGGGCAGAAGAGCAATTGCATATTACTTTTGTGGCACACAAGAGTATCCGGGAATATGGCAGGCAGTTGTCAAAGGAACGGATAGATGCATTCCGGGGAGTGGAAGGACGCCTCAAGGAGATCCGTTTCGTTGTATCTGCAAAGAATAATTATGAGTTAATCGCATCTGCCATCACGAAAAAACAGCCGGATTATCAGGAAATATATAAGATGAAATCTTACCAGCAACTGGTGGAGGATTCTTATCATTTACCGTGTTATGAAGAGTTGTTCCGCAAAGAGGATTACGAGAAAATCGTGGGATATGGCTGTTATCCGCTGACACCGGCTGCCACATATCTGTTGTTGAGAATTAGTGAGATGATTGCACAGAATGAACGGACCATTTTTACCTTCATTGCAGGAAAACAGAAACATTCACTGCGGGAGTTTATTGCCAATGAATCACATACAATGGAAGATTATGCTTGCGCAGATCTTGTGTATGATTATTTTGATAAATTGTTAATGGAGACAGAGCATAGTGCATTGATTCACAATGAGTGGCTGAAAGCGGATTATGCACTTAGGAAGACAAAAACCCGGAAAGCAAGGAGGGTGATTAAGGCGCTGGCGCTGATATTGATGATTCATCAAAGAGAGCAGCTTCCGGCAACAGATGAAGGGATTCGTCTGGCAGCAGGACTGAGTAAAGAAGATTATGAAGAGGTGAAGAAGCAGTTATTAGATAAGGAGATTCTTTTATACCGTTATTCCCTTGGAACATACACCTTTAAGAATAATGTAGGGGTGGATGTGGAAAAAGAGATTCGGGGTCTGATGGCACACAATTATAAAAATATCGATCTGGCAGCAGGACTGCATAATGTGTCGGAATTAGATTTTATTTTGCCAAAACGGTATAACCAGATTTTTGCCATGACCAGATATTTTCAATATACCTATATGGGTATGGAACAGTTTCTGGCGTTGCCGGATCCGGATATGCTGTTTGCAAAGGAAGAATCGGATGTGCTTGGTATTTCCAGCCATGCGGATGGCAAGATTATTGCCATTATCCGTGAGAAATCCGAAGCAGATCCGGAGGAGGAGATGCAGGCAATCCTACAAAAGGTTAGGATGTTACATGACAAACGGATTGTCGTATTGTACCCGAAGAAAAGAAATGATTATGGGACATTGCTTCGAAAACTGACTGCGGTTAAGAAACTACTTTTCGATGAGCAGTTTATCGCGGATAATGTTGTGCTGGAGCAGGAATTGAATTTGTATGTGGAAGATCTCACAAATGAGATTAATGTGCTGTTGGAGTCGGATTATATGGTAAACCGGAAGCAGTGCAGGGTATTCCATTGTTCCGATAGAAAGACAGAGAAGCTTCGGAACCAGGCGGATTTCAATGTATTCTTAAGTGATTTGTTGTCCGATTATTATGGGAATACACCAAAGGTGAATAATGAATCCATTAACCGGGAACATATTTCAGCTCCAATCCGAAAGGCAAGAGATAAAGTGGTTATGCGGCTTCTTGCCCGGGAATCCTGCGAAGACTATGACAGGGGAACAGCACCGGAGGCTACAATTTACCGGGCGGTCATGGTAAAAACAGGAATTGCGGATGGACAGATGGACGAGCATGTGGAAGAGGTGTTTGCCAGGATTCAGGAATTTGTCCGGAAGGCATCCGGAAGAAAACAGAATTTTCAAAGTCTGTATCAGATCTTACAGGGAGAGCCATATGGAGTCCGGCGTGGAGTGATCCCGATTTTTCTGGCAAAGGTTTTTTCAGAATTAGCAGATCTGCCGGTCATATATGCAAACGGAAAAGAGTTGTCATTAGACAGTACCGTTCTTAATAATATCAATGAACATCCTTGTGGGTATGAATTGTTTGTAGAAGTGGCTACACTTCAGAAAGAACAATATTTAGAAGGATTGGAATATTTATTTCCACAGGAGGATCAAAATGCATTACAGGGCAGCAACCGCTTAGAACGCATTGTGGTGCAGATGCAGAAATGGTACCGCAGTCTGCCGCAGTGTGTACGAATCGCGGATTATGAGACCCTGGATAAGGAGAAATATCATCTGGAATTTGGAAAAGTGGAATATCAGATGGTAAAACTCTGGAATCGAAAATTACAAAAATATGAACTGAATGCAAGGGATTTCCTGTTTATGGATATTCCTGAAGTAATGCAGCAATGTGTCGATGCAGAGGTAATGGACATTTCTTATTGTGTGCCAATATTAACTACAGTCAAAAAAACAATGGACGGATTGCTTTCAGGAATGAAGCAGGAAGCACTTTCTGTCACAAAAGAGATTTTTGGCGGAAAAAGCAGTGACAATATAACCAATTGCCTGAAAAACTGGTATGACAATCAAAGTGAACAGTCTAAGTCCTATCTTCACAATACGCAGATCAGTGGTTTTATGGGGTATGTAGAACATCTGAGCAGTCATGACGAGGAGCAGATTATCAGTAAGTTGTCCAAGATTGCCATAGATGTGTATGTGGAGGACTGGAATAAAGAATCTGCCGTACAGTATAGGGAAGCAATGACCATGATACGCTGCGAGATTGAGGGTATTAAAGACACGGGTACAATGACCCGGGATGATCAGAACAGTATTGAATTTACTGACAGTAAGGGGCACAGAGTGAAGAAATTCTTCCATTCACAGGAGGATAGTACCAGTTTCTTTCTTAAGAATGCCATGGAGGAAGCCATGGATGAATTTGGAGATACTTTGGAGGTTAACCAGAAGGTAAGTGTTCTGGTTTCCTTGTTGGAGAACCTGCTGAGTTAGAGGTGTTGTATGGGACAAAGATTATATTTTGATAATGCGGCAACTACATATCCAAAACCGGAGGATGTCTATATTGCCATGAATGATGCGGCAAGATGCATAGGAGTAAATGCAGGCAGAGGCAGTTATGAGGAAGCCAAATGTGCTGCTACCCGGATTGAAGACACAAGAGGGCTGGTGCGCCATTTCATTCAGGGGAAACCGGAAGCAAAAGTGGTATTTACTGCTTCTGCCACCATTGCCATGAATCTGATTATTGGTGGGATACAGTGGAAGGAATCCGATGTGGTATATCTGTCTCCCTTTGAGCATAATGCAGTGGCACGAACCATTTATGCATATCAGAAACAATATGGATTTACGGTGTTAGAGCTCCCGCTTGATGAGGAAAAGCTGGAATTGCAATTAAAAGATATTCCGTATCTCTTTGCAAAGAAAAAGCCGGATTATGTTTTCATGAGTCATGTGAGTAATGTGACAGGCTATATTCTGCCAATTGAGGAAGTGAGCGCTTTCGCAAAGCAGGCAGGCGCAATGGTTATTATAGATGCATCTCAGTCCTGCGGACTGCTGCCAATTGATGTGAGAACAGGTGATATGGATTTCATTGTATTTGCAGGACATAAGACCATGTACGGACCATTTGGTGTTGCCGGATATGTGAATAATACAGGTATATCGTTGCATCTGGTATTGTATGGGGGGACGGGAACGGATTCCCTGAATCTGGATATGCCGGAGGGGGTGGAAAGCTTAGAGCCTGGAAGCCCCAATATTATTGCAATAGAGGGACTGAATGCAGGTCTGTGTTATCTTGCAGAGCATCCGGAGGTGGAACAGCAGGAGAGAGAATTGACAAGGTATTTGGTAGAACAGATGGCGGATATTTCACATATTCACCTATATTTGCCATCTGACCGAAATCGTCACATTAGTATGGTGGCATTTAACATAGATGGTTACAAATCGGATGAAGTTGGTATGCTGTTAGACCAGGATTATGGAATTGCTGTGCGGACGGGCTACCACTGTGCACCGTTGATTCATAAATACTTAAAGGATAAAGATAGTCTCGGTGTGGTGCGGGCAAGTATCGGGTGTTTTACGACAAAAGAGGATGTGGATGCTTTTGTGGAAGCCGTGAAGGAACTGGCGGAGGAGTAGGTGAGAC
The DNA here is from genome assembly GCA_945915475.1 of uncultured Clostridium sp. Classification (GTDB taxonomy): domain Bacteria; phylum Bacillota; class Clostridia; order Lachnospirales; family Lachnospiraceae; genus CAG-590. Next base: position 9,443 of record CAMEFI010000012.1, on the reverse strand, counting down.
AAGAATATGGGATTTCGTGAATTAAGTATTGATATTCAATATAGGAGCGATGAACAGGATTATGTAAGACAATTTTTGTTGCCGGTATTAGATCAGACAACAATATACAAAAGGGCAGTTGGTTTCTTTTCTACAACATCATTGATTGAATTATCTGCCGGACTGACCGGTATGGCAAAGCGAGGTGGGAAAATTCAGATCATATGCTCACCACGATTAAGTAAAGAAGATCTGGAGGCAATTGATTTTGGATATAAGACGAGAGAAGAAGTCATGACTGGTTGTCTGGAACGATCTATTACGGAGCCGGTAAATGAGTTTGAAGAAGAGCGTCTGAATCTAATGGCTACGCTCATTGCAGATGGAACCTTGGAATTGAAACTGGCTTTTTTAGAGGATGATAATGGAATAGACATTTATCATGAAAAGATTGCAGTGTTTTATGATGCAGAAGGTAATCGGGTTGGTTTTAATGGATCTATGAATGATTCGGAAAATGCTTATAAGAATAATTTTGAATCCATTCTTGTGTATAAGGACTGGTATGAAGGACTAAGGGAATATGTGGACGCATTAGAACATAATTTTGACCATTTATGGAGCGATTCCACGAACAAAGTAAAAGTGATTCCTTTTCCCAAAATTATCGTTGAAAAATTAAAAGAATTTCAAAGAGGTCCGGTTAATTATGATATTGATTATAAACAGTTTGGAAGTTACAAAGGATATGTAAAGGGTGATTTTCTGAAGCCACCGGAGGGGGTGACATTAAGAGAGTATCAGTACGAAGCGATTAAGAATTGGAAACAACAGAATTATCGTGGAATTTTTGATATGGCAACTGGTACGGGTAAGACCTTTACAGCATTAGGTGCAATTTCTGAGTTAGGAAAGAACCTGAATGGGAAGCTGGCAGTACTTATTGTATGTCCGTATATTCATTTGGTGGGGCAATGGGAAGAAGATGTGGTTTCCTGGGGAGTGAATCCGATTATTGCACATTCTCAGTCTACAACAAAAAACTGGAAACAGAAGTTGATGAACGCCTTTAAGACTTTTCGGAGTAAAGGGAAAGCATTTGTCTGTATTACCACGAATGCAACTTATTGTGATAAAGAGATTCAGGCAATGTTACATGCGGTGGATGAGGATATGAATTTTCTTCTGGTGGTGGACGAAGCGCATAATTTTGGAGCAGAACGGATATCTCATTTATTACATGAAACGGTGAAATATCGTCTGGCACTGTCGGCGACGATTGAACGGCATAGGGATATAGAAGGAACGAACCGGATATTCCGGTATTTCGGGGAACGATGTATTACGTATTCTTTGGAAGAGGCTATTTGTAATGGTAATCTTGTAGAATATGATTATCATCCGGTATATGCATTTCTGTCGCAATCCGAGTTTAAGGAATACCGAAAACTGACAAGACAGATTAAACAGTGTGTGGAAGTAGAGCATGGGAAAACGGTATTAAATGAGATGGGACAGATGCTTTTGTTCAAGCGGTCGAGACTGTTGGCAGGTGCAGAAGAAAAGATTGAAGTTCTACGGGGATTATTGGAGGGTTACCGGAAGGAAAAATATATGCTTGTCTATTGTGGTGCAACCAATATAGAAGTAGAACAGTCTCAAAGAGAAGACCCAAAGATTGAAAAACAGATCCAATATATTACCCATATGATGAATCAGGAATTTGACATTGCCACACATCAGTTTACTTCCGAGGAGAATCTGAAAGAACGTAATCTGATAAAAGAATGTTTTGCGGATGGAAATTATCAGGCTATTACAGCAATACGGTGTTTGGATGAAGGGGTGAACATTCCGGATATTCGAACCGCATTTATTCTGGCAAGTAGCAGAAATCCAAAAGAATTTATACAAAGAAGAGGGCGTTTACTTCGAAAGGCACCGGGAAAAGAGAAGGCGGTAATATATGATTTTGTGACACTGCCGAGACGGTTCGATGAAGTCGCATTTGGGGACTACGAGGAAGACAAATCTATTATTTTAGGTGAATTTGCAAGAATCTATGAATTTGGACGCCTGGCAAGAAATCGTATTGAGGCGGAAAATGTTATGGATGAGCTGCAGGATGTTTATGGAGTAACTATTGATATGGAAGACATAAAACAAATGGAGGAGGACGATTATGAATAATGAGAATGATTTGAATGAAGAAGTGTTGGAAAAGATGTATCTGCGTATATTTATGGAAGAATCGAAAAATTTGAGAACCGGAAGACTGGATGATAACAAGATGGTAAAACAAATTGTTAAGATTATTCAACTTGAGATGAAGGGGGAATAAGTACATGAAATTTCGACAGATAAAAATGACAAATTTTATGAGATACAAAGGGGAGAATAAGCTTTTATTTTCTACGGATCCGGAGAAGAATGTCACAGTTGTATTAGGCAATAATACTTTCGGAAAAACCACAATCGCACAGGCGTTTCGATGGGGATTATATGGGAATGTGATTGACACACAATATACAAAGGGCAAAGATACAAACCTGTTGAATAATGAAATTCTAGCACAGATGGGACCTAATGATCGGAAGCTCGTAAGTGTAGAGATACAGATTGAAGATGGACAGGTTGTTCATGAGTTTGTCCGAAAAGCAGAGTTTATCCGGAAAGGTTTTGGATATACGAGTAAACAGATTAGTGAAAAATTATTATACAGAACGCGGGAAGATGGTGCATGGAGTGACTATCGGGAGGGGGAAGAAGTACAGGACCGAGTACAGTTAATGTTTCCACGGGAACTGTCTAGTTACTTCCTGTTTGATGGAGAGCGTTGGAATAATGAAGCAGACAAGACAAAAGATATTAAGGATGCAATTAATACCATTATGGGAATCAGCCCACTTTCTTACATGAAATATCACTTGAAGGATAGAAGAGGGAAAAGTGTTATTCGCCTGATACGTAATTCATTTGTTGCGGAGAGCGAATCAGAAATGGAACTGAATAGAAAAATTAATGATTATGAAGCAAAAATCGTGAGAGAAGAAGAAAAGATTCGCGAAAGTAAAGAACTGGCGGAAAATCGTGCAAAAAAAGTTGCCGAGTCAGAAGAGATTCTTCGCAATAATAAAAAAACAGAAGATATGCTACAGGATCTGAAGAGAGAAGAACACAATATGGAAAGAAGCAATCGGTTGATGGAGAATTATTATAAAGACATTGTCAATGGGTTTAGTGACTCATATAAATATTTTTCGGCATCTTTATTAGAGCAGGTTGTAACCATGTTGAAAAATAGTCCCATAGAAGGATCACAGATACCCGATCTTACAGGGGCTACGATCGATTATCTGTTAGAAATGGGACAATGTTTGTGTGGACATCCTATTGAACCGGATTCTCCTGAATATAAGAAGCTTGAGGAATTAAAGAAGGTGATTTACCCGGAATCCATTGCTACTTTTGTAAATAGTTTTCAGGGAATGCTGGAGACATGGCGAGGTGAGGGTAAGAAATTGTATGATGAGATCCTGGAAAAGGCGGACTTATATGAAGGGGAGAAACAGACAAGGGATGACTCTCAGGAGGAAATAGACCGAATCAATAAAAAAATTGACCGTACCATTAATTTTGAACAGGAACGGCGGAAAATGGAATCTAATCGTGTGGCTGAAAGACAGGAAAGGGAAAAGATACGGATCGGTAATATAAATATTGAGGGATATAAGGAAGAAATCAAAAAACTTGAGCAGAAACTAGATGAATCCCGGGTGCATACCGAACAGAACCTAAAAAGACAAAGAATGGTTGCTTATGCAGAAGCATTATATGACCGGGCGGAAGCAGAATATCAGAAAAGGCAGAGTCCTTTACTGGGTGAATTGAATGAATTGATGAAACGTAACTTTTCTCTAATGTTTAACGAGCAGGAGAAAGAAGCTGCATTAGAGGAAGATTACAAATTGCACCTATATTATAAGAGAATTGGTCAGGATGGACAGACATCAAGATACGAAGAAAAGGTCTTATCAGAAGGGGAACAGATTGCAAGAAATTTTGTGTTTATTGTCAGTATTTTAGAACTTGCAAAGCAGAAAAAAGAAGAGGCCAGAGAGGTTGAAGATAATTATGTGTTAAATCTTCCATTAGTACTTGACGGTCCGTTTTCAAAGCTAAGTGATGATAATATAGGCCTGATTGCAAAAGTATTGCCGACTGTGTCTGAACAGGTTATCATTTTTATGCTGGATAAGGATTGGGAGGCAACGAATTTATCACAATATACAGACGCAACGTATACATACCGGGTTACGAAAGAGCAGGATGCAAATAGTTCAAGTATAGAACGTTGTAAGGAGGCATAGGCATGGGTAGGGAATTACAGTTAAAATATTTTAATGATACAATCTGTATTTATGGAAAACACAGGGAAATGGTAGATGAGCTGTGGGAAAAGAACAAGATAGCAAACTCCTTTTTTAAAAGATTGATTGATCTGTATGCGGTAGCAGCAGTTGTAGGGTTGAAGCTAGGAGAACGCGCAGATCTAGATAATTCTTCAGAACGTAGAAATATTCAATTAGAGCAGATTGCAGGATTTGAACAGCAGTTGAATACCATTATGAAGATGGTGCTATTATTAGATGAATCAGAAGGACTTTCAGAACAGGAGAGAATTGACCGGGCCTTTAGAAAACCAGAAACGCAGGAAAAGATGCAGGAACATATGGAAATATTCAATTCCTATGCAAGAGCAGGAATAGAGTTCCTTCATGAAGAATTGGTTGTCAGACCTACTAGTTATGAGGATGTCTATACGGAACCAAGGGTGGCTAACATTGTCGCGTTACTAAATAATGAAGAATTGATGAGTGTCAAGGAATAATAGAGAAAATATTTTGTTGATTTTGGAATGTAATGGCAGATTGTAAACGCGCGTGTTCACAATTGGAAGAACACAAATTCGATATGCAAGGCATGTTTATTGGACACCAAAATTTTTATAATGAGAATCAGATAAGAGATAATCTCTTTCTGGTTCTTATTTTTTTAGAATAGGCAATTGCGAAACAATATACTTTATTGAATTCGTTGTACAGATTTAACAATTTATCGCAGGCACGCTTTCGCTACTCTCACCCGCAACGGTACTAGGTTCGAAAGAACCTCACAGCGCTGCTCTCTTTCGCACTAGGGTTCATGCGTTGCATTCACTAAGTGCTCAAGGAAGTACCGGCGGGTTCAAAGTACCTGCTTATAAATATGTTAAATCTGCACAACTCATATTCAAAAAATGAGAGTTTCGCAATTACCTATTTTTAGAAGAAGGAAAGGTGAGTGTTATGAAAGAAAAGTACGTTACAATTACAGGAATGAATCATTATTATGGGTTGAGACCTTTTTCGGTGGGAAAGAAGCTCAAATGCATCAAGGAGAAGAATAATCCATATGATGATGAGGCAATTAAGGTTGTCATGAAAGAGATTGGAACCGTGGGATACATTGCGAATAGTCCTTATACTGCGGCGACAGGTACATTGAGCGCCGGCAGAATTTATGAAAAAGTGAAGAAGAAATTTGTGGTGGAAGTTATGTTCATTACGTCCTCGAAAGTAATTTGCCGCGTGGTGGAGGGATTAAAAGACCAGAATGAAAAAGCGCAAAAGCATGATGAAAAGGCATCAATCGGTGATGGTGGTTGTGCGGAGAGTGAACTGGTTTCAGAAGAATAACCGGGTATCAATTTTTGAAACTGTCACTTTCTTGTAATAGAGAATTGTGATACAATTGTAATGGTTTATTACATTTTTCAACAAGTTTGCAGGAGGGACAGTTGTGGCAAGAGGAAACAATCAGAAATTAAAACTTTTGTACCTTGCTCGCATCATGCAGGCAGAGACAGATGATACGCATGGATTAACCATGCCACAGATTATAGATAAGCTTTCTGCATATGATATTGATGCACATAGAAAAACAATCTATGAAGATTTTAAGGCACTTGATGATTTTGGAATTGAAATCATAAAGACAACGGAAGGTAATAAAACATATTACCATGCTGGTAATCGGGATTTTGAAGTTGCAGAGCTAAAGTTTCTAATCGATGTGGTACAAAATTCAAAGTTTATCACAGAGAAAAAGAGTAAGAAGCTGATTGAAAAACTTACGGCACTGGTTAGTACTTATGATGCAAAGCTATTAAAGCGTCAGGTATATGTTGCAGACAGAGTAAAGAGTATGAATGAAAGCATTCTTTACACGGTGGATCAGATACATGAAGCGATGAATCAAAATTACCAGATTGCATTTCATTATTTTGAATGGGATATGAGTGGCAAACCCAAATTGAAACACAATGGAAAAATGTATGAGGTAAGTCCATGGGCACTCATATACGATGATGGCAATTATTATCTGGAAGCCTATGATGAAGAATTTGAAGATTTGAAAACTTATCGTGTTGATAAGATGCAGGATGTGTCGGTGAAAGATGGAAAATGTCGAAGGGGAAGAGATATTTTCAAGAAAAAAGATAAATCGGTATATACGAAAAATCGATTTGGTATGTATGCTGGTAAAGATGAAATCGTAACACTTCTTTGTGAGAACAACATGGCAAATGTAATTATTGACCGGTTTGGCAGAGACATTCATATGCAAAAGGTTGATGATGAACACTTTCAGGTTCGGGTGGACGTAGCGGTTAGCGGTAATTTTCTCGGCTGGATTATCGGAATCGGTGGAGTAAAGATTATTGGACCACAGAGTGTTGTGGAGCAGATGGATATGTTGATAGAAAGCTATATTAAGTAATGGAGAGGATTATGCAATTTTATTTAGCGCCCATGGAGGAAGTGACCGGGTATGTGTACCGGAATGTATATCATGCCATGTTTGGGGATATGGACAAGTATTTTACTCCGTTTATTGCACCAACCAGGAAAAAGATACTGAAGACAAGAGAACGAAAGGAAGTAGCACCGGAACACAACCGGGGAATGTATGTTGTGCCCCAGATTCTTTCCAATGATGCACAGCAGTTTCTGGACACATGTAATATGTTGGCAGAATTAGGATATCATGAGGTGAATCTGAATTTAGGATGCCCTGCAGCTACCGTTGTGTCCAAGAAAAAGGGAAGTGGATTTTTGGATGAGCCTGTGATATTGGACCGGTTCTTTGAAACCATTTTCGAAGAACTGTCCGGACTCCCGGAGGAACAGAAGTTTTCCGTTTCTGTTAAAACACGGATTGGAATGGAGTTTCCAGAAGAGTTCGAAGATATTTTGAAGGTGTATAACCGGTACCCGTTTTCTGAGATTATCATTCATCCGCGGCTGCAGAAGGATTATTATAGGAATCATCCGAATCTGGAAGTATTTGCATACGCGTTGGAACAGAGTGTCCATCCGGTCTGTTATAATGGGGATATTTTTACAAAGGAAGATTATGAAACCATCCACCAGAGATTTCCGAATCTGGAACGGATTATGCTTGGAAGAGGTGTGGTGGCAAATCCGGGATTGCTACGGGAAATTCAGACCGGGCAGCCAATCACTGCAGAGGAATTAAAGGAATATCATGACCGGTTGTATGCCGGTTATCGGGAGGCTTTGAACAGTGAGAAGGATGCATTATTTAAAATGAAGGAAGTGTGGTTTTATTTAGGGAAAATGTTTCCGGAAGCTGAGAAAGCGTTAAAGAAAGTAAGAAAAGCCAACAGACCGGAGGAATATCAGGAAGCGGCGAGAAGAGTCTTCAGTGAAGATAATAAGACACAGAAATAGGTGGGCTATCAAGGGATATAATTAGAATATGAGGAGTGGAAATAATGACAAATCAGCAGGATATTGACAATATCATCAAAATTCTAGATGAAAAAGCAGAGGCAGGTGTGGGACGTATTAAAGTGATGGTTTCTGAAGAACAGACAGCAGGTTCCGTGGAAGAAGTGCATCACCATGGACGTTGTGATGTGGGAAGTCCATGGGCAACCGGTACAGTAAGAAATTTTGATTGCGAATAAAACCGACAATTGGAGCAAGAATTTTTGCTATCCGTAACACAATTCGGCAGGTATGCATACACTAAGAATATAGAATGGATTGTGAACTGTTGGGAAAATTCGTCCTGGATTTTTTTATGGAACCATTGTCATTTCACCATATTTGTGAGAAAATACAACTAGTGGTATATGTCTGCTTTCCGGCAGAGGTATACCGAATCCGGGACTTTATAATAGGAGAAAAGGATACGATGGAAGATGCAGCATACACGTATATCGTGGAATGTGGAGATGGAAGCCTGTATACCGGTTGGACGAATCATTTAGAGGAACGCATCCAATGCCATAGTGCCGGCAAAGGAGCGAAATATACCAGGACCAGATTACCCGTACAGCTTGTTTATTATGAAACCTTTGCAACAAAGCAGCAGGCGATGCAGCGGGAGTGGGCGATTAAGCAACTGACACATAAAGAGAAGCAGTTGTTGATCAACCAGGTGGAGTCAGACAGAAGTTTTATCATCCAACAGATTAACGATAAGATAAAGAAGTGTAATGAATGAACCCAAAATACAATCAGTTTTATAACAAGAATACAAGAAGGAATAACCGACCCCAAAATAAAACTCGTTTAAATGAGCGGAAAAGGCGATTATTTGCAACAGGCATCGTGATGATTTCTGCTTTTTTTGTGCTGTCTGCCATTATATATGCATTTCGGTATTATTACCGTCAGATGCATGAAACGACAACGGAGACCACAACGGAGGAAATGATTCAGGTTCCTCCACTTTCCGGTGTGGCAGAGAAATTTCCGGATTTGCCGATTACGGAAGAGTTTCTCACAGTGAATCCCTATTCCAGACCAGGTCTTGCCCTCACGACGAATCCGCAGTACATAGTGATTCATTATACAGCAAATCCCGGTTCCACGGCAGAGCAGAACCGAAATTATTTTGAGAATCTGAAAGATACCCGGGAGACCTATGCCAGTGCCCAGTTTGTTATCGGATTAGAAGGAGAGATTATTCAGTGTGTTCCTTGCAACGAAATGGCATATTGCTCTAACAACCTGAACGATATCTGTATTTCCATTGAAATGTGTCATCCGGATGATACGGGGAATTTTAATGATGCTACCTATAACAACTGTGTATATTTAGTGGCACAGCTTATGAATTATTATCATTTAGATATGGATCATTTGATCAGGCATTATGATGTGACGGGAAAGAATTGCCCGAAATATTTTGTAGAACATGAAGACCGCTGGGAAGTGTTTAAGGGGTTTGTACAGGAGTATCGGGAAAAATATCAAAACGGCGAAAAATAATCGAATATGTTCTTGCATTCTAATCCTCTAACAAGTATGATAGATATAGTGTTTTTAGGCGTTTGCGAAACTCTTGAAAATGCATATTGAGTTGTGCAGATTTGACAAGTATCCTAA
>CAMEFI010000011.1 GCA_945915475.1 uncultured Clostridium sp. | reverse complement strand
TTTTTATGGAAAATTAATTGCCAAAAAATATGGAAAAGTACTTGCCGTTTACAACTATTGGCAGAATAACCTAAAATCAGTTGATGAAGAGGTTTCCATTACGTTTACTAGGGTATCAACTGAGGAGATTCCACCAGTTATTCCACAAGTTATTTGTACTGTAAACTCTAGAAAGATGATAATTGTATATTGAACGAAAAAAGGTTATACTAGTGACAGAAATTGGTATAACCTTTTTTGTTGGAGAGAATTGAGATGGAAGAAGAAAAATACATCATAATACGAATAGATGAGGACGACTATGGCTGTGAAGCGAGACCGGATGACTATGTACCAATGGTTAAAGTGTTGTTGCGTAGCGTAGAACCAGATGCGTTTGGTGACTATAGAGAAGAAGTTATATTAATGGAAGATTCTGTGATGTATGCGAGGAATTTAGATGAAGGAAATGAAGCAGTAATTGGTGTGGATGGAGAGTTATATCCGCCGGAAAGGCTGTTTAATCAGATGAATCCAGAAGAGATAGAGCAAATTAATCGACAGAATAAATGGATTGAAAACTATTTTGATGCAGTGGAGGAGATGAACGAATGAAATCAACATTGATTAAGGACACAACAAAGGAAGAGCGTATAGCACTTATTAAACAATGGTTGCCGGATGATGACGGATTAGGTGCAGATGGGGGTATGGATCTGTGGGATTTATATGCAGATTATATTAATGGAACGAAAGAGATTGCGGAATGTAACGCAGCATTTTCTACTCAGTATTTGACAGAACGAGATCTTGCACAGGGCAAGTTGAGTAAGTAGGATGAGGATAGGGGACTGCATTTAGGCAAATATACAACCCAACAGTTAGATTGCATATTAGAATTTTTACAAGAATACTAAAGTTCATATGTTACCTTAAAAGTTAAGAGATAAAATATTTAGTAAAAGATATTCATAATAATTGGGGGTATAGTACAAATGAATGAACATATAACACAACTTAATCAAGCAACACAAACTGCATTTATTGACTCGGCAATACCCTCAAATCTTGCATACAAACCGCAATTCATATCAAACAATTATAAAGAGGGACGCAAGGTTCTATCTTCTATTGAAAGTGAGTTGTCAAACTGCGATGAATTTTTTATCAGTGTTGCATTTATTACAATGAGTGGAATTACACCATTGTTGCAAGTGTTAGAGGAATTAGAAAAAAAGAACATTCCGGGACGTATTTTGACCACAGACTATCTGAATTTTAGCGAGCCAAAAGCATTAGAAAAATTAGCAGAATTAAAGAATATTGAACTTAGGATGTATTCTGCAAATGATTCAAATGTTGGATTTCATACGAAAGGATATATTTTTAAAAATCAAGAAATTTATCGGATTATCGTAGGAAGTTCCAATATGACTTTAAGTGCACTTACTACAAATAGAGAATGGAATACAAGACTTGTATCTACAGAGCATGGGGAGTATGCACAACAGATTATAGAAGAATTTGCTGAGTTATGGGAGTCAGAGTATACATCATCTTATGAAGACTTTATAGAACGATATCGGTTGAATTATGAGTTGATTCAGAAACAGAAAAAGATAGTAAAACAGGCCGATATTCCATGTATTGACCAATATCGTTTACAGCCGAATTCTATGCAGCTTTCATTTGTTCATAATCTGCAAAAATTACAAGCGGAGGGAGCAAAAAGAGCGTTGTTAATTTCTGCGACAGGTACCGGTAAAACCTATGCATCAGCATTTGCACTCAGAGAAAATAATCCGAAAAAAGTACTATTTTTGGTACATAGAGAGCAGATAGCAAAACAGGCAATCAAGAGTTATCAAAAGGTTTTTGGCAATACTAAGACTTTTGGACTTCTTTCGGGAAATTCCAAAGATTATGAAACAGATTATTTATTTTCAACTATGCAGATGATGGCAAAACAGGAAACGCTAAATCGGTTTCAAAGAGATGAATTTGATACCATTATAATCGATGAGGTGCATCGTGCTGGTGCAGAAAGCTATCAGCGGATTATTCAGTATTTTGAACCCAAATTTTGGCTTGGTATGACAGCTAGTCCGGACCGTACAGATGATTTTGATATTTATAATTTATTTGACCATAATATTGCTTATGAGATTCGTTTACAACAGGCATTAGAGGAGAACCTACTTTGCCCATTTCACTATTTTGGTATAACTGATTTGGAGATAAATGGAGAAGTGTTTGATGATAATACGGGTGTACGTAATTTTGCAAATCTGGTTTGTGATGCCCGTGTAGATTATGTGATAGAGAAAGCCAATTACTATGGTTACAGTGGTGACCGTGTTAAGGGTTTGATTTTCTGTAGCAGAAAAGAAGAAGCAATCGAGTTATCTAACAAATTCAATAATCGGGGATATCATACTGCATTTCTTTGTGGAGACGATTCCCAGAAAAAGCGGGAAGATTGCATTGAACGGTTGACGAATGATGATAGAGATGACCGATTAGACTATATTTTTACAATTGATATATTCAATGAGGGGGTTGATATACCGGAAATTAATCAGGTCATTATGCTTCGTCCTACAGAAAGTCCTATTGTATTCATCCAGCAGTTGGGACGAGGACTTAGAAAAGCAGATGATAAGGAATATGTTGTCATTCTTGATTTTATTGGGAATTATATGAATAATTTTATGATTCCGATTGCATTATCTGGGGATCGTACTTATAACAAGGACACCATTCGTCGTTATGTCCGTGAAGGTTCTAAGGTGATTCCGGGAAGTTCGACGATTCATTTTGATGAGGTATCGAAGAAGAGAATATTTGAGTCTATTGATAATTCTAAAACAACAAAGAAAATGTTGAAGGAAAAATATATGCTTCTTAAGAATAGACTCGGTAAAGTGCCTACCATATTAGATTTTTTTGAATATGGAGAAATTGATCCAATGTTATTTATTGATTATGCAAATACTTATGACCGGTTTGTTAGGATGGTAGATGGGGATTACAAAGTTATCTTTTCGGATGAAGAAGAAGCGGCACTTGAATTTATTTCGTCTATATTGATTAATGGAAAACGTCCCCATGAGTTATTGATGTTAAAGATTCTGATGGAGAAACAGGTCTTAGAAAAAGATGAGTTTATAGATTCGTTAATGTATTATGGTGACAGCTTTGATGAAAATGATTATTTTTCAGCAAAAAGAGTGTTGGAAAAAGAATTTATCAATACACAATCAGAAAAGAAAAAATATTCGGTAGTAGAATTTATATCTGTTGATTCGACAAGGGAAAAACGTGAAAAAAGAGCTAATTTTTTCTATGAAAGAATGTTACACAAAGATTTCTATAATGAAGTGAAATGTCTAATAGAATATGGATTACGTAGGTACCAAGACATGTTCAGCAACCATGATGATGATAATCTTGTATTATACCGGAAATATTCAAGAAAGGACATTTGCCGTATTTTAAATTGGGAAAAAGATGATAGTTCTACAATATACGGATATCGAATTAAGTATAATACTTGTCCGATTTTTGTTACGTATGAGAAAAAAGAAGATATTGCCAGCAGTACAAAATACGAAGATCAGTTTGTAGATAATCAGATTTTTAGCTGGATGACCAGAAGCAAGGTAAGTAAAGACAGTCCGGAGAGTCAACAGCTTATTCATGCAAAGGAAAATGGACTTAAGATTTTCCTGTTTATAAAGAAAAGCGATGGTGAAGGTAGCGACTTTTATTATATGGGAAAAGCAGTCCCAATTGCATGGACAGAAACCGTTATACAAAATGATAAAGGACAGGAATTACCAATTATGAATTTTCAATTGAAATTGGAGCATTGCGTCCGGGATGATATATATGAATATTTTACGAAATAGGAATACAAGGAGAAAATGAATGCAGGCATTTAACAATAATCATAAACCACAGATAGATACAAATCAGGATAGAAAACGGATTGAAGTGGTTGCTGCCATTATCCAGGATGGGGATAAGATTTTTGTAACGCAGAGGGGATATGGAGAATTTAAAGATGGCTGGGAGTTTCCAGGTGGTAAGATGGAACCGGGTGAAACGGCGCAGGAGGCACTTGTCCGTGAAATCAAAGAAGAGTTAGATACAGAGATAGCGGTTGGAGATTTGATTGATACGGTAGAATATGATTATCCGAAGTTTCATTTAACCATGCATTGTTTTCTGTGCACAATCATATCAGGGGATTTGGTGCTAAAGGAGCATGAGGCAGCAAAATGGTTAACGAAGGACACTTTAGATAGTGTGGATTGGCTTCCGGCGGATGAAGGTTTAATTGACAGACTCCGTCAACTGCCGGAGGAAACCGAGGGACTGAATACAAAGTGAATAATTACGAACCGGAATTGATTGGTGAGTATATTTCTGCTTTAAGCAATTCAGCGACCATTTATTTGACGTGACCAGTGTGGTGATCTTTAGTCTGGCAGGCTTGGAGAGGCTAAAATAAAACAGATACCCCTGTATTGATTTTTACAATATTGAATATAATAAAAATGTTATATTCTAATCAGTAGATGATTTATTCCAAGGTGTCTATGGAAATAGAAGAAGTAGAGGCGTATGGAGATTCTATATAATTTATTAACAGGAGGTACTACTATGGAAAGAAAAGTAACATTTGCACAGTATGGATGCGGTAAAATGGCCAAATACCTGATTCGGTATGGAATTGAAAAAGGGGGAGAGCTTGTAGCAGCATTTGACATGAATCCGGCAATACTTGGCAAGGATGCGGCGGAGATTGTTGGAGACGGATATCCTTCTACAGGAGTGACCATCAAAGCGGCAAGTGAGGCCGATAAGATTCTGGGGGAATTGAAACCGGATGTATGTATTATTGCAACCAGAAGTACCATTGCAGAACTGGAAGACATATTTACAATATGTGCTAAGCATGGTGTAAATGCAATTACTACCTGTGAAGAAGCCTTATATCCATGGAATTCAAATCCAACGCTGACGAAGAAGTTAGATGAACTTGCCAAAAAAGGAGGATGTACTCTTACAGGTGTGGGATATTGTGATCTTGTATGGGGAACAATGGTTACAAACTTGGCGGGTTCTTCCTTTGATATCAAGGAAATTCATGGTGTAAGTTCTTATAATGTAGAAGAGTATGGAATTGCTCTTGCAGAAGGTCATGGTGCCGGTTTTTCAAAAGAGCGTTTCGATGCAGAAATTGCCAATATTAATGATTTACCATCGGATGAATTAAAAGAACTGATCGAGAGTGGACAATATGTTCCATCTTATATGTGGAATCAGAATGGATGGTTATGCAGCAAAATGAACCTTCATATTACATCCCAGACTCAGAAATGCTATCCTACAAGCTATTCCAAAGATCTGGATTCCTCCACTCTTGGTGCGACTATCAAGGCAGGGAATCCAACCGGTATGGAGGCTGTTGTTACAACGACCACAGAAGAAGGAATTACTCTTGTAACAAAATGTATCGGAAAGGTGTATGCACCTGAGGATTATGATTGCAATGACTGGACATTCATTGGAGAGCCGGAGACGACGGTTTCCTGCAATCGTCCTGCAACAGTTGAGATGACCTGTGGAACTTTAATTAATCGTATTCCACAGCTTATCGATGCACCTGCAGGTTATGTCACAACGGATCAGTATCCATATAATGAGTATTGCGTACATCCACTTCATACTTATGTAAAGAGTAAGTAATGGCATTTTATGATAGAATGGAATAGTATTATAGAGACAGTCGCAGGCTGAGAAAGCCCTACAAAGTGCTCCGATAAAGAATAATATAAAAGCAGAGGTTTTGGTATGCTTTCAGAGGATAAAAAGGCACCGCTTACTTTTCGTATTCTAAAATATCCCCCGGCTGGCAGTCTAACACGTCGCAGATTGCTTCTAACGTGGAAAAGCGGATGGCGCTGATTTTTCCTGTTTTAATTTTGGAAAGATTCACGTTGGATACGCCGACTTTTTCAGATAATTCATTTAAACTCATTTTGCGGTCAGCCATGACCCGGTCTAGCCTTAATATTATTTTGCCCATATGTGATACCTCTTTTTCTTTTATAATGTCTCATCCGATTCCTGTTGCAAAATGGCTCCATACTGAAAAATGTATGTTAATACAAAAATCAGAAGGATGACAATTACTGTGTCAAGATTGATGCTTGTGGTTATATTGAATTTGCCTGTCATAAAACCATCGATTAATCCATTTGTGATAGAGGATAGAATAACCCATGGAATTAATGAAAATGCAAGGTGCTTCATTTTTATAATCACATCATTGTCAAATGGAGACTCGCAGGCTGAGAAAGCCTTACAAAGTGCTCCGATAAAGAATAATGTAACAATAGTCATTATGATATAGATGCAGGCGGCAAGCAATGGGAAGAAAATGTTATGTAACGAAAAATTCATCATATCACCATTGGCGTGGAGTGTAAATCCATCCTCCTTCACTATGGCACTGTTTAGTTCCAGTTCAGAAGAGGCAGGACCGGTGGTTACAGTCAGGGAACCGGACTCCAGATTTGATTGCAGTTTACCTTGTTCCTCCTCCGTCAGATGAATGTCAATAGCAGATAAGTTCACATCTACCATGGCATCACCATTTAGCTGGAATTTTATAAAATCCGCCGGTGTGACTGCAAAGAAAATGGTGCCCGCTATACCAAGAGCCAGTATTATGAATGCAAGTATTCTTGCAATAATGGTAATGATGTTACCGATGTTTCCGATTTTGTTAATTTTAGTAATTGCGTCTGTTTTCATATTCATTCTCCTTTTCCTATAATGATTGTTTTGTTTTGGGTGAATTGGAATTCCACTTAACGATAAAGTGAAAATATTTAATGTTTATCGTTAAATGGAATATACAACATCTTTTTATCTTTGTCAACTATTTTTTAATGAAAAACATTAAATAATTTTCATTATTCAATAAATATAAGGGGAGAAGGCCTGCTTTGAAGGTAAAAAGCAACCATGGAAACCCGGGTTTAGCAGGAAAAGAGCGTGCCTTGCGCTTTCATAACAATCATTAAAAGTACAATTCTGTTGAAAAGTAAGGGATATTTATGTAAAATAGGGTCAGAAAAGTTACAGTTATCAATGTAGAAAATGTTTTTGTAGAGAATGGTATTTCTATGACAGTAGGGTGTTTTTTCCTGGGGGAGCATGTGATTCCTGATACTTAAAGTAACAATTTAGAGAAAGTGGTTTATAAAGAATATGGGATTATTTCATAAAAAATCGGTGGAGCTTATATACGATAAAGAGAATAAGAAGCCGGTAATTAAGTCGAGTATCTGCAGTGGGGAACAGGTTGCAGGTTTTAAAGATATTCATACAGGTAAGATTCAGGAGGTCATGCTGATTAAGAGTCAGGCAGATCTTGATAAGTTCAAGGCAATGTATGGAATAGAGGAAGAAATAACAAAGGAATACTGATTGATACAACGGAAGATGGTCTTACTAAGGAAGATGTTTCTTATGTAGATGAACCCTTTGTAATCCTTTCGATGGAGTGATGTAATATGAACAACAAAACCTTAGACTATTATAATAAAAATGCAGAAACTTTCGTGTCAGGTACAGTTTCTGTTGATTTCAAACAGACACAGGACAAATTTTTGAATCGACTGAAACAAGGTGATTCCATTCTCGATTTTGGATGTGGTTCCGGAAGAGATACAAAGTATTTTTTGAAATCCGGCTTCCTGGTGGATGCCATAGATGGCTCCAGGGAATTGTGTAAAATTGCCGGTGAGTATACAGGATTAGAAGTAAAACAGATGTTATTTCAGGAATTGGATAGCATCGAAAAATATGATGGTATATGGGCTTGTTCCTCCATACTGCATCTTCCAAAGACGGAATTGAAGTTGGTTTTAAGAAAGATGGGTACGGCATTAAAGGAAAATGGTATTATATACACATCCTTTAAATATGGTGAATTTGAAGGGGAACGAAATGGCAGATATTTTACGGATTTCACAATGGAAATGTTCACGGAGTTTATACAGGATGTTGATAATCTGAAATTGGAAGAGTATTGGATTACAGGAGATGTCAGGCCTGGAAGAGGTGAGGAGAAATGGCTGAATCTAATTCTGCAGAAGAACTGAATATAGATTTTGAAGAGTATTCTACAGACGTGATGACTGGTGACAGAGACAAAAGGATGTATTTGTATTACCAGCTGATACATAGTTTGAAGAAAGCGGAAAGCGTGGATATTATTGTCTCTTTTTTGATGGAGTCCGGCGTCAAAATGCTTTTAGATGAACTGGAGAATGCTTTGAAAAGAGGAGCAAAAATCAGAATTCTAACCGGAAATTATCTTGGCATTACACAACCCTCTGCGTTGTATCTCATTAAGAGAAGGCTTGGCGATAGAGTGGATTTGCGTTTTTATAATGAGAAAAACCGCTCCTTTCATCCAAAGTCCTATATTTTTCATTATGCAGGTTACAGCGAGATTTATATTGGTTCCTCCAACATTTCCAAAAGTGCATTGACGTCCGGTATTGAATGGAACTATAGGTTCAACAGTAAAACGGATGAGAAGAATTTTGAAAAATTTTACAGGACCTTTGAAGAATTGTTTGAGAAGCACTCGATTGTGATAGATGATGAGGAACTAAAAAGGTATTCAAAGAATTGGCACAGACCTTCGGTTTCAAAAGATTTGGAGAAATATGATGTCACAGAGTCATTAGAGGATACAAATGTCAGGGTGTTATATGAACCAAGAGGCGCTCAAATCGAGGCATTGTGTGCATTGGAGGATACAAGAGCAGAAGGAGCAAAAAGAGCGCTTGTCTCTGCTGCCACAGGTGTAGGGAAAACATATTTAGCTGCATTTGATTCAAAAGATTATAAGAGAGTTTTGTTTGTAGCCCATAGGGAAGAGATATTAAAGCAGGCGGCTACTTCCTTTCAAAATGTCAGAAATTCAGATGACTACGGATTTTTTAATGGGGATGAGAAATGCACGGACAAATCCGTTGTTTTTGCGTCTGTATCCACATTGGGCAGAGCGGAATACCTGAATAAAAAGTATTTTGCACCGGATTATTTTGATTATCTGGTAATAGATGAATTTCACCATGCTGTAAATGATCAATATAAAAGAATTGTGGAGTATTTTAAGCCGCAGTTTTTACTGGGATTGACCGCTACACCGGAACGTATGGATGGCAGGAACATATATGAAATATGTGATTATAATGTTCCCTACGAGATTTCATTGAAAGATGCCATTAACAAGGGAATGTTGGTGCCATTTCATTATTACGGAATTTATGATGATACAGATTATTCGGGGATTCATATTGTCAGAGGCAAATATGATGAGAAGGAGCTGAATGAAACCTATATCGGAAATGTTCACAGGCATGAATTGATTTACAAGTA
This sequence comes from uncultured Clostridium sp., assembly GCA_945915475.1. Lineage (GTDB taxonomy): Bacteria > Bacillota > Clostridia > Lachnospirales > Lachnospiraceae > CAG-590. The sequence continues at coordinate 74,088 of CAMEFI010000011.1, read as the reverse complement.
TTATTGCAAATATGGTTCCAGGCGGGCGCTGGGATTTTGCTGTTCTAAGGCACATGCGGAAGAGATGGCAAAAGAATTTTGTAAAAGAGGAATTCCCTCTGTTGCCGTTTACAGTAATGCAGATGGAGAATTTTCGGAGGACAGAAGTGTTGCAATTGAGAAGTTAAAAGCTGGAGAAATCAAAGTGATTTTTTCAGTGGACATGTTTAATGAAGGTGTGGACATTCCTTCTGTGGATATGGTAATGTTTTTGCGTCCTACAGAGTCTCCGGTTGTATTTTTGCAGCAGCTTGGAAGAGGATTGCGGAAAAGCAAGGGGAAGGAATACTTAAACGTACTGGATTTCATTGGAAACTATGAAAAGGCCGGACGTGTTCGATTTCTTCTCACAGGTAAAACCTTATCCGAAAGAGAACAGTATCATCCGGCAGACAGAACGTCACTTCCGGATGACTGTCTGGTTGATTTTGATATGAAGCTCATTGACTTGTTTGCTGAGATGGACAAGAAACATCTTACCATACAGAATCAAATCCGGAATGAGTATTTCAGGGTAAAGGATTTGATTGGAAAGCGGCCTTCTAGAATAGAGCTTTTCACTTATATGGATGATGATGTCTACCAGCTGGCAATTTCTCATTCTAAGGATAATCCATTTAAGAAATATTTGGACTTTCTACAGGAACTGGATGAATTGACAACAGAGGAAGAATCATTGTACCAGGGGATTGGAAGAGAATTTATACATCTGATGGAGAATACCAATATGACGAAGGTCTATAAGATGCCTGTGCTTATGGCATTTTATAATCATGGGAATGTCCGTATGACCGTCTCGGGAGAGCAGCTCCTGGCAAGCTGGAAAGAATTTTTTTCCACAGGAACCAATTGGAAGGATCTTGATACCGGTATTACATACGAAAAATATCAGGCAATTTCCGATAAAGAGCATATGAAGAAAATACTGCAGATGCCGGTACATTTTCTGCAGGAATCCGGAAAAGGATTCTTTGTGTTGCAGGATGGGTCGGCGTTGGCTCTTAGAGAAGATTTGCGGGATGTAATCCATATGCCTGTATTTGCGCAGCAGATGAAGGATGTTATTGAGTATAGGACGATGGATTATTATCAAAGAAGGTATAGGGAGAAGGTAAACTTTGAATGAAAAACATATTATTTGTTAAAATATATGCAGATAAAAGGATGTGGTTCCATTAATTGAAGGAGAACCATATATCAGCACCGTTCCGGTAGAACCGGGGCTTACCAACCAGGTGGTAGAAACCGGTGGTTCGCGAATCATAGGATTTAATACTGAAAATGTCGAAACAAATGAAGGACTGGTAAGATTTGATATTGTATTCTATGTTCGGATGAAAGATGGTCTCTCCCAGATTATTATTAATGTGGAGGCACAAAAAGATGAACCGGACAAATATAACATCTTAAACAGAGCCATCTTTTATGTCAGTCGGCTGATTTCATCACAAAAAGAACGGGATTTTGAAAATACGAATTATAATGATATCCGGCGTGTCTATAGTATTTGGGTATGCATGAACATGGAAGAAAACAGTCTGTGCCATATTCATCTTGTAAAAGAGGATTTGGTTGGACGGCATGACTGGAAAGGGAATCTTGGTTTGGTGAATATTGTGATGATAGGGTTAGCAAAGGAGCTTCCTGAACAGGATGAGATGTATGAACTTCATCGTCTGCTGGGAGCCTTGTTTTCACAGGTGCTGACACAGGAAGAGAGATTAGAACTGTTGGATAAGGAATATAATATTCCAATAGAAGATAGTATAAGAAAGGATGTGAGCGTTATGTGTAATTTGAGTCAGGGAATAAAGGAAGCCGGCATTGCAGAAGGCATGGAAAAAGGCATGGAAAAAGGTATGAAAAAAGTGATAATGAATATGCATAATAACGGCTTTACATTAGAACAGATTGTGGTTGCAACAGGAATGACCGAGAAAGAAATCAAAGCGGTTATTGCAGGGTAAAAAGCTTACATACAAGTATTGAAGATATCCTTGTTTTTGACGGGGATATTGTTGTTTTAATGGGAAGAAGATGTTAATATAAAAAACGGAATATGTTCAAAAGGCATACAAATTGGCAGTGGACAACACGAAATACAATTCTGTTCACTGGATAAATTATATGGAGGAACAAATGTTAGGCGATAACCAGGGCAGAATGTTAAATCATTACATAAAAGATTATATATTATTTGATCTTGAAACAACGGGGATTTCAAGTACTTATGACGAAGTAATTGAAATAGCGGCGGTAAAAGTTAAAAATGGAAAAGTGGTGGAAGAGTTTAGTGAGTTGGCAAATCCGAAAAGACCGATTCCATATGAGGCTAGCCTGGTGAATAATATAACAGATGATATGGTAAAGGATGCACCGACCTTTGATGTAGTGCTTAAGAAATTTATTGAGTTTGCTGGCGATAATGTTTTAGTAGGTCATAATATTCATAGTTTTGATATGAAATTTATTTATCGTGACTGCAAAAGGTATTATGGTAAAACGATTACCAATGATTATATTGATACCTTAAGCATTGCAAAAATCTGTTTTCCGAAATGGAAACACAGACGCCTTGGAGATTTGGCAGATTATTATGGAATATCGACTGCGGGTGCCCATAGAGCATTGGCAGATTGCAGGATGAATCAGAAGGTATTTGAAATGCTTGGAAAAGAACTTGAGGGGAAAGGTTTACTTGGCGCAAAGCCCAATATAAGAGTTTGTCCAAGGTGTAATCAACCACTAAAAAAGAGAAGCAGCAGATATGGTGAGTTCTGGGGATGTATGGGTTTTCCTAATTGCAGATACACAGAGAATGTGTGAATCGTAATAGAGAAAAAATGCGAATGTGATGTCAGCCCCTGCAGCGCTAGATTACTGGTAGAAGGAGAGAAGATTATGGAACGCTTTAAAATTGGTGATATTGTAAAACATTTTAAAAGAGAGTATGTTTCAAAGGATACAGCGGAATATCTATATAAGATATTAGCATTTGCATCTCATACAGAAAATGGGGAGAAGCTTGTAATTTATCAGGCATTATATCCACCATATAAAACCTGTGCAAGACCGTATGATATGTTTATCAGTGAGGTTGACCGGGAAAAATATCCCGATGTAAAGCAGAGATATCGCTTTGAGGTTGTTGAGACAGAGATGTTTCCTGAGGTGTAAAATGAAATGAAGCGATGGTAGGCCAACAACTTGGTCAGAGTGACCAATTACACATTATATTTATAGGAGATACCAAAGAGATTGTAAAGTTCTTTTGTATTTCCATCATATGTATTGATATCTCCGTCAATTTGGGTTAAAATGGTGGAGACCATTAAGCTCCAATTAGGATATTGAGAATAAAAAAATATTATGATGTGAGTGTCAAAAGTAAATTTTGCCACTCACTGATATTACGAATTGCTTCGTTGTAATACAACTTTCGCAATTCTAAAAACATTCGGAATCCGCTAATTTACTACGTAAATTGCTACTTCCTCATGTTTTTGTGTGTCATAAAGTCAAAAAGTTTTTTCTGCAAGCAGAAAACTTTTTGGACTTTTGACACTTATATCATATTATAAAACCTGCAAGATGAAAGATACAAAGATATACATGAAAGAGAATGTGAGGAATGTATCATGAGCTACGAAAATATTAATTATGAATATTGGAGAAAAGTGATTACTCGTGCCCAAATTGGTATGGCAATTTGTGTATTTCTTGTTGAAATTGTAGTGAATACCATTCTATATGTCACCAGGTCACAGGGCTATAATCCCGATACGATTACTGGTAAACTTATTCGATATCTATTGTTGACAACTTTGTTTAATGTTGTAGTTATTTTACTTTCGGCGTTTTTATGTAAACGTTTAAAAGATGATCAGGTGAGGAAATATATCTTAACTATTGCAATGGTTTTGATATGTCTTAATACTGCGTATTCTCATTATCAGTTTACACCGACGTTCTTGACATTTATTGTGCCGATTCTATTTACCATCATGTATGAAGATAAAAAAATGTGTCGGAATATTACAATAACGGTGTTGGTTTTGCTTATGATACCGATTTTTGCAAGGGGCAGGGACAGTCAATATAACGCAGATATTGTTCCGGAGGCGATTATATCTATTTCACTTTTGGTTTTGCTTTGTGTTTTTTCCAATATGATTATAACGGTTCTTGTTAACAGAAAACTGGAATTGAACAATGCACTGATTCAAGCAGAAAAGGTGAAATATATTGATGAGTTAAATGAAAAAAATAGAGAATTAGAGATTTTGTCAAATGAAGCCTTTGAGGCGATTGCCAAGGCTGTTGATATCAATGACCCATATACTGCCGGTCATTCCAGACGTGTTGCACAATACTCCAGAATGATTGCTGAATGTTTGGGTTATTCGGAGAAAGAGTTAGAAGAAATATACTGTGCAGGACTGATACATGATGTTGGCAAACTCGGTATTGATAATCAGATTATAAACAAGCAGGGAAAACTCTCAGAGGAAGAGTATGAAGAGATTAAGAAACATCCGTTAATGGGTTATGAGATTCTTGAGAAAATATCAATCCGGGGCAATTTTGCATATGGAGCAAAATGGCACCATGAGAGAATAGATGGAAAAGGTTATCCGGATGGGCTTCAGGGAGAAGAGATTCCGGAAATCGCCAGGATTATTTCAGTTGCTGATGCCTATGATGCCATGACTAGTAAAAGAGCCTATCGAGACACAATGTCTCAGGATAAAGTCAGAGAACAGATTGTAAGGGGAAAGGGTTCACAGTTTGATGATAAAATTGCCACCATTATGCTTTCTCTAATGGATCAAGATACGGACTATAGGATGCAACAGTGCTAGTGTCAGAAAGAAAAAGCAGAGTAATGTTTTGCAATTAACTAAAATAATATGATGGATGAGAGGTTACAGGATGCCTATTTTTGATTTTAACCAGGAAAAGAAAGACGCAGTACAGGCGGATAAAACTTATGAATTGATATATTCAAATGAAAGGGTTCCGGATGCGTTACACCCAATTATGCTGTTGGAGGATAGGGAAGGAAAGCTGCTTCACCATTCCTCCGGAATGTTTACAGCACCTACAAAGGGAACCGCATTCATCTATGATGACGAAGAGAAGTCATCACACAATATTTTGCAGGTAGACGCACGTTTTGAAAAGCTGATAAAATGGCTTGGAGAAAACCACATTATGGTACGTCTTTCCGGTGCAACTACCGATTCGGGATATGCGGTTTACAAAATTTTTGAAACCGGAGTAGCCATGAGAGGCACGAAGATTTCCGGAGAAAATGGATTCTTACAGTTTATGATAGACCGTTTGCTGCAAAGTGATGCGCCGTCCAGGGAAGTGGTTGATTTTGATGAGATTGAAGATTCTGATAGTATGAAGCTTACCAGTATTCAGAGTATTACGGATTACCTCATGTGTGCAGGAAGTACACTGCCGGATAATATCCGTCTTTGGGCGAGACGGAATCTGGCGGTAGCGAAATCAACGGAGGTTACACCGGAGGAAAGACGTCATGCACAGCGGGCACTTTCCATCATGCTGAATATCCAGTGGAAAAATACACATTTTCAGCCAATTGATCCGGTGGAGGCAAGAAGAATCTTAGATGAGGAACTGTACGGCCTTGAGAATGTAAAGCAGCGGATTATTGAAACCATTATTCAGATTAACCGTACCCATACATTGCCGGCATATGGTATTTTGCTGATTGGACCGGCTGGTACCGGTAAATCCCAGATTGCCTATGCGGTGGCTAAGATTTTGAAAATGTCATGGACAACCTTGGAGATGAGTTCCATTAACGATCCGGAACAGCTTACCGGAAGTTCCAGAATTTATTCCAATGCAAAACCGGGGTTGATTATGGAAGCCTTTGCCAATGCAGAAAGCTCGAATCTGGTGTTTATTATCAATGAGCTGGATAAGGCATCTTCCGGAAAAGGAAATGGGAATCCGGCGGATGTACTGTTAACGCTGTTGGATAACCTTGGATTTACAGATAACTATATTGAGTGTAATATTCCCACCACCGGAGTGTATCCGATTGCAACAGCAAATGACCGGGAGGCAATCAGTGCACCCCTTATGTCGCGGTTTGCAGTGATTGAATTGCCGGATTACAGCTTAGAGGAAAAGAGAGTTATCTTTACTAAATTTGCAATGCCAAAGGTATTAAACAGAATTGGACTTCGGGCGGAAGAAATCGTGATTACCGATGAGGCACTGGATGCGGTTATGGATATATTTAAAGATACCTCCGGAATCCGTGACATTGAACAGGCAGCAGAGCATATTGCAGCCAATGCATTATACCGTATTGAGGCAGAGAACATGGTATGTGTAACCTATGATGCGGCGATGATTCGGGAATTGCTGCAGTAAATTATGATAGAAACGAATAAAAAGGAGCTGTCGCTTTAACGAACAAACATTCGTGAGGCGGTAGCTTCTTTTTTGCCAGGTCAAATAAAATAAGCGAAAATGTATAAATGATGTTTCATATACATTTTCGCTTAGATTCCAGAAAAGTTTACTTTGTATTATCCTTTTTTAACTCTTTCATTCTCATGGCACGAACCTTAAGTGGAAGACCCCATAAAGTGATGAAGCCCTCTGCATCATGGTGGTCATACATATCACCTGTAGTAAATGACGCAAGTGACTCGCTATAGAGTGAATATGGAGAAGTGGTTCCGTTCTTGATGATGTTGCCCTTATAAAGACGTAACTTCACTTCACCGGTAACGCACTGCTGTGTTACATCCACAAATGCAGAAATTGCTTCACGGACAGGAGTGAACCATTTTCCTTCATAAACGATGCTTGCAAGCTTACTGCCAAGCTCTAATTTCAGAGCAATGGTGTCGCGGTCAAGAACAAGCTCTTCGAGCTGCTGGTGAGCTTCCATAAGGATGGTTCCACCTGGAGTTTCGTATACGCCACGGCTCTTCATACCAACAACGCGGTTTTCTACGATATCAACAATACCGATACCATGCTTTCCACCAATTTTGTTTAATTTACGAATGATATCGGACACCTTCATTTTCTCGCCATTTAAAGATGTTGGAACACCCTTTTCGAAAGTAAGTGTCAATTCTTCCCCTTCGTCTGGTGCTTTCTCCGGTGTGACACCAAGAACCAGCATATGGTCATAGTTTGGTGCCTGAGAAGGATCCTCAAGCTCTAATCCTTCGTGGCTGATGTGCCAGATGTTTCTGTCACGGCTGTAGGACTGGTCCGTTCCAAAAGGAAGGTCAATGCCGTGTGCCTTACAATATTCAATCTCAGCTTCACGGGAATCCATCTGCCATTTATCATCACGCCATGGAGCGATAACCTTGATGTCCGGTGCCAAAGCCTTGATTCCCAACTCAAAACGAATCTGGTCGTTACCTTTACCGGTTGCACCGTGGCAGATTGCAACGGCATCCTCTTTCCGTGCAATTTCAACTAATTTTGCAGCAATGGTTGGTCTTGCCATTGCAGTTCCCATCAGATATTTATGCTCGTAAACTGCCCCGGCCTGTACGCAAGGCATGATATAGTTTTCGCAAAGATCATCAACCACGTCTTCGATGTAAAGCTTAGAAGCACCGGAAAGCCGTGCACGTTCCTCTAATCCATCGAGCTCCTCGCCCTGACCACAGTCGATACAGCAGCAAACGACTTCGTAGCCATAGGTTTCCTTTAACCATGGAATAACTGCAGTTGTGTCAAGTCCGCCTGAATAGGCTAAAATAACCTTTTCCATATTTTTATCCTCTTTTCTTTTTGTTATGAACACTTTGTTCCTGATTTGTAAGTGGTGTGCATCAATCAAGAGATGATGCATAACAACCTAATCTATAATAACGTAAATGCCGTAAAATGACAAGATTTTATTGCTTGTTTTCGCTTGTTTCGTTTCAAGATGCCATTAGTGTAATATAAACCAAGAAATGATACCCAGCCATCCACCTACAAATACAATTAGAAATATGTACAGAGGCCATTGCGTTCTGTTTTCCTGTTTCATCTGTTTATGGTATAGAGAGTATTTTTTGTTTTTTAATGCAGGGTCATCCAGCAAAAAATGACCGCAATATGGACAGCGGTATCCTTCGTGATGTTTTCCGCATTTTGTACATTGCATATAGTTGTCCTCCTTCTATGTAAAGTCAACATATCTTCTGAATTATACGGAATGTTTTCCCATATAAGTATCTTTTTTTACATGGTAGGTCACCGGAGCATCATCCGAGACGAAGTGCTCTGCGTCGTCTGGCTGTGTGCCGATGATGTTGGATGATGTAAGTCCGTATAGCGTGGCACCAATGGCACAAATGATACCTAATAGAACGCCAATAATGATCCCTAAAGCCGTATTCATTGACCTACTCCTCCCTTCTATCTACATATGAAGTCATATGTTGTGATGCCAGCTGCTGCATTCCCAGCTTGTATTTTTTGTAACTGCTGATGCCGGTTGCAAGGAAAATGGCAGCAATTAAGACTGGAAAGATAAACAGCATTTTAAGTGCCGGAACGGTTAAAAACAGTATGGATAAAAGACTGAATATTGTGCAGGATATAGTAGCATTTTTTATAAACATACGTACAAATTGCTCCTTTTCAAATGGAAGATTGCCCACCACTTTACCGGTCTGACCGTTTACAATAATAAGCTGTTTGGAGTTGCCGTATTGCAGATTCACAAAGTATGCAGGGAATAAAGCATACGTCACATCCTGCAGCTGGTATTCTTCCTGTTCGTCGGACTTGGTGTAGTTTGCAATATCACCAGACTGGGTTTGGATCCGGTTTGCACTCGGACAGGAATGGAGAATCTCTGAAGTGATAAACTGCCGGCATCGTTTTTGCACCTGCCCTTCGAATGCATCGTATGGCACATCGAATTTATCGGCGTAAAAGCCTGACAGATAGGCAATATCAAAATCTTCTAATTCGTTCATGTAATAAGGTTCTAATCTGTGAGCCATATCATTGCCAAGCCGAAGGGAACCATCCATGCATATATTTTCATAGGTACAGGAAACATCTCTGTTATAGATGTGCTTATCGCCATCGTTGTCTCTGGCTGTTATCGTTACGCTCTTGCGTATATAGGCATTGTAGAGCCAGAATGGAATGTAAATTGCCCGTACTTTGTCCGGCGTCAGCTCCCTGATCGTGGGCGGTATGTAGCTGCCGTGCCCAAACCGGTCTTTGATGCAGGCTAATGCCTGCTGCTCGGAAAGCTTAAACGGTATGATTTTAGATGGCTTTTGTTCCTTTGATAGCCTATCATATACAATGGAAGGGGAACCGCAGTAGCTGCAAAAGGTTGATGCCTGAGTTTCTCCCACCATTAAGTCTGCACCGCATGACGAACAGTGATAAATCTTCATGTCCATGAAGGACGTGTCAGGAGAAAAGACGGGCTTACTGGCTTTTGTTTCTTTTATAAAAGATTTTGGCTTGGATTGAACTTCAAAATCTGGTTTCGGATTGTCCTTGAGTCGGAATGGCTTGTGTTCTTCACCGCTTGTTTGATTACCGGTATTCAGTTTTAATGTAAGTGTTAGTTTATTGGTGTTTGTAGGTTCATTGGTACTGGCGGATGAGTCCATATCATTGAAATGGGAGAATTCCTCTTTGAAACAGATTCTGCCACAATAATCACATTTCATGTTGCCGGATTCAACATCAAATACAATCGAACCGCCGCAATTCGGACATTTGATATTCATATGTACCCCCTTGTTCTCATTTAAATAAAGAATTACTTTTGAAACTTACATCATTTATATAAGATGATTCTATAGTAAATAAATGTATTATGCAATAAAATAAAAAAATATTACTGAACAAATTCATTGAGGAATAGTAGGAATTTTGATATGATAAAAGGGAGATGATTACATTTGCCCAGAGCCTTGGATTAAGAGTTGCATAAAAACTAACGGTGAACTGTAAAAATGGTAAGACAGTATTACCAGGCAAAAAGCAACTGATTTATTTTTATCAGAAATACGGAGGAGGAAAGAAGATGAGAAGAAAAATCTATCAATCGTGGGTTACAATGGTCATTATGTGTCTGTCGTTAATGGCGCCATTTGCCTGTAAGAAAGTCAGTGCCATGACGATTTTAGATACGGATGTGACGGTCGCTTCTGATGGATGCACCATGTTAGGGGTTTACGGATCCTACTATAGTCAGGCACAGGATGCATTGAATCGAATCAATGAAATCAGAAAAGAAGCGTGTGATGCCGGCAATGTACCGGATCCAAGAAATAAATCCCGGATGTTAACTTCTGATGATTATGTTCCGGTGAAATGGTCAAGAGATTTGGAAAGTGTTGCCAGGATCCGAGCCATGGAAGCCGGGCTGGCGTATAGCTTTATGGGGTCCGGACATAACCGTTTGAATGGCAGGAGCATTTTTGATGTAAGTTATAACGGCGTATCCTCTAGAGGAGAAGATCTGGCCTATAATTGGGGAACCAGTATGGTCAGTGGCATCAATCAATGGTATGCAGAAAAAAGCGACTGGGTAAATCAGGTTTCGGGGAAAGTGACAGGTCATTATACCAGTATGATCAATCCCCAATTTACATATGTTGGTCTGGGAGATTTTTATACGGAGGAGGCTGCTTATCCGAATACATTGGCAGGGGAATTTTGTTCAAGCTCCCAGAATCTGGATCAGACCATGCAGACTGCTCAGACCGATGTTATGCAGAAAATAGAAGTGAAGGATTCCTATATTACGGGATATATTTTAGAGGGTCTGGATACCATTTACACAGATAAGACAACTACGCTTACAGCAAAGGCCTGTTTGTTAAATGGATCAAATGCACACAAGTTGTGGGTGATTGGCAATCTGAAATATTATTCCTCTGATACATCGGTTGCGACGGTGACAGATGAGGGCGTTGTAACAGGGGTGAAAAATGGAACCACAACCATTACGGCTAAGATAGATGGATCCACGCTTGCGTCTACTGTTATTGCAGTAAAATGCGGTCATGTCAAAGAACTGGTGTCTGAGACACAACCGACTTGTACAGCAACGGGCATTAAGGTATATAGTTGTGAAATCTGCGGAGAATCCATAGAACAGGTGGTTCCGAAAGTGGCACACGTTTATGTTTATGGGGAGGCAGATTCTGCCGGAAATCGGACCGGTGTTTGTTCCGTTTGCGGAGATACCATAGAGATTATTCCGCCGACCACATATACGTTATGGTGGGGAACTGCAGCTTATGGTAATTTCTCTTCCGTATTTCCAAGTTCGAGAGCAGTGGGATCTTCTGTTTATTGTTGGATTGATGGTGTGGATGGTGACAGTAAATATCGGGATATGGTAATCGAATCTACAGACGAATCGGTTATATCGGTTCCGGAAACTGTAATTGCCAACTCATCCAACAATAAATTAGATATTCTTGCACCGGGAATTTCAACACTTACAATTTATCCAAAATATAATGCAAGCCTGAAAAAGCAGGTGGTAGTCCGTATTGGAGATTCGGGAAGTGTGGATATTACCTCTGCAGATGTCACACTTTCCCAGACATATTATGAATACAGTGGTACTGCATGTACGCCTTTGGTAACTATTTCTTATCATGATACGAAATTGACAAAAGGAACGGATTATAAGGTAACTTATGAAAATAACACAGAAGCAGGGACTGCTACGGTTGTCATTACAGGTAATGGTATCTTTACAGGAACCATACGGAAGGATTTCACCATTGTAGCAGAAGAACATACAGAGCATGCATATGGCGCTTGGAAAGTGGTAACTGCTGCTAGTTGTAACAAAAAGGGAGAGAAGAGAAGATACTGTACAGTATGTAATGCGTATGAAACCGCAGTTATTGATGAATTGCCCCACACACCGGCTACGGATCCGGAAGTTCCGGCGACCTGTACGGAATCCGGGCTTACTGCAGGTTCCCATTGTTCGGTATGTGGTATTGGGTTGGTGGCGCAGAATATAGTAAAACCAACGGGACACAACTGGGATACTAACTACACGATAGATGTTCCGGCAACGGAAACTACCACCGGGGCACAATCCATTCATTGTAGAAATTGTAATGCAACAAAGGATCAAAGGGAGATTCCTGCTACAGGAAAGAAACAAGGAGCGGATGACGGATTATCTGTGCCAGGGGATGAGAATAAGGATGATGGTAGCGGGACACAGAACGGTGATGCAACAGATGATTCTGATGAAGATGATGAGGATGACAATGTAGACAATGTAAATTATCCGAAAGTAGGAGATACATTTACCATAAAAGGATTAAAATATAAAGTGGTAAGCTCCAATCCGGAGGATGATGAATATGAAGTATCCTGCATAGGAACTACTTCTAAAAATATAACGAAGCTAAATGTGCCGAATTATGTGTCCGATGATGATTTTGACTATGAGGTTGCAAGTGTTGGCAAGAAAGCCTTTTCAGGCTGTAAGAAGTTGAAAACCGTGTCTCTCAGTGATTTTGTCACCACCATTAGCGACCAGGCATTTTACGGATGTACCTCATTAAAGAAGATTACGATTCCAGCTAAGACGAAACAGATTGGGGCGCAGGCATTTGCAAAATGTAAACAGCTTTCTCTTGTGAACATTAAGAGCAGTTTACTGACAGAAAAAAATGTAGGGAAACAGGTATTTAGCGGGATTAACAAAAAAGCAGTCGTGAAAGTGCCTGCTAAGAAGAAATCTGTATATAAGAAGTGGTTGAAAAAGAAAGGTCTTAACGGAAAGAATCAGACAGTGCATTAGGTTTATGGCTTGATACAGAATAGACAAAATATTGTGCGACGTGCATCTTGCCAGCAAGTACGCCTTGGCGTACTTGAAATTGTCTGTGAAAAAAAGCAGTAACGATTCAAAAAATACCCCCTAACTTCTCAATCTTGAGAGGTTAGGGGGTGCTGTGATTTTGTGCTTACATTTCTTATAATGGTTTAGCTTCTGCAGTGTTCTTCTCTGTCAGTTTGTGGATACCCTGGATAGCCACAATGACACCGAGAACCAGCAATAAGATAGCGAAGATTAACTGCAATGTGTTACCAAGACTCAATCCGGTTGCAAGGAATGCTTTGGATAATTTGAAGATGGTAAGTCCCAATGCACTGAAGGTAACTGCCATCATGAAAAACATTGGAATCCAGAGCATAATGCCCTGACGGTTTGTCTTTTTTAAGAATACAGCACATGCAACCAGGGCAAGTACGGAGAGCAACTGATTTGCAGAACCGAACAATGGCCAGATTTCTGCATATCCCACTTTGGCTAACAGATAAGCAAGTACCAAAGTGATGATGGTTGCAAAGTATTTGTTGGTAACAAATTTCAGTACCGGGCTCATGTTCTTTTCGTCTGTATCCTCATCCACGAAAAATTCCTGGAAGGAAAGTCTTCCGATTCTGGCAACAGAATCCAGAGAGGTTAATGCAAAGGCAGAAACTGCAAGGTTAATTAATGTAAATACCAGACTGTATGGAAGACCGGCAGCTGTTAAGAAGTTTGCAATCGCACCGGCAAAAATCTGTGGCTGTGTGGTCAGACCCTGGGCAGCAGCTTCCCCTTGTGCAAAGGATGCAACGGCAATCAAAGCAATTACTGCTAACATACTTTCCATTAACATGGCACCAAAGGAAACCGGAAGCATATTCTTTTCATTTTTAATCTGCTTTGAAGCAGTACCGGAAGAAACCAGTGAGTGGAAACCGGATACGGCACCACATGCAATGGTTACAAATAAAATAGGGAACAGGTACTGTCCGTCTACAACAAATCCGTTAAACGCATTCAGGTTACATGATGGATTTGCGATAAAGATTCCTACCACGGCTGCAACGATCATGAAAATTAACAAGTAACTGTTAAGATAATCACGCGGCTGTAACAATGCCCATACCGGAACAACACAGGCAATCAAAACATAAGCAAAAATGATGAGATGCCATACACCACGGCTTAAATACATCGGAAATGCCAATCCAAGGGCAACGGCACCGACTAACATTAAGATGGCAATAGCAGTGTTGAGCCATTTTGGAAGTTTGGCATATTTTAAGATGCACCCAAGAATAACAGCTTCTACAATGAATAATACAGAGGTGGTTGCAACAGAACCGTTTGCTGCAATCTTATCAACTACTGCACCTGCTTCATCTAATTGAAAACCGTTGAAGGTACCTGCTACAACGTCTGCAAAAGCAGCAATTACTAAAATACAGAATAACCAACAGAATGCTAAGAATAATTTCTTTCCTAACTTTCCAATGTACTCTTCAATGATATAACCGATTGTACGTCCTTTGTTTTTAACAGATGCATACATAGATGCAAAATCCTGTACGGCACCGAAGAATACGCCACCGACTAAGATCCATAACAGTACAGGCACCCATCCAAAGATTGCTGCCTGAATTGGACCGTTGATTGGTCCGGCACCAGCGATGGATGCAAACTGATGACCGAATACCACATTGGTATCCGCAGGAACATAGTCCACACCATCCTCTAATTCATATGCCGGGGTTTTTGCATTTTCATCAATGCCCCATTTCTTTGCCAGATAACGACCATAGATCAGATAGGCGCCGCCTAATACTGCAATGGCAATTACCATCATCAAAATTCCGTTCATTTTGTTTCCTCTTTTCATAAATTGTATTTCACAAATCCATGCTCTGAGAGAGAATCCGGCAACAGATTTTATCAGATATTTCTCGCTATGTAGATTGTCACATAAAAAAACCTGCAGTTTCAAAAAACTGCAGGGACGAAATAATCCGTGGTACCACTCTGCTTGCCATGAGCCATGACCTCTCATGCATTGTCCAACAACAATGCTCCCCGGTAACGTGGGGAATCCGTCCTAACCTACTAAATCATTCAGCAGGATGCTCCAGGGTGATGTTATAACTGATTCTTACCGTTTCACACCAAACAACGGCTCTCTGAAAAAAATGTACGTTATAATGTGTCCCATTCTTCGCATTTCTCTGTGCTATTTATGTTTTACTACTTTATATTATAAAAAACAAGCTTTATTTTACACAAATTTTGTAATTGTTTTTGTAAAATTTTGTTGATTATTTCAGAGAATAATCCTCCTGATTCTCATTTGGGTATTGATATTTTGGGGCAGGGTGTTTAAGATATACTGAAGATATCAAATAGGATTAAGTATGATTGAATGAGGTTTGTTATGAAGGAAAATTCAATTTACAAAAAGGTGTTAATGTTAGCTGTTCCCATGATGATTCAAAATGGGATTACAAATGCAGTGGGCCTGGTGGATAATTTAATGGTGGGAAGCCTTGGGACAGAAAGTATGACGGGAGTTTCCATTGTGGGGCAGTTGTTATTTGTGTTCTTCCTGGCAATATTTGGCGGATTGTCAGGGCCTGGAATATATGGCGCCCAGTATTTTGGAAGAGGAAATAAAGAAGGATATCAGAATATATTCCGATTGAAATTGTGGATAGCCGTTATACTTGCCGTTGTGGGTCTGGTGGTATTTGTTGTGGGCGGTAAATGGATGATCGGACTATATTTGCATGGAAATGGCAATACTATCAATGCAGAGGAGACGATGCAGCATGGATTGGATTATCTCCATATTATGCTGTGGGGATTGGTTCCATTTGCGATTACACAAGTATATGCAGGAAGTTTAAGGGAACTTGGAGAAAGTGTAAAGCCCATGATTGGTGGAATCTGTTCAGTTATTGTGGATGTAGTATTCAATTACCTTCTCATTTATGGCAAATTCGGCTTCCCAAGATTAGAAGTAAAGGGCGCGGCGATTGCGACAGTACTGGCTAGAATTGTGGAGATGATGGTGGTATTATCCTGGACCCATATTCGTATTGAGAAGTACCCATTTCTTCAAAATGTGTATCGGACAATAGTCTTTCCAATGAAAGAAATGTGGATTGTTATAAGAAAAGGACTACCGATCTTTTTCAATGAATTTTTGTGGTCGGGTGGTCTGGCAGCTCTTACCCAGTGCTATTCCATGAAGGGACTTCAGATTGTGGCAGGTCTGAATATATCCAATGCAATCTGCAATTTATTAAATGTTGTCTTTGTTGCAATGGGCAATGCGGTTGGGATACTGATCGGACAGTATCTTGGTGCTTCACGGTTTGAGGAAGCAAAAAAAGCTTCCAACAAGCTTATGTGGTTTACAGCGGGAATCTGTGTTTTTCTGACCGTGATATTGGTGGCACTTTCAAAAGTGTTCCCTATGGCTTATGACACCACAGATGAAGTCAGACGGCTTGGACAGTGGTTTATTGTGATCACTGCGTTGTTTTTTCCAGTGCAGGGATTCCTTAATGTATTGTATTTTACTTTGCGTTCCGGTGGTAAGACGATTATTACATTCCTGTTTGACAGTGTGTTTACATGGGTGGTTTCTGTCAGTGTTGCATTTTTATTGTGTAAGTTTACGGGATTGCCGATACTTGTAATTTATGCCATTATTCAGGCGGCAGATTTTATTAAGGTATTGGTGGGTTATGTTCTTGTAAAAAAGGAAGTTTGGATTACCAATCTTGTAGAATAATCTGCCCGGATGAAAGAGTGTATCGTTTTGTGGATACAGGCTCGGACAAGTTGATTTTTGGGGTGGTTTATACTATTATATAAAGCATAAGGTAACGTCTCCTGCGGATTGCAGTTGCATATAATAGGAGTAAAAGAAAGGCGCAAAAATGTGTACAGCAGCAACATATAAAACAAAAGATTTCTATTTTGGAAGAACGTTGGATTATGAATTTTCCTATGGGGATGAAGTGACAGTGATGCCAAGAAACTATGAGATTCCATTTCGGTACATGGGGTCTTGCAAATCACATTATGCCATGATCGGTATGGCTTATGTGGTGGATGATTATCCCCTCTATTATGACGCCATGAATGAAAAAGGTGTTGGTATGGCAGGGCTTAATTTTGTTGGAAATGCAGTCTATGGGGATGTTGAGCAGGGTAGAGAGAATGTTGCTCAATTTGAATTCATCCCATGGGTGCTATCCCGGTGTGCCAGCGTTAATGAGGTAAGAACATTGCTTGCAAAGATGAATCTGGTTGGAACACAATATAATGAGCAGTTGCCGGCAGCACAGTTGCATTGGATGATTGCAGATGAAAAGGAATGTATTGTGGTTGAGAGTATGAAGGATGGTATGCATATCCATGACAATCCGGTTGGTGTCATGACAAATAATCCACCCTTTGATATGCAGATGTTTCTGTTAAATCAATATATGGGATTATCGGAAAGACAACCGGAGAATACTTTTGCAAAGGATGTTTCCTTGATGCAGTACAGCAGGGGAATGGGAGCCATAGGACTTCCAGGAGATTTATCCTCTGCCTCACGGTTTGCCAAGGTAGCTTTTACAAGATTACATGCTGTTTCTGATGATAGTGAAATGGCAAGTGTAAGCCAGTTCTTTCATATTCTGGGATCGGTAGACCAGCAACGAGGCTGCTGTGAAGTATCAGACGGAAACTATGAGATTACCATTTACACGTCATGTTGTAATGTCACAAAGGGAATCTACTATTATACGGCATATGATAATCATCAGATTTCCGGAATCGATATGCATCATGAAGAATTAGACGGAGCGGTACTTACAAGATATCCGTTGGTGAAGGAAGAACAGATTCGTTGGGAGAATTAAGAAAATGTGAGATGATATATTATACAAGGAGGTATGGGTATGAAATTCTTTATTGACACAGCCAATGTAGAAGAGATTAAAAAAGCAAATGATATGGGTGTGATTTGTGGTGTGACCACAAATCCATCCCTTATCGCTAAGGAAGGGAGAGATTTTAAAGAGGTGATTCGAGAGATCACCGGCATTGTAGATGGTCCCATCAGTGGAGAGATAAAACCCACCACAACAGATGCGGAAAGCATGGTCAAAGAAGCCAGAGAGATTGCAGCAATCCATCCCAATATGGTTGTGAAGATTCCGATGACAATGGAAGGATTAAAGGCGGTAAAAGTACTTACTTCAGAGGGAATTAAGACAAATGTTACATTAATCTTTACTCCGGCGCAGGCTCTTCTTGCAGCTAAGGCAGGTGCAACCTATGTATCTCCATTCTTAGGCAGATTAGATGACATTAGTACCGTGGGAATAGAGCTCGTTGAGAAGATTGTACAGATATTCGATAATTACGATCTGGAAACAGAAATTATCTGTGCTTCTGTTCGCAATCCGATTCATGTCATTGATTGTGCGTTGGTGGGAGCAGATATTGCCACAGTTCCATACAAGGTGCTGGAACGGATGGCAAAGCATCCTTTGACGGATCAGGGAATTGAAAAATTCAAAGCAGATTATGAAGCGGTTTTTGAAAAATGATATATCTATTGGGAATTAATATCATTACGTTTTTTGTCTATGGGATAGATAAATGGAAAGCAAAACATAACAAATGGAGAATACGGGAAGCTGCCCTTTTGGGACTTGCTGCAATGGGTGGATCGGTTGGCGCTTTTGCAGGTATGTACATATTTCGGCATAAGACGAAACACTGGTATTTTGTGATCGGTATACCTGTTATCTGTATCTTGCAGACAATAATTATCATATGGTTTCATAAAATATAATATGCGGCCTGTCCTCCCTGCAAGTATTGGCACGGGAGAACAGACCGCATGTTTTCGTTAAAGAAAGTTGTGTATCATCTAGTTTGCAGTCTGTGAGGCATCATCCTCTGCAGTGGTTGCCTGGGTGGTACTTGTTGCATCTGTGTTGCTGGTGTCCTTCACGTCGGTACTGTCTGAATTAGCATTTGCAGCATTGTCTGTTTCTTCTCCGGTTCCGTTGCTTAATGCCCACATATTGGTAATCTGATCGCTTAATCGCTTGAAATCCCAACCGACATTACTGCGTGCCTGGCTTGTTGGATCGTTGATATAGAATAGACCATCTTTATAAGCTTTAATGACAAGGAAACTTCCGGTTCTTGTAAAGTCTCCGGGAGCAACGGAGCAAATAATAACTTTTCCCTCTTCTAAAGCAGTCTTCATATCATCTTCTGTAATGGTAAGAGTATCGGATTGCAGACCAAGGGCAGTAGCGCCTTCAGTCATAAGAGCCCAGTTGGTTTCGCCCTGCTCGTCCACATATCCTTTTTCTGTGGAATAATCAGCAACTTTGATAGGATTCATGCTCCCATCCTGCTTTAGATAAGTATATGCCATAGATAGACAGGTCGGAGCACTTCCGCTAAAGGCAACAAGATCATTGGCATAATCTGCATATCCCCATTGTTCATCATATTGGAGAAATAACGGTACTTCGCTCATACTGACATCCATATTGAAATTACCATCAAATACAATGTTGATTTTAGCAATATAATCAATTGTATATTGTTTTAATTCAGAATTCGCTGCCAGATTCCGTAATAAAATATCCGGATAAACGGCTTCGTTATCTATAATTCCCTGGATATCAGTATCTGTCTGGGCCTGTGTCTGCAATAGAGCAAGAGCTGCATCACGGTCTGCAGGTAAATCTTTTGCAAGAATGGCTTCGTCAATTTCTGCAACCGGAGCTTCTGTAGTTATTTGCTGTGTGGTAGATATCTCCTCTGTGGTTGCTTTGGATTTCTTATTGTTCGTAAACAAACCGACAATGCCGGTAATTATTTTTACAATAATAAATAGGATTAAAATAACTGCAACTAATAAAATACTGCAGCGGATAATAGCCTGTCTGCGACGTTTTTTTCTACGGCGCTCCCGGGCAGCCAGCTTCCTTCTGCGGGCGGCAGCACGTTCACGCTTGATGTCTTCTAATTCTGCTTCTGTTAATTGTTCTTCATTATCGTATCCATCCATGTTCATCCCACCTTGTGTGTTTTAAATAGTATATGGCAATACTTATGCGTTCATGATATCGTGAACTCGCACTTCGTGCTTATTATATCGTGAACTCCCTTAGCACGAATGCCACTTCGAAACCTTCGGTTTCTCAGTGTTCGTTGCACTCATATAACTTTCGAAGAAACCATTTGCCTGCAAGCAGTTAATGGTTTCCAACGAAAGTTGCATTCGTGTTTATGCGTTCATTATATCATGAATTTGTTAAGAAAAAACATAAAATTTTCTAAAAAATTACAAAGTTTTCCTGTTGCGTAGTTTCTGTATAGGGGTATATGATGTAGACAATAGAAAATATTATATTTCAACAGTGTTGAAAGCTACCAAATCTCGATAGGAGGAAAGAATATGGGTTTAAATGATACACCGGCAGGTAACCGGATACAAATTGGCTTTTTTGGAAGAAGAAATGCCGGCAAATCCAGTTTGGTAAATGCAGTAACGGGACAGATGCTATCGGTAGTGTCAGACCAAAAGGGAACCACGACAGATCCCGTCTGCAAGGCTATGGAATTATTACCGTTAGGGCCGGTTATGATAATTGATACACCGGGAATAGATGATCAGGGAGAACTGGGAACGTTAAGAGTAGAGAAGACGAAACAGGTATTACGCAGGATTGATATAGCAATACTGGTGGTGGATGGAACGATTGGCGTTACGAAATTGGAACAGGAATTAACAACGCTGTTCAAAGAAAGAAATCTGCCATATCTTATCGTTTATAATAAGGCAGATATTTGCAAAAGAGACTCAATAGCGGATGAGAACAGTATTTATGTAAGCACTCTTACAAAGAAAGGAATTGATGAACTCAAAGAAAGGATAGCGCATCTTGTAAAAGTGGATGATTCTCGCTTTCGGATTGTAGGAGATTTACTGCATCCGCATGATTTTGTTGTGTTGGTGATTCCCATTGATTCGGCAGCTCCCAAGGGAAGATTGATCTTGCCGCAGCAGCAGGTGATTCGGGATGTATTAGAGGCAGGAGCGATTCCGGTTGTGACGAGAGATACGGAACTGAAAGAAACCCTTGCAAGATTGGGAACCAGGCCTTATATGGTAATTACTGACAGCCAGGCTTTTAAGAAGGTGTCGCAAGATACACCCGAAGATGTATATCTTACTTCTTTCTCCATTTTGATGGCCAGATGGAAAGGTTTTCTTGAAACGGCAGTGAAATCTGTGGGCATATTAGAAGATATGCAGGATGGAGACAGAATCCTGATTGCGGAAGGATGTACACATCATCGCCAGTGTGAAGATATTGGAACGGTAAAGCTGCCTGACTGGATTCGCAGGTATACGGGAAAGGAGACGGAATTTGTTTTCTGCTCTGGATCGGAATTCCCGGAAGATCTGAGCAGATTTCGGTTAGTTGTACATTGTGGGGGGTGCATGCTGAATGAAAAAGAAATGCGCTACCGGATGCAGACAGCGGTAGCGCAGAAGGTACCATTTACGAATTATGGAATATTGATTGCCCACATGAATGGAATTTTGCAAAGAAGTATTGAGGTTATACCGGCTCTTTCATAAGTGACATATAGCGTGCGCCTACAAAATCCCAATTGATCAGGTTAAACCAGTTATCGACATAGTCAGCACGGCGATTTTGATATTGCAGATAGTAGGCATGTTCCCATACATCAATACACAGAAGTGGTGTAACCGTTGGTGAGATGGGAGTGTCCTGATTTGGCGTTGCGATGATTTCCAGCTTTTTGTTTGACAGGATAAGCCACCCGTATCCGGAACCAAACTGGTTGATTGCTGCACCGGATAATTCTGCTTTGAACTGGTCGATGGAACCGAAGGTAACATTGATGGCGGCGGCTAAATGGTCTGTTGGAAGCTCGCTGTCCGCGGAGTTCATACAGGCAAAATATAATTCGTGGTTATATACGCCGCCGGCATTGTTACGGATAGATGTCTTAGCCTCGTTGGGAAGTTCATCCGTCTTGATCAACAGATCTTCTAGAGACATATTCTGTAGATTAGGGTAGTTCTTAAGGATTTCATTCAGCTTATTTATATAGGCTGCATAGTGCTTGTCATGGTGAAAATGTAGTGTTTCACAGGACAAATAGGGTTCTAAAGCGGTGTAATCATATGGTAATTTTTCGATTTCAAATGGATAATGCATAAGGACTCCTTTCGGACAATATATAGTTCAACTTTCATTCTTTAGAATATGTGTTAGAACGTAAAGTATGCATGAATTATAAAAAAATCAAAATATTACAAAAAAATTGCGAAAATGTAATACTTTTGTTATAATCATACTTATATGTGAATGAGGAAGACCTTGTACGGAAGAGGAGTAGGAGGAGTGTACAATGGCAACAATAGCGGAGAAGAGTAGAACGAAAGATATTATTGACCGGTTACAGGGAATCTTGAATACAGCATCCCCGGTTCCGTTAGCATCCGGAAAAGTGACAATTTATAAGGATGAAGTGCAGTCTCTTTTGACGGAACTGGCATCGCAGATTGAGATCGAGTTAAAAACATACCATGAAGTTAATGACCGAAAAGGCAAGATTATTAACGAGGCGAAGAAGGAAGCAGAAAAGATTATCTATGAAGCAGAGCATTCAGCCAGCCGAATGCGCGTGAATAAAAGGACAACGAATGTGGCTCCAATCCATTATGATGAGTTGACGGAGGAAGAAAGGGACGCTCTTACCAATGCTAATGAAATATACGGGGCATCTCTCATTTATACAGATGAAATGCTGATGGAAGTGAATCAGCTGATTGAGACAGCGTATCAGAATATTCAAAGTGATTATCAGATGATTCTGCAGAGTATGGAGCAGAAAATGGATGTGATTGCGGCGAATCGTGCAGAACTGATGGATGGATTGCAGGAGATGGATGTGGCAGACAGAAGTCAGCAGATTATAGAGATTGGACATCTGTTATCGGATGAGTTATATAATGCAAGAATGCGGAATCATGTAGGAACAGACCAATATGATGATGGAAGCGTACAGCTTAGCATGGATTTTCAACAGTTGCAGGAAGAACGTGCCCGTGCAGCAGAAGAGAGGGCAGAACAGGCGGCAGAAGCAGCACTTGCAGCAGAGACGAAGTCAGCACAGGCAGAGGCAGCACTTGCCAATATGATAGCGGAAAGAGATGCCTTAGCACTGAAAGTTACACAAATTCAGAAAGAGAGAGATGCCTTAGCGAATGCTGCAGCCAAAGCGCAGACCGCTGCTTTACAGGATGATAGTGGGGTAACTGAGGTCACAGAAGAAGAGGATGAAGAATATGAGATCGTATATGTGACGGAAGATGAGCTTGAAGAAGGCGAGGAATACGAGATTGAGTATGTAGATGAGGATGAACTTGAGGAAGGCGAAGAATACGAGATCGAGTATGTAGATGAGGAAGAGCCAGCGGAAGAACAATCCCATCTCGTTGCGGCACAGGAAGCTGCTGCAACAACCGAACAAGCGGTTGAGGATGTTCTTCCACTCATCCCTCATTTTAAAAAGTCAGAGAGGATTACCAGTGTTCCTTCTGAACGGATTGCCAAGATGGCCGAAAGTGTGACAACAGAGCCTAAATACAGAGGTTTGATCAGCCGGGCAGTGGAAGAGAAACAAAGTAAGATAGAGGATGAAAAACCAGCTTTAGATGTGGAAGCACAGAAAGACAAGGATATCAAGATAGATGACAAGGGTCAGGAATATGTGCAGGCCACCATGAAATTTGATGATGATTTTGAGATAATGGAGTTCTAATATGGAATATCAGGTATTTAAACGAGAGATTAATTATTATGAAACTGACAAGATGCAGGTTGTACATCATTCAAATTACATTCGTTATTTAGAAGAATGCAGAATGGATTTCATGAAACAGATTGGTCTGGATTATAGGCAAATGGAAGAACAGGGAATTATGATTCCTGTATTGAGTGTCAGTTGTAATTATAAGAATCCGGCACGCTTCGGTGAGACAATTTGCATTGTGCCGAAGCTAGAGAAGATGCATGGCGTCAAGTTCGAAATGAGCTATCGCATTTACTCAGAGGATTTTTCCGTGCTCCACAATGAAGCTGCAAGTTCACATTGTTTTGTAGATCTGGGATTCAAACCGGTACGTCTGAAGCGGGATTATCCGCAAATCTACAACACAATGCAGGAATTAGTCGGCAAGGAGCTCGCTGCCGTCCGTTAAGGAGCCGTCATCATTTAGAACCGAAACGGTTTTGTAATACCAGTTAATACCACCGGTGATCGTGGCATCGTCTAATGTGGAATTCTTCTTGCCGATCGTGTCGCCGGTGCTTGTCTCGATTTCCCCATCAAATACATTAAAGTTACCACTCAGGATCTCGGCACGGGCCTCGTCGATCAATGAAAGGGTTTCCTGGTCATTTAAATCATCGGAAAGTCCTGTAACATCGACTAGACCTTCTTTCATTCCACCATAATAATTCTCCCCGGTCCATTTGCCATCGATTACGCTCTGTACAGCTTGTGTATAATAGGCAGACCAGTTCCAGATTACACTACAAAGAGTGGCATCCGGAGTTTCTTTACTCATATCCGAATTATATCCAATACCCCATACATCATTGTCAGAAGCTACCTGCTGCGGAAATGCTGTGTCACAGTGCTGCGCTAATACATCACAGCCGGCTTCGATCAGATCTTTGGCATATTGTTCTTCTTTTTCCATGTCGAACCAGCTATTGGTAATGCGGACATATATTTTTGCATTGGGATTCACGGAGTACACCCCAAGGGCAAAGGCATCAATACCACCGGTCACCTCGGAATTGTTAATATCCTGTGCGGCAACATAACCGATCTTGTTTGATTGTGTCTTGCGTCCGGCAGCAATTCCGGACAGGTAACGTGCCTGATAAATACGACCGAAATAATTGGTAAAGTTCTTGCCATTCGACATATATCCGGTACCGTGAGCAAAGAAAATATCAGGATTTTCTTCAGCCATTTCAGCAGTTGTCTCCATATATCCCCAGCTGGTTGTAAATATGATCTGGCAACCTTCGTCAATACACTCCTGAATGGCTTTTCTTGTTTCTTCTTCGTTGCTATCGTCTACATTAATTTTGCGGACTATCTGGTCAGAGGATAATCCAAGATTATCCTGCATCCCCTGAATACCAAGATCATGAGTATATGTGTATCCGCTTCCGTCTGCAGGATCTGTCAGGTGAATAACTCCAACCTTCAAATCTTCTTTTGCCACTGCAGTTCCGACATATGATTTATCACTTTCCTCATCTGCGTGAATATCGTATCCTTCATTGGTAATGACGTCATCATAGGCCGTAACGTTGTTGCCGCAGCCGGTCAGACAGGATATTCCCATAATCAAACATATGGATGTTGCTATAATTTTACGAAGCAAGGGTTTTTGCATATCGAAATCCTCCTAAAATAGAAATACAATTTAAATCCACATTGTTACCAAATACTTTATCATTTTTTGTGTATTTTGTCAAAATAATTCGCTTTCTTTCCATGGCATTTTGTAGAAAAGCGTGTTATAATAGGAGAAGGTGTCGACGGAATAAGACATAATGGATAAATGAGACAGATGGAGGACGCGTTTATGAAGAAGAAATTATTGGCATTGGCCTTGTTTCCACTTGTGACTATGGGAATTCTGATTTTATTATTTACAGGGACAACGATTCACACACAGATGACGGAAGATGTGGAGAATAATCTGAAGGGGGTTGCCACAGCCTATAAGGCTGCTTATGAGCAGAATTCCGGAGATTATTTGGAAGCCGATGATGGTCAGATCTGGAAGGGAGCGTATAATATTTCCCAATCCGATGATCTGGTAGATCTGATTCGTGAAGAATCCGGTGTGGATGTTATGTTCTGTTATGGAACGAAGAGAATTATCACTTCCATTGTGGATGACAATGGAGACCGGGTAACGGGTTCGGAGGTTGGAGATGCCATTGCAGAAAAGGTATTAAAGGAAGGCAAACCTGTTTTTTCAAAGAATGTATCCGTAGAAGGAAAGGATTATTATGGATACTATATGCCGGTGTTCCAGAATAACAGTGATGAAGTTGTTGGTATTGTGTTTGCCGGTGAGTCAGAGAAGATGGCGAATACAACCTATGATTCTATTGTACGGGTTGTTTTACTGATCGTGGTAGCTTTAATTATTGTCTTTACAATCACCAGTATTTTGTCGGCTTATTCCATGAGTGTGGGAATCGAAGCAGGAACAAAGGCTGTCAAGGAAGTTGCTGCTGGCAGGCTGACTGTAGAGGTACCGGCAAAGTATTTGCATAAGAAGGACGTGATTGGCGACCTGTGCCGTGCCGTTGAGAGTATGAAGAATGAGCTTCGCTTTATTATTGAGGATGTGAATAATCATACCCAGACATTAATCGGTTCAGCGGAGAGTCTGGATCACAATGCACAAAGTACTTTGAATACGGTAGGAGGTGTTGACCGCGCAGTAAATGATATTGCAGAGGGTGCTAACTCTCAGGCGAAAGATGCCATGCGGGCAACGGAGAATGTGGCACTCATGGGAGAGATGTTAGCATCTACGAATGAAGAGATTCAACATTTGAATGAGAATGCGGAGGCTATGAAGGAAGCCAGTGCTCAGGCAACATCTTCTCTTATAAAATTGAAGCAGATCAACGATCAGGTTATGGCATCTGTGAAACAGATTAATGAACAGACACATCGGACCAATGAATCTTCTCAAAGAATCAGAGAAGCGACTAATATAATTAGTAATATTTCGGAAGAGACCAGTTTGCTTTCTCTGAATGCGTCTATTGAGGCGGCTAGAGCGGGTGAACAGGGTAGAGGTTTTGCTGTTGTAGCCAATGAGATTCAGCATTTGGCTGAACAGACCGGAGAATCTACAGATTCTATCGCAGGCATGGTAAGTGAATTGATCAATGATTCAGATATGGCGGTAGAGACGATGGAGAAAGTTCATGAAATTATCATAGAACAGAGCAGGCATGTTGAGGAGACGGAGCACATTGTACAGGATGTGATTCGTGGAATCGAAATTTCCATTGAGTCGATTACGGCAATCGAACAGAAGAGTGCACGTTTGAATTCGGCAAAAGAAGAGATTATTGATGTAGTGGAGAATTTATCTGCTATTGCGGAAGAGAACGCGGCAAATACAGAAGAGACTTCTGCAGCGACCACGGAAGTAGCAGAAAGCTTCAATGATGTTACTGCATCTGCAGAGGAACTTAAGAAGGTTGCTTATGGAATTGCGGAGACAATGGGCACATTCCATTTGGATGACTAAGTCTGACAGGTGTCTGAGGCAAATCATTCATTAGAATACAAAAGAAATCATGCTGAATAGATACGCATTACAAAAGGACCGGTACATGTACCGGTCCTTTTGTAATGCAACTTATAATTCACAATTCTTCACGGTTCGTGGGAATGGAATCACATCCCGGATATTGCTCATTCCGGTGATATACATGATGAGTCGTTCAAAGCCTAATCCAAATCCGGCATGCCGGGTAGAACCATATTTCCGTAAATCCAGATAGAACTGATAATCTTCCTGTTTTAATCCACATTCGTCCATACGGGCAAGTAAGGTATCGTAATCGTCTTCTCTCTGGCTTCCACCGATAATCTCGCCAATTCCCGGAACAAGACAATCCATTGCAGCGACGGTTTTGTTGTCCTCATTTAACTTCATATAGAAAGCTTTGATCTCTTTTGGATAGTCTGTTACGAACACAGGACGCTTGAAGTGCTGTTCCGTAAGGAAACGTTCGTGTTCTGTCTGTAGATCGCAGCCCCAGGATACTTTGTATTCAAACTGGTCGTTGTGAGGCTCTAATAAGCGAATGGCATCGGTATAGGTAACATGACCAAAATCAGAAGTTAATACATGCTGCAAACGTGCTATCAGCCCCTTGTCCACAAATTGATTGAAAAACTGCATTTCTTCGGGTGCCTGTTCCATAACGTAAGAGATTACATATTTTAACATCTGCTCGGCTAATAACATGTCGTCTTCAAGGTCGGCAAATGCAATTTCCGGCTCAATCATCCAGAACTCAGCGGCGTGCCTTGTCGTGTTTGAATTCTCAGCACGGAAGGTGGGACCAAAGGTGTAAATATTGCGGAATGCCTGAGCATATGTTTCGCCGTTCAGCTGTCCACTTACGGTAAGGGATGTCATCTTGCCAAAGAAGTCTTCTTTGTAGTTCACTTCCCCCTCTTCGGTAAGGGGTGGATTGGCCGGATCCATGGTGGTGACACGGAACATTTCGCCGGCACCCTCGCAATCACTTCCGGTAATCAATGGGGTGTGTACATAGATAAATCCACGTTCCTGAAAAAACTGGTGAATCGCAAAGGCAGCAAGAGAACGTACACGAAATACTGCCTGAAAGGTATTCGTTCTGGGACGCAGGTGGGAAATGGTCCGTAGATATTCAAAACTATGGCGCTTTTTTTGAAGCGGGTAATCACCAGGACAATTGCCTTCAATGGAAACAGAGGATGCATGAACTTCAAAAGGCTGTTTTGCATCCGGTGTAAGAAGGAACTGACCGGTAATGATGAGCGCTGTGCCAACATTGATTTTCCTTACGATATCATAATTTTGAAGAGTGTCATCGTATACGACCTGAACTGGTTGAAAATATGTGCCATCATTTATGGACAGAAAACCAAAAGTTTTGGAATCACGGTTGCTTTTTACCCAGCCGCAAAGGGTGATTTCCTGATGGCTTAACTGCTCTTTTTTTTGGTATATCTCTTTGATCTGCATTATGTTCATATAAGTTGATCCTTTCTAAAAAATATAATTGGAATTGTATGCTCCTTCACATAGTGTTATTGAACTTTTCTGTATTACTATACCGCATTTTTAGAAAATCTTCCATTCTTCCCGGTGCTTTTGGATAAAATGTATTAAAAAAAGGATGTAGAATATTCAATTTGAGGTATGATTGCAATTGGAAGAATTAACCAGTTTTGTGCAAAATATATAAAATAAAAGCAAAAAAGCGACAAAAAAATTAAATAAACATGCCAAAACAGAGACTTTTCATGAAGAAATTAACAAATTTAATAAAAAATATGTAAAATTGCATAAAAATTATTCCATTTTTTTGATTTTAATGTTATAATGTACTACATATTTAGCATAAAGGGGTGACACTATGATTAAGAAAGAAATGATAGCTATGCTGTTAGCCGGTGGGCAGGGAAGTAGATTAGGCGTTCTGACTTCCAATCTGGCAAAGCCTGCAGTTGCCTTTGGTGGTAAGTATAAGATTATTGACTTTCCACTTAGTAACTGTATCAATTCCGGAATTGATACAGTGGGTGTGTTAACGCAGTATAGACCATTACGGTTGAATCAGCATATTGGAATAGGTATTCCGTGGGATCTGGATCGTAGTATTGGTGGTGTAACGGTTTTACCGCCATATGAGAAGAGTGAGAACAGCCAATGGTATACGGGTACAGCGAATGCAATTTACCAGAATCTTGAATACATTGATTATTATAATCCGGATTATGTGTTAATTCTTTCGGGAGACCATATCTATAAGATGGATTATGAAGTGATGTTAGATTATCACAAGTCAATGGAGGCAGACATTACCCTTGCAACTTATGAAGTGCCGATGGAAGAGGCAAGCCGTTTTGGTGTTGTTATTACAGATGGCAATGGTGTAATCCAGGAGTTTGAGGAGAAACCAGAGAAGCCAAGAAGTAATAAGGCATCTATGGGTATTTACATATTCAAGTGGAGTGTTCTTAAGGCTGCATTGCAGGCACTTAAGGATGTGCCATCCTGTGATTTTGGTAAACACGTAATTCCACATTGTCATGAGAATGGTGCCAAGGTTGTTGCTTATGATTTCAAGGGATACTGGAAAGATGTTGGAACACTTGGTTCGTATTGGGAAGCCAATATGGAATTGGTTGATATCATTCCGGAATTTAATTTATATGAGGAGTTCTGGAGAATTTATACGAAGAGTGACATTCTGCCGCCTCAGTATATAGACGAGACCGGAAAAGTGACAGAGAGTATTGTTGGTGAAGGAACAGAAGTATTTGGTGAGGTTTCCCATTGCGTAATCGGTTCCGGTGTAACCATCGGTAAGGGTGCTGTCGTAAAAGATTCTATCATCATGAATAATACGGTAATTGGCGAAGGAGCCATCGTTAATAAGGCAATTATTGCTGAGAATGTCAGTGTAGGTAAGAATACGGAATTAGGTGTTGGAGAAGAGGCAGTGAATGAATATAAGCCGCAGATTTATTCCTTTGGTCTTGTTACCATTGGTGAGAATTCTACCATTCCGGATAATGTTAAGATTGGTAAGAATACCGCGATTTATGGTCCTACCGAGGCTTCCGAGTATCCAGATGGATTGTTAAAGAGTGGTTCTAGTTTGATAAAGGTAGGTGACTTAGCATGAGAGCAATCGGAGTAATTTTAGCAGGTGGTAACAGTAGCAGAATGGGAGAGTTATCTGCAAAACGTGCAGTTGCTGCAATGCCTGTAACGGGCAGTTACCGTGCAATTGATTTTTCGTTGAGTAATATGACGAATTCCCATATTCAGAAGGTTGCCGTATTTACTCAGTACAATTCCCGTTCATTGAATGAGCATTTGAATTCTTCCAAATGGTGGGATTTCGGAAGAAAACAAGGCGGATTGTATGTATTTACCCCAACGATTACCTCTACGAACAGTTATTGGTATCAGGGAACTGCAGACGCGCTTTATCAGAATATCAGCTTCTTAAAAGACAGCCATGAACCATATGTTGTCATCGCAAGTGGAGATGGTGTGTATAAGTTAGACTATAACAAGGTATTGGAAGAGCATATCCGTAAAGGTGCCGATATCACGATTGTATGTAAAGATATTGACCCGGAGGAAGATGATGTAAGTCGTTTCGGTGTTGTAAAGTATAATGATGATATGCAGGTAACCGACTTTGAGGAGAAGCCATTGGTAGCACAGACGCAGACAGCTTCTATTGGGGTTTATGTCATTCGGAGAAGACAGTTGATTGAGTTGTTGGAAGCTTGTGCAAAAGAGGGAAGAACCGATTTTGTTAAAGATATTCTCATTCGCTATAAGAATGTGAAAAAGATATATGCATATAAGATGGATTCCTATTGGAGAAATATCGGAACCATCGAGTCTTACTATAAGACAAATATGGATTTCTTAAAGAAGGATATCAGAGATTATTTCTTCCGTGAGTATCCGGATGTATATTCGAAGGTGGAAGATCTGCCACCGGCAAAATATAACAAGGATGCGGTTGTGAATAACAGCTTGATTGCAAGTGGTTGTATCATCAATGGTACGGTGGAGAATTCCGTATTATTTAAGAAGGTATATGTGGGTAACAATTGTGTGATTCGTAATTCAATCATTTTGAATGATGTACATATTGGGGATAATTCAGTGATTGAGAACTGCATCGTAGAGAGTCGGGATACTTTACGTGCCAACACAATACATACGGCTGAACCGGGACAGATTAAGATTGTAGTAGAAAAGAATTTCCGCTACGCATTATAAGTCCTTTTCTGGAGAAAACATGACAAATATACAAAGGGGTGTAATACTTTATGGAGATTACAGATATCAGATTGAAAAAGGTTGCAAAAGAGGGAAAGATGAAGGCGATTGTGTCGATTACGTTGGATAATGAATTTGCTGTTCATGACATTAAGGTAATTGAGGGTGAAAAGGGGTTGTTCATCGCAATGCCAAGTAGAAAAGCAGCAGATGGGGATTACAGAGACATCGCGCATCCGATTAATCAGACGACAAGGGAACGGATTCAGTCGTTGATCTTAGCGGAATATGAGAAGGCATTATTAGAGGAAGATGAAGAAGCATAATGCATAAGGGGAAGAAGTGGTCATCCTGTATGGAAAACGAATAGAGTTGATTCGCACTCTTTACAGGATGGCTTTTTCTTATTATAAGATAAAAAGTTTCGCAAACGCCTATTGTTAGAATATATGAGAGGAGACAGGATATGAAGAAGAGATTATTATTCGGTCTGGTGGCAGTGATGCTCATCGGAGCAAAAGCCCAGGCTACGCAGATATCAGGTACAGATACATCACAACAGACCACAGAACAGACCGCAGAACAGATTGATCCCAATGACGTGATGAAAAAGTCTGAAGAGGCAATGAAATCATTAAAGGTGTACGGCATTGAGATGTGGCTGAATGGTAAAATGATAATGGATGTTGCACTGGACATGAATACACAGGTACTGTATGGCAATATACAGATGGATGAACAGTATATGACTGTTTGGGGAGATGGTAATACCAAGATGGCATATATGTATGATTCTGAAGATGGAAAATACTATTTTACTCCGGATGAAGTAGATTTTTCAGAACTGCAACAAGAAACAGATTCTACTATACAGACGGTGAAAACAGATTCAACGTTGGCCTATGCATATGTGGGTAAGGTAACAAAGACAGTGAAAGATCAAGCCACAGAGTGTTATCAGATTCATGCAACTCTGACGCAACAGGGCAATACTTCTACTTGTGAGTATTATGTCAGTACAAAGGACTACCGGGTGATTGCTGCAGATATGACCATGGGTGGACAATCCGTTACGATCAATAGTAATATGACTTGCCAGATGAATTTTTATTATCCGGACAGTCTTACAATTCCAGCGGAGGTTATGGCAAAAGCCACTATTGCTCCTGGTTATAGTTTAGAGAAGGATAAAGTTACTTACGCAGTCAAATATGTAAAGGGACAGCCGGTATTGAAAGTTATTAGTGGCAACAAAGCAAAGAAACGTGTTAAGATACCGGATACCATTACAATCTGTGGTAAAGCGTACCCTGTATATGAGATAGGGGATAATGCATTTTCTGGTAATAAGAAGATTACATCTGTTACAATCGGTAAAAATGTGCAGGTGATAGGTAAGAGAGCGTTTTATAAATGTAAGAAGTTATCTGCGGTTAAGGTGGATTCCAAACTGCTTAAGAAAGTTGGACAATATGCCTTTAAAGGTACTTCTGGAAAGTATAAGATAAAGGTTCCTTCTAAAAAGCTTGCAAAATATAAAAAATTATTTGCAAAGTCAAAATCACTGATTGAATTATCAAAATAGATGCATCGTAAAAAGCTGTCGGTTATGTTATTTGTAACCGGCAGCTTTTGTCCATAAAAGATTAGGGAGGTGAGGGGTAGCAAAAGAACAAAAAGTATGATAGAATACCTAGGATTTTACAAAGACGGGCTCATTACAAATTGCCGTACTGGTAAAGGAAAGATAAATCAGAGTATAGATTATATTATAAATAGGAGGATGGATCAATGGAGAGAATAAAAGCAGTTATTTTGGCGGCGGGAAAAGGAACACGGATGAAATCTGAGTTGCCAAAGGTGATTCATACAGCACTTGGTAAACCGATGGTGGAGTATGTGATAGAGGCAGCACTTGGTGCGGGTGCACACAAAGAGGATATCTGTCTGGTTGTTGGACATAAGGCAGATATGGTCAAGAGGACGGTTGGAGATGATGTACAGTATGTATTGCAGGAGGAACAGCTTGGTACAGGACATGCAGTTCGATGTGCAAGTGATTTCATTGGTAAGGAAGGAATCACCATGGTGTTGTGTGGAGATACCCCTCTTATTACCGGAGAAACGCTTAAGAAACTGGTAGACACACATGTGACAGAAGGCAATGCCATTACAGTCTTAACTGCAGTTGTGGATGATCCTGTCGGTTATGGAAGAATTATTAAGGATAACTGGGGGAAGTTTGTTAAAATTGTGGAACAAAAGGATGCCACACTGGAAGAACAGCGGGTAGATGAGATTAATTCCGGTATGTATATTTTTGATTCGGCAATTCTAAGTAAGGTATTAGACATGCTTACCAATGATAATGTTCAAGGGGAATACTATCTGACGGATACGATTGAGATTGTAAAATCGCAAGGCTGGGGAGAAGTGGCTACGATGGTGGTTTCAGATGAGAATGAAATTAAGGGTGTGAATTCTCCGAAACAGCTTCAGGAGGCAGAAGAGATTCTGAAAGCAAGACAGAAATAGATAAATTGTATAGAAGGAAAGGCTTAAAGATAGATGAAACTGATTGTTGGATTAGGCAATCCCACTCCGCAATATGAAAAGACAAGGCATAATGTTGGATTTGAAGTGATTGACCATTTGGTAGATGAATATGGAATTGCGCTAGATACTGCAAAACATAAAGGGTTTTATGGAAAAGGGCGAATGGAAGGGCAGCAGGTGATTTTGCTAAAACCCATGACGTATATGAATCTAAGTGGAGAGAGCGTAGTACAGGTTGCTAATTATTTCAAGATTTTGCCGGAAGATATTATTGTGATATATGATGATATCAATTTGGATGTTGGAAGACTTCGTATCCGGGAAAAAGGAAGTGCCGGAGGACATAATGGAATTAAGAATATTATCGCGATGCTTGGAACAGAAGAATTTCCAAGAATCCGGGTGGGGGTTGGCATGAAACCACCTAAAATGGATCTTGCTGATTATGTATTATCCCATTTCGCCAGGGATGAGGAAGAAATCATGGAGTTGGGTTATGAAAAGGCCTGCAAAGCAGCTGCCCTCATGGTGCAGGATGAGATCGGACAGGCAATGAACCAGTATAATGGAAAGTGAAAAAGGACCGTCACACTAAGATTCTGTAAGGATATGTTTTCTTAATGTGACGGTCTTCTTTAATTGAAATATATGGTCTCAATCGGGTCTGTATTCTCTAGCTTATAGCTTGTAATCTGGTCGCTGTTGGATAGATACAGATAATCTCCGATGTAGATGCCGCGAACTTCGGAATAGTTATATTCATTTTTCTGGCCTAGTTTATATCGGGCGGTCTCGCTGAATCCTGTCTTCCTGTCATAGGAGTATGTTGCAAAATAATATCCGTATTGACAGGTCTTATCGTCATAGGTGGTATATACAAAGCCGAAAATATTGTCTGTTACATTGATCATGATTGCTTTGTGGTCATATAATGCAGGACTGTATTCGGAGTTCTCAATAATATACTTATCCTTTTCTGTTACATTTTCGGGATCGCTGATATCAAACATGGATAGTTTGACGCCTTCTGATATCCCGGTAACCGGATCGGTTTCTTCTCCGATTCCTAATAAAATGTCATCTCCATAAGGATGCAGGTAATTGGAAAAACCAGGAATCTTTAACTTGCCGACAATCGAAGGATTGTGAGGGTCGGACAAGTCAACAGAAAAGAGCGGGTCGGTATTCTCGTAGGTTACAAAGTAGCCCATGTCTCCTATAAATCTTGCAGAATAGATCTGTTCCCCAGGTGCAATTCCTGTAAGCTTTCCGGTTAACTTCATGTTCTTATCCAGAATGTACAGGGCGTTGACATCTTCCGTTACGATGTTCTGGTCGTTATAGGCAACATCATCTATAGATGCTTTTCGAAGCAGCATAATATTGTTGGCAGGAATCGTTGCCACCATTCGTAAATATCCATCTTTTTCACTTAATGCAAAGCTATCGTAGAAATATCCCGTTATGGTTGCACTGTTGCCCACGGTAAGGTAACCATCCTTATAAGCAATCCGGCTGATTTCTGTCTGAGTAATATCGTTATATCGTGTGCTATACAGATATATTGCGGAGTCACTTACGTAGGTGTTTCCGCCGGAATTTGGAAATGCTTTTGTATCCTTGAATTCAGAAGGCTGGGTCAGACTTAAGCTTGTGATCACATAGGTGGTTTCCATCAGTATATCATCCGGATAGTACAGGTTGGAGCAATCGATAATCTCGCCATTGACAGAAGGAATATAATCCTCGTATTTTTCCTTGTTATCAAGAGAGGTTTCACAGAAATTGCTTATTGTGTACAGATATCCGTTGCTGATCCGGGAACTTACATAATAACCGGATTGTGACAGGTTCTGGATAATCTTTGGCTGTTCCTTGTCCTTTAAGCTACAGACGGCAATATATGTCATGGTAGTTCTGTCATCATAGGTTGTTTTTCCTTTGTTGTAAAGAATATATAACTGGTCATTTTGCAGATAAAATTCCTGAAAATCAATATACGTATTCTTTGTATCCTTGACAGAAAGAATTTTGGACAGATCCATGCAATATACAAGTTCCATGTTGCCGTTGTCAGTTTTTGTGATAGTAAGTGTGTAAATGGAGTTGTAACTTTCCTCATCATAAGTGGTCGTCATACGGTAAATGTAAGTGCCATCTGTTTTGATGAAATCGCCTTCGTCCACATTTTCCTCCTGGGTGTTGGTCTTGGAATAACTGTTGCCGGATTCCTTTGAAGCTGCGGACTCAGATATGGCATTGGTAGCACGATCGTTGGTGGCAAAGTTGTCTTCAAAATCCATGATTTCCGATTCGTCGGAACTGGCTTTTTGAGTAACGGTATCGGTTTCGGAATAATCGTCATAACCGTATGTGTCTACAGAAGCGATGGAATTGTAGTAGTCGTCATATGCCTTTTTGAGAGTATTATAATACTCATCATAGCTTTCCGGAGTCTGTAAACCGGATTGTGCAACGAGGGAAGTATCCGGCTTGGAATCTTTGACAATTTTTGCCTGATCTGAAGCTGTATCAGCTTTCCTGTTGAATAAATGGGTGGAATAAATTCCGCCGACCACACAAAGAGTAAGGCAGGCAGCTATGGCACTACCTTTGATAAAATGGTGCTTCTTTGGTGCAGTGTGGGTAGGTTGTGTATTTTGATGATCCTCTAGCATTTTCTTCATGCTTGAAGGAGAAATGCTGTCAGGGATTGGTAAATTTTCAGTTTGTTCATGAATGTGATTGATAAAATCCTGATCCTTCATGCGAAATCCTCCTTTATATATTGAGCCATTTTTTGAAAGGCGCGGCTTTTCGCCGAGCGTACAGTGCCCTCTGTGCTATTCATGATCTTTGCTGTCTCACGACTGTTATAGCCGGCAAAGACCATAAGGGAAATAATGCTTTTTTCTGTATCATTTAATGTAGAAAAAGCCTGTTGTACATCTAAAATAGTTGCATAAGGATGATCCTCTCTGGCAAGGGAAGCTTCCTCGATATCCTGTTTGATATGGTCCCGGTTGGTTGCGTATACTGCCATCTGGCGTTTGCATTTTGTTGTCAGAATCTGAAAAATCCAGGCTTTAAATTTGGAAGGATGCTTTAACTTTTTAATTCCGGTAAACGCATCTAAGACAGTCTCGCTAATGACATCTTCGGCATCTTGGGTATTGCCGAGCATGTAATAGGCGAACCGATACATATCTTTGTAATATAGTTCGTACAGCTTACAAAAGGAACTGGTATCCCCATTTTTTGCAAGCAGAACATGAGCTTTCATCTCCTCTTTGTTCAATGAATTGTCACCTCCGTCTGTTGGCCTGTCCTGTGACAGACCTTATTTGAGCACACTCGTATATATAGTGTCAGAAAATGTAAAAAGTGTTGCAGACATTTGTAAATTATTTTTCTGGGGTTGATTGCAAAACTAACTTCTGGTTTGTAACCGGTTTAATTTGTTGGTTATCATTTTGCCGCTGATGGAAGCAGGATCGGGGATGGCATCGTATAATTGTTCAAATGCATCTGTGTTCCCGTGAGATATATAATGTTGACCGAGTAATTCATAAATACCGGAAATATCGGTTCCGGTCTGAATACAATAGGAAAGAATGGATGCCCCTTTATCAGGATGTTCGTCATATATGCATTGGGCATATAGAAAGAGGGAGCGCATGTACCGGGTATAATTCTGATCATAGTAGGAAAGCAGCTCCAAATTGGCAGGGCCATACAGCTCCTTTAATTCTGTGTTGGATACGCCGATGAGGTTTAGCATTGGCTTTTGGGCAACTTCTAGAATTTCTTTCCTATAATTTTCAATCTGTAATTGCTTTTTTTCATCTTTTAGGGTAATATCAAGAGGAAATGATTCAATTGGTGCATGAATATAGGGCAAATGAGAGATGTCCTGACGACGAACACTGTTTGCAGCGGATTCTCTGTCCATATAAGAACGGACGGATGGTTTGTCTTTACTGCGATCTCTGGATGCATTGTGTTTCACGATCCATGCCCAAATTGTAATGATAAGAGGAAGTAATAATAATCTCATAATAATCTAATCCTTTCAGAAAAGAGGTGTCAGTATGTTTAATTTCAGTAATAAGAAGAAACAGCGTGTAATCTCATCTGCCATTGCTATCGTGTTAGCGTTGGTAATGGTGATCAGCGTAATCACAACTGCTATTTTTTAGTCGGTTAAGATTCTCATAGGATAAACCGATAAAAGATGTATGTGAAATATTTTTGAAAAGTATTTACATACATCTTTTTTTGTGATAATAAATTAAATAATCTTATTAAACTATACAAAATTCAAATAACAAAGTCAAATTCTTAGTAAATTCTGACAGTATTTCCGGAAAGGGTTGAAAAGATGATTGTTTGTGTTAAAATGAGTGCTGGTAAGATAATAATGATATCAATATAGATTAAGGAATGGTTAGTATGAAGAAGACAAGAAGAATGCGAGCGTTAACATTATTTGTAATTGCAGGGGTTG
This sequence comes from uncultured Clostridium sp., assembly GCA_945915475.1. Taxonomy (GTDB): domain Bacteria; phylum Bacillota; class Clostridia; order Lachnospirales; family Lachnospiraceae; genus CAG-590. The sequence continues at coordinate 35,427 of CAMEFI010000011.1, read as the reverse complement.
TCGCAATTGTGGCTTGTTCTGCGAGAGCAAAGGATTCAAAGAGCGATACCATTTATGCAGGTGTGTATCTGGATGGGGTCTATGTTGGGGGCCTTACGAAAGATGAGGCAATGGAAGAATACGATAAGTATATAGATGGAATCGGAGATCTGAAGCTTACTTTTGCTACAGATGTTGGCACTTGCTACACGACTTTAGATCAGTTGAATGTGTCAGTGTCCGTGGAAGATGCGGTGGATAAAGCGTATAATTATGGAAGACAGGGTAACATTTTAAGCCGTTATAAAGAGATTAAAGCGTTAGAGGCGGATAATGTTGTTCTGGTACCGGAGAAAAAATTTGATGAGGATGCATTAAAAGAGTATTTAGAGAATAATACGGAAGATATTACCAAGCAGGCAAAGAACGCCTCCATTGAAAGAGTGGATGGCGAGTTTGTGGTATATAAGGGCGAAATGGGAACTTCTATTGATGTAGAGAAAACAATTGGAAAAGTAGAAGATATATTTGGCTCAGAATGGGAACAGAAAGATATTAAGGTGGATGCTGTAACAGATGAGCAGGAACCGCAATATACATCAGAGGATTTCTACAACATTGATAGTGTTTTAGGACAGGGCTCTACCGATTATAGTCAGGGAAATTCAGAAAGATGTCAGAACCTCGCTACCGGGGCTGGCAAGATCAGCGGCATGGTGCTAATGCCGGGGGAACAGTTTTCCATGCTGGAAACCGTTTTACCGTTTACGGAGGATAATGGCTATGCCAATGCCGGTCAGTATGAGAAAGACGACAAAGGTTCCATTACATTAGTGGACGGACTTGGTGGAGGAATTTGTCAGGTGTCTACGACTTTGTATCTGGCAGTGTTAAGGGCAGAATTGGATGTTAATGAGAGATATCCACATACATTTCCTGCCAGTTATGTAAAACACGGAATGGATGCCGCCATTTCTGAAAATGCGGGCATGGACTTTAAATTTACGAATAACACCGAGTATCCAATCTACATTGATGGATATGCAGGTGGAGGAACGATTTCTTTTGCAATCTATGGTCATGAGACAAGACCATCTAACCGGACCATTGAATTTGAATCCATTGACGTGGAGACAAAAGATCCGGGAGAGCCGGAAGAAGAAAAGGATGATACGTTAGAAGAAGGCAAGCGTGTCACGGAACGTGCAGCACATACCGGATATTATGTGGAACTCTGGAAACATGTATATGTGGATGGAGAGGAAACAGAGAAGTACATCGTTGATTGTGGAAGAAGTAATTATCAGTCGCAGAAAGCCTTGATTAAAATTGGAACAAAAAAGGTTAAGAAAAAGGAGAAGGAAGAGTCGGATGAGGAGTCAGACGAAGATACAGAAGATACTTCTTCAAGTTCTGAGGAAGCGACTACGACAGAGGCACCAGCCACAGAAGCACCAGCCACAGAGGCACCTGTAACAGATGCTCCGGTGGGAGAGACGGCAGATACAATGCAATAATTGTGAATAGGAGATAACATATGCGGACTGGTAAATTACCAGAGCATACATTCAAACGTTCCATAATCAACCCGATACGTTATCGCAATGAGGATACCACATTTCGGGCCGCAGTTGGACATGATGGGGCAGTGTTTGGTAACATGGTGACATCCATGGCCACCACTGCCTTTTGTTATACGGGAAATGAAATGTATGCAATGGACAATGCAATCAATAACATAATAGCAGCCGGAGGAAAACCATATGGCATATCCATTGCCATTTTGCTGCCGGAGCATAGCGAGGAAGCAACCCTTCGCCGTATTATGGGGAATCTGACAGTGCGTGCGGAGGATTATCAGGTGGACATTCTGGCCGGACATACGGAACTGGTCCCCTCAGTGGTGGAACCTACGATAACCATAACAGCGTATGGAACGGTTTTATGGGAGAATCAGCATACAAAAGTGCAGCCGGATATGGATATTGTGATGACGAAATGGGTGGGCCTGTATGGGGGTGCTATTCTTGCGACCTTGAAAGAAGAGGAGCTTATCACCCGTTATCCCCAAAGTTATATCCAAAAGGCAGCGGGATATATGGAGCATACATCCCTTATGCCGGAGTTATCTGTAATGGAGGCTGCAGTCGCGGAACATCCTGGTTACATTATGGCAGCCCATGATGTTTCCAATGGAGGTGTATTTGGAGCGTTATGGCAACTGTTATCCGCGTGTAACTGTGGGGCGAGAATGTTTGTAGACAAAATGCCGGTCAAACAGGAGATTATTGAAGTGAGCGAATTCTTTGATATCAATCCCTATATGATGAATGGACAAGGTAGCCTGTTACTTGTGACAGACAGAGGTGAGGAGTTAGTGGATGCATTTTGTAATGCAGGTGTTATGGCAAATGTAATCGGGACAACAATGAGGAATAAAGACAGGGTAGTTATGGTTGGCGACGAAGAACGTTATCTTGTGCCGCCTAAGGGGGATGCACTGAATGCAGTTTTTTATGGACAACCGATTCCTGTCTGAATGATGAATAAGAAAGGATTGTACTTATGCAAAATATAAGAACGCAAATACTAAAGTTGTTAGAAAATAATTCCAAGATGGATACAAAAGATCTGGCTGTTATGCTTGGAATGGATGAATCAGTTGTGATTAACACAATTTCCGATATGGAGCAGGAACAGATTATCTGTGGCTATAATACGGTTATTAACTGGGATAAAACGGATGACGAGAGGGTAACGGCTTTAATTGAAGTGAAGGTTGCTCCACAACGGGGGGAAGGTTTTGACCGTGTGGCAGAGAGAATCTATAATTATGAGGAGGTGACTTCCCTTTATCTGATGTCAGGAGGTTTTGATATGACGGTGTTTATTGAGGGGAAGACCATGAAGGAAGTGGCGCAGTTTGTTGCCAGAAAATTAGCACCCATGGAGGGAGTGCTTAGTACCTCTACACATTTTGTGTTGAAAAAGTATAAGGAGAATGGAATCAAATTAGAACAGAATAAGAAGGATGAGAGGCTGGTGGTGACAGCATGAGAAATCCATTATCTGACAAAGTAATTAAGATGAAACCTTCAGGAATCCGGAAGTTTTTTGATATCGTCAGCGAAATGCCGGATGCAATATCGTTAGGTGTTGGAGAACCGGACTTTGATACCCCCTGGAGTATCCGGGAGGAAGGCATTTATTCCCTGGAAAAAGGACTCACATTTTATACTTCCAATGCAGGTTTGTTAGAACTTCGACAGGCAATCTGTGAATATAATGAGAGACGTTTTCAGCTTACATATGATCCTAAGAAAGAAGTATTGCTTACGGTTGGCGGTAGTGAGGGAATAGATGTGGCTCTTCGTGCCATGTTGAATCCTGGGGATGAGGTTATTATTCCGGAACCGTGTTATGTGTCATATTTGCCTTGCGTACAGCTGGCAGATGGTGTACCGGTCACTATTAACCTCAAAAATGAGAATCAGTTCCGGCTGACGAAGAAAGAATTAGAGGCGGCGATTACGGACAAAACAAAAATATTAGTTATGGCGTTTCCCAATAATCCCACAGGTGCCGTGATGAGCAAAGAAGATTTAGAAGAGATTGCCGAAGTTATTATCCGGCATGATCTCTATGTAATTTCTGATGAAATCTATGCAGAACTTACCTACAGTGGTAATCATGTGAGTATTGCTTCTTTACCGGGAATGCGGGAACGCACGATTGTCATTGGTGGTTTTTCCAAGGCGTTTGCCATGACCGGTTGGAGACTTGGCTATGCAATGGGACCATCCATGATCATTGAACAGATGACGAAGATTCATCAGTTTGCCATTATGTGTGCACCTACCACAAGCCAGTATGCGGCAGTGGTTGCCATGCGGGATTGTGATAAAGATGTGGCACATATGCGGGAAGCTTATGACCAGAGAAGAAGATATATGTTAAATGCATTTAAGGAGATGGGACTTCCCTGCTTTGAACCAAAGGGAGCATTTTATCTGTTCCCGGATATTCGTGAATTTGGAATGACATCAGAAGAATTTGCGACCAGATTGTTACAGTCGAAGAAGCTTGCCGTGGTACCCGGGGATGCGTTTGGAGAATGTGGAGAGGGATTCCTTAGAATCTCTTATGCATATTCGTTAGAAGAACTGAAGACGGCAGTGGGACGGCTTCAGGAGTTCATACAGGAACTTAGATGATTCTCCCTGGTTTAGGAATAGATAAGAAGTTCGGAAAGGAAAAATATGATTAATATTGTGTTACATGAACCGGAGATGCCGGCGAATACGGGAAATATTGGAAGAACCTGTGTGGCAACAGGTGCGAGACTGCATCTCATTGAGCCACTTGGATTCCGGATCAATGACAAGATGATTAAGCGTGCAGGAATGGATTACTGGGATAAACTTGATGTGACAACCTATGTAAGCTATGAAGATTTTTTAGAGAAGAATCCGGGAGCCAAGATTTATATGGCAACCACCAAGTCCAAGCAGACTTATACAGATGTTCATTACGAAGATGATTGCTATATTATGTTTGGAAAGGAAAGTGCAGGAATTCCGGAAGAAATTCTGTTAGAGAACAAAGAAAACTGTGTGAGAATTCCCATGTTAAGTGAGATTCGGTCCTTGAATCTGTCTAATTCTGTTGCGATTGTGTTATATGAGGCATTACGCCAGAATGGATTTTCCCATTTCCAGATGGAAGGACAGCTTCATCATTATGAGTGGTAGAAAATCTTACCTTGCGCGAATGTAGCAACTGTTGTAAAATATAAATAATTATGGACACATGGATTCGATGACATTTGTGTACAAAAGAAGATAGACCACATAGCATGAAAGCATGGTATGTGGTCTTAACGTGTTTCATGATTATATATACAAAGACAGCAATATAAGGAAATGAATGATGAATAAACGAACATTACGCGTATTAGAGTATTACAAGATTATAGAGAGATTAACATCCTTTGCAACCTGTCCGGCAGGAAAACGGATGTGTGAGCGTTTGAAACCATCGACAGACCTTGTAGAGATTACAAAGAATCAGGAGGAGACAGCGGATGCACTGGCAAGAGTGTATCAACAGGGAAGTCTTTCCTTTTCCGGGGTATATCCCATCGGGGAGGCAATGAAAAGGGTTGCTGTAGGGGCAAGTCTGTCCATTACGGAATTACTGGATATTGCAAAATTATTGAAGGTGGCAGAACACGCAAGACAATATGGGGAACAGTCGCAGGATAAGGATGAAGCTGGCGTTAACACCAGACAGGATTCCCTGACGGGATATTTTGAAAGCCTGATGCCATTAGAACATTTAGCAAGAGAGATTAACCGTTGCATTTTATCGGAAGACGAGATCGCGGATGATGCATCTGCAGCGTTAAAAGATATCCGTAGAAGCATGAAAGCAGCCAATGGAAAAGTGCATGATGTGTTAAATGGAATTGTGACGAAGCAGACGAACCAGAGTATGCTCCAGGATGCCATTGTTACAATGAGAAATGGGAGATATTGTATTCCGGTTAAGTCAGAATATAAGGGACAATTTCCGGGTATGGTACATGACCAGTCTTCGACGGGGTCTACTTTCTTCATTGAGCCGATGGCAGTGGTGAATCTTAATAATGAATTGAAGGAATTAGCGGCCAAAGAAGCTATGGAGATTGAGAAGATTTTAGCAAGATTAAGCGAACAGGTTGCTATGTCTGCGGATGCCATTGAGAGTGATGTGGAGATACTTACAAAGCTGGATTTCATTTTTGCAAAGGCTTCTTATGCAAAGTCTTATGATGGAACCCGGCCAGAGCTGAATGAAGAGGGCAGAACCAATCTCAAGCAGGCAAGACATCCGTTGCTTGAGAAGCACTCCGTTGTTCCGGTGGATATCCGGTTAGGAGATGAGTATACGATGCTTATTATTACCGGACCGAATACGGGAGGTAAGACGGTATCTTTGAAAACATTAGGGCTGCTTACTTTGATGGGGCAGTCCGGCTTACACATTCCGGCATTTCAGGGTTCCACCCTTGCGGTGTATGAGGATGTATTTGCAGATATCGGAGATGAGCAGAGTATCGAACAGAATTTGAGTACCTTTTCTTCCCATATGACCAATGTGGTATACATTATGAAGCATGCAACTTCCAAGGCACTTGTGCTGTTTGATGAGTTGGGAGGAGGAACGGATCCGGTAGAAGGCTCTGCCCTGGCAATCTCCATTTTAAGCGACCTTCACAGCAGACAGATCCGATGTATGGCAACTACACATTATAGTGAATTAAAGACCTTTGCCATGACCACGGCAGGAATTGAAAATGCCTGCTGTGAGTTTGATGTGGAGACATTAAGTCCAACTTATCATTTGCTCATCGGGATTCCGGGTAAATCCAATGCTTTTGCCATTGCTAAGAAGTTAGGAATGGCAGAGCATGTAATAGATAGTGCCAGAAATCAGATTGACAGCAGTACGATAGACATGGAAGCATTACTGGCAGATCTTGAAAAATCCAAACGGACAATTGAACAGGAACAGGCAGAGATTGCAGCGAACAAAGAAGAAATCAGGAAATTAAAAGACAGGCTTGCCTCAAAGAATGAGCATATTGAGCAGAGAAAGCAGGATATCTTGCGAAATGCAAGGGAAGAGGCAAGAGAGATATTAGAGGAAGCAAAAGCATTCGCAGATGAGTCAATCCGAAAATATAATAACTGGGAAAAGAAACCGCAGACTGCCAGTAACAAGGATATGGAAAAGGCTCGTGGGGAAATTCGCGATAAGCTGAAATCCGTAAATAGTCAGTTAGAATATAAGGCTTCTAACCGAAAATCCAAGGCAAAAGCAAGTGATTTTCATCTTGGAGATTCGGTTCATGTGATTAGTCTGAACTTAGATGGAACGGTTCGTTCTTTGCCGAATCAGAAGGGGGAACTTACGGTACAGATGGGCATTTTGCAAAGTACAGTTAAGATCAGTGATGTGGAGATCATCAAGGAAGAGAAACAGAGCAGGCAGCAGAAAACGGCGCAATACCGGGCATCTGTCAACAAGGCAAAGAATATCAAACCGGAGATCAATCTGTTAGGACTTACAGTAGATGAAGCTATTATGGAACTTGACAAATATTTAGATGATGCATGCCTGTCACATCTTAATCAGGTGCGTATCGTACATGGAAAAGGAACCGGTGCACTTCGTAAAGGTGTGCATGAATATCTGAAACGGCAATCCTATGTCAAATCATTCCGCCTGGGTGAATTCGGAGAAGGAGACGCAGGTGTAACCATAGTGGAGTTGTGATGAACGAATCGGAAAAAAGGAGACGGGAATGGAAAAGAAACGAATTTTAATCGTAGATGATGATGAGAATATTGCAGAGCTTATTTCTCTATATCTGGTAAAGGAATGTTTTGATACAGAGATTGCCGGAGATGGGGAAGCGGCATTGGCAAAATTCAAAGAATATCAACCACAGTTAATTTTGCTGGATATCATGCTGCCGGGAATGGATGGCTATGATGTGTGTCGGGAGATTCGGAAAAGTAGCAATGTACCCATTATTATGCTGTCTGCCAAGGGAGAAGTATTTGATAAGGTCCTTGGATTAAAGATTGGTGCCGATGATTATATTATCAAACCATTTGATTCCAATGAATTAGTAGCCAGAGTGCAGGCGGTTCTTCGGAGAGTTCATCAGAACGAGGAAGCGATGGAACAGCAGGTGGAAGAAAATGGTGATTGGGTGAAGTATGATGGCCTGACGGTTAACATGAATAGTTATTCTGTTATATACAATGGGGACATGATCGATATGCCTCCCAAGGAAATGGAACTTTTGTATTTCCTGGCCAGCAATCCCAACCAGGTATTTACACGAGAACAATTGCTGGATCAGATATGGGGGTATGATTACATTGGAGATACCAGAACCGTTGATGTACATGTAAAACGTATCCGGGAGAAGATTAAGGATGGCAGTAACTGGTCTATAGCCACTGTATGGGGCATTGGCTACAAATTTGAAGTGAAATAGCCGGGGAGATATAGAGTGAAACGTACATTTTTTGATAAAGTAATCGTGATGATTGTGTTGCTGCTGATTGGTGTTTTTATTGCATTGGGCAGTTACACTACTTATGCAACGCAGAAAGCACTGGTATCTGAAAAACAGAATAATCTGGTCAATGAGGCCAATCTGTTGTCAGAGCAGGCAATTACATCCTATATTCAGGGAATTACTTCCCTGGAATATTTACAGGTGCGCTTCAATGAGTTTGAGGATGCCCTAAAAACAAATGTCTGGTATTTTGATTCGGATGGCAATTTGATTGTAGCGTCCAATCCGGATAACTATAGAAAACTGCCAAACAGTCTGGATGCCATTGATGAAAGTCTGAATCCAAAGAATGCATTTACCATGACAGGTGATTTTTATCATATTTTTGAAGGTACCGTCATAAGTATTGGAATTCCGGTCTATTCCGGGACGGAACAGAGTGGATACCTGGTAATGCATACTTCAATGACAGAGCTGGATAATCTGCAGGATGACATGCTGAATATTATGTATATGCCGTTCCTTGTGATGATTCTGGTGGTGGGTGTCGTTCTGGCTTATCTGTCAGGAACGGTCATCCGACCCATTGCAAAACTGAACAATACCGCACGGGAATATGCAAAGGGGAATTTTGAAGCCAAAACGGGTGTGAAGAGAAAGGACGAAATTGGGGAGCTTTCGGATTCCCTGGAATATATGGCAAGTGAGTTGAGTAAATTAGATGAATATAGGAAGAATTTTATTGCCAATATTTCACATGATTTCCGGTCTCCATTAACCTCCATCAAGGGGTATTTAGAGGCAATGCTAGACGGCACGATACCTGCAGACAAATATGATAAGTATTTGAATATTGTTCTTACAGAATCCAAGCGGCTTTCCAAGCTTACGGAAGGCCTTCTCGAGTTAAATGATTTTGATACATATGGTCCGATTTTGAAGAAACAGAAATTTGACGTGGTGGACATTATCCGGGAGGTACGTAATACTGTGGAGGGTGTCTGTGAAAATAAACAGATTGATCTGCGGTTGAAGTGCCCGGCGGAACACACATCTGTGTATGCAGATAAGATGAAAATAGGCCAGGTTATCTACAATCTTGTGGATAACGCAATCAAATTCAGTCCCAGGGGTGGACAAATACAGATTACCGTATATGATAAAAATGACAAGGTCTTTGTTTCGGTAAAGGATGAAGGGCCGGGAATTGAGAAGGATAAACAGAACAAAGTGTGGGATCGTTTCTATAAGACAGATCCGTCAAGAGGAAAGGATAAGCAGGGAACAGGACTGGGATTAGCCATCACAAAAGAGATTATTAAGGCTCATGGGGAACATATAGATCTGATCAGCACGGCAGGCGCCGGCAGCGAATTTGTTTTTTCGTTACCTAAGGTAGATGTGCAATAGAAAGAATAGGAAAGCAGGAGGATAGTCAGATGCGATTTATCAAAGAATTAAGAGAAGGAGATATGATCTCATCCATTTATTTATGTAAGGACAAGAAGACATTACAGACGAAAGCAGGAAAGAATTATTATTCCATGCAGTTGCATGATAAGACGGGTTCTGTAGACGGTAAAGTATGGGATCTGTCAAATGGAATCGGACATTTCGAATCGATGGATTATATTCAGGTGGATGCACAGGTGGTAAGCTTCCAGGGGGCATTGCAGCTTAATATCCGCAGAGTCCGGAAAGCAGAAGAAGGCGAATACGATCCCATTGACTACATGCCGTGTTCCAAACGGAATGTGGATGAAATGTATAATGAATTATTAGAAATGATTGACACAGTGAAAAACGAGTATTTGCACCAGTTATTAGAAATGGTATTTACAAAGGATCCGGATTTTATGAAAGCATTCAAGATTCATTCTGCGGCAAAGACAATGCATCATAATTTTGCGGGAGGACTTTTGGAACATAGTTTATCGGTGGCACGTTTGTGTGAGTTTTATGTAGAGAGATATCCGGTACTCAACCATGATCTGTTGATCACGGCAGCACTTTGTCATGATATTGGTAAGATGAGTGAGATTTCTTCTTTCCCGGAAAATGATTACACGGATGAGGGACAGTTGGTTGGACATATTGTAACCGGCACCATTATGTTAGATGAGAAAATGAAACAGATTAATGGTTTCCCGGTAAAGCTTGCCAACGAATTGAAACATTGTATTTTATCACATCACGGTGAGCTGGAGTTCGGTTCACCAAAGAAGCCTGCTTTAATGGAGGCGGTAGCCCTTGCATTTGCAGATAATACAGACGCAAAATTAGAAGGCTTTATTGAACTATTAGATAGTGGAAATAGTAATGGTAACGGGGAATGGCTTGGTTATAGTCGCATGTTTGAAACCAATGTGAGACCGACATCAAAATAGTAGAGGAAAGATTGATATGGAATGTTTGAAAGCACCCTTTCGATTATCGGAGGTAGGGGAGCAGTATATACAGGCAAAAAAACATAAGAAAATGCCTGTGGAGATTACAGGGACAGATGGATTTGCCCGGTATTATGTAATGGACTGTTTGGGAAGCGACCGGATGAAACTGATCGTGACATATAATGAAGACCGGGCAAAGGAGATTGTAGACGCCTATGCATTTTTTGATCGAAATGTTCTGTATTATCCGGCAAAGGATGTGTTGTTTTACAATGCGGATATTCATGGGCATACGATTTTGCGACAGAGAATGGAAGTGGTTAAGGGGATTATTGAACATACTGCTACGACAGTTGTGGTATCTATTGATGCGCTGCTCAATAAGCTGGTACCCCTTGAGGAAATAGAAAAGAACATTGTATCGTTCCGGCTTGGAGAGCCCCTGGATCTTGAAAAGATGAAGAAGACACTAGTGGCTCTTGGATATGAGAGAAATGATTGGGTAGATGGAGTTGGACAATTTGCAGTAAGGGGAGGTATCCTGGATATCTTCCCCATGAGTAGTGAGTGCCCATATCGTGTGGAACTCTGGGGAGAAGAAATTGACAGTATTCGCAGTTTTGATGTAGAAAGTCAGCGTAGCATTGAAAATGTAGAAGAACTGCGTGTATATCCTGCGGCAGAGATGATTTTAGATGAGGGCAGAGTGCAAAACGGACTGAAAAAACTGCAAAAGGAGCATAAAGCATATGCGAAGCAGTTGAAAGAAAGTTTTAAGACAGAAGAATATGCAAGGATCAACCGGGAGATGGAGGCGTTGAAGGAAGAACTTACATGCTTTCATAGTGCCATGGGAATAGATAGTTATATTGGTGCTTTCTATGAGGAGCTTTATAGTTTTTTGTCTTATATGCCGGAAGATACCCTCATTTTTGTAGATGAGCCGGACCGGGTGTTAGAGAGAGCAAAAGCCTGCCAGCTGGAATTCCGGGAGAGTATGATCAGCCGGTTAGAAGGTGGTTATATGCTGCCAAGTCAGGCTGATATTCTGTTTGATTACAAGGAGATTGCAGGAAAGATAGCCATAAAAGATACGGTGCTGTTCAGCATTTTGGCAAAAGAGGAATCTTTGTTTGAGCCACAGACCAGACTGGCATTTGAGACGAAGATGGTTCCTACTTACCGTCATAATTTTGAAATGTTATTGAAGGATATAAAAAGATGGAAGCAGGAAGGATATCGTATTGTGCTGTTTTGTCCATCTGCGACCCGTGGAGAACGTTTTGCGGAGAATTTACGGGATCAGGATGTGAATTGCTTTTTTACAGAGAACAAGGATCGTGTGTTAGAGCAGTCGGAAATGATGGTTACCAATGGGAGATTAAAGAGCGGATTCTGCGTTCCGGATATTCATTTAGTGGTGCTTACGGAAGGCGACATTTTTGGACAGCAAAAGACTAAGAAACGGCTGAAGCGTAAACCGCTGTATTCCGGAGAGAAAATTAACAGCTTTGATGACCTGAATATTGGAGATTATGTGGTGCATGAGCGGCACGGTCTGGGTATTTACCTGGGAATTGAGAAGATAGAAGTAGACCAGGTTACAAAGGATTATATTGCTATCGAGTATAGTGGAGGGTCGAAATTATTCATTCTTGCTTCCCAACTGGATATGATTCAGAAATATGCATCGAAGGATAGCAGGAGACCGAAGCTTAACAAGTTAGGCGGTAATGAGTGGGAGAAAACAAAGTCAAAGGTTCGCCGGCAGGTAAATGTAGTGGCGAAGGAACTGGTGGAACTGTATGCTATCCGACAGTCGAAATCCGGCTATGCATTTTCTCCGGACACTGTCTGGCAGAAGGAATTTGAGGAAATGTTTCCTTATGAGGAAACCAATGACCAGCTTCGTGCCATTCAGGAGACAAAAGCAGATATGGAAAGCACCAAGATCATGGACCGTTTGATTTGCGGAGATGTTGGATACGGCAAAACAGAGGTGGCTATTCGTGCGGCATTTAAGGCGGTGCAGGATGGTAAACAGGTTGCTTATCTGGTGCCTACGACAATCCTGGCACAGCAGCACTATAATACATTTAAGGAACGTATGCAGGATTATCCGGTGGAGATAGGGATGCTGTCCCGTTTCTTAAGCGCAAAAGAGCAGCGGGAAACCATTCAGAAACTCAAAAAGGGACAGATTGATATTATTATTGGAACACATCGGTTGCTTTCTAAGGATTTGGATTACAGTAATCTTGGATTACTCATTATTGATGAAGAGCAGAGATTTGGTGTATCCCATAAGGAGAAGATTAAGCAGATTAAGAAAGATGTTGATGTGCTGACTCTTACGGCAACACCGATTCCCAGAACTCTTCATATGAGTCTGGTTGGAATACGGGATATGAGTTTGTTGGAGGAGCCTCCCGTGGACCGCAAGGCAATTCAGACATATGTGTTGGAATATAATCCGGAGTTGATTAAAGAGGCAGTAACAAGGGAGTTAGCCCGGGGTGGTCAGGTGTATTATGTATATAACCGGGTCAATACCATTGCGGATGTGGCAGCAGATCTTGCAAAAATGATGCCTAATGTACGGATTTCCTATGCTCACGGTCAGATGAATGAAAAGGAACTCGAGGATGTGATGATGGCATTTATCAATAAGGAAATTGATGTTCTGGTGACAACAACGATCATTGAGACGGGACTGGATATCAGTAATGCCAATACCATGATTATCCATGATGCGGAAAATTACGGGTTATCACAGTTGTACCAGCTTCGGGGAAGAGTGGGACGTTCCAGTAAAACAGCATATGCATTTCTAATGTATCGCAGAGATAAGATGCTGAAGGAAACAGCAGAGAAACGGTTGAAAGCCATTCGGGAATTTACGGATCTGGGGTCCGGATTTAAGATTGCCATGCGGGATCTGGAGATTCGTGGAGCGGGTAACCTGTTAGGAGAAGATCAGTCCGGTCATATGGCGGCAGTTGGATATGACTTATATTGCAAAATGCTTAATGATGCCATTTTGCAGCAAAAGGGTGAGCTTAGTGAAGAAACCTTTGCGACGTCCATTGAGATTCCAATCGATGCTTATATTCCGGCAACCTATGTGAAAAATGAGATGACAAAATTAGAGTTGTACAAACGGATTTCCGGCATTTGGACACAGGAAGATTATGAGGATATGCTGGATGAACTGACAGACCGGTTTGGAGAACCGCCGACAGCAGTGACGAATCTGATGACCATTGCGAAACTGAAAGCACAGGCTCACGAAGCATATATAACGGAGATTACTTATAAAGATGGCAAGGTGCATGTAGCAATGGCAGCGGGAGTCAAGGTAAAGACAGAACTTTTAGATGATTTTCTGGCAAAGTATCTGAATAACATACGGATTGTGGCGGGGGCAAACCCTGGATTTATCATTGATTTGGAAAAGAAAAGTCTTAAGAAGTTTATTCTGCAGTTAGATGGCATTATCGCAGATATCAATGAATTGATCGAAGGATGAATAATTTTTTGACGCATATATGAAAATATACTATAATGAAAAGAATGAATGAAGGATTGTTCATCTGGTATAAGAGAAAGACAAAGGAATGGAATATGGGGACAAAACGAAAGAGTGACCAGAAAACAAAGAAACAATTGGATAAGGAACAAAAGTCGGACAAGGGAAAAAAGAGAAAGGAAGGTATTCTTTTTGGGGCTGGTATTCTTCTTCTGATTGCTGTGTTTGCAGTTATTTTGTGGTTCCTGTCAGGAGAAGGGCGCTCCCCTTCCGATACGGTCGTGTTCAAGGTTGGAGATGAAAATGTCTATCTGGATGAAGTGAATTTGTGCATGCTTCAAAATGTTGTGGATTTAGGAATTGGTGAGAATGCATTGGATACCACTGCAGAGGATGGAAGTAGTGCAGATGAGTATTATAAGAAAGAAGTTCTTCAACTGATTATGGATTATAAAGTGGAAGCGATGATCGCTGAGAAACAGGGGATTCAATTGTCCAAAGAGGAAGAAGAGGCGATTTCAGAGGATGTCGTTAAATACTTAGGACAGATCAGTGGGAGAATCCTGAATGACCTTGGAATTGAAAGAGACAGGGTAATGGAAGTGTATCGGGAGCGATACCTGGCATATAAGCTAGAAGAATCTGTAACGGATACTGTTGAGGTGGAAGATCAGAGATACTGCACGATGTATATGCTGTTATTTCCGAAGGTTCAGGTGGATGAAGATGGCAATTATCTGACGGAAGAGGATGGACAGACGCCGCTGTTGCTTTCGGATGAGGAGATTACGCAGAGAAAACAACAGGCAGAAGAAGCCCATCAGAAACTAAAGGATGGTGCTGATATTGAAGAGCTTGCCAAAGAATATGGAATTGAGAATGTCTCCGGTAAGCAGAGCAATATGGCAGAAAGCTTTGGAGATGATTTTACTCAGTATGCAAAGACATTGAAAAAGGGAGAATATAGCCCGGTGATCGATATAGCAAGCTGCTATGCTATTGTTGAGATGATAGAAGAGGATAATAAGGAACTTTCGGAGCAGGTAATGGAACATTACCGTTTGGATATGGCAGAAGATGCTTTGAAAGAGAAAAAGGAAGAATGGTATAACGAATTGGGAGTAGAAGAAGCAACATTTGTTGGAAATAGCTGGGACAAATTATCCTTATATGATTTTGCAAAATATGTGGAGGAATAATGTATGAGATATGCAAAACGATTTTGGGTCATCTGTATGAGTCTCATCTGTGTGATGAGTTCGACTGCCTGTGGCAAGAAAAATACAGAGGAAACAAAGAATATTGTATACGAATTTGGAGATTCCCAGATTACGTATGGGGAATATTACATTTATGGAAAGACGATAGAGGAAGACTATCAGAAGACCTATGGAAATGGTGTCTGGGATTTAGAGATGGATACGGAGAATGGTAATCGCACATTAAGGGAGATTACCATCGAGGATATTATTGAAAACATCAACCGGGTCAGGGTTTTGGTGCATCAGGCAGAGGATATGAATATCTCGTTAAGTGATAGTGAAAGGGCAGATATTGAGAATGCAGCAGAGACCTTTTATAATGGATTAACACAAGCAGATCTGAAGGAATCTGAGATTACAAAGGAACTGGTAAAACAGGTGATGGAGGAAAATGCCATCGCGAAGAAAGTCTATAACCAGAAGATTGCGGAATATGATTTTGAAATCTCGGAAGAGGAAGCCAGGATGACAACTTTCTATGATATGGTGTTTGAATGCTATAGTGTTGACAAAGATGGAAGTGTGAAGGAATATACCGATGAGAAGAAAGCCACACAGCTGGAAAAGGCAAATGAGGCATTATCCTCTCTGGCACAGGATGAGAATGTCACCTATCAGGATATTGTGGATAAATATAAGCTTAAGTATTCCAATTCCTACACCATGGCAAAGGCAGAAATGGTGGAAGAATATGGAGAATCTGTTGCGGATAAGATTCTGGCAATGGAAGATGGTGAGGTGAGCACAGTAATTCAGAGTCAGTATGGATATCATATATTTAAGATGATGAAATCCAATGATGAAGAACTGACAAAAAAGAATAAGGAAGAGATCATCGCCCGTAAGCAAAAGGAATATTTTAGTGGAGTATATGAGGACTGGTTCAAAGATTATGATTCCCATTTTAATATGGAGGAAGATGTGAATATGGATCTTGCTAATAAGTTTCCTTTTGCAGAAGAAAAATAGAAAATAGCTCTTGATTTTCTTTCTAAAATCGTATAGAATGTAATAGTTGCTTGCATAGGTGAGCAAATGCAGAAGTGGCGGAATGGCAGACGCGCTAGATTCAGGTTCTAGTGGGGTAACACCCGTGTGGGTTCAAGTCCCATCTTCTGCAGTATAAGAAAGTAGCAGATACGAAAGTATCTGCTGTTTTCTTATACCGAGCCGAAGCACCCCCTTGAACCCAAGGTTCAAGGTCTCGCCTCCGGCTCGGTCGGCTCGTAACATGTGGTCCGCAGGACCACACTCGCCCCATCTTCTGCATTAAGTAAAATCAAGGGTTCTAGGGATTTTCAATAAGAACATCAAAAACAAAATTGAGTAAACATCTAACAAATATTTAACAGATGGTAAGTTACTGTATGTGACAAAAGAAAAGACACTCTATACATTGATTTGTATGGAGTGTTTTTTCGGCGCACGTCTCTAATGGGGAAAGTCCCTAATCCGCCCTAGTGGCGGGAAGGGACAATAAATAGTAGAATTCAACAGTAACTCGATAGAAAATTACAAGTCCCTTTTTTATGGAAAAATATGTGATATAGTAAGGATAATTGCTGTACAAAACATGTGAATACGGGGAAAGGACAGTGGACAATGCAGAATGGATATAAAGGCATATTTTATGGAAGTAAATGAGAATGGAGTGGTGTTTGCTGGCAGGCTGGGCTGGATTCAGAATACATTTGATGCGTTTCAGGATTATTTGAAAATGCTCCACTTAATCGCGCTTTGGTCAAAGATGGAAATATTGTGGAAATCTATACCGGGAATTTAATCTGCATCAAACAGAATGAGAGCGGATTTCATTCCATTCAGGAAGAGGATGTAGGTGTTATACGAATAATCTTAAAACCAGTCTTTTATCTGGATGGACAGATTATTAAGACCGTGTTCTACTTTGCTGAAGATACCGGTAGTGACTTTAATACCTTTTAATTGAAGCTTTGCAATAACATCGACAGCCCGTAGATTGCATTCGGTACGCGAACGCTTGATATTAGTTCCAATGATGGGATGATTGGTTTGGGTAAGTCGTTCGGACATGAATATTGCCTCCCTTTTGTAATATTTTTCTAAAATGGAAGTTTCTATTGTCCAAAATAGAAGTTTTTATATCCAAAATGGGAGTTATGTGATATACTTCAAAAGAATTATAATGAAAATTTTACTAAGGATAATGATGAAAAAACAAACAATAGGAGGAGAAAAAACATGATGAAAAAACATATTTTAACATGGATTTTAACAATGGCAATGATTTTATCAGTAACAGTGGCCAATCCGGTATTATCTATAGATACGTAGGCGGCAACCCAAAAATATGTAAAATCTTTAAGTGTTAAAAAGTCTGTATTAGTAGCAGTTGGAAAGAAGGTGACGGTAAAGCCAACTGTGAAAGCAACCAAAAAAATAAGTACTGTTGTTAAGGTTAAGGTGAAGAATAAAAAGATAGAAAAGTGAGGTAATGAATTATGAAAAGATTAACAAGAATTATTTTATCTATTGCTATTTTGTCTACAGTATTATGTTTTTCAAATACTGTTTTTGCAGAACAGAATTTTATCGAAGGTTCAATGGAGTATAAAAATCCAAAAAATTCAGAAGATCATAATTATTCTTTTGAATATTACAATAAAACTCTTGAACCAGTGATTTTTAAATTTGATATTGAAGAAAATGATTTTTTAGTTTTTGATGGAAGCTGCACAATATATGATTCAAATTTTAATGAATTGAAGAATATCGATTGTGGTCCCGTAGGATACTGTTTTGATAAAGGGAGTTACTTTATTAAGGTATCAGAAGGTGAAGTTATGGGAAAATCATCAAAAATAGACCAAAATGGAGAATATAAAGACATAATTAGTGGCAATTCTTTTGCAATTTATAGATATAAATTATCTGAAATTTTTAATGGTATTTTTATTAAGAAAGATAAATATTTTATTTATCAACCTTATGATGTAAATGGAACTACTTATGAATATCATTTTGAGGCATTTTGTGGATCAGCGAAACCATCACAAACAAAAGATGGATTTTGTAAACTCCATTATAATGATAAATATTATTGTCATATAATTTTTTATTATGAACATATAAAAGATGGAAAAATTAAAATTGACACTCCTATTTATTGTAAAAACAAAAATTCAAGTATCAATTATTTAAATGATTCTGCCATTAATATTTCTAATGGAAAAGACCCTAAGGTAACAAAAACAACAACAAATAAAGATTCCCAAAAGCCCACTGTAAAAGGTGTAAAAAACAACAAGACTTATAAAACTAAAGCAAAGTTTAAGGTTTCAGATAAGTCTGGTATTAAGAAAGTTACTTTGAATGGGAAGAAAATTAGTGTGACTAAAGCTAAGAAAGGTTATACGGTTAAGAAGAAAAAGAGTTACACTTTGAAGGTTTGGGATAAAGCAGGAAATGTAAGAGTAGTTAAATTTAAGATTAAGAAAAAATAGTTGCGATAAAAGAAGACTATTATAATGCCAAGCTTAATAAGAAAGGTAGCCTAATATATGCTAGTTATAAAAATAACCGCCAAAGTTTACCAGACCAGGGCGGTTATTTTTGTGTCTTATCATTGCTCTTAGAACCAACGGCATAACCAAGAGCAAAGCAAGTGATACATAAGCTGATGATGGCTATAAAAAGCTCCGCTGTAAGCATAAGCACAAACATCCTCATAAGATTTCGGGAATCGGATTTCTATGTAAACGCAAGCTATTACTCTTGCGGAGAAGGCTAAAATGTAAAAAATGTATCGGAGATGCGCTAGCCTTTTCATTTTTGACAAAAAGTGATAAAATACTATGTAATTGGAATTTTAATTACTCGGTTATATGTGATAAGGAGGCATGTAAGATGCTGGAAGAAAAAATAAAACAATTTTATGACAAACTGTTTTCTGTAATTTTGGAGGACATTGTTGCTATTATAGAGATTAATCACATTGAGAAAAGTTATCATGTGAGCGAGGGTAACCAATATGTTAAGAATCTCTTTCCTGAAACAGGAACGTTGAGAACCTTGTATCGTTTTTTGTTTCAAAAAGGTGGAGCGTCAGAAGGGAAAAAATCGGATGATTATGACCGATTTGTTGATGAAACTGTATTCCAAAAGGATAAATATCAAGGGGATATACGGTTCCAGGTTAATGGTGAGGAGATAGGGCTGCATTTTTTGCTTCTCAATGTGAGTTCGGAGGAATCCATGCTGCTTTTCTTTTCAGAAGCAGAGCGGGAACTGAGCAATATGCGGGAAATGGAGAAAATTGATACTTTGCAGGAATCGTATCTGTTTTCTATGATTGTAGACCTTGCCGAAGACTCCTGTGTGAATCCGAATACTACAGAGATTAATGCCACCAGACAGGATTATATGGATATCAAATATTCTGATTGGAGAGTTATGATCTCTAATATGTTCAAAGAGGAAGATAAAGTATTATTTCTTCGTGCATCTTCTCCGGAAAATGTGATGAATACACTGGAAATGAAAAACAGTTTTCATATTGACTTGCAGATGAAGAATATGCAGGGGGAATTTGTATGGTGCCGTTTAAATTTTGTCAGAATGAAGAGTTTTTCGAGAGAAAACCCAAGATTTGTTTATACGGTTAGCGATATTTCGGAGGATATGTTGCAATTACTTCGCCAGGAGGGTCTGGTCAAGGCAATTGAAGAACAAAATGAAAGACTGCAGGAAGCAGACAAGAATAAAACCAAGTTTTTTTCCAATATGTCACATGAGATCCGGACACCGATTAATTCCATTATGGGGATGAATGAGGTCATATTGCGGGATTGTAAGGATGAAGAGATTAGGGGCTATGCCCGGGATGTGAAGGCAGCAAGCCAGTATTTGCTGAGCCTTGTGAATGATATTCTGGATTATTCTAAAATTGAAGCAGGCAAAATGGAAATCGTCCCTGTAGAATATGACATGACAGAATTGATTCATAGAGTATATAATATAATCAGACCCAAACTTGTGGAGAAAAACCTGGAGTTTGAATTAAAGGTGGGGGAAGATGTACCATCCCGGCTGTTTGGTGATGAAATAAGAATTGCACAGATTTTGATAAATCTTCTTACCAATGCAGTGAAGTATACGGATCAGGGAAAGGTTTCCTTTTGGATAGAACGGCAGGAGGATGTGGAGGGACAGGCTTCCATAAAGTTTACCGTGAAAGACACCGGTATCGGGATTAAGAAGGAGGACATGGATACCCTTTTTGCTGAATTTGGCAGACTGGATCTGCTAAGAAACCGTAACATGGAAGGTACCGGACTTGGCATGAGTATTGTAGAAGGCCTTTTGATGCAGATGAATAGTCGTATGATAGTAGAGAGCGTTTATGGAAAAGGCTCTGTTTTTTCCTTTACATTACTACAAAAGGTTGTAGATGAATGTGCGGTGGACTTGTCGGACACGCATGGTGAGGACGTTAAGCTAGAAACAGCGATAGCCGGTGCACAGGATAAGCTGGTGCTTGTGGTAGATGATACAGCAGTGAACCTTCATTTATTTGAGGCATTAATAGCACCCTATAAGATGGAAGTGCATTGTGCCAA
This sequence comes from uncultured Clostridium sp., assembly GCA_945915475.1. Lineage (GTDB taxonomy): Bacteria > Bacillota > Clostridia > Lachnospirales > Lachnospiraceae > CAG-590. The sequence continues at coordinate 14,593 of CAMEFI010000011.1, read as the reverse complement.
AAGTGGAGAAAAAGCATTGAAAATGATGCATGCAAATAAATATAACATTGTCTTCTTAGATCATATGATGCCGGGAATGGATGGTGTTGAAACCTTAGCACAACTGCGTCAGATTGATACATATTACAAATCTGTTCCGGTGATTGCTCTGACAGGACATTATTCCCCAACGGCAAGAGAGGAGTATATCAGTCTTGGATTTACAGATTATCTGGAAAAACCGATTATTCTCAAAAAATTGGACGAAGTGATACACAGATATATTTATGAAATGAGATAAGGGCATATATATTGCTTTCTGGTCACTTATCAGGACATTGGTGTCAGACAGTGCGCCCTGCAAGGGCTTGAAATAGTACAGGTGGAAATCCTCTCTGCAAAGGAATTAACCACTCCACCAAAAGTGAGTTTTGAGTTGCTAGCTGCCGTAGGAAATAGAACTAATCCACAGCGTCTACAACTGATTATATAGAAAATAATCAAGAAAGGAAAATGTGTAGTGAATTTCCCTATGAGTTCATTATACAAGGGAAAGAAGATGGAAAGAAATAAGATTATAAAAATGGGTATCCTTATTATTGCGATTTTACTAATTCCGGTTAAGGTTTATGCGGAACGATATGATGAGGATTACTCTGAAGGTTATGTTGGAAATCAAGATTATCAGAATTATTCTACATATGGCTCGGTAATTACATCATATTTGGTAAATACTTCAAATGGATTTATGAGAGTACAATATGAAAATGGGAATATTGATATCTATTACTATGACTATGGTTATGAGTTGCTTTCGTCAAAATCAATGAGTTGTGAATTGCCTTTGTTTGGTGGATTTTATGAAGGGAGTGATTCCTATTATATTGTAGTTGGGCAGAAGAATCCAAAGGAGAGTGATGATCAGGAGGTTGTTCGGGTTATTCGATATGACAAGAATTGGAATCGTATTGCAGCTACATCATGTATGAATTGTAATACAAATACACCTTTTGATTTTGGGTCATTAAGAATGACTGAGTGTGATGGAAAATTATATGTTCTTACTTCGAAACTTATGTATAAGTCAAGTGATGGACTGAATCATCAGTCGAATTTGTCATTTGTTATTGATATTAATTCTATGTCGCTTCTTGATGTAGGAAAAGTCGCTTATGTAAGTCATTCTTTTAATCAGTTTATTATTGCAGATGACCAAAAAAATATTGTAAGCTTAAATCATGGTGATGCATATCCAAGGGCGTTCCGGTTAAGTTTATTTGAAAATGAACCGAATAGTACAAATCAATATAATAAAAGTAACGTTTCTTCTGAAATTTATTCTTTTGCAGGAGAGACCGGTGATAATGAAACATATGCATCAGTAGGAGGGTTAGAATATTCGTCGAATAACTATATTGTGGCGGCTAATTCTGCGGTGCAGGATGGTAATAATATAGATCATCGTAATATTATGCTTCTTATTACACCACGAGCATTGATTGAAGAGGCAGGGACTCGATATACAAAAAGGCAGTTTGGTACAACGACAACAGTGTGGTTAACAACTGGGGAGACAACTGAGGAAGAGATTTCTACGCCACATCTTGTAAAAATAAATGATAATAAGTTTCTGGTTCTTTGGCGTCGTTATAAAGGTAATAAAAATTATGTTGAATATGTATTTGTAGACGAGAATGGAAACAAGCTTTCTACAGTATATTCGGTTGTGGGTGAGTTGTCTGATTGTAAGCCGGTTGTTGTAGGTAATCAAGTTATTTGGTATGTATACAATAATGATTGTATTGTGTTTTATTCTGTTGATATGAATGGAAATCTCAGCATAAATAAAAAATTCTATATTCCACTCATTACTGAATTAAAGAATGTGGATAAAGGAATATCGATTTCTTGGGAACCTGTATATAATGCAACGGCGTATGAAATCTATAAAAGTAGTGATGGATATCCATGTAAACGGTTTAAAAAAGTTTCAAAAAATAAAACTACTTTGATTGATAAGTCTGTGAAAAATGGAGTATGGTATGGTTATAAAGTAAGGGCTATTGTAGATGGAAAAAAAGGTCCGTTTTGCGAATTTGATGGATTAGTTCGTATGAAAAAGATAACTGGATTGAAAGCAAAGCGTAAGGGAAGGAATCTTACAGTATCCTTTGAAAAAGTAAAAGAAGCTATAGGATATCAGGTTGAATATTCCACAGATAAGACTTTTAAGAAGAAAAAAATGGTGAAATGTAAAAATAATATTAAGGTGATTCATTTACCAAATAAAAAGCAGTATTATGTTCGTGTAAGATTTTATATGGGACGTGAAAGATATAATAGAATATATTCTCCGTGGACAAAGGTTAAAAGGGTAAAATAGGCATTTTATTGAAATGAAAGCAATTGAAAATTGATTCCAATACCATTAATTGCAAAATATTTGGGGGATGAGGTAAAGATTCTTTCGGAGGAATAGAAACTTTATCATGTATCTAATATCAGCGTATTTTGATGAACAGACCAATAGAATAATTAAAGAAGCACTAGGTTTATGGAAAAGCTAATAGTAAATAAAGAGAAAATCCACGAATTGATATCTTTGTTTATTTTTATTAAATATAGAGCATGATACGGCTTACTATATTAAGAATATAAAGATAATAATTTATAATATTAAGAAATGATATGCGGAAATGTTATTATATTTACCCTGAGATGCAAATTCTCATATTTTGTCTTCCAATAGCATGGGTTTTATGATATGATACATAAGATTATTGCAAGAATTTTCGACAGAATAGAGAATGCTTTAGATTATTAATTATGTTTTATTTATCATACAGGAGGTTGTTATGGAAGCATATAAGGATTTGACAAAATCAGAATTACTTGCTTTGAAAGAGGCACTGGATGAAGAGTATAAGGAGGCCCAGGCGAAGGGGCTTAGCCTGAATATGAGCAGAGGTAAGCCGGGTGCATCCCAGTTAGAGCTTTCGTTACCGATGTTAGATGTTATTAACAGCACATCGGATATGAAAACCGTTCTGGGAAATGATACCAGAAATTATGGGGATTTAGATGGTATTGGCGAGTGCCGCAAACTCATGGCAGATATGATGTCGGTACAGAAGGATAATGTAGTTGTATGTGGGAATTCCAGCCTGAATATTATGTATGATACCGTGTCCCGTTCTATGACCCATGGTGTCAATGGTTCTACACCATGGTGTAAGTTGGATAAAGTGAAATTCCTTTGCCCGGTTCCTGGATATGACAGACATTTTAAGATTACAGAGTTCTTTGGTATTGAGATGATCAATATTCCTTTATATGAGGATGGTCCGGATATGGATATGGTAGAAATGTATGTGAATGAAGATGCAGCGGTAAAGGGAATCTGGTGCGTTCCGAAGTATTCCAATCCTACCGGTATTTCTTATTCAGATGAGGTGGTAAGAAGGTTTGCAAATTTGAAACCGGCAGCAGAAGATTTCCGTATTTTCTGGGATAATGCATATTGCATCCATCATTTATATGAGGATAAGCAGGATGAGATTTTGAACATTTTAGAGGAATGTGAGAAGGCTGGTAATCCGAATATGGTTTATATATTCGCTTCGACATCCAAGATTAGTTTCCCTGGCTCTGGTGTATCTGCCATTGCCACTTCTTTAGAGAATATTGATTTTATTAAGAAGCAGATGACGGTTCAGACAATCGGACATGATAAGATCAATCAGTTGCGTCATGTGAGATTCTTTAAGGATTTGGATGGATTGAAGGCACATATGAAGAAACATGCCGAGTTAATGCGTCCAAAGTTTGAAGCAGTACTGGATGTATTAAATGAAGAACTGAACGGTCTCGGCATTGGAAGCTGGATTGAACCAAGAGGAGGATATTTCATATCCTTTAATGCTATGGAAGGCTGTGCAAAGGCGATTGTTGCAAAATGTAAAGATGCCGGTGTGGTTATGACCGGTGCAGGAGCAACCTACCCGTATGGCAAAGATCCGTTAGACAGTAATATTCGTATTGCCCCATCTTTCCCGACGCCGGAAGAGATGAAAGAGGCTGCAAAATTGTTTGCTCTTTGTGTAAAACTGGTAAGTATTGATAAGATATTAGAGACAATGTAATGACAGAATCAAACTATTCATTTCACAATTACCGGACGGAGGTACTAGATGGCAAAGAAGGAGAATAAGACCAATGCCATGCGCATTCTGGATAAGAATAAGATTCCTTATCGTACCAGGACCTATGAATGTGATGAATTCATTGACGGCATCCACGTGGCAGACTTAAATGGAGATCCCTATGATCAGTCCTTTAAGACATTGGTGACGGTGGGAAAGAGTGGTGAACACTATGTGTTTGTAATTCCCATTGATAAAGAGATAGATTTTAAGAAGGCGGCAAAGTTTGTTGGTGAGAAATCCATTGAGATGATCCATGTGAAAGAAATCAATGCACTTACCGGTTATATCCGGGGTGGATGTACCCCTGTTGGAATGAAGAAATTGTTTCCCACGGTGATTCAGGAAAGTGCGAAGGATTTTGATGAAATTATTATAAGTGGTGGCAGGATTGGCATGCAGATTCTGTTAAATCCTCTGGATCTGGCAAAGGTTGTCAATGCAAAGTTTGGAGATATCATTGTATCACAATGCCTATAGAAGAGGCGCATACAGACGAAGAAGACTTAGCAGAAAACGATATGGTTTATTCATCTGTAAACAGTGGTTATAAGTAATCTCTTCGGAGGCTGCAATACAGTCTAAAATGTCTTCTTTTACAGCATTGATCTCTTTGCAATGATACAGAAAAGTAGCACATTCAAAATGCAGATACAGACTGCGGAAATCCAGATTGATGGAGCCCACGACACAGTAGTTATCGTCTGCCACCATCATTTTGGAGTGGATGAAACCGGGGGTATATTCATATATTTTTACGCCGGCTTTCGTAAGAGGTTCGTAGAAAGAACGGGTTATCATAAAAACAGTTTTCTTATCAGGCACGTGAGGGGTGATAATCCGGACATCTACGCCACTTTGTGCAGCCAGTGTAAGGGCTGTGATCATTTCGTTGTCCACAATCAGATATGGAGTGGTGATATATACATATTTGGTTGCGCGATGAATCATGTTAAGATAGACGTTTTCAGCAACGACTTCAGAGAATAATGGATTATCAGCATATGGCTGAATGAATCCGTCACCGCAGTTTCTGCATTCTTCCGGAAAATCAGAAGGCTTTACATGATATTTTTCGTAATCCACAAAAGTATTGGAAACGTGCTGCCATAATTGAAGGAACATAACGGTAAAGTTCCAGGTTGCTTCGCCTTTTAACATAACGCCGGAATCTTTCCAATATCCGGCAAGCTTCTGACGTTTGTTAATATATTCATCTGCTAAGTTGATACCGCCGGTAAAGGATGTATGGCCGTCAATTACAGTTATTTTCCGGTGATCCCGGTTGTTAAGACGTAGCGACAAAGTCGGACTGAAAGGATTAAAACAATAACATTCCAGACCGTATTGCCGCAATTCTTCATAATACATGGGAGGAAGCGTGCGAACACTTCCCATATCGTCGTATATTATCTTGACTTCTACACCTTCCTGTGCTTTTCGTTTTAACACATCCAAAACACTATTCCAGAAGATTCCATTATGGATAATGAAGTACTCCATAAAAATAAAATGTTTTGCTTTTTCTAATTCTTCCAGCAATGCAATAAACATTTCTTCCCCGGAGGCAAAATATTTGACACTTGTATTCTGGTATACCGGATATTTGGCAAGATTATTAATATAACTTGCCTGGGGTAATGCGTGTTTGCTGTGTTTCTCAATTTCTTCCAGAACGCTGTAATCCTGGGATAAATGCTTTTTAGATTCTGCAACCGCTTCCCGGATACTTTTACGGAAACTTCGTCGGGTACTGTTGACAGAGAGTAACAGATAAAAGAATCCTCCGAAGACCGGAATGATCAGGATGGTAATACACCATGCCAACTTGTAGGAAGGGTTGATGGGGCGGTTGATAATGTACAGCACAACAAGAATGCTGATTATGGACAGAACAATTTGTATGTTGAAATATTGTTCCCGGAGCTTTATATACATAAACACAAAAAGGGCAACCTGCAAAAGGCATAGTACGCCGACCCATACCAGTTTGTCGATGAACATGGTATAGTCTCCGCGCTTTCGTTCGTTGTCAATTACATTCTGTTTACTCATAATATTCTCCTAGATTCATATCATTGCTACTCTTGCTGCCAGCGACCTGCAGCTCCGCATGGGAGGATTAATCCATTAGAAGATACAGGAAGTCCGATTTCGTCCGAAACAACTTTTCCACCATGCTTTGATACTACCTCGGTTGAAATGAGATAAGTAAGTACGGCAGGTGCCAGTCCTGTGGTATAGGAATTGACCAGGAAAAATAGCGGTTTGTCACTTAACAGTTTTTCGCACAGGGCGATAAATGGATGGATTTTTTCTTCGATCTTCCATATTTCGCCCTTTGGTCCTCTTCCGTAAGATGGGGGATCCATAATAATGGCATCATAATGATTACCTCGGCGGATCTCCCGCTCTACAAATTTGACACAATCATCTACGATCCAGCGGATAGGGGCATCGCCGAGACCGGATGCCTGTGCATTTTCTTTCGCCCAGGTAACCATACCCTTTGAAGCGTCTACGTGGGTTACGCTTGCACCGGCTTTGGCTGCTGCACAGGTTGCTCCGCCGGTATATGCAAATAGATTCAGAACTTTGACAGGTCTGCCTGCGTTTTTGATCAAATCGGAGAACCAGTCCCAGTTTGCAGCCTGTTCCGGAAATAATCCGGTGTGTTTGAAACTAAATGGCTTTAAATGGAAAGTCAGATCTTTGTAATGGATGGACCATTGCTCCGGCAGATCAAAAAATTCCCATTCACCGCCGCCTTTTTTGCTTCTGTGATAATGTGCATTTAAATGTTTCCAGGCAGGGTTTTTCTTAGGGGTATCCCATAATACCTGTGGATCTGGCCGCAGTAAAATGTATTTTCCCCAGCGTTCTAATTTCTCTCCCTTTGATGTATCAATAACTTCGTAATCTTTCCAGTGATCTGCTACCCACATGTGAATTCTCCTTATTTGTATTTCCTTTCTATATTAAAATCCTTCTTTGCGTCGTTCCAGTCGAAGCTGCTTACGACGTTCTCCGGCTAACCATTCTGCACGTTCGCTTTCTGTTTCTATCTCCAGACCCGGAACGGTTCGGGGAGCGGTTCCTTCGTCATTGAGAGCGACTAATGTCAGATATGCACGATTGATGGGACGGCGAATACCTTCCGGGTCTTCCACGTAAGCGTCAACCCGAACTTCCATAGAGGAATTTCCCACATAAGTGATCCGGCCAATCAGCACGATCAGATCACATTGCTTCGCACCGCGGATGAACTTAAGGTTGTCAACACTTGCGGTTACAACATTTCCTTTGGAGTGACGAACAGCAACTAAGCCGGCCACTTCGTCAATCCAGGCCATGAGCTGACCACCGAATAACCGGTTCGCACCGTTTAAATGTCCCGGACGAACCTGAAAGACCTGTTCCACCATGGAATCACTTACTTTTCTCTTTGCTCTATCCATAACTATAAGCTGTCCTTTCTATATTTAACATTATGATGTATTATTTGTATTCCTGTTAGAATTATAGATGGAATGGCTGCATATTTCAAGAGGCGAGTGTAGTTTGCGTTGTTTTTCCATGGGAATCTATGTTATAATTTTAACAGGCTGTGATGAGAATGTTGTAACAGAGGAAGTGAAGTATGGAGAGAAAAGATATATTAGATGCGTCTGACCGGGAACGGGTGGAACAGGTATTACGGGATAAGCCCCTTAAAGTGGTTCTTAGTAATCTCCGGGATAAGACGTATCCATATAAGAAGACAGTGATTCACAAGATAATAGTACGCAATGATTCGGTATATCAGATAGAACGTTTTACAGAAAAACAGGTATTTCATGAGAATATCAGACCGGAAGAGTTAGGGGAGGCAGTGGCAGAACTTTTTCCGGTGGTATATGGACAGATGAATATATTTGATGAATGCACACAGTCAGATTTCAAGATAACGAAAAAAGGAAAATTATTATTTCATCGGCAACAGATTGCGAAAGAAAGCCGGAAGTTAGACAGACAGCAGGAATCGGAACAGCGAAGGATTGCCCTGGAAGGAGAATGCCTGCCGGGACACAACCGGAAGAAGAAGTATTTATTAGAAGAAGGAATGGTGATCCCTCCGCTGGTGGATTTTGGAATATTTACAAAAGAGGGAAAAGTTGTCCGAAGCATGTATGATAAGTACAAACAGATTAACCGTTTTTTGGAACTGGTAGAAGATGTTGTGAAGGATTATCCCAATCGGGAGCATATGCATATTATTGATTTTGGTTGTGGAAAGTCCTATCTGACATTTATTCTGTACTACTATTTCGTAGAATGCAAAGGATATGATGTGCATATGACGGGCCTGGATCTGAAAGAAGATGTGATACGGAAATGTAATGAGACTGCGAAGAAATATCATTATGAGAATCTGCATTTTGAATTAGGAGATATCAATGGATATCAGACAACGGAACCGGTTGATATGGTGGTGACGCTGCATGCCAGCGATACGGCAACAGATTATGCATTGTATAATGCAATCCGGTGGAAGGCAGGAATGATTCTCTCTGTGCCGTGTTGCCAGCATGAATTGAATAGTCAGATGAAGACGGATCATTTCACGGCACTTACCAAGTATGGAATTGTGAAAGAGCGGGTGGCAGCATTGATGACGGATTCTATCCGTGGCTGTTTGTTGGAGGCTAGTGGATATAGGACACAGTTGTTGGAATTTATTGATATCGCGCATTCACCGAAGAATATTCTGATTCGTGCCGTGAGAGGACATATCTCTGGGGAGAAAAGAAAACGTTCTTTGCAGGAGGCAGTAGATATTATGAAGGAGTTTTCCTTTCAGCCCACTCTATATCAGCTGTTAGAGGGTGAACGGAATAACGGGTGAATGATGTTGTGAAAAGACAAGGAAATCAATTAGAAGGTTATCGATGGGAAAAAGGGGATTCATATGGAACTAATACGATTAAAACAAGGGGAATGGATTGCAAGAAAAAATGATACCGTGAGATGCTGGTATATTCTTCAGGAAGGAACAGTACTTCAGAAATTTGGCGAGGAACAGATTAAACTTCCAACAAATGCTATTGTTGGCATATTTGAAAGAGACATTTATCAGTGTGATTATATAGCGCAGACGGATTGTACATTGGCGGAATTTATATGCACAGGGGCAAAAGACATTAAAACTGTTCTCAACGGAAAAGAAAAACTGCGAAGTCTCTTTTTGAAGGCGGCGGTAGAACAGAGATATCAATTGCTTTGTTTATATACAGAACTGGAGAGCCGGACAAAGAACTTTCATATGTTTGTGGAGACTTTATATAATGATTATCTTACATTTTGCAGCAATTACCGCGTGGCAGGAATGCCATTTCCGAAGATGGAACATTTTAATGCACTGGAGTTGCAACATAAAGCGGAAGCGTGGGAGGTAAGTAACAGTGTCAGTATTGTTAAACGATATATGGCAGAGTATCTTCAGCTGATGAGTCAGGATGATGGAATGACCATCGGTGTTATTATGGAAGCTTCGGCGCAGATGAGACGTTTTGCACAGGGAATCGGAGAGATGGAGGCATATCTTTCCTATCACAAAGATATTATGCTGGCGCGGGGACAGAATTGTTTGTTTAAATTATTCTATGAACTGGCAGGGAAAGCACTTGGGGAGGGGAAGGACATTTCTTCTATTATAAAGGATATGAATCTTATGCTTAAGGTAGCGGCAAAAATCAAATTATATGATGCGCAATTGCTTTCTTATTATCAGGAAGTCTGTGAAGGATTGGAACACCGGATGAATATAGGCGAAGAAGCATTTGCGGTCCTTTCCCAGGACACGGTGGCAGAAGTGGATGTATGCACGGAAGATTGCTTGAATATGATTTTGGAATATGCCGGTTATGAGGAAGAAGATATTGATGCAATCCGGATTATGTTGCAGGAGTATCATGATCTCCCGGATATGACCTCAAAGGAAGATCATGCCTACAAGTTGAGAAGAAAAGTAAGCTCTGTGTTTTATGATATATATTACCGGGTGTTTATGCGTTCTGTGCGGGGAAATGACACGTTGAATCCGGTGATTCTTATGTTTTTGAATTTTGGCTTTGTGGATACGATGTTTACCGGTGAAGAGAATGCGGCATCTTTATATGAATTAGCAACGCATTTGGATGTATGTGCATCCGAGCATGTTTTTACGATATACCGATGGCTGAAATGTGTATATGATGGGACGAAGCCAACATCAAAAAATGAATTGGATATGGATTATGCAGAATATCTTGCAGATATGAAAAAGAATGGAAAATTAACGGAAGACCAGGTGAAGAGAGAATTACAGAATCCGGAAAAACGTGTAGACTTTGAGATTCATAATATGTTTATGACGGTGAATAAGATCACATATGGAAGGATAACATCATTTTGTCCGGTGTTATGTGAGAAAGACCTGATCGGTTCACTGGAAAAAATGTTAGTGACGGCAGAGAAGATTGAAATGCAGTTAAATGAAATCCGTAAGACTGATTATTCGGTTTTTTACCGCGAGGTGATATATGCCGGTTCTGATAGGGGAATTCAGTGTGACAGAATTATGCAAGAGGTGCTGCCGGATATTATTCTGATGCCCAATGCAGGGGCGCGTGGAATTATGTGGCAGGAAACATCCAGTAAGAGGAGCAATACACCGGCAAGATTTATGTTTCCGCTGTTTACAACAGTAGATTTAAGGGATTTGATGCTTGAAGTGGTGGGAGCATTCCGTTGGGAGATATGCAGAAAGGTACAGGGGGTGCATTGGAATGATGTCCGGGATAAATCCCTGACGGCGGAATACTGTTCTTACCTGCAGTTTTATAAGAAGAACCGTGACTTGTCAGCCGAGGCGAAAGAGAAGGTGAAGAACATGTTGATCCGGACAAAGAATAATTACCGTGAAGTCTTTGTGAGAGATTATGTAAACTGGATCTTGTTTGAGTCAAAGGGAAGTTTTCGTCTTAATAAGGTATCCCGTGACATTTTGGTAAGATATTGTCCATTTGCAAAAGCAATTCGGATGGAACTTAAGACCAATCCAATCTATCAGGCTTCCATAAAACGGTTTGAGGCAGAGAATAACCAGAAAATGCAGAAATGTCAGGTGGTTTATGCAAAATATGAAAAAGAAGGTGGTGTAATCACACCGGAATTGAAGGAAAACCTGTTATTTTATCAAATGTAAAGGATTGTACACATAAAAATACAATTTTTTTTGGAATTTATATAAAAAAGACTTGCATTCACGGAAAACATAGGGTATACTAGCACTTGCTGTGACATTGATAGCGTAGAAGCGTGAGGTTGCTGCCCGGCGAGGCAGGTTTTCCGTGGAGCGAATGTCAAGTTAAGAAACTGACGACAAGTCACTGTACGAATAACGATCCTTTATGGAGATGACGTGTGAAAGACATGTTTCAAATGCTTCAAAACATGACACACACGGGAGAGTGTACAGTCACCACTTGTCGTACCTATTAAATAAGTGCGAAAAGGAGGCGGCTTTTTTTATGGCAAACCAGGTAATGAGAATTACACTTAAGGCTTATGATCACAAATTGATCGATCAGGCTGCAGCAAACATTATTGATACTGTTAAGAAGACAGGTGCAAAGGTTTCTGGTCCTGTACCAATGCCTACTAAGGTTGAGAGAGTTACAATTCTTAGAGCAGTACACAAGGACAAAGATTCCAGAGAACAGTTTGAGCAGAGAACTCATAAGAGATTGATCGACGTGATTGCGCCTACTCAGAAGACAATCGATGCATTACAGAAGTTAGATATGTCTGCTGGCGTTTACATCGACGTTAAGATGAAAGCAAAATAATTTTGCATAAGATTTTGTGAAAAGGTTCACAACAACATTTATTTTTTATTATGTAAGTACAGTAAAACCTAATGGGCATTAAGCCAAATTTAGAATGATTGCCACGGCAATCCGCTGTAGATTAATTAGGAGGAAAATTTAAAATGAAGAAAGCGATTTTAGCTACGAAAGTCGGAATGACTCAAATCTTCAATGAAGATGGTGTATTGACACCGGTTACCGTATTACAGGCAGGACCTTGTGTAGTAACACAGGTTAAGACATTAGACAACGATGGATATGAAGCAATCCAGGTTGGTTACGGTGAGAAGAAAGAAAAAGTAACAACAAAAGATGTATCAGGCAAGAAAGTAATCAGAAATCCACATGGTGCTGGTAAGGCAGAGGTAGGACATTTCAAGAAGGCAAACACAACTCCTAAACAGTTTGTTAGAGAGTTTAGAGTAGAGAATGTTGCTGATTATGTTGCTGGTGAGAGTGTGATTAAGGCAGATATCTTCGCTGAAGGAGATAAGATTGATGTAACTGCTAAGTCAAAGGGTAAAGGATATGCAGGAGCAATCAAGAGACATGGTCTTCACATAGGTCCTAAGACACATGGTTCTAAATACCATCGTCATGCAGGTTCTAATGGTTGTGCAACAGACCCGGGTAAGGTCTTCAAGGGAAAGAAGATGGCTGGACATATGGGAGCTGTCAGAGTAACTGTTCAGAACTTAGAGATTGTTAAAATAGATGCAGAGAATGACGTTATCTTAGTTAAGGGTTCTGTACCTGGTCCTAAGAAGTCATTGGTTATGATTAAAGAAACCGTAAAGAACGGTAAGTAATCTGTAGGAAGGAGGAACTTAGAATGGCAACAGTAGCTGTTTACAATACCGAAGGTAAAGAAGTAGATAAGTTGGAACTTAACGATGCTGTATTCGGTGTAGAAATAAATGAGCATTTAGTTCACATGGCAGTAGTAGCACAGTTAGCAAACAAACGTCAGGGAACACAGAGTGCTAAGACACGTGCAGAAGTACGTGGAGGCGGAAGAAAGCCTTGGAGACAAAAAGGAACTGGTCATGCAAGACAGGGTTCTACAAGATCTCCTCAGTGGACAGGTGGTGGAGTGGTATTTGCTCCGAAGCCAAGAGATTACTCTATGAAGTTGAATAAGAAAGAAAAGGCAGGCGCAATGAAGTCTGTATTAACTTCTAAGGTAAATGAAGAGAAATTCATCGTATTAGATGAGTTCAAATTAGATGAGATTAAAACTAAGAAGTTTGTGGAGGTTATGAATAACCTTGAAGTTGCAAAGGCATTGGTTGTAACAAAGGATAATGACCAGAATATCGTATTATCCGCTAAGAATGTTCCTAATGTTAAGACAGCTCTTACAAACACAATTAATGTATATGACATTCTTAAGTATGACACTGTTGTGATTACTAAGGATGCTGTAGCAGCAATCGAGGAGGTGTACGCATAATGGCAAACATTCAGTATTATGACGTAATTCAGAAGCCTATCATTACTGAGAAGTCTATGGATGCTATGGCTGAGAAGAAATACACATTTCAGGTTCATCCGGAAGCAAACAAGACTATGATTAAGGAAGCTGTTGAGAAGATGTTCGAGGGAACAAAGGTAGCAAAGGTAAACACAATGAATCTTGATGGAAAGACCAAGAGACGTGGAATGGTTTACGGTAAGACAGCTAAGTCTAAGAAAGCGATTGTTCAGCTTACTGCTGACAGCAAAGACATTGAGATCTTTGAAGGCCTGTAGGCGCTGAGAACTTAATGAACACATAATTCATACGCATGCAAGCGTGATAATAAATGCAGTTTGAAAGGAGAAAGAAAATGGGAATTAAAACATATAACCCATATACACCTTCCAGAAGAAATATGACTGGTTTGGATTTCGATGTAATCACGAAGAGTACTCCGGAGAAATCCCTTACAACTTCATTAAAGAAGAATGCCGGTCGTAATAATCAGGGAAAGATTACAGTAAGACACCACGGTGGTGGTTCTAGAAGAAAATACAGAATTATCGACTTTAAGAGAAGAAAAGACGATATTCCTGCAACAGTTGTTTCAATTGAATACGATCCAAACAGAACAGCTAATATTGCTTTGATTAGCTATGTTGATGGTGAGAAAGCATATATCTTAGCTCCTGTTGGATTAAAGGTTGGAGACAAAGTTATGAATGGTGCCAACGCAGATATCAAAGTAGGTAACTGCTTACCATTAGAAGCAATTCCGGTTGGTACTGAGGTACACAACGTTGAGTTATATCCGGGTAAGGGTGGACAGTTAGTTCGTTCTGCTGGTAATTCTGCACAGCTTATGGCTAAGGAAGGTAAATATGCAACCCTTCGTTTGCCATCAGGTGAAATGAGAATGGTTCCGATCATTGCACGTGCAACGATTGGTCAGGTTGGAAATATTGAGCACGGCCTTGTAAATATTGGTAAGGCTGGACGGAAACGTCATATGGGTATCAGACCTACAGTTCGTGGTTCTGTTATGAACCCTAACGACCATCCAC